>CAXBFU010000043.1:0-4446 GCA_963975205.1 uncultured Flavobacteriaceae bacterium | reverse complement strand
ATCTTGGATTTTTTTGTGGTGTATTCTAAAACTTAGCTAAATTCTGAATGCGCCTGTTTCGGTATCCAAAAACAAAAAAGAGGTTACCTGAAAAGTAATGAATAACTATAATTTGTCATTCTGAGCGCAGTCGAAGAATCTTAAATATAAGAATGTTAGATATTTCGACTGCGCTCAATATAACGCTAAAGATTACTTTTTAGAAAGCCTCTATTAATACGTACATTTTTTAAAACCTATATCCAATGGCAATCCCTCCACGACCAACAATTTCAATGTCGCTATTGCCAAGTAAATCCCTTCCTATTCCTAAGTATATTTCGGCAACAAACCCTCGTTTAGTCATGAATTTTGCTCCAGCAGAAATTCCAACTGCAAAATCGGTGTATTTTTTCTCAACGTATGGATCAAAAGGGTCATAATTATTATAATAAAATTCATCTTTTCCAGAATGCAACATGCTAAAAGCTTCAATAAAGAATCCTTGGGCATATTTCTTAGAAAAAAAATGTCTGTAATAAGGTGTAATTGAGAAGGTTCTATATTCGTCCAATCCAGTATCTTGATTACCATCAAGGCTAATTAGCGTCCCAACACCAAAAGATGATTCTTCATTAATAATTCTTTCATAACCTACATCTAACCACTTAAAGATAATTAGATTGGTCATGTTTAATTTTAGTTCATCTCGTTTCGAGGTATCAAAATTATCGTTTGATTCTTGTGAAAAAGACATCAATGTACAGAGTAAGGTAATTAAGAGAATTGATTGTTTCATTTAGTTTAGTTTTTAGTTCAAATAGGTTTATCAAGAACCATGCCTTTGTAAGATGTTTCTTTAGTGAAAAGGTTGCGTATTTTTTTAAAAACATATTCTTCCTTATTCACCTCCAGATAAAAGCATGAAAGCGCCTTTATAATTATAAAATAAGTTTCTTTTACATTCAAAATTAAATTGGCATTATCGTCTGCTAACTGATTATAGTGAAATGCCTCCTATTTTCTTTAAACCAGCAAAACACGAAATTTTGATTCGTATCAAAGGGGGTTCTATGGTCAATTTTAATGCATTTAATTTTATTAAAATACATTTTCAAATTGATTGGTCATTGTGGTTTCTGAATATTGTTTTATCTCTAAACCACTGCACTTTTTTGGGCCATCTTCAGAAAATGTACCAACAATTAAATTACCGTTCCTATGAAGGTGTTTTTGAACGGTTTCAACATAGTTTTTTATACTTTGTTCATCTGTTAAGAAATGAAATACCGCTCTATCGTGCCAAAAATCATAATGTTCTGTTGGTGAAAAATCAGCAACATCGGCTATAATCCATTTTACTTTCCTTGATTGGTCTTTTAAACGTTGTTTAGCTCTATCTAGTGCAGCTTCAGAGATGTCCAACACGGTGATATCCTTAAATCCCAACTTTAATAAATTATCAACCAAAAAACTATCGCCACCACCAATATCAATGATTTTTGCAGATTTAGGAATATTGGATTCCTTAAAAAATGATAACGATGTTTCTAGCACGACTTCATACCAACTCACTTCGCTCAAGGATTTTGTTTTGAAAACGTTTTCCCAATGTGCTTTTCTATTCATAGTAATATGCTTTAACTCCAAGTCATTCTTTGTAATCTAACAGCATTCAATATGGCTAATAAAGCGACACCAACATCTGCAAATACGGCTTCCCACATTGTAGCCAAACCACCAGCTCCTAAAATTAGGACAATCACTTTTACACCAAATGCCAATGCTATATTTTGCCAGACTATTTTTCGGGTGGAACGACTTATTTTAATAGCTTTTACCACTTTTGACGGTTGGTCTGTCTGAATAATAACATCTGCGGTTTCAATCGCTACATCACTTCCCAAGCCGCCCATGGCAATACCTACATCACTTGCTGCTAAAACTGGTGCATCGTTAATGCCATCACCTATAAATGCAACTTTGTAATTGGGGTTTTGTTTTAATGCTTCAACTTCATTTAGTTTATCTTCTGGTAATAATCCTCCTATTGCCTTTTCAATACCTAATTCGGAAGCTATTTGTTGTGTAATGGAATCCTTATCGCCAGAGAGCATGATTATATGTTTGATACCCACTTTATGCAATGCTGTAATCGTTTCTTTCGCATCCTCCTTTAATTCATCTGCAATAACAACATATCCTGTAAATGCATTATCTATCGACACCAATACTATAGATTCTACAATGGTTTCTGTTTCGTCTAAAACCTTTATATTATTTGCAGCCATTAAGGCTTTATTTCCAACTAAAACAGTTTTCCCATTTACGATTCCTTTCAGCCCTTTTCCTGCTATTTCTGATACTTCGGAAGCTTCAAAATTTGCGCCTTCTTCTTTATATTCTAAAATGGCTTTGGCAATGGGATGTGTTGACTGTTCTTCCATAGCCATGAGATATTTCATAAATTCTTTTTCATCCCAATTAATAGCTTTGATTTTTGTGATTTTGAAAACACCTTTTGTAACTGTACCTGTCTTATCCATAACCAGAGTATTTATTTTGGTCATGGCATCTAAAAACGAAGCACCTTTAAATAAAATTCCCTTTTTTGATGCAGCACCTAAACCGCCAAAATAGCCCAACGGAATGGAAATAACCAAAGCACAAGGACACGATATCACCAAAAAAATTAAGGCTCTATACAACCAATCCCTAAACACATAATCATCTACAAAAAAGTAGGGCAATAACGTAACACCTATTGCTAAAAACACAACGATTGGTGTATAAATGCGTGCAAACTGTCTAATAAATAATTCTGTTTTTGATTTGCGTGCTGTTGCGTTCTGTACCAAATCCAATATTCTTGCAATGGAACTATCTTTAAATTCCTTTGTAACTTCAACTTCAATAACACTTTCCAAATTTATGCTTCCTGCAAATACGTTTGCGCCTTTGGAAATAGTGTCAGGTTTACTCTCACCTGTTAGGGCTGCTGTATTAAGTGACGCTTTTTTGGAAATTAAAATCCCATCCAATGGAATTTTTTCACCAACTCTAATTTGAATTTTCTCAGCAATTGCAACCGTTTCAGGGCTCACTCTTACTATTTCACCGTTTCTAAAAACGTTCGCTTCTTTAGGGCGTACATCCAATAATGCTTTGATATTACCTTTGGCTTTATTTACTGCTGCGTTTTGAAATAGCTCTCCAACAGCATAAAACAGCATAACCGCAACACCTTCTGGATATTCGCCGATTACGAATGCTCCAATGGTTGCTATGGACATTAAAAAGAACTCTGTAAAAACATCTCCTCTTTTAATACTTTTCCAACCTTCTTTTACAACAGGGAGTCCTACAGGCAAATATGCTACGATATACCATCCTAAACGCAACCAATCTTTAAAAATGGTTGCGTTAAAATAGTCTAAAGTAATCCCAATCATAAGCATTGTAAAACTTATGATTCCAGGAATATATACTTTTAAATTATTTGATGAACTACTATGATTGTGACCATCATCGTGACTATGTTTTTTTTCAGAATTGGGATTTATGTCTCTTAAATTAAGTTTCTTTTTTTTCATAATAAAATTTTAACACCCAAAGATGCTATTTTATTAAGTGCAATGGAAGTGCATTATTAGCTACTACATTTATCGCAAATACCTTTGACTACCAAGTTTACATTTTCTGAAACAAAACCATTAGGTACTTTAATTTGAGGAATCTTATGATCTGTCAAACAAATGGTTTCGTTACAGTTATTACAATGAAAATGCAAATGCAAATCGGTTTCAATTTCGCAATTGCAACTTTCTTCACATAATGCATATTTGGTTATTCCTGTGCCATCATCAATTTGATGTGCAATACCGCTTTCAACAAAGGTTTTTAGAGTGCGGTACAAGGTTGTTCTTTCAGAATTATCAAAATACTCTTCAACATTTGTTAGACTGACTGCTACTTTTTTACTTAAGAGGAATTGTAAGACCAACAAACGCATTGCTGTTGGTCTTACATTATTATTCTCTAATATTTGCTCTAAAACAGCCATTATGTTATAAATTAAAGCGCTTTAAGGAATCTCCCGTCTTAATTTGAAAGGCATCTTCAATATTGGTAATATAAATAATACCGTCAGCTGGTTCTTCGGTTTTGCCATTAGTTGAAATTATTTCAATTGCTGTTTGGGCTTCTTCATTTTGGCAGACCAGTTCAATTTTAATTACTGGGCTATCCGTAACACGAAAATCAAGTGAAGGTCTTGCGCCTTTGGATTTAAAGGCTCCCGTGCCTTCAGCTTGAGATAAGGTCATGCTTTTAAACCCATTATCGGTCAAGGCTTCTATAATTTTTTGTATCCTATTTGGTTTTACAAATGCTTTTATTTCTTTCATCTGTTTATGTTTATTTGTTTTTTAATTGTCAGATGTAATTATTTACATCGTGAATAATTGA
>CAXBFU010000042.1:0-6819 GCA_963975205.1 uncultured Flavobacteriaceae bacterium | reverse complement strand
GCTGTGTTCCAAGCTGCACTGGTCGCTACGCTTTGGCTTGCCAGTACAAAATCACAATCATTGTTTGGATCTGTTCCGTCTGAAATTTCATCTCCATCAAGGACTCCATCGCCATCAGAATCAATATTAATAGTGAGTAATGCTAAAGTAGATGTAAAATCGCTGTCACACACATAAGAAGGAGTTGTTAAAATGACTTGATATGTATTTCCATCTATAGCCGCACTAACTCCTGTTAAAGTAAGTGTGGCTGATGTTGCACCACTATATATTCCTCCATTTGTTATATTGGTAAATCCAGAGCCTGAATCTTCCTGCCATTGATATGAAACTGGAGTTCCAATACCAGATGTGTTTGCAACAACAGTAAATAATTGTGTAGAACCATTAGCTACTAATAAATTATCTGTAGGTTGTGTTGTAATACCAACTAAAGCAATACTCGGCTGTAAATAGTCATCTGTTCCATTTGAATCTGCATCGTTAGGCAATGTATTATATGTAGTTCCTGTTACACCAGCAGCAATAACCAATCCGTTACCATCAACAACTGGTATACCTGATCCATATTGTCCATTACTATCAGTATCTGTTCCAGAGCCATAAACTTCGTCTACATCTGGACAACCATCATTATCTGAATCTGTATCTAAATGATTAGGTATAGAATCGGAATCTGCGCTTGCTTCATAAACATCAGGTACACCATCACCATTAGAATCGGTATAATCAGTTATTGTACCATCAGCGTTTGCAATATAGGTTGGATGGTCTCCAGTATTATCTACGATATCAAGAAAATTTGGCAATCCATCTCCATCATGATCTCCATTTGGGTCGTTTCCGCCAGCTTCTACAAGGTCTAAAATTCCATCATTATCATCATCTAAGTCTAAATCGTCAGTAACCCCATCGCCATCTGCATCACCTAAACATACTGCGTATAAAGGTGTTCCAATAGGGAAATCGTTATCATTCATATCAAAATCTTTTAGATAATTATTGTTAGCATAATTATCAAACTCGATAACAGCAACGTCATTGAATTCGTACATGACTCTACTTGTTGGGCCATTACTTTCATTTACAGTTCCAACAGCATTTAAATCTGGAGGTACATTATCTATTATTAAGTTTGTTGGAATGGCAGTAGCTGAAAAACGTACATTAGATCCACAATCTGTAGCTAATGCTTCATTATTGGGACCATCTATGTCATTAATTACAAATCGAAAATCGTTCACTGGAATTGAAGTAATACCATCGGCTTGTAAAAAGGTAAATCTAATTCTACTGTAGTTATTAGGAATTCCAGGTGTTGCTGATGAAATTCGGTATCTGATATTGTCACCGTTTTGTTCGAAGTATCCCAATGCAGGGCCAAGAATTCGTTGAGCTCTTATGAAAGCTAGAGAAGGAATTGTTGGTGATGACACATTAAATAAAGTATTATCAGTTCCGCTACCAGAAGATACTGAGTTGACAGTTACTAGCTCATAGTTTTGAGCATAAGTAAAGTTAGCACTAAAGAAAAGGAGCATTAACAAAAATTTCCAAGATTTCTTACTACTAAATAATAATTGAGTAAAAATTTTCATTTTTTAGGAATATTTATTTAAAAAAATTAACAATTGATTAACAATAAAAATCCATGAAATACATTTTTCATAGATTAAGTGCAAATATAGACGTTGAAATATTAAAAACAAATTAATTTGCAGGAATATTCTTATCACTAAAAATTATAGAAAATGAAAGTTTTTAAATTTTTGTTATAAACGAATAGAAAAGTGTTATGAATATAAATTTAGGCTTAACGAAGTGTTGAAAAAAAAATGAAACTATTTAAATAAAATTTATTTTATTAATTAGTTCTTGCCTATATTTTTTACTAATTGGTATAATTTCTTGATTAATTTTAAGTGTTGTTGACTCAATTTTATCTAGATAGTGAACATTAATAATGTAGCTACGATGTACTCTAATAAATGAATTATCAATTTTATTTAATAGTTCATTTAAACTGCTACGTACTATATAATTTTCACCATTGATTAAATTAATTTCAACATATATATGCGCACTTTTTATAAAAGAGATTTTATTAAACATAATTTTATGATAAGCACCACCTTCTTTGACAAACATGGCATCTTTAATAATTAAACCTTCATTTTTAAGTTTTCCTTCTTTTTGAGAAAAGTTATAAAGAGCAACTTCTATAGATGTAAATAGCTCTTCTTTAGAAAAAGGTTTAATTAAATAAGCCGAAGGCATAACCATTTTTGCCTCGTTCAATGTATCTTTATCTGCGTTAGATGTTAGAAAAATGAATGGGAATTTATTTTCTTCTTGAATATCCTTTGCTAAATCAATTCCAGTTTTACTACCAGAAAGCTGAATATCTAAAATTGCTATATCCGGTGATTCGCTTTTAATTAGCTCTGAAGCTTCAGTATAATTTATAGCTGGTTCTAATGCATAATAGCCTAATTTCTCAATAACGTTGCATATATTATCTGCTATAATAATTTCATCTTCAACTACTAATACTTTTACTTTATCCATGAACAATTAATTTATAAAATGCGTTTTCTAGCTTGAATACTCATAAAAACAACTTCTATTGTTGAACCACCCTTATCACTTTTAATTGTCAATTCGCCTTGAAGTTGCTTTGTTAATCTACTAACTAAGCGTAATCCCAAACTTTTAATTTTATTAATATCAATTTTTTTTAAGAAACCGCTACCATTATCAGAAAATGTTAAGACGTGAGTATCCTTACCTTGGCTTTTAATTTTAATATCTAACTTTCCAATTACCTTTTCCTTAAAAGCATGCTTATAGGCATTTGTTAATAATTCATTAATTATCAAACCTAAAGGAATTGCTGTATCAATATCAAAATAAAGGTTGTCCATTTCTATATTGGTCTCAATGTTTTTATTTGAAACATATATAGTTGATAGCTCGTTGACAAGAATTTGGATATAATCATTAAAATCAATCAATCCATCTTCATTTTGATAAAGCTTTTGATGTATTATCGCCATAGATTTTATTCTATTACGACTTTGCTTTACCATTTCTAAGGCTTTTTTATCTTCAACTCCTTGATTTTGAATTTCTAATAGGCTAGATATAATTTGAAAATTGTTTTTTACTCTATGGTGAACCTCTTTTATAAGTAATTCTTTTTCTTTAAGAGTTTTTTTAATTAAGGTATTTTTATCTTTTAAAATTGCGGATTGTTTTTGGGTTTTAACTAAAGTAAAGATTGTAATTATAAATAAAACTGCTATTAATATTGCAATAATTAGATATAAATTAGTACGTTCTTTTTCGTGCTTAATTTCTAAATCCTTTTGGTTTATTGCTTGTTTTGCTTTTTCGTTTGCAAGTGAGTTTGCTAAATCTTCAGAATAAATTATTCTAGTTTGTAAAACACTTTTCGTTTTATAATCTAATGCTTCGTTTAAATAATTATGCTTTTGAAGCATTATTGATATTTCGTTAAGTAAATGATAAAAATCGTTTGGGTTTAGAACTTGGCTTCCCAAACTTTCTACTTTAGTTGAAAATTCTTTTAAGTTTGATACTTCTAATTGATTAAAAATATTTTTTGCCGATGTACTTTCTAAGTCTAAATTTCCTAAATATTTAGCATATAGAGAATAAATTAAAGGCTTAGTATTTATATCGTTGTCTAATAACCCTAATAGTTCTTCTACCCGTTTATTATCACCGCCCTTATATATGTATGCATCTAAGGCATGAATTATGGTGCCTACATAATATGGCGATTTTTCTTTTAATGTTGCTTCAATAGCTAAGCCTTTTTCACAAGTATTAATATATTCAGTTAATTTTCCTTCTAAAATTAAAAAATCACATAAGTGATATAAAGAGGCTATTATTAGTTCCTTATCATTTAATAGCTTTGCCTCTTCTAAGTTTTCTAGACAAAGTTTTTTACCATTTTCTAAATCATTTTCAATAGTGTATAACACTATTTCATGTGTACTAGCATACAACAATGCTTTTCGTACATCTATTTCGTTTTTATCAAAATTAGCAATGTAATCTTCTAATTTATTTTGTTCTTTAGAGGCAGATTCAATAGTTACTTCGTCTCTAAGTTTACTTATTTGTAGCCATTTAATTTTTACATAATTTAAATCAATATGTGTCTCATCTGTAGGTTCTATAATTTGATTATTTATAAAATCTGAAACCTTAGAATAATCTAAATCAATTCTACCACTAATTTTCTTTATAAAGTTATAATACTCAAGATATGTTACTTTTTTACCGCTAATAATACGTTCCAATAAATTTAAATAAGGAGTTTTCTTTGCTTTAGATGTATAACCAGAGATTGAATCTATTTGATTAGTTAAAACAAAATATTCAATCTTGTTTATTAAAACGTAATTGTCATAATTTGTAGTTATATCATCTTGAGAATAAGCAAAACTATTAAACAACAACAATAATATGGCCTTGAGAACCTTGTACATTTCTATAAATAAATTTAAGTTGTAAATATATAGATGTTAACTATAATGTAGAATTTAAAAACGATTTAATTCAATATTTTTTTGTAGTTATTAATCCTATCTTTGCATCCCAATTGTAACAAACAATATGAGTTTTTTAAAAGAAATAGAGCGCAGACGAACTTTTGGTATTATATCGCATCCTGATGCAGGTAAAACAACCCTTACCGAAAAGTTATTACTATTTGGTGGTGCCATACAAGAAGCTGGTGCTGTAAAAAGTAATAAAATTAAAAAAGGAGCTACAAGCGACTTTATGGAAATTGAACGACAACGTGGAATTTCGGTAGCAACATCTGTTTTAGCTTTTGAATACAATGGTATAAAAATCAATATCCTTGATACGCCTGGACATAAGGATTTTGCCGAAGATACCTTTAGAACACTTACTGCTGTTGATAGCGTTATTGTAGTTATTGATGTTGCAAAAGGTGTTGAGGAACAAACCGAAAAGCTTGTTGAAGTTTGTAGAATGCGCAACATACCAATGATTGTGTTTATTAATAAACTAGATCGTGAAGGTAAGGATGCTTTTGATTTATTGGATGAAGTTGAGCAAAAGTTAGGCTTGACCGTTACGCCAATGAGTTTCCCTATTGGAATGGGTTATGACTTTAAAGGCATTTATAATATTTGGGAGAAGAATGTTAATCTGTTTAGTGGAGATAGTAGAAAAAACATAGAAGAAACTATCGAGATTTCAGATTTAGCTTCTAAAGAGCTTACTAAACTTATAGGAGAAACTGCAGCAAATCAACTACGTGATGAAGTTGAACTTGTAGAAGGCATTTATCCAAAATTTGACAAAGCTGATTACCTTAATGGTGATTTGCAACCTGTTTTTTTTGGTTCGGCATTAAACAATTTTGGTGTTCGTGAGTTATTGGATTGTTTTGTTGACATTGCACCTAAACCAAGGCCAAAACAAAGTGAAGAGCGTTTGGTAAAACCAGACGAAGAAAAATTTTCTGGCTTTGTATTTAAGATTCATGCCAATATGGATCCCAATCACAGGAATCGTTTGGCATTTGTTAAAATTGTATCTGGAACTTTTGAACGTAACAAACCCTACTTACATGTTAGACATAATAAAAAGGTAAAGTTTTCGAGTCCGAATGCTTTTTTTGCAGAGAAAAAAGAGATAGTTGATATCTCATATCCTGGTGATATTGTTGGACTACAAGACACAGGGACTTTTAAAATTGGCGACACACTCACGGAAGGCGAAATACTTAATTATAAAGGGGTTCCAAGTTTTTCACCTGAGCATTTTAGATATATTAATAATGCCGATCCCATGAAATCTAAACAGCTATATAAAGGTATTGACCAGTTAATGGACGAAGGTGTTGCGCAATTATTTACATTAGATTTAAACGGAAGAAAAGTCATTGGAACTGTTGGAGCGTTACAGTATGAAGTGATTCAATACAGACTAGAACATGAATATGGTGCTAAATGTACCTATGAAAACCTAAATGTCCATAAGGCTTGTTGGGTTGATCCTGAAGATAAAACCAATGAAGAGTTCAAAGAGTTTTTACGTGTAAAGCAAAGGTTTTTAGCTAAAGATAAACAAGATCAGCTCGTGTTTTTAGCCGATTCTATGTTTTCTTTACAAATGACGCAACAAAAATATCCAAGTATAAAGTTCCATTTAACTTCTGAATATAGCTAAATATCAATTAGTTATAATTGTATTTTAACAATAATTAAAATGCATTTTATTTAAAAAAGTAATAAATATTTGTTTTTCATCGTATTTTTTGTACATTTCAACGATGTTTTAAAAATTTAGCATCTATTGTTTTTACATTTAATATAGATTCATAACCCCAAACATGAACTACTTATGGAAACTCAAGACAACATTTATAGTAATGAGGATATTACTGTGACCTTTGAACCTTGCAAGTGTATTCATGCAGAAAAATGTGCCAAAGAATTGTCAGAAGTTTTTAGAACTTCTGTCATACCTTGGATAAATTTAGATGGTACTGAAACGAAAAGAATTATTAAGCAGATAAAAAAATGTCCTTCAGGAGCTTTACAGTATGCTTTAAATACTGGTAAAAGAAAAGTTAGCTAACGTGAGTTGGATATAACTTTCTTACTATATTTTTGTAAAGCCTATTATTGTTAGGTCGAGCCTTTAGACAGTCGCTCAAGGCAGGCTAAAGTCGAGACCTTGTATTTTTCATCATAGGCGCATTCAGAATTTAGCTAAGTTTTAGAATACACCACAAAAAAATCCAAG
>CAXBFU010000041.1:0-7162 GCA_963975205.1 uncultured Flavobacteriaceae bacterium | reverse complement strand
CAAATAATTATCACATGAAAAAATTCCATACCAATCCAAATCGTATCGAAAAATCTCGGTAAATGGTGCTTGGAAATTTAGAAAATATACCTTACATATATATTGTATGTAATTTATTATACTATTATCTTTGCGCTTTAAATTTTTACTCACTTATGATTGAAATTACTTTACCAGATGGCAGTGTAAGAAGTTATGACAATGATATTACTGCAATGGATGTAGCAAAAGATATTAGCGAAGGTTTTGCCAGAAATGTAATATCTGCTAAATTCAATGGGGAGACTATTGAAACTACATCGATAATAACAACTAATGGAAATCTTGTTTTATACACATGGAGAGACGCTGAGGGTAAAAAAGCTTTTTGGCATTCATCTGCTCATATATTAGCACAAGCATTAGAAGAACTTTATCCTGGAGTTAAATTATCTATTGGCCCTGCTATTGAAAATGGTTTTTATTATGATATAGATCTTGAAGACAGAGTTATTTCTGACAAAGATTTTAAAATGATTGAAGATAAAATGCTAGAGATTGCTCGTGGAAAGCATGAGTTTAAAATAAAGTCGGTTTCTAAAGCCGATGCATTGTCATTATATAAAGAACAAGGAAACGAATATAAAGTAGAGCTTATAGAAAATCTTGAAGATGGCGATATTACATTTTGTGACCATTCTACTTTTACTGATTTGTGTCGTGGTGGACATATACCAAATACTGGGATAGTAAAAGCAGTAAAAATTTTAAGTGTTGCTGGCGCATATTGGAGAGGCGATGAAAACAACAAACAATTAACGCGAGTTTATGGTACTTCTTTCCCAAAGCAAAAAGAGCTAAAAGAGTATTTAGAGCTATTAGAGGAAGCGAAAAAACGTGACCATAGAAAACTTGGAAAACAACTAGAATTATTCACTTTTTCACAAAAAGTTGGTCAAGGACTTCCATTATGGTTGCCAAAAGGAGCAGCACTGCGTTCTCGTTTAGAGGATTTCCTTAAAAAGGCACAACAAAAAGCTGGCTATGAAATGGTAGTTACACCACATATTGGTCAAAAAGAGCTTTACATTACTTCTGGTCATTACGCAAAATATGGTGAGGATAGTTTTCAACCTATAAAAACACCGAAAGAAGATGAAGAATTCCTGCTAAAACCTATGAACTGTCCACATCATTGCGAAATATTTAATGCAAAACCTTTCAGTTATAAAGAGCTTCCAAAGAGATATGCAGAGTTTGGAACCGTTTATAGATATGAACAAAGTGGTGAACTTCATGGTTTAACTCGAGTTAGAGGTTTTACTCAAGATGATGCACATATATTTTGTACTCCAGATCAGCTTGACGCTGAATTTAAAAATGTAATTGATCTTGTATTATACGTCTTTGGTTCACTTGGTTTTGAGAACTTTACAGCCCAAGTTTCGTTAAGAGATATGGACAACTTAGACAAATATATAGGAAGTCTTGAGAATTGGGAAAAAGCAGAAAAAGCAATTATTAATGCAGCAAATGATAAAGGACTAAATTATGTTATAGAAAGTGGCGAAGCTGCTTTTTATGGACCAAAGTTGGATTTTATGGTAAAGGATGCATTGGGAAGACAGTGGCAACTTGGAACAATTCAAGTAGATTATAACTTACCTGAACGCTTTGAACTATCCTATAAAGGTAGTGATAATGAGCTTCATAGACCAGTAATGATCCACCGAGCTCCCTTTGGAAGCATGGAACGTTTTGTAGCAATTTTATTAGAACATACTGGTGGAAATTTCCCTTTATGGCTAATGCCTGAGCAAGTTATTATTTTGTCTATTAGTGAGAAATATGAAAAATACGCCGAAAAAGTTTTAAATTTGTTAGAAAATGACGAAATTCGCGCCCTTATTGACAATAGGAATGAGACGATGGGCAAAAAAATTAGGGAAGCCGAAATGAATAAAATTCCCTATATGATTATTGTTGGTGAAAACGAAGAGAACGAAAATAAAATTAGTGTTCGTCAACATGGAGGAGAAGATTTAGGCATGATTAGTGTAAAAGATTTCTCAAAAATTGTTGAAACAGAAATAAATAAAACATTAAAACCATTTAATTTAAATAATAACTAAAATTTTAAAGTCATAGCAATACGTAGAAGAAGAAATAGAGGTCCTGCAAGAATTATAAAAGAAGATCAACACAGGATAAACAGAAAAATCACATCACCAGAAGTTCGTTTGGTGGGCGATAATGTTGAAATAGGTGTTTACAAAACATCGCAAGCATTAGCATTAGCTGATGAACAAGGATTAGATCTTGTTGAAATATCGCCAAAAGCTGTACCTCCTGTTTGTAAGGTTATGGATTATAAAAAGTTTCTTTACGAACAAAAGAAACGCGACAAGGCTTTAAAATCGAAAGCTACAAAAGTAGTTGTAAAAGAAATCCGTTTTGGTCCTAATACAGATGATCACGATTACGAATTTAAAAAGAAGCATGCAGAAAAATTCTTAAAAGATGGAGCAAAACTTAAAGCTTTTGTATTCTTTAAAGGACGTTCAATTATATTTAAAGAACAAGGTCAAATCTTATTATTGCGTTTAGCGCAAGATTTGGAAGAATTTGGTAAAGTTGAACAGATGCCGAAATTAGAAGGAAAAAGAATGATTATGTTTATTGCTCCTAAAAAAGCAAAATAACCAAAATCAAAAGAAAATAAGCGAAGTGAATTTAAATAAAAAGGAGAACAATGCCTAAAATGAAAACCAAATCTAGTGCCAAGAAACGTTTTAAGTTAACTGGTTCTGGAAAGATCAAAAGAAAGCACGCTTTTAAGAGTCATATTTTGACAAAAAAATCTAAAAAGCGTAAGCTAGCTTTAACTCACAGTACTTTAGTACATGCGAGCGATGAAGCAAACATTAAGCAACAATTACGTTTAAAGTAATTAATGCTTAGGTTAAAATTATTTATAAACCATGGAGTTAGGCTTATTGATTAACGATTGTAGATTTTAGAATTGCAATTTCAGAAAAATAAAAAAGTGCAGATTATCTGCCGCCAACTACAAAAAAATTTAAAATTATGCCAAGATCAGTAAATTCAGTTGCGAAGAGAGCCAGAAGAAAGAAGGTTCTTAAGCAAGCAAAAGGTTACTTTGGAAGACGTAAAAACGTTTGGACAGTAGCAAAAAATGCGGTTGATAAAGCGATGCAATATTCGTATAGAGATCGTAGAAACAAAAAAAGAACATTCCGTGCATTATGGATTATGCGTATTAACGCAGGAGCTAGACAACACGGATTGTCTTATTCACAATTTATGGGGAAATTAAAAGCTAACAATATCGAATTAAACCGTAAGGTTTTAGCCGATTTAGCAATGAACAACCCAGATGCTTTTAAAGCAATTGTAAATAAAGTAAAATAAGGCGTTTCGCCTATTGTATAATATATTTCGCTTATCAAAGTCCGATTCTTACGAATCGGACTTTTTTGTTTCTATAAGAATTGTGAATAACTAATTTTAAAAGCAAGATTCATTTTTATTATCTTTCAGATTCATAAAATATTCTAATAAAATGAATCGAATCCAACAATTTCTAATTGCCCTAATTTTAGTTTCAACAACCATTTCAGCACAAGAAAAAGACAAAGAAAAAACTTGGGACGTTTCCAATCCAGAAGGTAACTGGGATTTTAAGGAAGTCCCTTTAAACACCAATGAAGGTACGTGGATGAATATAGATATAAGTCCGGACGGAAAAAAAATAGCCTTCGACCTCCTTGGAGACATCTACATTATAAATGCCACTGGAGGAAAAGCTACTGCTTTAAGAACAGGTTTACCATTTGAAATTCAACCACGCTTTAGTCCTGATGGGAAAACCATTTCGTTTACAAGTGATGCTGGAGGTGGTGATAATATTTGGACAATGAATATAGATGGTAGCAATGCCAAACAAATTACCAAAGAAAATTTTAGACTATTGAATAATGCTGTTTGGACACCAGATGGAAATTATTTAATAGCCAGAAAGCACTTCACTTCAGGTCGCTCTCTTGGTGCAGGTGAAATGTGGATGTATCATTTATCCGGAAAAAGTGGCATACAAATTACTAAACGCAAAAACGACCAACAAGATGTAAACGAACCAAGTATATCAAAGGATGGACGCTATATGTATTATAGTGAAGATGTGTATCCTGGAGGATTCTTTCAATATAATAAAGACCCAAACAGTCAAATTTATGTGATTAATCGTTATGATTTTGAGTCAGGAAAAACTAAAAGAATTACTGGTGGACCAGGTGGAGCTGCAAGACCTCAAATATCTAATGATGGAAAAAAACTAGCCTTTATAAAACGTGTACGTACAAAAACCGTTTTGTATATACATGACTTAGAAACTGGTGAAGAATGGCCAATTTTTGATGGATTAAATAAAGACCAACAAGAAGCTTGGGCTATTTTTGGTGTGTATAGTAATTATAGTTGGACACCAAACGACGACAGCATTGTATTTTGGTCTGGTGGGAAAATAAATAAAGTAAATGTGAACACACTTCAAGTAACCAATATTCCTTTTGAAGTCAATACAAAAATAAAAATTGCAAAAGCTGTAGAGTTTGATACACCTGTTGCTCCAAATTCGTTTAACGCCAAAGTTATTAGAGACGTAAAAACCTCACCTGATGGTAAAAATATTGTTTTTAATGCACTAGGCTATTTATACACCATGAAATTACCAAATGGTAAACCAAAACGTTTAACACAAGGAACAGATTTTGAGTTCGAGCCTTCTTATTCTCCTAATGGTTCTCAAATTGTATATATAACATGGAACGATGAAAACTTAGGCAGCATATATTCGGTTTCTTCAAAAGGAGGCACAGTTAAAAAATTAAACTCTAAAAAAGGAATATATAGAAACCCATCATATTCAAACAACGGTTCTAAAATTGTTTACAGAAAAGAAGGTGGTAACGGCGATCAAGGAAGAACATTTGCTAAAAAAACTGGTCTATATGTTATGAATGTCGATGGCTCTAATAACAAATTCTTAATAGGTCAAGGAGATTATCCAATTTTTTCTAAAGATGACAAAAGAATTATCTTTCAAAGTGGAGGCACATTTGGTGGTGCATTAACGAAGCAGTTAAAGAGCGTTGATTTAAATGGAAATAATGAAAGAACACATATAAAATCCAAAAATGGCAATAGGTTGTTACCAAGTCCAGATGGCAAATGGGTGGCATTCATTCACCTATTCAAAGTATATATGGCTCCAATGCCACAAACTGGGAAATCAATTGATTTATCTGATAAAACAAACTTTGTACCTGTTACTCAATTAACAAAAGATGCTGGAATTAATCTACATTGGTCAAATGATAGCAAAACCATTCATTGGACTTTAGGCAATGAGTACTACTCTGCTCCTGCTTCATTAGATACTAAAATGATTACAAAACCAAATGTGACCATAAATCTTGACGTTGAAACAGATAAACCTAGTGGAAGAATCGCCTTTAAAAATGCTAGAATTATTACAATGCAAGGTGATAAAGTCATTGAAAATGGAACCATAATCGTTAACCAAAATAAAATTGAAGCCATTGGTACTACTTCAGAAATTTCAATTCCATCAAATGCAAAAGTTTACGATGTGTCAGGAAAAACCATTATGCCTGGAATTGTAGATGCGCATGCACATATTGGAGCGTTCCGTGACGGATTAACCACTCAAAAACATTGGCAATTTTATGCAAATTTAGCTTTTGGTGTTACTACTGCACATGACCCATCAGCGAATACTCAAGCAGTTTTTGCCTTATCTGAATTACAGAAAAATGGAACTTTAGTTGGACCAAGACTATATTCGACTGGACATATATTATATGGTGCCGAAGGCGACTTTAAAGCAGTAATAAATAGTTTAGATGATGCGCGTTCGTCAATTAGAAGAACAAAAGCTTTTGGTGCTTTATCAGTAAAAAGTTATAATCAACCGCGTCGCGAACAACGCCAGCAAGTATTACAAGCAGCACGTGAAGAAGGTATTTTTGTGGTACCTGAAGGAGGTTCGACATTTTACCATAACATGACCATGATTATGGATGGACACACAGGCGTTGAACACAATATTCCAATTGCTCCAGTTTATAAAGATATAATAACGCTTTGGGGAAATAGCAACACAGGATACACACCAACGCTTATTGTTAATTTTGCAGGCATGAGTGGTGAATATTATTGGTATCAAAACAACAATGTGTGGGAAAACGAAAAGCTTTTAAAATATATGCCTAGAAGCATTGTTGATGCTCGTTCAAGACATCGCGTTATGGTGCCACAAGAAGAATATGAAAATGGATATATAGCAAGTTCAAAAGTGTGTAAAGCACTAACTGATGTTGGTGTAAAAGTAAATCTTGGAGCGCATGGACAATTACAAGGTCTTGGAGCACACTGGGAATTATGGATGTTACAACAAGGAGGTATGACCAATATGGAAGCACTTAGAGCTGCTACATTAAATGGTGCTGAATATATTGGTGCTGGAAACGACATTGGCTCACTGGAAGTTGGAAAACTTGCCGATTTAATTGTACTAGATAAAAACCCTCTAGACAATATTAAAAATACTGAGAGTGTTTTTTACACCATGATTAATGGTCGCTTATATGATACCGAAACCATGAACGAAATTGGAAATCACGAAAGTACACGAGGTAAATTTTATTGGGAAAACAATAAATACAATATAGCTTTTCCTTGGCATGAAGAAAGTCAAAGTTTTACCAGGGAAACTTGTGGTTGTATAATAGGAACTCATTAAGATTAAGTTGTTTATTACAAAAAAAAGTGGCTGTCTAAAAAGTGTCATTCTGAATGAAAATGAAGAATCTCATATAAATTTAGAATGTTGATTTATAGATTATTGAGATTTTTCGACTAAGCTCAAAATGATAATAAAAGCACTTTTTAGGCAGCCTCCTTTTATTTATGTCTTCATATATTTTAATTATAGGGCAAGATATTAATTCATGAAGTTTTTAAAACAATAATACTCTTATTTTGGGATAATATCATCTCCATCTTTTGGAATAATATCTCCCGAATTCTTTGGGATAATATCTCCTGAACTCTTTGGAATAATATCTCCCGAACTCTTTGG
>CAXBFU010000040.1:0-8330 GCA_963975205.1 uncultured Flavobacteriaceae bacterium | reverse complement strand
TGAAGTAATCTGTTTATTAGGAATTCTACATCATGAGATTGCTTCACTATGTTCGCAATGACGTTAGCATCGTGTGATTGCTTTACTATGTTCGCAATAACTAAAATTAGTATATTTATTACATGGACAAATCTTATGTATACTTCATGTCTAATAAAAATAATTCTGTTATTTATATAGGTGTTACAAGTGATTTAGTAAAAAGGGTTTACCAACATAAAACGAAGCTTTTTAAAGGATTCACATCAAAATACAACTGTGATAAACTCGTTTACTTTGAAGATTTTAACGATATTAATTTAGCAATAGCTAGGGAAAAACAATTAAAATCGGGCAACAGAAAGCGAAAAGAAAATTTAATAAATAAAAATAATTCAGAATGGAATGATTTGTCAGATGGATGGTTATTTTATTTTAACTAACGTCATTACGAGGAGTGCAACGACGAAGTAATCTGTTTAATAGTACGTCATTTCGAAGGAGGAACGACTTAAGTAATCTGTTTATTAAGAATTCTACATCATGAGATTGCTTCACTACCTTCACAATGACGAATATGAGATGTATATTCTTCCCTTTGCTAAGAATGACAAATATTACTCCTGATCTTCAAGAGTCATATTAACTAAACGCATAATGCTTTCAAATTGTGCTTCTAAAGTAAGATTAGAGTTATCTATTTCAATAGCATCATTGGCTTTAATCAGAGGTGAATCTTTACGATGCGAATCGATATAATCGCGCTCTTGAACGTTTCGTAATACGTCTTCATACGACACCTCGTCGCCTCTTTTAACAAGCTCGTTATATCTTCGTTGTGCCCTAATTTCATGAGAAGCCGTCATAAATAATTTTAGTTCGGCATTAGGGAAAACTACAGTACCAATATCTCGACCATCCATCACGATGCCTTTACCCTGTCCCATTTTTTGTTGCTGTTTTACCAATTGATAGCGCACTTCGGGAACTGCTGATACCTTACTCACAAAACTTGAGACTTCTAAGGTTCTTATTTCTTTTTCAACATTAATGTTATTCAAATACATTTCAGAAAAACCTAAAGTTTTATTGAATTTAAAGGATAAGTTAATTTTGTTTAACTCCAACACAAAATCATTCACTTTAAAATAACCTTTGCTTATAAAATCGTTTTGTAATGCATACAAGGTAACTGCACGATACATGGCTCCTGTGTCCACATATACATAGCCTAAGGCTTTTGCCAATTGTTTGGCTAAGGTGCTTTTACCTGTTGATGAAAACCCATCTATTGCTATGGTTATGTGTTTCATGTTTTTTAAAGTGATAATGGTAATCGTTATTGTAAATCTATTTGCAGCCCAAAAAAACTTGCGTTAGATGCACTTGTATATCTTGCGTGCGAATAGCTAAATCGCATTTTATTCATTTTAATTCCTATACCAAAAGACAATCCTGAAAAATTTCGTTGCTCCAAAATTCGTAATTCTTCTGCACGTCTAAAACTATAGCCTAATCTAATGTTAAATCCTTTATCTGGAAATAATTCTGCTCCTAAAATTAAATGACGGAAGGCATTATTGAAAAAGCTAACCTGTTCTTGGGCTTGGTTTCCTTCTAAATCGCTAATAGCTCTTGCTGGGTTTGGTCTTCCAATAGGCCATTTTTGTAGGTTCTCAAAGGTCATGTGCCAACGCAAAGGTACATGCTCTAAAGTTTGTGACATCCCAAAATCTACTTCAAATGGTAATGGCTCTCTTAATCCAGCGTAGGTAGTAATTTGGCTTCCTAAATTTCTTACAGCTAAGGCTGCGTTAAAGTCTATATCCTCATTTATATAAATTAAACCTAAATCTACAGCTGCACCAAAAGAATTGTATTGTTCTAGTTTAGAAGTGATTAATTTTAAATTTATGCCTGCATAAAAATCGGAATACCCAATTTGAGTTGCATAACCTATTGACAGTGATGCTTCACTTCCTGAAAAGCTTCCTGTGGACACACCGTTTTCATCATAACCATCAAAACTTCCATAATTAATATAAGTTATACCACCATGAATGGTTTGTGTGCGACGGTCTATAGTATATGCATAAGCAGCACTTCCATATCCTATGCCTCCTAAATAGCTTGTATAGTTTAAGGCTAATTGATTATCCATCTCAACATTGATGGTTGCTGGATTATAAAGTGCTTGAGTAACATCAAAATCTACGTTGGTAATTACTTTTCCGCCTAAAGCTGCTTGACGTGGAGAAGAAATAAGATTTAAAAATTGGTATGTAGTCTCGCCTCCTACTTGAGAAAAGGAGGTTTTTATAAAAAAACCCAAAAAGCATATTGTGGTAATAGTTCTTATCATAAAAGAAGCAAAGTAACTAAATCTATCTTAAAACGATTTGCAAAGTGTTTTATTTTTAAATTACTTAAAAAAGGCTCTCTAAAAAGTAATTGTATTATCATTTTGATCTTAGTCGAAAAATCTCAATAATTAATAAATAACCATTTTATTTTTTATGAGATTCGTCATTTTCATTCAGAATGACACTTTTTAGACAGCCTCTGGTTATAACTTCTTTGCGTTCTTGACCTTTTGTTTTGTTATTGCAATATCTATGACTTCGCTCATTTCGTTAACGTAATGAAATGTTAAACCTTTAAGATACTCTTGATTTATTTCTTCGATATCCCGTTTGTTTTCATTACAAAGGATAATTTCTTTAATCTTAGCGCGTTTTGCTGCTAATATTTTTTCTTTAATTCCACCAACAGGAAGTACTTTACCACGTAAGGTGATTTCACCTGTCATTGCCAAACTCTTTTTTACTTTACGCTGTGTAAACAAAGAAGCCAAAGAGGTTAACATAGTAATTCCTGCACTTGGACCGTCTTTGGGTGTAGCACCTTCAGGGACATGAATATGCACATTGTAATTTTCTAACACGTCTGGATTAATTCCAAAATTATCAGCATTTGCTTTTATATATTCCATGGCGATAGTGGCAGATTCTTTCATTACAGTTCCTAAATTTCCAGTTATGGTTAGGTTTCCTTTTCCTTTTGATAAAATAGATTCAATATATAGTATATCGCCTCCTACTCTTGTCCAGGCTAAACCAGTAACAACGCCTGCAACTTCATTACTTTCATATTTATCACGTTCTAATTTAGGAGGTCCTAATACTTTAATAACATCTTCATTGGAAACCTTAATATTGTAAGCTTCTTCCATGGCAATGTTTTTTGCTGCATATCTTACCATTTTAGCTAATTGCTTTTCAAGGCTCCTTACTCCTGATTCCCTAGTATATCCTTCAACAATTTTTTCTAATTGAGGTCTGCCAATCTTTAAATGGGAGCTTTTTAAACCATGCTCTTTAAGTTGTTTTGGTAATAAATGACGCTTTCCAATCTCAATTTTTTCTTCAATGGTATATCCTGAAACATCAATAATTTCCATTCGATCCAATAATGCTGGCTGAATATTGCTCAAGCTATTGGCAGTAGCTATAAACATTACTTTAGATAAGTCGAATCCCATTTCTAAGAAATTGTCATAAAACTCACTATTTTGTTCTGGATCCAACACCTCCAGCATTGCAGAAGAAGGGTCACCTTGATGTGAATTTGATAGTTTATCAATCTCATCTAGTACAAAAACTGGATTTGATGTTCCTGCTTTTTTAAGGCTTTGAAGGATTCTTCCTGGCATGGCACCAATATATGTTTTTCGGTGCCCACGAATTTCTGCTTCATCTCTATGACCACCTAGCGACATTCTAACATATTTTCTACCCAAAGCTTCAGCGACAGATTTTCCTAAAGATGTTTTTCCAACTCCTGGAGGCCCATATAAGCAAAGTATTGGCGATTTCATGTCGTTCCTAATTTTTAGAACAGCCAAATATTCTACTATTCTATCCTTTACTTCATCTAACCCATAATGGTCTCTATCTAAAATCTTTTTGGCCTTTTTTAAATCAAATTTATCAACACTAAACTCATTCCATGGTAAATCTAAAAAAAGATCTAGATAATTGCGCTGAATTGAATACTCCGAAACTTGAGGGTTCATACGTTGAAGTTTCATCAACTCTTTATTAAAATGTTCGGCAACATTCTCATCCCAAAGTTTATCTTTAGAGCGCAAGCGCATCTCTTCAATTTCTTCATCCGACGATACACCACCTAACTCTTCTTGAATAGTTTTCATTTGTTGGTGAAGAAAATATTCGCGTTGTTGTTGGTTCATATCACTTTGAACCTTAGACTGGATATCGTTTTTAAGCTCCAATTTTTGAAGCTCGACATTCATATTCTTTAAAGTCGCAAGCGCACGTTCCTTTAGGTCATTAATCTCAAGGAGTTTTTGTTTTTCTTCAACCGAAAGGTTCATGTTTGAAGACACAAAATTGATTAAAAACGAACTACTTTCAATGTTTTTAATAGCAAAAGTAGCTTCGGAAGGAATGTTTGGACTTTGTTGAATAATTTGGAGTGCTAATTCTTTAATCGAATCGATTATCGCTCTAAACTCGCTATTATCCTCGGCAGGTCGAGCCTCGGCAACTTCTTTTATAGTTGCATTAATATAAGGTTCTTCGGTAATTACTTCCTTTACTTCAAATCTCTTTTTTCCTTGTATGATAATGGTTGTGTTACCATCTGGCATTTTTAAGACCCTCAGTATTCTTGCAACAGTTCCTGTTTTAAAAATATCTTTTGCTGTAGGGTCTTCGATATTTTCATCTTTTTGCGAAACAACACCAATAACTTTATTTCCTTTATTTGCGTCGTTAATTAGTTTTATTGATTTATCCCTTCCAGCAGTAATAGGGATGACAACTCCCGGAAACAAAACCGTATTACGCAATGGTAATATTGGTAGTGTTTCTGGTAGTGCTTCATTGTTAATTTTTGCTTCATCTTCAGGAGTCATTAAGGGAATTAATTCAGAATTTTCATCAAATTCCTGAAATGACAAACTGTCAAGACTTGTAAATTTAGACTTCGCCATATTATTTTTAGGTCATTCTGTCATTAAAACAGAATCTTTTTTTTATTTGTTTTAATCTTTTAACTAAGCTCAATGCTCGAAACCCTAATTTTTAAAGGGTTTTTAATTACTTTACACCTGCTAATATTCAATTGTTATGCCATTGTTATACTAGCTTTCTTAAATAAAACCAAACTTTTTTATTGCAAACTGTAACAAAGTTTAATTACCTTAATCTTTCTAATAAACAATTTGTTTTAGTGTCACTACCAAACCTAAATACTGAAGCGCTTGTAAAGCTTTGTAAATCTGAAAACCAAAATGCGCAATTGGAAATTTATAACAGATATTATAAAGCTATGTACAACATTGCGTTAAGGATTGTAAAAGACAGTTTTGAAGCAGAAGATATTATGCAAGATTCCTTTTTAACTGCTTTTACAAAATTGAGGGAATTAAAAGATTTAAAAACCTTTGGTGTCTGGTTAAAACGAATTGTTATAAACAACAGTATTTATCACTATAAAAAGAGTCATAAATACCAAAACGTTCCTTTTAACACTGTGCTTTATAAAGTTGAAGAAAATCAAAGCATTGGTAGTGATAACGATTTTACAAACTTAAAAGCACAACAGGTGCTTAAGGTTATGAATATGCTTAAAGATAATTATAGAGTTGCTTTAACATTAAATTTAATTGAAGGTTACGATTATGAAGAGATTAGCGATATAATGAACATATCATATTCCAATTGTAGAACAACGATATCGCGTGCTAAAGAAAGTTTAAGACAAAAATTACAGCTTACAGCCGAGTATTAAGAAGTTAATATTATGAATGAGGATAATTTAAATAGCATTTTTAAAAACGTAGAAGGACAATTTGATACTGAAGAACCAGCTATTGGACACAAACAACGGTTTTTAGACAAGTTAAACCATCAAAATTCTGTGGTGATCACACATAAAAAATCGGTGTTCAGATTATGGAAACCTATACTTAGTGTTGCTGCTTCGGTTGTATTACTTTTAACTATTTCTTTTGCTGTTTTAAAAGGTAATGACTCAACAGATTTAGCTAGTATTTCACCTGAAATGGCGACAACTCAAGATTTTTTTACTACTACAATTACGACAGAACTCGAAAAACTTAATAGCGAAGAATCACCAGAATATCAAGACTTAATTGTTGACGCCTTGTTTCAAATTAAAATTTTGGAAGAAAACTACAAGCAATTAAAACTAGACCTCAACACAAGCGGTAAAGACGAGCGAGTTATTTACGCCATGATATCAAATTTTCAAGATAGAATAGACCTATTACAAAATGTAGTAGAACAAATAGATGACTTAAAACAAACAAAAAACGAACAAAATGAAAACAGCACCACTTTATAAGGCTTTTTTTGCTTTACTATTTATTCCATCGTTAGTATTAGCTAACAACAATGATTTAAATGGTAAACATACTAAAGAAAAAAAAGTGCATAAAGAGTTTAATGTAAACTCTAATGCAACCTTAGAAATTGATAATAGCTATGGTAATATTGACATTGTTACTTGGAATGAAAACCGCATTGTTATTGATGTGACAATAACTACAAATGGCAATAACTTGGCAAAAGTTGAAAAAAAATTAGATGACATTGACATTAAGTTTTCTGAAACTTCAAATCGTGTGGTGGCAAAAACACACTTTTCAAAAAACAAATCTTTTTGGAATTGGGGAAACAGCAATGTTAGCATGAAAATCAACTACGTTGTAAAAATGCCAATGAGCAATAATGTAGATCTTGAAAATGATTATGGCAGCATTAATTTGGATAAGCTTGAAGGTCGCGCAATCATTGATTGTGATTATGGGAAAATTACAACCAAAGAATTAATGGCAGATAACAATATTTTGACTTTTGATTACACCAAAAACTCTTACTTCGATTATATTAAAAGCGGATCAATTAATGCAGATTACAGTAGCTATACTGTAGGCAAAACTAATGACTTAGATATAGAAACAGACTATACAAAATCGATTATTGAAATTGCAGAAAACATTACTTATAATTGTGATTATGGTTCTTTAACAGTTGAAAAAGCAAACAATATTAAAGGTGATAGCGATTACTTAACCTTGCGTATTGGTGAGGTGTATAAAAATGTATCTGTCACTGCTGATTATGGTTCCATGAAAATTAATAACATGACTAGTAATGCAGGCGATGTAAATATTGAATCAGACTTTATGAAAATAACCATAGGATATTCTTCTGGATACAACTTTGATTTCGATTTGGATTTAAGTTATGCTTCGCTTCGTGGTGATAACGAATTAGAAATATCTAAAAGAATTGAAAAATCGAGCAGTAAAAAGTATTCAGGATACCATGGCTCAAAAGGATCTGGAAATACTATTAACATCACTTCAGATTATGGAAGTGTTACATTCAATAAAAATTAAATAACAATCAAAAAAACAAACAGAAATGAAAAATTTAAAAAATTTTCACGAATACTTAATCAGTATAAGTATAATGAGTAAAAAATCAATTTTATTATTAGTAACCATTTTAACTGTATCAACAATAAATGCACAATGGTGGGGAGGAAAAAAAATTAAAGGAAACGGAAACATGACTACCGAAACGAGAAATACTGGAGATTATCAAGGTATTAAGTGTGCTGGATCTATGGATTATATTTTAGTTGCTGACACTGAAGGAAAGATAACATTAGAAGGCGAATCTAATTTATTAGAACACATCGTCACAGAAATTAAAGGTGGTAACTTAATTGTAAAAGTAGAAAAGGGAGTAAATTTAAGTCCAAGCTGGAATAAAACCATCAAGGTGACTATCCCTTTTGAAGATATTAATAATGTATCCTTAGCTGGATCTGGAGACTTATGGAATGAGGATAAAATAAAAACTAATAGTCTTGATGTGTCTTTAGCTGGATCTGGTGATGTAATCCTAAACCTGGAAACATCTTCATTAGAAGGTAGTCTAGCTGGTTCTGGAGACTTGACTTTAAAAGGCAATACAAATAATTTAAAAGTAAAAATTGCTGGCTCTGGCGATATACATGCATTTGGGCTACAAGCAAATAATACAGTCGCTTCTATTGCTGGCTCTGGAGATATAGAAGTAGTGAGCAACAAAAGTTTAAAAGCTCGAGTTTCTGGTTCAGGAGATATAGAATATAAAGGCAATCCTGAAAAAGAAGATACTAAAGTATCAGGTTCTGGTACTATTAGCAATTAAGAACAATTATTGTACTAAAAAAAGAGGCTGTCTAAATAGTTATTTTATTGTCATTTTGAGCTTAGTCGAAAAATCTCAATAATCTATAAATCAACA
>CAXBFU010000039.1:0-8440 GCA_963975205.1 uncultured Flavobacteriaceae bacterium | reverse complement strand
ATCTAGCATGGATAGTGAGCTGTCCCAGTATATAGTCACTTTTTTTATATCTAACCTTGGAGTTGTTGATTGGGCTTGAACTGGGGAGTACAGCAATAAAGTACTCATTAAAAGTGTATAAAAATATTTATGCATGATATGGGTTTTAATGTTTGGCATGATTTTTATAAAATTCAACTATAATATTTAGCATAACTTGTTACAATGTATAAATTAAGACATTAATGATAAATATAAAAACCATTATTGGAATTTAATTCCAACAATGGTTTTTATGGACATTATTCATTTTGATCAAAACAAACATAACAATTAGTACTAACAAAATTTTTGCATTCGCCTTGACAATTAGCTATGCAAGTATTATAATCATAGTATGGATAACAAGAACCCTCTCCACCATTAATACTTTGTTGTTCGTTTTTACTCAATAGTTGAGCACCTTTTAAATTTCGCAAATCTTTCATAATTAAAAATTTTAAATAATATATTTGCCGTGAACATTTTAAGACACTCACAGTTTGTGTCTGCCCTTCGCGAAAGAGTATTTTTATTTGTTTAGTACATTTTTAAACTGATAAAAAAAACGTTCTATTAATCTAAGGTCATCAGTTACTATTTCAGCAGCACCTCTCATTTCTTGTTTAAAATCAATGGTTTTATTGTAAGATGTTATTAAGGTTTTTGGTAAACTAACGTCTATAAGGTATTGTCCTTCGTTATTAGGGACAAGAGAGATGCTTTTTATAGCGCCTTGCAATGTTCCGAATTCGGTATCAGGATAATTTTCTAGCTTGATGTTAACTTGTTGACCAGTTTTTATTTTTCCAGAGTTTTGTGCTGGGGACTTTAATTTTGCGATAAACGCCGAATTTTCGTTAGGAATAATAGTAAAGACCAAATCGTCTTGGTTGACGGTTTGGTTAACATTCCAATAGTTTAAGAAAGATACTTTACCATTAATATTGGATTTTAATACATAGCGGTTCTCCCAGTCTTTGATGCTTTTTTTCAATTGGTTAAAAGACTGAATCACATTTTTAAGTAATACCATTTCTTCTTTTATGCGATTTATTTCTGATCCTTTGGAAGTTCTATGGGCATTGCTGATAGATTCTCTAATCTGAGAAATGGAAGATTCAAAATTCTTGTAATTACGTTGGGCTTGTGCGATTTCCAATTGTTTGTTCTCATAATCCTGAGTAGAAATAATCCCCTTTTCATACAATGTTTTACTGCGTTCTAAATCCTTTTGCTTAAATTCTAATTCTGTTTTATTTAAATCTCTTTGAGAGAGTAAACTGTTTAATCTTCTATTTAATTCAGAAATAGAGTATTGATTGGCATGCGCTTCATTTGAAAAGGGTTGAAATTTTGCATTGAGCTTATACTGTATATAACTATTTTCGAATAAAGCATATTGAGATTCTATATCGCCTAGAAAAAGAATTGGCAAATCATTAATTGGAAAATTAAAGGATTGGTTGTTTATTTTAATAGTATCAATAACTGACTTTAAAATGTAAACGTCTTTATAGTTTGCTGTGTTTTCAATTATCGCTAGGGGTTGATTTTTTTTAACTAAATTATTGTCATTCACTAAAACAGCTATAAGTACACCAGTAGTTTTTGCGAATTCTTTTTGAGGTGGTATTTGTGTGGTAATCATGGCTTCGGCAGAAATAATATCTGGATATCTCACAAACCATGAAATACCAAGAAGCATAACTATGAGTATCAACACCAATAGGTTTCCCCAACGTATCATCCAATTGGGAACAGCATTTAGTATTTCCTGTACGTCTTCGCTTCTTATTTGTATATTTTGTTTTGGCATATTATATTTTAGTTACAAAAATTTAAATGGTAAAATTGTTAGACGGTTTAAATTAATATATAGAGGCTTAAATTAAACCTCTATATATTTTATAAAACTATACCTCTACTCTAGGTAAGATAAATACAACAATCTCCTAGATTACTGTTAGGGTACTGGTTCCATACTACTCCTACAGAGGGATTAGGCATACACTGCTCATAAGTTTGGCTAGCTTTACATGCTTCACCACCATTAATTTGTTTTTGTTCAGCTTTGTTTAAAGCTTTTCCTAATTTTTGTAAATTTTTCATAATTAAAAATTTTAAATAATTGTTAAAAGCCTTGATCATTTAAAGACACTCAAGGTTTGTGTCTGCCCTTCGCGAAAGGATGTATTTAGTTTCCTAATTCTAATTGGTTTTTCACTAAATTGTAATAATCTCCTTTAAATTTGATAAGTTCTTTGTGGTTGCCTACTTCTACAATTTTTCCTTTATCTAGAACCACAATTTGATGTGCATTTTTAACAGTACTTAAACGATGAGCAATTACGACAGCTGTTTTGCCTGTAAAAAAAGTTTCTAGTCTTTCCATGATGACTTTTTCGTTTTTAGCATCAAGAGCGGAAGTAGCTTCGTCAAAAAATAAAAACTTGGGGTTTTTATAAACGGCTCTAGCTATTAATAAACGTTGCTTTTGCCCTGTACTTAATCCTGAACCTTCAGCTCCAATTTTGGTGTTTAGCCCAAGGGGTAATCCATCTATATAATCAGAGATATTTGCAATATCTATGGCATGAGCTAACTTTTTTGAGTCAACATAGTCTTCACCAACACCAATATTTTTAGCTATGGTATCATTAAAAATATAGCCTTCTTGCATAACCACGCCACAATAGTCTCTCCACATTTTTTGAGAGATATTATTAAGATTATGATTATTTATAGTAATCTCACCTTTGTCAATATCATAAAAACGCAACAGTAATTTCATTAAGGTTGTTTTGCCGCTACCACTTACGCCAACAATAGCTGTTGTTTTATTTGCTGGAAGGGTTAATGATAAATCTTTTAAAACAGGTTCCAAACCTCCAATATATCTAAATGAAATATTGCTTAGCTTTATAGAGGCGTTTTCTGGTATATTAGTGATTTTTTCATCTCCTGGGTTTTCTTCATCTTCCATATTATGAATTTCACCCAAACGATCTACAGAAATTTTAGCGTCCTGTACATCTCTCATAAAGCTTATAAGCTGTGTTATTGGACTGTTTAACTGACCTACGATGTAACTGATAGCCATCATCATCCCTAACGTAATATCACCATCTATAACAAGTTTAGCAGATAAAATAGTAATGAACATATTTTTCAGTTCATTTATGAAATTAGAACCAACACTTTGGGTTTGCTCTAGTGCTAAACTTTTTGTGGCGACTTTAAATAAACGTGCCTGTACATATTCCCAATTCCAACGCATACGTCGTTCGGCATTATGTAGCTTTATTTCCTGCATCCCATTAATAAGCTCAATTACTTTACTTTGCTCTTGACTTACTTCTGAAAATCGTTTATAATCAAGTGCTTTTCTACGTTTAAAAAAGAACAATACCCATGCTATGTATAGTAAACTCCCTAAAACAAAAACACTAAAAATTTGAAGACTGTAATATCCAAGAACAAAGCTGAAGACAACTAGATTAAACATTGAAAAAAGAATGGTTAAAGACGAGGTGGTTAAAATACGTTCAATACGTTTGTGGTCATTTATACGCTGTAGTAAATCTCCTGTCATGCGTACATCAAAATAGGAGATTGGTAATTTCATGAGTTTTATAAAAAAATCTGAAATTAAAGAAATGTTGATACGTGTACTTAAATGAAGAAGTATCCAGCTTCTAATAATCTCTAAACTGGCTTTACCAAGGAACAAAAATAACTGTGCAAAAAGAATAAGGTAAATAAAATTGAGATCTTGATTTGCAATACCAACATCTACAACGCTTTGTGTTAAAAACGGAAAGATAAGTTGTAATAAACTGCCAGCGAGAAGCCCTATAATTAACTGAACAACAAACTTCTTGTATTTAAAGAGGTATTTGAATATAAAATTGAAACCAAACTTTTCATCCTCATCAAAATGGGTTTGGTAAAATTGAGGTGTAGGTTCTACTAATAAGGCTATCCCTTCTTCAGTATTTGCATTGGCATTATTGCCAATCCAATATTTAATAAATTCTTTTTTGGTATAGGTTATTAATCCATGTGCTGGATCGGAAATATAGATAGTGTCTTTCTTAATTTTATATACAACTACATAGTGGTTCTTGTTCCAATGTACTACACATGGCAAAGGTGCTTCTAACAGTTTTGTGTATGTAAGTTTAACCCCTAAAGAGCGAAAACCCATACTCTCGACTGCCTCGCTTAAACCTAATAAACTACTGCCTTCTCGTGTAGTTTCACTTAGCTTACGTAATTGTTGTGTGTTAATAGTTTTACCATAATGTTTGGCAATAATCTTAATACAGGTTGGACCGCAATCTTTGGCTTCTGTTTGTTGGTATGTTGGGAATTTTGGCATTTTACAGAATAATAGTTAAATATTAAGTTTATAATGAGAATTTAAAACTAATCAAAAGCTGAGAAGGCCTAAGCGTATAGAGATTTTCGTTACTAAAAAACTGACCGTTATACACACTCACATAGTTTCTTGTATTTAATACGTTATTCCAAATTATCTTAGCATCAAGGTTATATTTTTTAAATGTAAATTGATAGCTAAAATTTAAAAAGTAGTTATTATTGTTACTCGTCCCAATATTATTATAATGTTCTGCATCGATATTAAAAATTTCATGATCACTTATATAAAAGAATGCTGCCATAGTATTCTCCCAATTTTTGACTTCACTAAATTGATTATCTGTAAAACGTAATTCAGATACTGTAATATTAGTGCTTCCACTCAGACTAAACCATTTTGTAATTTCTGATTCTATATTCAAATTATATTCTTGGCTTACATTTTTAAATGAACCAAAGTTGCCATTTACTATTTGTGGATTTTCGGAAAATGAAAATATACTACCAGCAGTAAAGGTTGTTTTCATTTTGCTTAAATATTTACTTATGCTAAAATTTATACTTTGAGCTGTGCTTTCATTATCTCGTTCAATACTCTCTATTATCAAAGACCCATTATCGGCTACTGAATTATTATAAAGTAAATTATTCTCATTTCTACTTAAAGAAAATGATATTCTCGCAAATATGGCTTTTAATACGTTTCTATAGTTGACATTTATTGAAGAAAAATATCTAACATCTTCACTGAGAATAGAATTATATCTCAATAAGCTCAAATAGTTTCTAAGCATATAACCATCAAACAAATTATCAATTTGACCAAATTTATTATCAATAGCTCCTCTAATATTCACTTTCCAATATGGGGAGAGTTTTTTAGTTATTGATAAATTAGGTTCGAAATTTAACCTTGTAATAGTCTGTTGCTGCCCTGAAATTCTATTTTTTGTTTTAAAATAACGCAAGTACAGAGGTGATTTCAGTACAATCGTCCATCTATTTTGTTCAAAATTCGAATAGTTGGTAATGAATACATTTGAATTGATTAATTGTAAGTTATTTTCAAAATCGGAACCAATTTCTGACTGATTTCCATTAACAGATTTAAATAAGTTAGATGTTAATTGTTGGTTTTTATATGCAAACCCTACTTTAGGTGAAATTGAAAAATCTCCCAGTTTCTTTGTAAAACCAACGGTATTTTCGGAAAAAAAAGTTGACAATCCAGTACGTTGCTTTTTGTTTTCAAATCCTTCTCCTGCATTTAATAGATTTTCGAACTGTCCAGGAAAAATAATTAATTCTTGGTCAGTTTTAGTGTAACCAGAAATAGAATTTAACGTTAACAATTGTTTACCTATGGGTTTTATTATTTTAAGATCATTGGTCAATATGAGATATGGATTTGAAAGTTCTTGAAGAACATTTAAGCTATCATTAACAACAGAACCTCTTTGACTGTCCCAAAATATTTTAGCAGCAAACGAATTTCGAAAATAACTTTTAGACAGATTTTTTTCTATAGTAAACTTAGTGTTTAAAGAATTCAAAAATGTTAAATTTTCTACTTTTTCCTTGAACGCTATAGTATCATTGTCAGCTATATAAATTGTGTTTCTTTCACCATTATCTAAACGAGTACCATTTAAATATGATAGGTTTATTTTAATGTCAGTCTTATTCTTTAAACGCTCTAAGTAATTGATGTTACCAAAGTGGTCATTATTATCTAACCATCGTCGACCTTCAAATGGTGGTATAGATAATCCTTGAAGTGAGAGAAAGTTCTTTTTTGATACGCTAAATCCCTGAACCTGATTGTCTGTTGTTGAGAAGTCATTATTATTTCTGGCTAAATCATCTCCAGTATTATTATATTGATAGCTAAACAGTGCTTGACTTTTCTTAGTGAAAATTAAAGGTGTTATATTGGTTTTGAATAAAATTGGACTTAAACCACCACCAATATCAGCAACTCCTGTTACGGAAACATTATTTATTAATTTAATATTTAATGAGGTTCTATCTGAAAACACTAAACTATCCAATACCTTGATAGGTTGATGATTTTCTAAAATCTGGACCTTACTTACATCATTAGCTGATATGTTTTCATTTGCTAAATTGTAGCGTCCCTCCAACATATCCATTCCTTCGATGTAATATTTTTCTATTGGATTTCCCATATATAATATCTGTCCGTTAGGCAAGACTTCTATGCCTGGCATTTTCTTCAGAACATCTGCTATCGACCTATCTTTTTGATCTTTAAAAGCAGATACAGAATAGCTTAGTGTATCTCCTTTTTTCTTAATAACCTCAGATTTAACTAATACTTCTTTTAATTCTTCTGGTGATTCCTCTAATACTATGCTTAAATTTTGAGTCTCATTTTCAATGTTTTTGGTAAAAACCTTATACCCTAAGTGAGAGATACTGATAACAAGGTCTAAAACATCAGATTCTACTGTAATTAAAAATTTGCCTTTAGAGTCTGTTACAGCGTAGTTTAAAATTGCATTTGAATTTTGATTTTTAATGCTTACGGTTGCACGAATAAGTGGATTACCATTATTGTTCTTAACGTGACCCTCAATCAAATTTTGACCATAACTCAGAGGGATAGTGAACAATAAGATTATTAATAAAAGACTAAGTCGAGGCATAAAAGGGAATCAATTTTTTTCAATACGGTTATTTTCTTTCTCCAAGAGTTCAGTAAAAGACTTAATATACTTTTGATGTGTTTTAGGAGAGATTATTATGTTTGGATTATTAACATACGAAAAAGGATCTCTTCTATATCTATTATATACTTCTTTAAGTTCTTCTTTTGTTGTAATAATGTAGTGTTTAAAATTAGTTTTAAAAGGAACTTTAGGTTCGAGTTTTTCAAAGGATTTTAGTTTAAAAACATAATGGTTTTCAGAATCTGTAATCTCTAAAATTAACCCAGGTAATCCGTTAAATTTAAAAGGTCCATCAGATATAGGAATATCTAAAGTAAACCAAGCAATATAATCACGACCAGAATAGGTCATTGTAGCTTTTTGTGCATTATAATCTTTTATAACTTTAGTTTCCTGATGTAGCTTCCATTCAAATAGATCTATTTTTTGTTTATAATAAAAGAAGTCGTCAACAATTTGCAATGTATAGGCTAAAAAATCTTGCTTAAAGTTTTTTATTATCACATATTGAAAATCGGTAATAGATGTCTTAGATGTATGAGCCGAGTTACCCTTAATAACTACGGTATTACCAATAAGCTTGGCTCTACTTGAGTACGAGGAGATATCATTTCCTAAGAAAAGCACCATATCTTCAGATTTTTTATTATCTAAATCTGTAGAATCTAAACTATACGTTAATTCATAAGTTACTTTATAATTAAAATCAGTTGTGGTTTTTTTTTGTGCACATACTGTAGCATTCCATATTAAAAAAATCAGAATAAGTATTTTTTTTTCAAACATTTTACTAAAATTTATTGATACAATTAAATAATAAAACGGCCATTTTGTTAAATGACCGTTATTAACTATGAAATTATTGCATGTTACCAGAACATGTAGCACCTCTACCACCACAAGCGACACCTGCTCCTTCAAGAGCATCACCTATGCTGTTTGCATTGACTGCAAATGTAAATTGCTCCCAAGCTCCACCAGTAAAACCACAATAACAAGTAAAATCAGCTCCACCATTAATAGATTGTTGTTCTTTTTTACTCAACAGATAAGTACCTTTTAAATTTCGCAAATTTTTCATAATTAAAAATTTTAATAAATTATATTTGCTGTGAACATTTTAAGACACTCACAGTTTGTGTCTGCCCTTCGCGAGAGGAATTTGTTCTAGAGCCTAGTGTATGCTAGGCTCTATTTTATTATTAAGTCAGATTACTATTTTCCCCAACATTTGCTTGCCTTTGATGTTGTTTAATATCAACACCTTTGTTGTTTTGGTCTCATTGGCTTTTCCGTAGTTTTTATAAACGGTGTATTTTAATGCCACAGGCGTTTTCTTGCCT
>CAXBFU010000038.1:0-11658 GCA_963975205.1 uncultured Flavobacteriaceae bacterium | reverse complement strand
GCTTACCTGCTGATGCAACCGTAGAATGTGATAACGTTCCTACTGCAGAGACTTTAACAGCTACTGATAATTGTGGTGATGCTACTGTCACTTTTAATGAAACTAGAAACGATGGCGATTGTGAGTCTAACTATACGCTTGTGCGTACTTGGACTGCTACCGATGCTTGTGGATTGGAAACAGTACATACACAAACAATCACTGTTCAAGATACAACTGCTCCTACTTTTGTAGAAAGCTTACCTGCTGATGCAACCGTAGAATGTGATAACGTTCCTACTGCAGAGACTTTGACAGCTACTGATAATTGTGATTCAAACTTTATAAAAGTTGAATTTAATGAAGTAAGAACTGACGGTTCTTGTGTTGGCGATTATATACTAACTCGTACATGGACAGCAACAGATATTTGTGAAAACATTGCAGAACACATACAAATAATTACTGTAACTGACTCTACTGCACCAATCGCAACGACAAGTTTTGAAGCTGAGTTAACTGTAAATTGTGGTGATATACCTAGTGCTCCTCAATTAGAATTTGAAGATAATTGTGCATCTCAAATAGATGTTACATTTAATGAAACATCTACTGATGATGGAAGCGGAAGCAACTTTGTGATTACTAGAGAGTGGACCGTAAGTGATGAATGTGAAAACACGGCTATATTTACTCAAACTGTAAATGTAGTACTTGAAGGATTAGTCACTGGTGGTTCAACAGATTTATGTATAGGTGATAATTTTGACTACGACTTATTTGAATTGTTAAGTGGAGATTATGGAACTAATGGCGCTTGGGAAGTAACATTAGGGAATGCAACACTAAACGACAACTTTTTTAATCCTTTCGAACTAGAATTAGGTGAGTACAGATTCACTTATACCGATTCAGAAAGTGAGTGTCCAAGTGTAACAGAAGTGATAATTATTTTAAATGATGATTGTGTTGTGTTACCTTGTCTAGATGTATTCGATCAAGATCAACATATTCCAAAAGCTGTAACTGCAAATGGAGATAATATGAACGATACATTCCGTATTGATGTATTAGATACCGATTCTGAATGTTTTGATGTAACAATGCAGTTACAAATATTTAACCGTTGGGGTGCCTTAATTTATGAATCTAAAGATTATCAAAATAATTGGGGTGGAGAATCTCATAACAACTCAATTGGTAGTTCTGGAAAAGTACCAACAGGAACATATTACTATATATTAAAATTAATTGAAAACGGTAAATTGATAGCATCTTATGCAGGCCCAATTTACGTAGGAACCAAATAAATTTAACCTATCATGAAAAAGTTTATTAAGTTTAACATAATTGCTCTTGTATTGCTTAGCTCCTATACAGCTTTGAGCCAGCAACTACCACAGTTTACGCAATATATGTATAATACAATCTCAATAAACCCTGCTTATGCAGGAAGTAGAGAAACTCTTAGTCTTGTTGGCCTTCACAGAAGTCAATGGACAGCAATAGATGGAGGACCAACCACACAAACCTTTTCTATTCATTCTCCAATGAGAAATGAGAAAGTAGGTTTAGGTTTATCGTTTATCAATGATAAACTAGGTTTCGAGAACTTTACCTATATATATGGTGATTTCTCTTATACTATCAATCTTAGTGCAAAAACTAAATTAGCATTTGGACTAAAAGGTGGATTCACTTCCTATAGCATCGATCAAGAATTAAGAAATGCCTATCCAACAGATCCTGCTATTTATGGTATTGAGGATCGATGGAATCCTAATATGGGAATTGGTACATTTTTACATACAAACAAGTGGTACTTGGGTCTATCTGCTCCAAGAATCTTGACTACTGATTTAAACGGAGAAAACAATGTACAGGCTTTAGAACGTGTAAGCTACTATTTCACTGGTGGCTATGTAGTTGACATGAGCAAAACAGTGAAGTTTAAACCTGCATTCTTAGTGAAAGCAACTAATGGTGCTCCATTATCATACGATTTAACTGCAAACTTTTTGTTTAATGAAAAAGTTTGGCTAGGGGCAGGATATAGAATTAATGAGTCTACTGGATCTTTGGGAGGGCTGTTCGATTTTCAGGTGTCCAAGCAGCTACGCATAGGATATGCCTACGAATACCCAATTTCAGATATTAGACCCTACTCTAGTGGAACGCACGAAATTTTATTAATGTTTGAAGTGTTTAAAAGCAAACGTGTTAAATCTCCAAGATACTTTTAAAATATATTACTATGAAAACAAAAGTTTTACTCATAATATTATTACTTAGCGGCTCTTTGACCTATGCTCAAAGTAAGCTTGCCGATAAATTCTTTGAAAATTTTGCTTACGTTAGAGCTAGCGAATTATATGAAGAAGCTGTTGCAAATGGCGATGATAGTCAACACGTGCTTACACGTTTGGGTGATTGCTATTACAATAACTCTAATGCTGCAAAAGCTGCCACGTGGTATAAAAAAGCCTTAGATAAATACCCAAATATTAATCCAGAATACATCTACAAGTACAGTCAAGTACAACGTAGTCTAGGAAATTACCAAGTAGCTGAAGATTATTTACAAAAATTTAAAGAAAGACGCTCTAACGATCGTCGTACTGAATTTATTCTAGGTGATATAAAAATCTACGAAGAACTTTCTTCGATGGAAAAAGTATATATAGAGGTTACCAATCTAGATATTAATACAGAGTATTCTGATTTTGGAAGCTTTGAGTATAATGACAAGTTATATTTCGCTTCAGCAAGAAATACCTCTACTAAGCTATATGATTGGAACGAAGAACCATTTTTAGATATTTACCAAGTAGATGTAACCGATAATAATGGTGTAAAATCTTTCGCTAAGCCTGGATTTATTATGGCAGACCAAGTAAATACCGATTACCACGAGGCTTCAGTTGCTATTACAAATGATGGAAAAACCGTTTACTTTACTCGTGATAATGTAAACAAACGCAATCGCTTAGATTATGATAAAAAAGGAACCACTCATTTAAAAATATATAAAGCTTCTTTAAATAATGGTACTTGGAAAGACATAGAAGAATTACCTTTTAATGATGATGTTTTCTCAACAGGACATCCTGCTTTAAGTCCAGACAACAAAACATTATATTTTGTGTCTGACAGGGATGTTGAAGGTAGTTTTGGACAAACAGATATTTACAAAGTTTCAATTAACGAAGATGGATCCTATGGTGATCCAGAAAATTTAGGCCCAAATGTAAACACCGAAGGTCGTGAAATGTTCCCTTTTGTTGCAAAAGACAGTACATTGTACTTTTCTTCCGATGGATACTTAAACCTTGGATTGCTAGATATATACAAATCTGATGTTTTAAAAGAAAGCGATGCAAAACCTATAAACTTAGGAGCTCCTTACAATAGTGGTGCCGATGATTTTGCTTTCTATATCAATTCTGAAAATAATACTGGTTATTTCTCTTCAAACAGAGAAGGTGGAAAAGGAAGTGATGATATTTACAGCTTTGCTTCCTATGAATGTAAACAAACTGTTACTGGTATTGCTAGAGATTCAAAAACACAAGAACCGCTTAATGCTGTTAGTATTGAAATCATCAATGATGCAGGTGTAATCATGCAAACCATTACCACAGCCACAAATGGTGCATACGCTTATGAAATAGATTGCAATCAAAAATATAGCATTAGAGGTTCTAAACCTAACTATAAAGACGATGTACAACATTTTATTGCTGGTAGCGAAAATAACTTTGAAAACAATGTGGATCTAAATTTAATACCTCTATGTTTTGGTTCTGAAATAGTAATCAATCCTATATTCTTTGATTTTGATAAATGGAATATTAGAACTGATGCACAATATGAACTAGAAAACATTGTAAGTGTAATGAGAGATCATCCTGAAATGGTTATAAAAATAGAATCTCATACAGATAGTCGTGGTAGTGATAAATACAACATCAAACTATCGGATAGAAGAGCTAAATCCACTAGAGATTATCTTTTATCACGTAACATTGCTCCAGAGCGTATTGAAAGCGCCATAGGTTACGGCGAAACACAATTACTAAACGAATGTAGTAATGGTGTGAAATGCTCGAAAGAAAAACATCAAAAAAATAGACGATCTAAATTCCTTATTGTGCAAGGAAAATGTGAAAACTAATAAAACGTAATATTGTTATAATCTTCCCTACTCTATGTTAGAAGAATCGTATTTACTTATTGGTTGGTTGTAAATCCCGATGATAACTTTATTACATTAAAGGCCGCTCTTTTTGAGCGGCTTTTTTTATGGGAAATTTTTAATATAACAACTTAGGTTAGCTTTAAAAAAATTAGATTTTTAGTACTCAAAAATTAACACTTTTTATATAATACCCTTCTAATAGCTCACAATTTCAAAATATCTATCGATTAAAAGCAATAAATTACCCATTAACGTGCATTTCATCGATTATATGTAATTTATATTCGTTGAAATACATGTTTTTTATCGAATTTAACATTTCTTTAACAGTGTTTTGTAAGATGGCTGTTATTTTTACAGTCCCAAATCTTAATAACCTACTTATGAAATTATCAAAGTTTTTGCCAACTTTGGCACTGTTAGCTTTACTGTCGTTTTCTTGCTCGACAGATTCTATTGAAGAAAATAAAATTGATGCACTTTCAGCATCATATGTTCCAGAAACAAAAGCCATTGAAATTGAAATTCTAGAATTGTTAAATAATCATAGAATTACAATTGGTTTAAATGCGCTTGGTGATTTGAGCAAAATTAAAGCGACTGCTTATAGCCATACAGACTATATGAGAGAGAAACAAGAAGTATCTCATGATAATTTCTACTTGCGTAGCAATAGCTTAAAAAATAATCCCGGAGCAACCAAAGTAGGTGAAAATGTAGCCTATGGATACAGCTCAGCACAATCTGTGGTTAATGCATGGTTGAATAGTGAATCTCATAGGGAAATTATAGAAGGTGATTTTACAAACTTTGATGTTTCGGCTGAAAAAGACCCTAATGGAAAATGGTATTTCACCAATATGTTTATAAAAAAATAGGTTAAGAAATAACATAAGTAAAAAGATAAAAAAAAGAATCGTTAGAAACGGTTCTTTTTTTATGGAGCTAATCTATCTATTTTCCAATTATAATCTTCCTGAAGTGTATAACGAATCCTATCATGCAACCTGTTGGCTCTTCCTTGCCAAAATTCTATTTCAACAGGTTTTACAATAAAACCTCCCCAATATTTTGGTCTTGGTATTTCTTTCCCTTCAAACTTTTTCTCTAGTGCTTTTAATTTATTTTCTAGTGCTTCCCTGTTTTTAACAACTTCGCTTTGATTTGAGACTACTGCGCCTAGTTGACTTCCTCTTGGGCGCGATTCAAAATAACCATCACTTAAATTTTCAACAATGCGTTCTGCTTTCCCTTTTATAATTATTTGTTTTTCGGCTGTATGCCAAAAAAAAGATAAACAAACATTAGGGTTTGCTTTAATCGCATTGCCCTTTTCGCTATTATAATTGGTGTAAAAAATAAATCCTTGGTAAGTGTATTTTTTTAAAAGTACTACTCTACTCTTTGGGAATCCATCTAAACCAATAGTAGAGATGGTCATTGCATTTGCTTCATCAATAGAATTATTGTTGTCAACTTCATAAAACCATTTCTGAAACAATTCCATAGGGTTTTCAGGAATATTGCTTTTCAACAATTCTCCTTTTTTATAAGATTTTCTATAATTGCTTAAATCGTTTTCCATGATTTTTTAATGAAATAATTTTATCTTTAAGTAATCAAATTTACACAAAATGCTCTTTGCTGAATCACTTACTGGCATCATTTTAATTATTTGTGGAATTTTAGTCAAAAAATATCCAAACCTTATCGCTGGTTATAATACGTTAAGTGAAGCTGAGAAAAAGAAAATCGATATAAAACACCTTTCTAATTTTATGCATAATTGTTTAATAATTATTGGTGCAGTATCTATTATTGTTACAATAGTCTTATATTTTATTGGTGTAAAAAACGCTTATAGGTTTATGGTAACTATTGGTATTGTAGTGATAGGTTTAATTTATATGTTAGTTCAAGGAACTAGTAAAAAATATGATTTTTAAACTCAAAAACTTTTCCCTCTTCTGCTAATTCAACATTATCAAAAATAGTATTAGCTTCTTTCTTAAAATCATTTAAATCATCATAACGTGTCGAAAAATGCCCTAATACAAGGGTTTTAGCGTTTGCTTTTTTTGCAATTATAGCTGCTTGTTTTGCTGTGGAATGTTTTGTTGGAGCAGCTAGTTTTTTGTTTTTTTCTAAAAAAGTAGATTCATGATACAACACATCTACATCTTTAATTAAAGGTACTATAGATTCGCTGTAAGCTGTATCGCTACAAAAGGCATAACTTTTGGGAGGGTTACCCGCTTTGGTAATCATTTCGTTTTTAATTAATTTGCCATCTTCATTAACAACATCAAACCCTTGTTTTAACTTTCTATAGTATGCTTTATTTATTTTAGCATCTTGAGCTGCTCCCAACATTAATTTACGTTCGTTTTCCTTTTCTTTAAATAGAAACCCATTGGTATAAACACGATGGTTTAGAGGTATAGTAAATACTTCAACTTTATCATCTTCAAAAATTAATTTAGATTCTTTAGTCGTTAATTCATGAAAAATTAGTTTATAATTTGTCCAAGAATTACCAAGTTTCATTTGCAAAGTGATTATTTCTTTTAAGCCTTTTGGCCCATAAATATGTAAGTCGGTTTCTCTTGTTAAAAGTCTAAAAGTAGAAACTAAGCCAACCAAGCCAAAATAATGGTCGCCATGCAAATGTGAAATAAAGATGTGCTTGATTCTATTAAACCTAATTTTGTTTTTTCTAAGTTGCACTTGTGTTCCTTCGCCACAGTCTATTAAAAAAATGTGATTGCGTATTTCCAGTACTTGTGAGGTTGGATGTGTATTGATTCGCGGAGTGGCACTATGGCAGCCTAGTATTGTAAGCTTCATAAATTAAAAACCTAAATCTTTTTCAATTTCTTCCATTTCAATAATATCGAAAGCTTCTTGCAGTGTTGGTACAATTACCAATTCGTCAGGAATATTATCGTTATCGATCTTATTCGAAACAATTACAAACGAATGTTTTGTATGTCGATGTTGATTTGATATTTGTAAAAACTCAATAATATCTTCTGTTTTTAAAGGTTTTAAGCTAGTTAGGTTGATAATAATGTTATCATTTTTGAATCTTGAATAAATAACTTGCAGTTTTTTTACAAGTTCAATAATTGATGCTTTTTCTTGAGTAATAATTGATGTATTACCTTGTTGGTCAAAAATCATAATTTTATTTTATTTTAGACGCTAATAAATAAATAACAGCCATTCTAATCGCGACGCCATTCTCAACCTGATTAAGTATAATTGCTTGGTCAGAATCTGCAACTTCACTGGTTATTTCCACACCTCGATTAATTGGTCCTGGATGCATAATGGTAATGTCTTTATCGAGCGAATTTAAAAGCTCTTTGGTGACTCCAAATTGTTGTGCATATTCTCTAGTTGAAGGAAAATAATTTATTTCCATACGTTCGTTTTGAACACGAAGCATATTAGCTACGTCGCACCAATTTAAGGCTTTATGTAAATTGGTTTCAACTTTTACTCCCAATTTATCAATATATTTTGGAATTAGAGTTTTAGGCCCACAAACCATGACGCTTGCGCCTTGTAATTGCAAAGCAAATATATTTGACAAGGCGACACGACTATGCAACACATCGCCAACAATAACCACTTTTTTACCTTTTACTTCTCCTAACCTTTCTCTAATGGAATAGGAATCCAACAACGCTTGGGTTGGATGCTCGTGTGCACCATCGCCAGCATTTATAATACTTGCTTTTATATGTTTAGACAAAAATACACCTGCTCCAGGATTAGGATGACGCATCACAACCATATCTACTTTCATAGAAAGTATATTATTTACGGTGTCTATTAAGGTTTCTCCTTTTTTAACAGATGATTGCGATGCTGAAAAATTAATAACATCGGCAGATAAACGTTTCTCGGCAAGTTCAAAAGATAATTTTGTCCTCGTAGAATTCTCAAAAAACAAATTGGCAATGGTAATATCTCTAAGCGAAGGCACTTTTTTAATGGGTCTATTTATTACTTCCTTAAAATGATCGGCAGTTTCAAAAATAAGCTGAATATCTTGTTTTGTAAGATATTTTATCCCTAATAAGTGGTTGACACTTAATTCGCTCATAATATTAGTTTTCAGTATTCAGTGGCAGTTTACAGTTGCCACTTATATTATTCATGATTCATTTTAAATTCCAAATTTGATATGACTTCTCCATTTTTGGTAAACTCTAAATAAACCTTTGCATTTTTAAAAATTTCGTATTCATTTAATAGTGGTTTCATTACTTTAAATAAAGCTTCAGCATTTTTTCCGTAAGCATATAGTCTTCCATAGGTATCGTCCATGTTCACTTCATGTCCATCATACATTCCTATATTGCTAGGTATGTTTTTAAATAGTTTTATATCAACTTCATTAAGTTCATCAATACCATTAAACTTTCCAAAACTAATAATTACTGTGTCTTGTAGCTTAGGTTTTTGGAAGGCTAGTAGGTTTAATTCCTCTAAAGTCATTTTATTTATTTATTAAATATACTGAATCTTCCCCTTCGTTTTCAATCCAGTTTACTTTTACTTTTTCATCATTAATGGCATCTACCTGTCGCCCTCGATAATCTGGCTGTATTGGTAAATGTCTGCTAAAACGTCTGTCTATAAGTGTTAAAAGCTCTATTTCATCTGGTCTTCCAAATGATTGTATTGCTGTTAATGCAGCACGAATACTTCGTCCTGTATATAGCACATCATCAATAAATACCACTTTTTTGTATTCAACAACAAAGTCTATTTCGGTGGTATTAGCTTCTAATGGTTTGTCACCACGTCTAAAATCGTCCCTAAAAAAGGTAATATCCAATTGACCCAATTGAACATTTTTTATTTTATACTCTTCGCGAAGTATTTTAGACAAGCGTTCTGCAAGAAATTTTCCTCTAGGCTGAATCCCTATTAAAACTGTGTTAGAAAAATCGTTGTGGTTTTCAATAAGTTGACAAGCCAATCTATGAAGAATGATGTTTACCTCTTTTGCATTAAGTAACACTTTTTGACTCATATAATATCCAAACGTATTTGGTTGGCAAAGTTAAGTTAAATAATTAGTGTTTGCAATGGTTTTATATTGCAATAAAAAAAGCCTTCCAAAAAAGGAAGGCTTTCGTTTTATATAAATTTCAAAGAAATATTATTTCCCGTCCATTTTATCTTTAAGCGCTTGTAAAGCATCATTGGCATCACCTAAAGTAGGTTTTGCTTCTGCAGCAGCAGCCGACGCTTTTTTAGCAGCAGCTTTTACAATTTTTGCTTCTTCTTCTCTAAAGATAGCTGTATGAGAAGCTACAACACGTTTAAATTCTTTATTGAATTCAATAATTTTAAACTCTGCTTCTTCACCTTTTTTAAGTTTCTTGCCATCTTCTTTTTCTAAATGACGTGTAGGAATAAAAGCAACAATGTCTTCGTTAAATGTAACAGTAGCGCCTTTATCTACAATCTCATCTATAGTTCCTGTATGAGTTGTGTTTAATGCAAACTCTGTTTCGTATTTGTCCCAAGGATTATCAGTAGTTTGTTTATGACCTAAACTTAGTTTACGTCCTTCAACATCTAATTCTAATACTACTACATCTAATGTATCACCAACTGCACAGAACTCACTTGGGTGCTTAATTTTTTTAGTCCAAGATAAATCCGAGATATATATTAATCCATCAATACCTTCTTCTAATTCAACAAAAACACCAAAGTTTGTGAAGTTACGTACAATACCTTTGTGCTTAGAGCCAACAGGGTATTTTTTAGTAATGTCTGTCCAAGGGTCTGGAGTTAATTGCTTAATTCCAAGAGACATTTTTCTATCTTCTCTATCTAGTGTTAATATTTGTGCTTCAATTTCGTCACCAACAGTTACAAAATCTTGTGCAGAACGTAAATGTGTTGACCACGACATTTCAGAAACGTGAATAAGTCCTTCAACACCTTCGGCTACTTCAATAAATGCACCATAATCGGCAATTACGACTACCTTACCTTTTACTTTGTCTCCAATTTTAACATCTTCACCTAAAGCATCCCAAGGATGTTTGCTTAATTGTTTAAGACCTAATTGGATTCTTGATTTGTTTTCATCAAAATCAAGGATTACAACATTTATTTTTTCGTCCAATTCTACAACCTCACTTGGGTGGTTAATTCTAGACCAAGAAAGATCTGTTATATGTATCAATCCATCAACACCACCAAGGTCCATAAATACACCATAAGAAGTAATATTCTTAACAGAACCTTCTAATACTTGACCTTTTTCTAGTTGACTAATAATTTCTTTTTTCTGTAACTCAATATCAGCTTCAATAAGTGCTTTATGAGATACCACAACGTTTTTGAATTCGTGGTTGATTTTAACAACTTTAAATTCCATTGTTTTGTTTACGTACTGATCGTAATCTCTAATAGGCTTCACATCGATTTGAGAACCTGGTAAGAATGCTTCAATACCAAATACGTCAACGATCATACCACCTTTGGTACGGCATTTTACAAAACCGTTTACAATTTCGCCTGTGTCATGAGCAGCATTTACACGATCCCATGCTTTAATTACTCTAGCCTTACGGTGAGATAATACTAACTGCCCTGTTGCGTCTTCACGAACATCTATTAATACTTCTACCTTGTCGCCTACAGCCAAATTTGGGTTGTAACGAAACTCGTTTAAAGAGATAACGCCTTCAGATTTTGCATTAATGTCGATAATTGCATCGCGATCTGTAATATGAATTACGGTTCCTTCAACAACTTCGTCATCTAAAGTATCAACAAAATTTTCTGATACTAATTTTTCAAACTCTTCTAATTGTTTGTCATCAACTGGGTCAATACCTTCTTCGTAATTGTGCCAGTTAAAGTCTTTTAAAAACTGTTCTGGATTTACTTTAGTTTCTGTAGCTTCTGGAGCTTCAGTTTCTACTTGAGCTTCAGAGACTACTGGAGCTTCGGTTGTTGCAGCTTCCACTTGAGCTTCTACTGCTTTTTCTTTTTTTTCAGCCATTGCTGATTAACATTTGTATTCTATGTGTTTTTCAGAAAAATTAGCGATTCACACACAGAAGTATTATTATTTGTTTTTTTATATTCCTTTTAATTTTCTGATAATTCGCTAAAAGGAGTGCAAAAATACATATTATTGGTGTAATTGCCTAATTTTATTTTAACAGAAATGCTGTTTTTAAAGAATCAAGGTTTAACGTCATTACGAGGAGTGCAAAGACGAAGTAATCTGTTTGATTGTAACGTCATTACGAAGAAGGAACGACTGAAGTAATCTGTTTATTAGGAATTCTACATCATGAGATTGCTTCACTATGTTCGAAATGACGAACATAACGTCATTACGAGGAGTGCAACGACGAAGTAATCTGTTTATTAGTAAGTCATTACGAAGAAGGAACGACTGAAGTAATCTGTTTATTAGGAATTCTACATCA
>CAXBFU010000037.1:0-12552 GCA_963975205.1 uncultured Flavobacteriaceae bacterium | reverse complement strand
ATAGCTATATGGAACTTAAAGTCGCTAACCTAAGCCCTGGTGCGTATGTTATAAATATTAAAACGGAAAAAGAAACAATTACTAAAAAAGTAATTGTAGAATAAAAATAATTGCTCTGAAACTGAAACTTTATTTTGTTAGTTAGTTCACTAAACTTAAATGGCTCCAAGAAATTGGAGCCATTTATTATTTTATATTGTTTAGAAGTTCTTCCAGAGAATGCTTATACTGTTCTCCAGAATTCATGTCTTTTAACGTAAACTTATTATTTTTAAGCTCCTCCTCTCCTACTATAACTACATAAGGAATAGCTCTTCGGTTAGCGTATGTCATTTGCTTTTTCATCTTAGCAACATCTGGATATAATTCGGCATTAATGCCTTTTTCTCTTAGTGATTTAATTGCTTTAAGACCGAATAAAGCCTCTTTATTACCAAAATTAATAAATAACACATCTACTTTATTACTTACAGTTTCAGGGAATACATTCAACTCTTCAAGCACTAAATAGATTCTATCTAATCCGAAGCTAATACCAACACCACTTACATCTTTTAGGCCAAAAATTCCAGTAAGGTCATCGTAACGACCTCCACCACCAATAGATCCCATTTGTACACCTTTGGGTGCAGCAACTTCAAATATGGCTCCTGTATAATAATTTAAACCTCTAGCAAGGGTTACATCCAATTGTAATGAAGCTGAGTTTAATTGTAATTCAGAAATGGCGTTATCAATAAATTCAAGTTCTTCAACACCTCTTAGTCCTTCATTAGAAGTACTTAAAATAGTTTTTAAACTTGCAATTTGTGTTTTAAAAGTTCCTGATAGACTAAATAAAGGCTGTAGTTTATTAATACCTTCTTGCGAAATACCTTTGTTTTGCATTTCTTCTTTAACCTTCTCCTCGCCTATTTTATCAAGCTTATCTAATGCAACTGTAAAGTCAATTAATTTGTCTTGAGCACCAATAACTTCGGCAATACCAGATAATATTTTTCGGTTATTAATTTTAATAACGACACCTTCAAGACCTAAATTAGTAAATACCTCATCATAAAGTTGCACAAACTCTACTTCTTGCCATAACGATTTAGAGCCAACCACATCGGCATCGCATTGGTAAAACTCTCTAAAACGTCCTTTTTGTGGTCTGTCGGCTCTCCAAACTGGTTGTACTTGATAACGCTTAAATGGAAATAAAATATCGTTTTGGTGCTGTACTACATAACGTGCAAATGGTACTGTAAGATCGTAGCGTAGGGCTTTTTCAGAAATACTAGCGGTTAATTTATTTGAATCTTTAGCAGTATATGCACCTGTATCTGACTTGGCTAAATAATCGCCAGAATTCAATATTTTAAAAATCAACCTATCGCCTTCTTCACCATATTTTCCCATTAAGGTATCATAGTTTTCAAAACTAGGGGTTTCTATAGGTTGAAATCCGAAACGCTCAAAACTAGATTTTATAGTATTAACTATATAGTTGCGTTTCGCTACTTGCTCTGGATTAAAATCTCTGGTACCTTTAGGAATACTTGGTTTTTGTGCCATATCAACTACCTGCGAAGGCAGGTATTATTTTAATAATTATTCGAAATATTTTCCACATCTATCAATTACTAATGAAATTGTATAATGAGGCAGAACAAAAATAACAGTTTAATTTGAAATAGATTACCACCTAAGCAGGAATGACAAATTTAATGCACCAACTTATGAAAATAGGTAAACAAATCGCCTTTAGTAATCACAGCTCCTTGTTGTATTAAGGCAAACTTATCAAGTTGTTTATCTCTTGAATACTCTTTATTAGCTTGAAAAAGCTCTACGGAATCATCCATTAAATTTTTGCGTAACCACGAAAATCCTTCACTTTTGGTTAAATCTATACTCTCTTTAGCGATTTTTAAGCCTACTAGCTCAATTCGATCATCGGCTAAATGAAATAGATACATGTGCTGTGACGAGATATTTTCTAAGTATCTAGCTTTGGTTAGCACGCCTTCCCATACTAAATCGCTAAACACATCCAGTTCTTGTTCGGCCAACTCAGGTTTATTGGTTTTAATATTAGTCCATTCGTCTGCTGTTACAGACTGCGTTGCCAAAAAATTAATAAACTCTTGGTGTAATTCTTCAAATTGTTCTTTAGATAATCTTGTGTATTTCATGATAAAATAAAAAAATGCGCCCTTAATTTTAAGAACGCAAATTTAATGATATATTTTCTATTCTCTTAGAATATGTAACGTAAACCAAACTGCATTTGCCATCTAGAAGCTAAGCTAGAATCGTATCCAAATGTTTTTGTTTGATCTGGATTGAAGGTATATGTTGGATTACCAGAACCATCTACAGTCACACCAATTGGTTGAATGTTATTAGGTTGTTGAACCAATCCCCATTCTGAGCTTAATAGGTTTCCGAAATTTAAAATATCTATACTAAACTGTATTGTATTTTTCTTACCGTTGCCTACATTAAAATTATAGTCCTGTAGAAACTTTAAATCTACACGAGATCTCCAAGGTGCTAAAGCACCATACCGTTCGGCATATTGACCTCTACGACCACTTAAATAATCATCTTGTGAAATAAACGCATCCAGAGCAGCACCTTGACCAGCTCCAGAGAATGTCATTTGATTAATTTCGGAAGACGTAGGAATATAAATTAAATCATTAATACTAGAACCATCTCCATTAATATCACCTCCATAAACATAGTTAAAACGACCACCTTGAGCATATTCAAAAAATGAAGAAATCGTGGTTGACCATTTATCTCCGCCATAATCCCATTTTTTACTTGCTACGCCAATAAATCTATGTGTATTACCATACTTAGAATAAGATAACACATCGGCATTAACATCTCCAACTATGGCGTTGCCTGCATAGGCATCACTTGTTATTTCAGCTTCAATAGAGTTAACATCTTTCGCATTTAGATAACTGTATGCTAGCATTGTATATAATCCGTTTTCAAAAGTTTTTTGAGCTTTTAGTGATGCATTCCATATTCGGCCTTTATCAGAATTGGTAAATACGTAAGCATTATTTATAAGGTCTGATGAAGTATAAATGGGTCTATTATCGACCCCATTTAATGTTCCTGACGGATCTAATTGTCCCCAGTTTTGTACATGAGGTCCATTAATGTCTTTAGTATAAGATACGTCGGCAGTTAATATCAAACCGCTTTCAAAACGTTTATCAGCTCCAATATTTGTTCTCCAAACTTGTGGGAATTTATAATCTGGATCTACTGCTTGCAAGAAGAACACATCTGGGTTAGCAATTTGATTTCCTAGCCATACAAATGGGAAACGCCCTGTAAATAAACCTGAACCTCCACGAAGCTGGAAAGTATCATCGCCATTTACATCGTAATTAAACCCAAGTCTTGGAGATATTAACCAATCGTTTGTTGGCATATTAGTATTATCAATTAAAACCGTTTCTCCCGTATTTGGATTTACATAAGGAATGTCTGATACTACAAAACCTCTATCTATTACTTCTTGAGCTTTTTGGGCAGAATCGAAGAATAATGGTTTATCGAAACGAACGCCATAGGTAAGTTTAAATTTTTCAGAAACATTCCATTCATCCTGTGCGTAAAATGATAGTTGACCAACATTGGTTTCGGCCAACGCCCAAGAATCATTTGCATTATTTGCTTCAAAAGTTGCTTGAGCTGCAGCAATTGTTCCAATATAATCGTTAGCATCAAAATCATTTATATCAACACTTCCAAATAAATCAAAACCATAACTTGTCAAGTTAAACGAATTATCAAATTGGAATTTTTCTAGTGAAAATCCTATTGTATAGGTATGATCTCCTTTGAAAAAATTTAAGTTATTTGAAAACTGTAATACCTTTTGATCTAATCTATTATTAACTGAAAAAGGTTCGTGACCAACAATGATATAAGGGGAACCATCTTTATAAATATTTATGGATGGTGCTGGAGTTGAGAATGGGTTTCTATAATCGTTAAAATGTGTGTATCCAAATTGAAACTTATTGGATGTATTTTCAGATAGCGTAGAGTTTAACTCTATTTGTATAGATTTTAATTCATTATTAATTTCATAACCAGAATTTTCAAACTGCAAAGTAGAAGCATTTGGTCCTCTAAATCCAATAGCAGTTGGGTGGGCAGGTTTTTCTTTAGAGGCATTTAAGAAATTATAAATAACAGCTAGACGGTTATTATCATTAATATTCCAATCAAGTTTAAAGATTCCTTTAGTAGATTCTGCTTGATGTGTAAAACCTTCATAAGCACCTGGATCGTAACCTACTGCCAACAAAGCATCTCTCACTGCAATTAAATCGCTTTCTAAAACTCTAGACTCATTAATAGCTCCAGAACCAGTATTAGGAACCCAACCATTTGTACCCAAATCGGAGCGTTCATCTTTTTCAAAATTAGCAAAAAAGAATAATTTATTTTTTACAACTGGACCACCAATACTAACACCGTATTGTTGTTGTTCTAACTTAGGTCTTGTTACTTCATCTCCTTTTATTTTCTTCCCTGTCATTTTTTCGTTTCTAGTAAACCCATATACGGTTCCATGAAACTCATTCGTTCCACTTTTTGTAACAGCATTTACTGTAGCTCCTGTAAAACCTGATTGTGTAACATCGTAAGGTGCTGTCGATACTTGTATTTGTTCAATAGCATCCAATGATATAGGTTGCGCATCAGTTTGTCCACCTGGAGTTGCTGCATCTAAGCCAAAAGGGTTATTAAAAATTGCACCATCTAACGAGAAGTTGTTAAATTGATCGTTACGTCCTCCAAATGAATTTCCACTCGCAGTTGGCTCTAATCTAGTAAAATCTGCGGCAGATCTTGAAATAGTTGGCAAACGTGTTAGTTCACGACGGCCAACACTGGTTTCTGCTCCAGTACGGTCGCTTCCAAAAGTGCCTGTACCACTATTTCCTGTAACCACAATAGCATCTAGTTGTTGGCTATCAGGCACCATTTGAACATCTAAATTTAAAGTGTTACCTAATGTTAAGAATACTTCGGTAAAAGATTGTTCTTTATAACCTAAATAGCTAATTGTAATAGTATATGGTCCGCCTACTCTTAAATTAAGTAAGTTGTATCTCCCATCAAAGTTAGCTGCTGCACCATACTTAGTTCCTGTTGGACCATGAATAGCTAAAACATTAGCTCCTGGCAATGGTTGAGAATTCTCATCTAAGATTAATCCTTTAATATTAGATGTAGTAACCTGCCCAAAGGCAAAAGTTGCAATACACAGTAAAAGAATAGAAAGAATAGTTTTTTTCATGTAATTAAGTATTAATTAATATTTGTTATTGATTGACGTAAATTTAAACAAAAAAACCGCTCAATGAACGGTTTTAATAATATTGAATGAACAATTATAGACAATTGTTTGTAATAATTTTGTAAGTTAATTTATGCTTGTGGTACAATTTCGAAAGCTAAATCAACAGTTACATCTCTGTGTAATCTAACTACTGCATTGTACTTTCCTAAACGCTTAACGTTTCCACCTACAACAGAGATAAATTTCTTGTCGATGTTGTGTCCTTCTTTTTCTAAAGTTTCAGCAATATTAATATTATTTACAGAGCCAAATAACTTATCGCCAGATCCTACTTTAGCAGCAATCTTAATTTCTAAAGCTTTTAATGCTTCTGCAACTTTGTTAGCATCGTCAACTATTTTTTTCTCCTTAAAAGCTCTTTGTTTTAAGTTTTCTGCTAATACTTTTTTAGCAGAGCTTGTTGCTAATATAGCTTGTCCTTGAGGAATTAAAAAATTTCTACCATAACCGTTCTTAACTGTTACAACATCGTCTTTAAATCCTAAATTGTCAACGTCTTGTTTTAATATAAGTTCCATTGTTATCGGTATTTTATTTTAATAAATCTGCTACGTATGGCATTAAAGCTAAATGACGCGCTCTTTTTACTGCAACTGCAACTTTACGTTGGTATTTTAAAGAAGTACCTGTTAAACGTCTTGGTAAAATTTTACCTTGCTCGTTTATAAATCTCATTAAAAAATCTGGGTCTTTATAATCAACATATTTAATTCCAGATTTTTGAAACATACAATACTTTTTCTTCTTGTTAGTGTCTATGTTTAAAGGCGTTAAATATCTAATTTCTCCGTCCTTCTTTCCTTTAGATTGTTGTTCTATCGATGACATACTTACGCTTTTTCTTTAAGTTTAACTCTTCTTCTCTCTGCCCAAGAAATAGCATGTTTATCTAACGATACGGTTAAATAACGCATAAAACGCTCGTCGCGTTTAAACTCTACTTCTAAGTTGTTAATAACTTCACCAGGAACGGTGTATTCAAATAAGTGGTAAAAACCACTTTTTTTGTTTTGTATTGGGTAAGCTAGTTTTTTAAGTCCCCAATCTTCTTTAGCTATCATCTTTGCACCGTTAGAAACAAGAAAATCTTCGTATTTCTTTACTGTTTCCTTTATCTGATCTTCAGATAAAACGGGATTTAAGATGAAAACAGTTTCGTAATGATTCATATTAAAATTGTTATTTATGTTTAAAATGGGTGCAAAAATAGGTATTTATTATTGTTTTGACAACAATTTTATACCTATTTTTTTATTCTTAATGAAATGTTAAAATTTTGTTAAACAAAACACTTTACCGATGTTTTTTGGTTTTTAACCGAATTTTTTGTACTATTGTCGATATCTTAACCTAAAACAAGAAATGTTATGACTTTAAACTGTGTTGTTGTAGATGACTCCGCAATCCAACGCTTATCTATTGTCAAGCTTATAGAGAACCACCCTTCTCTTAACTTGATTGCAGAATATAGCAGTGCCCTGGAAACTAAAAACGGACTCAATACTCACAAAGTAGACTTAATCTTTCTGGATATCGAAATGCCTGTTTTAAATGGCTTTGAATTACTTGACGTACTAAATAATAAACCCCAAATTATTTTTGTTACCGGTAAAACAGAGTACGCATTTAAAGCATTTAATTACGATGCCACAGATTATCTACAAAAACCAATTACAAGAGAACGCTTTAATACTGCCGTAGATAAGGCTTTAGAGCAGCACAAATTAACGCTGGACTTTAAAGAAACCGATGGTGAGCACATTTTTGTAAAGAGTAATTTAAAGAAGAGAAAGGTTTACATTAAGGATATAAAATGGATTGAAGCTCTTGGTGACTATGTAAAATTAGTAACCGAAGAGAATAGCTTAGTGGTATTATCTACCATGAAAGCTTTTGAAGCAGAATTGCCAGAAGGTAAATTTTTAAGAATTCATAAATCTTATATCGTTAATTTAGATAAAATTGATCGCTTTAATAGTAAAAATGTTGAAGTTGGAGCTTACGAAATTCCTTTAAGTAGAAATAAGAAGACCCAATTGGTAGATGCTTTAAATAATATTTAAACAACTAATAATTATCGACATTTAAAATTACTTTAATCGGACGAAAATCTTTGATACTCAAGAAGCTGTTCTTAATTTTAAGAATAGCTTCTTTTGTTTTTAATAATGATTGATTTTGAGGAATTTTAATCAAAATATTTTTGTGGTATTGATTTCTAATCCTGGAAATTGGTGGAAACTCAGGCCCTAACACATATTGTTTAAATACTTGTCTTAATGATTTTGCGATCCACTCTGCGCCATCGTTTACTTTGTTATAATCTCTATGTCTTAGCGTTATCTTAATTAGCCTGTAAATTGGTGGATACTTATAATTATGGCGTTCGTCCAATTGCTCGTAAAACATAGATAAATAATCATTAGTGGAAACTTGCTGCAAAATTTTATGATAAGGATTGTATGTTTGTATAAGCACTTTTCCCCTTACATCGGTTCTACCTGCTCTTCCAGCTACTTGTTGCATGAGCTGAAAACTACGTTCGTGTGCTCTAAAATCCGGAAAATTCAATAAACTATCGGCATTCATTATCCCAACTAATTTCACGTTTCTAAAATCCAAACCTTTAGTAACCATTTGTGTGCCCACCAATACATCTACTTCATGTTGCTCAAACGACGTTATTATACGCTCATAGCTATATTTTCCTCTAGTGGTGTCCAAATCCATTCTAGCAACTTTCACTTTAGGAAATAGCACCTTAACCTCTTCCTCTATTTGTTCGGTCCCAAAACCCTTGTTATCCAACTCACTGCTGCCACAAGCGGTACAGTTATTGGGCATGGCAATGGCATAACCACAATAGTGGCAGCGTAATTGATTATTGTATTGATGATAGGTTAAACTCACATCGCAATTGGAACATTGTGGCGAATGACCACAGGTGTGACACTCTATTATTGGAGAAAAACCTCGTCTATTTTGAAATAATATAATTTGATAATCATTATCTAAAGCTTCAGTCATTTCTTCAATGAGTCTATCGCTAAAGTGACCTCGCATACGCTTGCGTTTCTGTTTATCTTTAATATCTACAAGCTCAATTTCAGGCATTAACACATTATTGTAACGTGTGTTTAGCTCTGCAAAACCATATTTTTTTTCTTTAACAGCGTTAAAATAACTTTCTATACTTGGTGTTGCAGAACCCAAGAGTGTTTTTGCTTTAAATAAATTAGCTAGCACAACAGCAGTATCTCGAGCATGGTAACGAGGTGCAGGATCGAACTGTTTATAGGATTGTTCATGCTCTTCATCAACTATAATTAACCCTAAATTACTGAATGGTAAAAACACAGACGAACGTGCTCCCAAAACCACTTTAGCTTTATCGGAATTGTTTAACACATGGTTCCAAACCTCAACACGTTCGTTTAAAGAATAACGTGAGTGATATACCGAAATTTGATTACCAAAATATGCGCTGAGCCTACTTACTAATTGTGATGTCAAAGCAATTTCTGGAACTAAATACAATACTTGTTTCCCTTGTTTTAAAATGGTTTCAATAAGTTTTACATAGACTTCTGTTTTTCCGGAAGATGTCACACCATGTAATAATGTAACATTTTGATTTTTAAATGATTTGGTTAAACTATTTAAAGTAATAGTTTGTTGGCTGTTTAACTTTTTAGTGTCTGAAATTATTTCATTTTCAAAAGAAACCCTATCTGTTTGCAAGTAATATTCTTCTAAAATGTTTTTATCGACCAAAGCTTTTATTTGCGCTGAAGATGCTTCACTTTTTTTTATTAATTCTAATACTTTAATTGGTTTTTTTGTAGTAGAATTTAAGGTGAAAAAAGATAAAATAATTTGTCGTTGCTTTGGTGCTCTAGTTAGAGTTTCTAATAATTCTTGTAATTTATCTTCACTACTATAGTCAACATGTAGCTTAACGTATCTTACTAATTTTGGTTTGTATTTTTCATACAATTCTTCTTCAATAGTAATAACATTTTTTGTAATTAATCTTTTTATTACAGGAAGCACATTTTTTTTATCAAGAATGTTGTTAATATCCCGAACTTTTAAACTAGACTGATGTTGTAATGCCTCGTAAACCAAAAACTCATCATCCTTTAGCTCTAAATCGTTAATTTCTTCGTTTTTATTTAGGACAATATTAGTTTCGCTCTCCAATAAAAAAGCACTAGGCAATGCAGCTCTTAGAATATCTCCAAGCGTGCACATATAGTAATTGGACATCCATTGCCAAAGCTTCATTTGAAACTCATTAACAATAGGATGTTCGTCTAAAATTTGATGTATTTCTTTTGCTTCATAGGCTTCAGGCGCTTTTTGATGAATGTCTAAAACAAGGGCAGTATATATTTTACGCTTCCCAAAAGGAACAGCAACACGCATCCCTTTTTTTAAAAACCCTGCTTCGGCTTGTGTTATAGCGTAGGTAAATTGTTTCTCTAATGGAATGGGTAAAATAACATCGATAAAGTGACTAGAATTAAACATGCTACACCTTACGCTTTAATTGTTGCAAAGAAGCATTAAGCTCATATCCCAATAACAAAATATTTGAATTTAACCATAAGTAGAACAACAAAATCAATAAAGCTCCAATAGAGCCGTAAAGCTCGTTATACTTGGAAAAATTTTCGATATAAATCCCGAATAGATAAGATGTTAATAAAATTAGTAAGGTTGTAAATAAAGCGCCAACCGAAAAGAATTTGGAATGCTTCCCTTCTTTAGTCCCAAAATAATACAAAGTTGCCGTAGCTATATATAACATGATGGTAAAGAACATGTATTTTCCAAAAATTATCCATGATAAACCAGATTTGGAGGTTTCGAGTTCTTTACCACTTATACCTTCATATAAAGGCTGGATGATGTAAATTTGAAAATAACCAAATACTACAACTGTAATAATTAATAAAAACGCTAGTATTATAGCCACTCCCAAAGCATATAAATACTGTTTAAATACACTTCTGGTAAGTTGCTTGTGGTACGAGTACTCAAAACCAGAAAACACAGCACTTACGCCATTTGCCATTAATATAATAGACAGAACTAAAATTGCCCAAAGCAATCCTCCTTGATTATCTATATTAATGTTATCAAAAATGTTTTCGTGAAAAAAATCGGATGTTTGAGGTGGCAAAAAAGAATCTAGAAAACCTAAAAACTCTTCTTGAAAATTCTCAAACGGTATTACTGGAATGATAATGATAATGAATAACAAAAATGGAAAAATAGCTGTAAAAAAATTAAACGCAATAGCACTTGCTCGTGTGGTTAAAGCCCCTTGAACTATACCTATTGTGTACATTTCTAGAAGATCGTAAACAGATAGTCCCTCAAAACCTGGGAGTTTGATGCTTTTTAAAAATCTAACCACCAAATTTATAACAGGGATCTTATCTAATCGTTCTTCAATATGTTTTGTCATTTACACAGCTTTTAAGCTTAAATCCATATTATAAACTGAATGTGTCAAGGCACCGCTTGAAATATAATCTACACCACATTCAGCATATTTACGCACTGTTTTTTCGTTGATGCCTCCAGAAGATTCTGTTAAACATTTATTGCCAATGAGTGCTACAGCTTTTCTGGTGTTTTCGTAGTTAAAATTATCGATTAATATGCGGTAAACACCATCGGTTTGTAATATTTCTTCAATTTCTATGAGACTTCTTGCTTCTACAACAATTTTTAAATCTCTATTGGTTTTATTAAGGTATGCCTTGGTTTTATGAATAGCTTTTGTAATGCCACCACAAAAATCTATGTGGTTATCCTTGAGCATAATCATATCGTACAATGCAAATCTATGGTTTTCTCCTCCTCCTATTCTTACTGCCCATTTTTCAAGGGCTCTAATTCCAGGAGTGGTTTTTCTGGTATCCAATATTTTTGTTCCAGTACCTTCCAACAAATCAACGTAAGTTTTGGTCTTGGTGGCAATTGCGCTCATGCGTTGCATCGCATTGAGCACCAATCGTTCGGCTTTTAAAATAGATTGTGAAGCGCCTTCAATATAAAATACTACGTCTCCATAAGCCACTTTTTTACCATCTTCGATTAATACATCCACTTTCATATTGCTATCGACGTAAGCAAATACTTGTTTAGCAAACTCCACACCTGCAATAATACCTTCATCTTTTACCAATAATTTTGCTTTCCCATTTGCAGAAGCAGGAATGCAAGCCAAGGAGCTATGGTCGCCATCTCCAACATCTTCACGTATGGCATTAGCAATTATTAAATCTATTTCTTTTTGAAATTGTGCTTGAGATATCATTTAAAAAACTTTATTGCTAAAATAAGAATTTGATTAACGATATACGTTTTACTATTTTAGTTTTTTATAACTATTGAGTGAAATATAAAAATTCATTATTCATTTAATTGTAATTTAACTCTATGCAAATAAAACTCCTTGCCATTGGCAAAACAGATAATAGCCAATTACAGTCTTTAATTGATGATTATACAAAACGTTTAAGTTATTACATTAAGTTTGAGTTGGAAATTATTCCTGATTTAAAAAAGGCGAAACATCTCTCTGAAGCACAACAAAAACAAAAAGAAGGCGAACTTATTTTATCAAAACTCAATAATTCAGATGTGTTGATTTTACTGGATGAAAACGGAAAACAAATGGACTCGGTTGGTTTTTCCAATTACTTACAAAAACATATGAACTCTGGCATTAAGCAACTTGTGTTTGTTATTGGTGGACCTTATGGTTTTTCAAAAGAAGTTTACCAAAACGCGCAAGGAAAATTATCATTATCAAAAATGACATTTTCGCATCAAATGGTACGTTTGTTTTTTATTGAGCAATTATATAGAGGTTGTACAATTTTAAGGAATGAACCTTACCACCACAGATAGTAAAAAAGAGGCTGTCTAAAAAGTACTTTTATTGTTATGTTGAGCGTAGTCGAAAAATCGAAATAATCAATAAATCAACATTTTAATTTTTAAGAGATTCTTCATTTTTATTAAAAATGGCACTCTTTAGACAGCCTCATTATATTAGTGTGTATTAAATATTTGTTTGCGTTTTTTAAGTTGTTTTTCAAGATCTTTAATTGTGTGCTTAACAGCATCTTCATAATTATCTT
>CAXBFU010000036.1:0-15057 GCA_963975205.1 uncultured Flavobacteriaceae bacterium | reverse complement strand
TAATATCCATAAGGTTTAGGCTTTATAATAGCTGCACCTAACGACTTCTTTAAACTATTGCTTTTAGATTCTTCATCTTTGTCATCACCTAATGGAAACCTAGTCCCAAATTGATTATTTCTTAATATCTCAGACGCTGCTTTAAAGTTTTTTTCTTCCGAAGCATTATCACAATCTTCTTTAAGGCTTTTGAGTGTTGACAAGAAGTTTGATTTTCTAGTTTCACTATAGTTTTCAAAAACATCTTCATCTGAAGGTGTTGTAGGTCTAAAGCATTTGAATCCATTATTTTTATTCAGTTCCGTAGCAATAGCTTTTATGGTTTCTCTAAAAGCCTCGTCTAAATTATCTGCATCAACGTAATGATTTGTTGCTAAAATCGTTAACTCAAATCCACTTGGCAGTTTTAAATTAGTATTCTTGTTCTCTCTGAAATTTTTCCATGCTTTTAAACAACGTACGATGGCTTCTAGTCTAGACCTTGTTTTCTTTTTTTCGTTATACCACTCATAGAATTCTTTGGGATCACTCTCTATCCAACCTTTTGATTTATGAGCAAGTTCAATAACACCATCTTCTTTATAGTAAATAGGTAAATCTATGTGATGTCCGTCTGCATAGACAACTCTTACGCAAGTTGTTTTCCTGATTGAGTCCTTTCCTGTATGGTTCTCCGTTGCTTTGTATACCCAATCGTGCCAGGTATTAATTGATTGTTTAATGTCATCATCATTTTTTTTGATAAAATAAACGCCATAATCCGTATCATAGTCTAACAAAGGTTTTCCTTCTTCATCATATGTTACAAGTGGGTTCACGGTAGTTCCCATCTCTGAAGAACCTTGGGGATGAAATTTAGGTTGAATCTCATCTGGTTTGTTGTCCCTAAACCAATTTTGTATTTTCTTTTTAAGCTCTTTTCTGCTTTTTTTTAAAGAATCTTTCCTGCTCTTATTAAGCTTAATCTCTTTATCAAACTTATTGTACTCTTTGTTTAATACTGCCATAGTTATCTATTTTAGAAATCGTGATTTTTATTATTACTTACCCATTTTAGGTCTTTGAATTCTCCTTTAGTTTGGTACGGACTTCTATTTGTAAAATAGCGTCCAGATAGCTTCTTTTCATTTCCATTCTTAATGAATTTAACCACCTCTGTTCCATAATGTGGTGGAAAGCCTTGTTCTGTGCTTCCTTCATTTAGGTAGTTGTATATAAAATTGAAATGTTGTCCATCCTGTGTGTGCTCAATGTACATTCCTTTATTTGAGGATGGAGAAGACATAGAACCATCAGCTTTCTTGGTAAAAGATGAGATATTTATATTACTGCCTGTTTGTGAAACAATTTTTATATGCTCAAGCTCGCCCGTTTGAAGGTCTCCATTCTCATCCTGAAACTGGTATATTAATCTACCTTCATATCTACCTGAGAAATCTTCTACCCAAAACAGCCAACTAAATGGTTTATATTTCCACAAATATTTTGTTATCGTTACTAGTATTAGTGTTAGTATACTAAAAACTGATATTGATAATCCAAATGATTCTTTAGTTAAATAGATTAGTAAAAATCCTCCGACGATAAGAAAGATTAAGAATTGTGGGTGGTAATACTTTAGATAGTCTTTTTCCATATTGCATTGTATTTTGAAATTAATACTGCAATACTACGAACCTACTATGCAAAGTAATTGCATAGTAGATTATAACATAGAAATAGTAAGCTAATTTGCTTGATTGAAGTCTTCCACAATTTTGAAAATTACATCTGCCTGCTTTTCTGTAAACACGCCATCAATTCCCATACTGTGATAATTCTTAAATGGTGAATCATAAAGCTTCTCTGGATTTACCTTTCCGTTTTTAAGTAAAAACTGTTTTAAGGTATCTATAAATTGAATTTGCTTTGAATTTAATTGATAAGCATTAATAAATCCAGCAAAAGCCTTATTGACGTGTTCAGCCGACAAACCCATAAGCGATACTATAAAATCGGTTAAGTTTAATTGCAAGCCTAACTCCTGTTCTACTACTTCTCGCTCTGCTATAGTTGGAAAAAGTATGCTCTCCAAACTTTCAAGTTCTTTTTTAGTAATAGTTTCTCCGTTTCTAATACGACTAATTGTAATGTTGTCCTTGTTGTTTCTAATTAGTTCTTCTAATCGATGAATATTATTTGCAAAAGGTGAAGTGGTATAGTTTTCATTTGCCTCACTAACATAATCAGTTACAATAACCTCATTTTCTCGTAATTCATCTTCAAAATCTGTAGTCACATAGCGCTGATCTACTGGATCAATATACTTAGTTAGATTACGAATTCCTTTTCTTATTTTTTCAAGGTGTTTAATACCATCTTCTCTCCAGAATGTTTCTTCTAATGGCAATTTTATTAAATCTTCGTTCTCTTTAACTTCTGGTATGGTTGTTTTTTTAAGTAATTTTTTTGAAGTTATCGCAACTTTAGTAATAGGTATATTAAAACTAGCCACAAACTCTGGTGCATTTGGTGTTTCTAATCGTTTAATTATTAAAGCATAAAGTAATTTATCATAAAACCGTGCTAAATCTGTATCTCCTTTTAATGGTTTTACTAATGGTGCAAGGACATCATTAACAATCTTAATGTCTTTTTTTGAAAGATGATTCCACAATTCCCTATTATCACTTCCATAATCCATTACCGTTTTTAATTGCATCTTTACATCAAATCGTTGTGTATCTAAATTGGCAATATCATCATACAATTCATCTAACAATTCTTTTCTGTAGGCTTGTAAATTTTCATCAGATTGAAACTTGCCTTCTCTTAAATACTGTGCCAATTGTAGTTTTAAGCCAAATACAATTTCTATCAAGCTTATTTGAGTGCTTGATTTTATTCCATTAGGATTCTGTTTAAAAAACTCAAAGTTTCCACATAAATCAAAAATCACGAAACGCTCCTTATCCATACCTACACCAAACAAATCTGGACGCAAACGTGAACCACGACCAATCATTTGCCAGAATTTCGAAAAAGATTTAACGGGTTTATAGAATACTAAATTAACACAACTAGGTGCATCAATACCTGTATCGAGCATATCAACTGAAATGGCTATTTGCGGTAGTCTATCTTTTTCTTCGTCACAGAAACGTTTAATAAATTCTTCGGCTTTTGGTTCGCCATGAGTAATTACTTTTACATAATCATTACCAAATTGCTCTTTATCTAAGTTTAAAAACATATCCTTTAAAAACTGAGCATGCTTTTTATTACGTGCAAAAAATATGGTCTTTCCTAATTCTTCATTACCACGTTTTTTAATACCGTGTTTTAAAATAAACTGTAATGTTTTTATGGTTGTATTTTTATTAAACAACCATTTATTTAGTGCTTCAGATTCTACCCACTCTGTTCCAGTAGCTTCTTCGCCATCTAAAATTTCGTTTTCAAATTCTTCTTTTTCTTCTTCTGAAAGCTCATCATATTTTATGCCTTGTCTTAAAAATTTAGTCGGCACTTCAATAGAACGATATGGTGTTAAATGTTCATTGGCAACTGCTTCGTCAAAAGTATAAGCATCTGTTGGCGATTTGTCTGGCAACCCAAAAGCTTCAAAGGTGTTTCTGTCAATTTGCTCAATTGGAGTTGCTGTTAACCCTAAAAATAAGGCATCAAAATATTGAAATATAGCTTGGTATTTTTTATAGATTGAGCGATGCGCTTCATCAATAATAATTAAATCGAAATGCCCAACGCCATAAAATCTGTGGTCATTATCCTTAGCATCATCAATCATTCTCATCATGGTATTGTAGGTTGAGAATGTAAACCTAGCTGTCATATTATCTTTTTCCTTCAACAAATTAACGCTAGCATGCTCAGGAAGGTGTTTTACAAAATTAGATTTTGCCTGACTTACCAAACTTTTTCTATCTGCCAAAAACAAAATACGTTTTGCCCAATTGGCTTCCAGCATTATTTTAGAAAACGCTATACTTGTTCTGGTTTTTCCTGTTCCTGTTGCTAAAACTAGTAATGCTGCTCTATGCGTTCCTATTAATTTGCCCGACTGTTTATCGTTTCCAACAAAATGCTCGCTAATACTTCTAATAGCTCGCATTTGGTATTTTCTATCGGTAATTTTCAAATCAATTGGCATTGAACGAATGTCTTTTCTATGCTCTCGCCTATACATTTGAGTTTGTAATTCAGCTTTGGTATAATAACCATGCACTGGTCTTGCTTGCTTATAAAATTGGTCGTCCCATAAGTAGGTTTCAAATCCATTAGAATAATACATAATAGGACGTCTGCCATACATTTTCTCTAAACTATCCGCATAAAGTTGCGCTTGGTTTTCTCCTTTGGAAACACTTTCTAATGATTTTTTGGCTTCTACCAATGCCAATGGCAAACCGTCATCATCCCAAAGTACATAATCTACAAAACCTGTTTCAGAACTGTTGGTTGACTTCGGCATATAATTGACCATGAATTCTTTATCATTTACACCTTGTAAATCCCATCCGGCTTCTCTGAGTGTAACATCAATTAATTGTCGTCTTGTTTCAGCTTCATTACGAGGATGCTTATTTGCATTTTTATCTTGGGTATTAGCAATTTCCTTGTTATTCTCAAACTGTTGTTGTTTGGCTTCAAGCTGTTGCTTAAACAATTCATTCTTTTGAGCTAAAGTTTCTTTTTCTTCATTAGATGCTTCTAGAGCCTTTTGGAACGTTGCGAGGTCTTTATCTAATTTCTTTTGTAAACTTGTAACCTGTTTTTTAGCTAAAACAGTAACATCATCACTAGGTATTACATTAAAATCGAAAAGACCCAAAGTACCTAAATCGGTTTCAGTATAAGACTTGGCAAACCATTTTGTAAAATAATATAGATGTTCAATAGTTGTAAGGGCATCTATATCGCTAACTGGTTTATTATGCGTCGCTAAATTTCCTGTTTTACGAATTAAATGTAACTCGTTGTATAATTTAATATTAAACTGTTGCTTAAAATCTTCTTGCACCATAAGGTTGTGCAAACCACTATCAAAAGGAGTTTCTAACTCGTCGTCATTGGCATACATCCAATTTATAGCCACCTCTAATGCCATACGTGCATATATAAGCGAAGTTCTAGCATCGGTTTTAGCAAACTGCTCAGCTTTAGAGGCTCTGTTAAAAAGAGCTTCCCATTGATACGCTAAAAACTGAAAGTTTGAATTCATATTTCTAAAATACTATATTTATTTATAAGCAATCCTTTTTAAATAACTAACTGTATTAAAAGGTTGCAGCACAATATCTTCTACAGGTCCAACATATCTATTAATGGCTTGTGCCGCTGGATGAAAAGGATGTTGCTTTGCTGTTAATTTTATACACCAATAATTTAGCTCATGTTTTTTAAGACGTTCTAAAATAAAGGCTGCATATTTAATTAGATAAGGATGTTGAAAACTAGTAATTGTATTTCCCCAAGCCAACAATACGTCGGATATTTGAAACTCATTTTTCAAAATAAAATCATCAAGAAGGTTTACATTTTTTATTAATACTGCTTCATTTTCTTCTAATGGTAAATCGTTAGGATGTGGTGTTCTTTGTGGCGATACATTAAATAATACCCAACCATCATAACCATTGGCTTTAGCAATTTTCTCCACATTATTTGTGGTACCATCATGTTTAAAAGCATTTGCTGTACTAGGGTTTAAACAGATTGCCAAAAGGTTTCTTTTACCTTTTTTGCCCAAAACATATCTTACTTCGGAATCGTTTTCTGGTAGACTTAAAAGCTTTGTTTCCATATACAATAGTTTTCAATCATTCTTTTTTAACTTTTAACTCGTTACACCAACGTCCCCTTAAATGCCTTTTGCAACAAACAATTAAACAAATCCTCAGATTCTTGTAACTCTTTCTTGGCCAATGTCTTTTGTTGCTCAATTAAGGCTATTTTTTCTGCGAACTGATTTTGAAGTTCGATTGGTGGTAAAAGAATCTTAATTTTCTTCAAAGCAACAATCTTTAATTCTGCAAATGTTGTTCCTGAAGCTATATTTGAATAGTTAGTTCTAAATAATTCTCTCAAAAAGAATTTAAGGTAAAAACTATTAATTTTTGAAGCATCAACTTTAATCCATAGTACTCGACCATCCTTAAAATAAAATGGCTCGTTAGTTTCAACACTTAAAATTCTGCCATCAGGACATATTGATGGCATTAATAAATCACCAATTTTTGGAACACCAGTTGCTTTAGCTAAATTCTCGTAATGCGCCTGAGTTAAAAATAAATCAGCTTTTATCGATTTACCTTCACTTAATTCACCTATCTCTTTACCGCGATAAAATGGAACACCTGATTCAACAATATCTTTTACAAATACTCTTCTACTAGAACCTACTCCACAAATATTCTTAAGTAATTCTTTTTTAAAACCTTTAGTATTTATTCTTGCATCCCCAAACATATCCAAAAATATACTTTGTGCTAGCAAATTGTATTCTGTAAGTAATTGTTTGGTTTTATCGCGTAAAGCGGCAGCATCTTCCAAAATTTGGGATATTTTTTGTTGGGATTTTAGTGGTGGAAGTGGGATTTTAACTCCTAAAATTTCTTTTTTTCCAACATTAATTTGCAAACCACCCCCAGCGAACATTTTATAGTAATTTCTGTGTATCGGATGGTTTAAAATATATCTTAGATAATTTTTATCCGCTTGTGAAGAGTCTTTGATGACCAATTTACCAGCACGTTGATTTAATAACCAAACATTTTCTCCTGTTTCAACAATTGTTGGAATACCTAAAATTTTAGGGTCATTTGCAAGGTCAGTCATTGCTATTACCAAATCTCCATCCTTAATCAAATAGTTAGAATATTTTTCTTGAAAACTATTGGGTAAATATCTCAAGTTATAATTATTATCAAAAGTTCCGCCAGGTCTAATATTGCTCATTCTTAAACTAACGGTTTGAGAAGCTTCTATATAATCGTCAGATTTAAAAGCATAGCCATTTTGCAAATCACATACTGTTCCTAATTCTTTCAAATTCACTTAGTTTAAATTTAATTTCGATAACAGTTGAGTTCTTTCTTTCGATAACTTATTAATTCTATCAATTATAATATTTGGTTCATCATACTCAACTTCCTCATAAACTATTTCTTTATAACGATTAATGGATAAATCCCAATCGTTATCTTTTATTTCTTTAAAAGGCACTAAAAAGGACTGTGAAGTGCGGTCTGCATAATTATGTGTGCAAGTACTATCTAAAAATTCATTAAAACCTAAATTGTCTGGTACATCATTAACATGTAATAATTCGCCATTTTTAGCGTGCATTTTACTAAAATATGAGCTTTTTAAATACTTGTAATGGTCTAAAATTTGAGGCAGATTAAAGTTGGTATGCGCTTTTGCTAATTCAGCTACATTAATAGCATCGCCAAAACTAAAGGCTTCAAAAATGTCTTGGTCAACTAACAAGTTTCTTTTATCATCTAAACTTTTACCATCTGCTAGCATATCATAAAACCAAACATTATCTGTACCGCCTGCTCCTGTTTTAGTAAAAATCATTATAGCTGTACTTACTCCAGAATACGGTTTAAACACACCACTTGGCAATGAGATAATAGCTTCTAATTTATTATTTGCTAATATTTCTTCTCGTATGCTTTTGTGTGCTTTACCAGCACCAAAAAGTACGCCGTCTGGTACAATGGTTGCTGCCCGTCCTCCAATTTTTAATTGACGTAGCATTAAGGCTAAAAAAAGTAATTCTGTTTTGGTGGTATTGGTAACGTTTTTTAGACCTGGCGAAATGCTTTCTTTATCAATAGTGCCTTTAAATGGTGGGTTTGCTAATACTAGTGTATAGGCATTTGCTACTGTATTATCTTTACTTACGGCATCTACATCTATAATATTAGGTTCTTCTACACCGTGTAAATAGAGGTTCATAGAGGCAATACGCAACATGGTCGCATCGAACTCGGTACCATTAAACATGGTTTTATTAATGTGGTCTTGGTATTTATCGCGTTCAGTAACGCTATAATGTTTATCTACATACTCTTTAGCAGCTACTAAAAAACCTGCTGTACCAGCAGAAGGGTCGCAAATAACATCATCTAGTTTTGGTTGCATTAACTCTACCATTAACTTAATAATATGGCGAGGTGTACGGAATTGCCCAGCGGTTCCGCCACCTTCCAGTTTAGATAATAGGTACTCATAAATATCGCCTTTGGTGTCTTGATTGCTCATATCTATGGCTTCGAGCTTTTCCATAACCTGATCTAAAACGGCTGGTTTACTGATACCAAAAGTTGCACCTTGCATGTAAGTACTGAACAAACTTTTTTCTTTACCTATTGAGCGTATAAATGGAAAAATGCCATTTATGGTGTCATTAAAAATATTGTGTCGTTCGTTAACGTCCATTTCTTTTAAGTTTTTCCAACGGAATTGTTGTTGGTCTCCTCCAAAAATTGGTGTTATGGTTTTATTTAAACGTTTTGCCATACGCTCGTTTCGCGTTTCGGTTTCGTCTAAATCTTTAATAAACATTAAATAGGTTAATTGCTCTACTATGGTAATGGTATTTGCAATTCCCCCTGTCCAGAAGGTATTCCAGATTTGGTCTATTTGTTGTTTTAATTGGCCTGTTATCATTTGGTTTATTTGGTGTGAATTTTTAAATATAGTTTTCGTAATGCGTTTGTGCGAATTCAGGTAGCCATTCTAATATTTCCATTATCAAGAATACATTTGCGAGAAAAGGAATTTTCACTACATCTGTATTTGACAAGTGTGAATACCCATTGGTAGACTCCTTTAATTTTCTAAAAGCAGATTTAATTACTTGTGGTACATCTTTATTTATCCTATGTCCAGAGATATTTTTGTTTTCCATAAATTTTGTGCAATGCTCCTGAATAGGCAAACCATTGTCTTTAAATAATTCAATTGGTATACAAGGTATTTCCTTGTTCAAGGAGATATATATTCCTTCAAGCAGGTCTCGTTGAATATTCAAATTTACTTTACGATAATCTTTTTCATTATATGCCTTTATAATGTTTACAAGAAGAGGTTCATAGTCTTTTGAAACAATAACCATATCAAATGCCATAAATGCTTCATTAAATTGCATTCTTATTGAGCGGTATTCAGATTGCGTAATTTCATTTATTATGAATTGAAACATAGTCTCTCTTTGATTATCATTTTTTTCAAAGATTTTAACGTTATCTTCCAAAGCCTCAAAACGCTCCATAAAACCTGTGTTTACGCAATATGGAATGTGCCTATCAATTTCTTTTGAATATTTATCAATATCTCTCATTGCACGAATTACGAAATTGTCTTTTTCAGTTTCTTGATCTGCTTCAATTTTCCCTTTACCATCAAGTATTACAAATTCAATTTTAGAATCTTTCTTAAGAATATCAAAACCATTCTCCCAATCTAGTTCATAAACAATTTGAATATTCTTATATCTTGCAGGACCAGATAATGATTTGCAGTAATCTTCTTTGTCATCTACTAGAAGGACTTTTATAGGTTGTGCCATAATTTATTTAGGTAATGTTATTAAAAATTCAACGTTGTAAGGTAAAATACCAAACCCTTCCTGTTTTTTTAATTCAATTAATCCTTTGTGATTTTTAATTATTTGTGCAATTAAAAAGCCTCCAAATCCACTTCCAACATCTGACTTTGAAGAATTTCCTTTAGCTAAAAAGTCTTTGATTGTGAATTGTGGTGGTAAATGCTTTCCATTATTTCTAATTGAAATCTGGATTGAAAGTGTATCTTTTGGTTTGATTTCTATCCATACTGTTGGGTTAACAATTTCATCTTTAAACCCATGTTTAATGGCATTATTAATGAAGTTATGAATTAAAATTCGTAATTGTTTACGATCTGCCAATATTTCAACTTCTTTACCTGTAACTTTTATAGTTATACTAGGATACTCTGATACAAAATTTAGTAAAAATTGTTTTAGTTCTATGTATTCTTTTATTGGTTCAGAGATCGAAATAACTTTAACTGCTTGATTTAAAATATAATCAATATCAGTTATTGCACGATTCATTCTATTTAGTGTATTCTCAAGGGAGTGTATATTTATTTGTTCTGGAGTATCAGTATCAAAAACAGGCACAATTATTTCATCATTGCTTAAAGTGCCTTTTGACTTTATCTTGTCACTTAAGTATTTACTCAATGAAGAAAAATCATTTCCTAAGCCTGAAACCGGTTGTTTCAAGGAATGCTTTAGCGTTTTTATAAAGTCTTGTTCCTTGTTATTAACATCTTCTTCTTGGACTGGATTCTCTGTTTTTCTGAATTCTTTAAAGAGGATGTTTTTTTGCTCTTCCAAACTAGGAACCTGTATTCTAACTTCCATTAAATTACTAATGCTCAATCTAGCAATAGTATCTCCTTTGGAATAATACTCAACTTGTCTTGTCACATAAGGTTGCGTTAACTCTCTAGCAACATATTCATCTAAAACTTCATCTTCATTAAATTTTAGCCAATACACATTTTGTCCTAATGCAAAGGATGTGTCAATTGGTAAAACCGAGGCTTTAATTTTTTTATTAAAGGCACTCAATACCACGCCACCTCTTACAATATGTTTATCTATATTTTGAATTTCATCATGGTCGATACCTAGCATATTTTCTTTTGGCTCAAAATAAAGGTCGTTTTTATCGATATCTCCCGTTTTAATAAGCTTATACTCACCTCCAACATACAAGGTATTTTTATTTCGGAACATGGAACCGTATTTGCGCTGTTTTAATAGTTGATCAACATGATATAGTTTATGACCAGGTTTGGCCTCTATATCATCAATATCAACTACATATCGCTTTGGGTTTAGATTGTAATGAAAGAGGTCTTGATATGTTATCGTTCTAGAAACATCTCGAATTAATTTTTTAGTATTAATAGTTTTAACTATCTCTAACATGTCCTCTTTTACTATGTTTGAGGCATCTAAAAAGAATACTTGATTATCTCTATTATTAAAATCGAAAATGAGCATAGAAACATTTATTGCTGTATTTTCGAACATACCATTAGGAAAGGCTATAACAGCTTCTAAAGCACCAGAGTTTATTATTTGCTCTCTAGCTTCCTTATTAAATGATGCTTGGCTACTTAAAACACCTGACGGCACGATTAGTATAGCTTTATCTAACTCATTATGATTATTCTGTAATTTCGATAAAATATGATCAAACCCTCCTCTTGAATTTCTGGCCGCACTTCTTCTAAATGGTGGAATGAAAACACCTGTAGTTGTAGTTTGGGACATCATATAGGTAAAATTACCTCGGTCAATTAATTTTGAAACTATTCTGTTGATTTGATTATCATATTCAAACTCATTAAAAAGGTTCGGGTTATGCTCACTTTTAATTGAGAACGTTGCCCCTTTATTATCTGCTGCAATTTTTAACAGGAAATCATTATACCCCTCAAAATAGGTTTCAATAGCATTGTCATTTATTTCAAACCAGTTTAGGCCTGATAAAACTGCTATTAACTTATCACTTAATCTTAACGACTTACTCTTTGATTGTTTAAAAAACCAGTCACATAATTTGTATGCCACCAGTAGTTTTTCCCTTGGTTGGTTATTTCTATCAGTATACTTAAAATTTGGCTCTGACAATGTATTATAAGCAAACCTGTAATTATCCTCATGTAATAGTTCTTCGAGTGCATGAACAAGTACATCAATTTTATTTGCCTTACCATATGTTCTTATCGCGCTGGATTCATGTACCAGCTTATTACGATAGTGTTGAAATTTTAAACTTACAATATCATCTTTTACTAATTTAACCTTACCTGTCTCCCTTGTGAAGAGTTTTGTGTAATTATTTGCTCTTGTTGTTACTTGAGATGCAGAGACTGGAAGTCCATCCTTACGCTTGTAAAGCTTTAGATTATTTATAATATCAGCTATATCTCTTGATTGAAGAGGTTTTTCTGCATTTTGCAGGACTTGTTCTATAGCTTCGTGTAATGTCATAAATAATATATATCTTTTTTAATTTTACTCTGCAAATTAACTAATTAACTGTGCAATGTATTCGCATAGTTACTTAACGTAAAATTGTCCCATCCCTTTTGAATGTTCTCTCATTTGATTTTTTAAAGACTCAGGCTCAAGCACTTCTACATCTTGACCATAAGACAATAATTGCTGTACCAATTCTAGGTTAATGATGGTTTCAAACCAAATTTGATCTTGTTTTTCTTCTTCAATAAACTCATCATAATCAGGCTGAAATGGTTTTGTTTTAAAATAGTTTTCTCTACCATTGTGAAAGCGTAAGATTACTTTTTGTACTTGAGCATTGGGCATTCTTCTGACACCAACCATTGTTCTAAAAAAAGTATCCCAATCGGTATCCGATTCGCTATAATCTGCATTCTCAAGTATATCAAAATCGATCAGCCTCTCATCTAAGGGAATACTCCATTCTTTTATTCCTCTAGTACTGTTTAAACCATAGACAAACCATCTCCTATTATACTGCTTTAGAACATGTGGATGAAAATCAAAACTAATAGATTTATCAGCTTTAAAATCTTGAAATACAACTCTTAATACATCTCTCTTTTTTATAGCTAAGTATAATGGCTTTAAATATTTAATTCCTTTGTATTCCTCATTATGGTCATAAAATAAGATTTTTGAAGCGTCGTTTTCTTGCTCCTCTTCATCTTGAAACTTAATTAAGGCTTCTGCTAATTTGTTATACTTTGGATGATTCTCAAATCTAGATAATAGTTGTTGAGCAGCTTCAATTAAATATTGCTCATATTTTTGCAATGGTCGTTGTGCAATAGTAAAATTACCATCAGAGTATTTATATTCCCTTATTCCTTCTGGTAGTGGTGCATCAAAGCCTTCTTTTTTATCTCTAAAAACTTTAATATCGTCACGTAATGTTCTTTCTGAAATTTCTTCTCCAGGATATAATTCTGCAATACCTTCATTCAGAATTCTCAATAATTCCTCAAAGCCATAAGACTTATTCCGGAAGCAATTATCTAAAATATTATATCTCAAGTGTGCGTGTTTGCTATTTGCCATTATCCTATTCTTAAAATTAATTTATAGCAACTTCAATTTTGAGCTGAGTTTTTTTCTTATTTATCAATTCTTTAAATTCCGTTTTTCGTTCTTGCAAAAGAAAACTATAGTCAATCAATCCAGACCATTCACTCATTCCTTTTTCAATTCGCTTCCAAAGATTTTCAATCGCTTTTTCTGGTATGTGTGCTTTAAGCATTGCTTCGTTAAAATCCTCGCGTTTTAGTTTTCGTTTTTTACCGTTTATGTTTAAAGCCAAATCTTCTAAATCGTCGGGCAATAATAATTGTGATGAAATCATATCGTAAGCTGGTGTGAGTTCGTATGCATTGGGTTCTTTTGCAATAAGCGAAAAATTCTTTAGGTGCATATCATTATTTCCTATTAAGAAAGACACGATCACTTGTTCATAAAAATGAACAACATCCTTTATGGGGTTTTTAGAGTAAGCTATTATCCCTTTGGCAATTTGCTCGTAAGACCCTCTGTACTTATGTTCTGTTAGTCGCTCATTAAATTGACAAGCATCTTCCATAGCAAACTTATCGCCTTGCGCATTACGATCTATACGTCTCGTTATGTAAGCCAACTCTCCACCTTTTAAAGGCAGTAATAAAAAAGGAACGGTTTCAATGCCACAAGCTTGGGTCATTAGCATACACAAAGCTTCTAGTTCTGGCATTTGTGGATAAGCAGAATAAGGTGGTTTTAAAATATATCTTCCGTTTAAAGCACCAACTATGGTTAAGCGCTCTTCAGTAGCTATTTTTGTAAAGCCCATTGATAATTTAGGCTGTACACCCGTTACTATAATACGCTGTGCAACGTTTTCTTCAGCAAGCTCATTTATTTGTGACACGTCATAGTCTAATTGAAATACAGGTGTATCACTTTCCCAAAAACGAGCAAGACAAGCAGGGTGATACTGATGATCTCCTGATGCTAATGGTTTATGACAAGCTAAACAACTACTCATTTTCTATAATACTTATGTTACCTATGCAATCACGACAGGTTGTTAGTAATAATCCCATGCGATCTCTCGGGTTGAGCTTCCAGTTTTTTTGTGCAATATCTAGCAACCACCCTTCTGGAATTAGTCCATCAAAAAATGGAAATAAATTATCTGATACAAAAGGGTCTTCCTGTAATGGAAATGTTAATGATACAGGTGTTGCATTTTTCAATGATAAATAGGTTTTATCATATTGAAACAAATAACCTTCGTCATTTTCAGTAAGCATTCCTGCTTTTTGATTACTCACCCAAATTTCTCCTTGTCTCATCGCTTATAGGTGTTGGTGTTAATGTATGTCCAAAAAATAGTAATACTTGATTTACTTTATCGGTCATTAAATTTGGTTTTCCTTGCTCCAGGTCGCGCACAAAGCGAAGTCCAACGCCAGTTAGGTCAGACAAATCTAATTGTGTCAATTTACTTTCTTTTCTGCTTATTCTAACGAAGTCAGCAATAGCGTTATGTCGATTCCAATCTTTCATAATTATACCCATAAAGGTGTAAGATGATGCAATATATGAATTTTATACCTCATTAGGTATAATTTACAATAAAAATTATTAAATATACCTTTAAGGGTATAGAAAACTATCCAGTTAATAAAGCATTCCCAATAAAGCTTATGAATTGAAAGCAAAAGTGTAAATTAAAATAAACTATATGTAATTACATATAATATTAATTGAACCCGTACTTTTATATATACTTGCATATAGAATTAAGAAAATCTTTACTTTTCTATTTTAAGAAGATTATCATTATTTAAAGACTAATTTGCAATTCGCGAAACGTAAATTACAAATTGAAAAAATAAAATTTGTGCCATTTTGATGAATTTTGAGAAATTCGGACAACCCAAATGTTAAAGTTTGTTAAATCGAGACCAATTCGGTTACCT
>CAXBFU010000035.1:0-15514 GCA_963975205.1 uncultured Flavobacteriaceae bacterium | reverse complement strand
ACAACAAAACCCTCGTATTTACAAGGGTTTTGCAATATTATGAATGCGCCTTTATAAAGCTAATAATAAACCCTTGTTCGTAATAGTTTTTAACTGCAAGTACCAAGTAAAAAAATGTTGATAGTAACACCAGAAAGTCAATCCAGTTAGGTATTTCAATAATATAGTTTATCCCAAGAATAATGCTCATTGCTGTAAACAAAAACGAGAAGTAATAAAAACCAAATACCAAGTGGTGAGCAAAACGACCTCGACGCCAATAAAATACTTTAAGTAAAAGTGCGAAAATTGGCAATAAAAAGAATAACGAAATAGGAACACTATCAAAAAACGCTTGCAAAGCACCTCCTCCTCTATTTTTATGGAACTTAATTAACTGTCTATAAAATTGTTTTTTTATAAACCCTGCACCTTCCTCCATACCTAAGGCTTGCAATTGTTCTTTTTCTGGTGCATCAATAGCTAATAAGGAATCCAACTTTTTGGTATCGTAACCAAAATTAAAATTATTTTTAATAGCATCTGGATTAGAAGCAACTGTCAATATAGAATCCATAGCCTTTTGCTCTTCTTCTGATAATCCAGACATTAAATTTTCATTACTTAAAGGTTTAGTAATTTTAGCTATAGCAGCAGAATCCAAGGGTTTTAAATTAATAGAATCTTTAGATTGCTCCATTTCAAAACCCTTTTGCAATGCTTTATCAAAATTGGCATTGTACTCCCTAATTTTAAACGAAAACATAAAGAAAAACACAACCGAAATGAATAAATACATTTGCGCAGGATGCAAATACATTAAGCGTTTTCCATTCACAAATCGTTTTGCTAAAATCCCTGGTTTAAATACTAAAGGGATAAAACTTCTAAAAAAACGTGCATCAAACGAAAAATAGTTGGCAATTGTGTTATAGAATAAAACACCAACCGTTAACTCGTCATTGGTTTGTTGTCCGCAATGTGGGCAAAAATTAAACTCAATATCATGTTCCTTTTCACAATTTTGGCACGTAGTGATAGTTTGTTCAAAAGCAAAATCTAGGCTATCGTCATTTTTTGAAGGATTGGTTATTTTGGTGTTCTTTGCCATTTTGGTTGGTTAACGACTTTTTAGTTGTTCATAAAATTAATGAAAAGTAAACTACTTCTTCATAATAATGACGAGTAATACTAACTACTTGTTACAGTTTAGCTTTAACAACTGTATATCAGTAATTTACAACTTTGGCACGAAAAATGAAACTCATTAAACAAATAGCGTAAGCCGAAAAGCTATTCCGAAGAGTTCGGAAAATTAGGCATCTTAAAACTTTTTACTATGAGAAAAATTACTTTAGTATTAGCAACATTGTTACTAGGTGTAACATTTGCAACAGCATTAGAACAAGTTTCAGAATTAAACAGCAAAGATTTAAGAATTACAAAACGCTATCGTTATACACAGCCTATTTTGTTTGTGGAGCGTGGTGTAGAATTCTTAATCTTTCCAAATGGTGAGTTCGATTTTAACACAAACACCAATTATGCTCATTCTGGTGATTACTACAGAAAATCGATACCCAGACGTGGCAGTATTAATGCCACTTTTGGAGCACCAGGAGTAAGAATTAACTACAATAAACCACGTGGTGTACGTATTACTCATGATAGAATTGGTCGTTTACGAAGCATTGGTAACGTATTTATAAACTACGATTATCAAGGACGTGTAAAACGTGTAGGTTCTGTGTATATGACATACCGTTTTGGACAACTAAAACAAGTTGGTGGTTTACATATACAATATAACCGTTGGGGTGAAATGGTAAACATTCGCGGACACGTAAATAGAAGCAACCAAGGTTGTGGCATTTGTGGCATTACTGGTTGTACAGCAAATCATTTTGATGGCTATAATGACAGATATGATAATGATTGGGAAAGTCGAGATGATGATTATTTCTATTATAGAAAAGGGAATAAAACCTCAAAAAAGAAGAAGAACAAGAGAGGCTTTTCAAAAAAGCGCAAATATTAACCTATTGTTCGTAACCTACTTAAATTGGTTTATTTTAAAACCTCATTAGTTATTCCCAATAACTTTTGGGGTTTTTTGGTTGTTTTGAGATAATTAGAAAAGAAGATAATAGTTTAAAAAAGTGAATTTGATTCTTAATAACACTCTAAAATCAATATCACATCCAGTTTATATGACATAATATATTTATTCTATTTTATTTAAAATTTCTTTTTTCACAAATTCATTACCAATGTTAGATTTGAAAAACTCTATTTGTTCTGGATAAAGTTGCAAAAAATTAGTCAATACTTCTTTTCCAATAGTAATACGATTCTCAGCAAGAAGTGACGCTCCATAATAAAACATAGCTTCTTTATCATTATTCTTTAACTTTAAAATTTCAAAATTATATTTACTAGAAAGATTATATTTTTTTAAAAAATAAGCATTCGCAGCCTTTATCCGTAAACTCTTCAACTTTGTATAAACATTTTTATGAGCATACTTGTCAAGTTTTTGAAGTGTTTGATAAAGATTAAACAAGTTAAGTTTAAACTTAGACAAGTCCTCTCGCTCTATTTTAAATGATTTTTTACCAATATTCATTACCATTCGGAATCTAGAAATATCCCAGGATTCAAAAAGTTTGTTCCTTAACAACTCATTAATAATATTTATTTCTTCGGGGTCTAAATAAATTATATATCTTAAAAGAATGTCTACATTTTTTTTGATATTTGATAGATAATCAGAAACAAAATCTCCAATACTATACAATTTACCATTAGAATTAATAACCTCATATTTTAGTTTTGTGTCAAAATAAATTTCTGTTAAAGCATTTTCAAATTCCTCTATTGAAATATTTCCATAATGATATTCATCCTGAGAAATGTTTTGATGTGTCATTTCTGTTACAATAAACATTCCATCCCAAAGTATTTTATCAGTTAAGTATTCTACTTGAGGTTTTACTTTTTCATATTCCTGTTCTCTTGGAATATAATTGAAGAAATAATAAAAAATAGACGCAGAAAAAAATGATAAAATTAAAGGATACCAGAAAAAACTCCTTTTAGGAAAGTTTAATACCCCTTTTTTAAATTTTTGATAAAACTGAGTAAGCTTTAAGTACTTCTTTTTCATTTAACTGTTTAAATAATAAGTAAATCTTTAATCCTATATAAAATTAATAGATTAAGCTAAATCACAATGTCAAGCAATATCTGTTCAACAAAGTTGAAAAAAAACCGTTACTTATTCCTACATGTCAATTCAAACTTATTAACAAGTTACTTACTTCAAAAAATATAATCACCTGCTTATCAATAGTTTTTAAGCTTATTGCTATTGTTTTCATAGAACAATCAAGCTACCAAAAGTCGCCAAAGAGCTAACCATTAAAAGACTAAAACTCCATAAGGATAAGCTTTTAGTTGAAAATCTATCCTTTAAACAACGCTTAAAAGCCATTACCAATAAAACCAATTACAATACAAGCATTGGAATAGTCAATAATTCCTGAAAAACTCCAAATAGTGTACTCTCCCATTTAAAAACATAACCATTTAAAAATAAGACTGAGAAGTATAGAAAAACAACTAAACTTAGCTGGAATAGTGTTTTATTGTTCATCTACTTCCTTAATAAACTTAATAATCCCATCAAAATAGACCTCAGGATCATCATACATAGACAAGTGGCTGCCGTTTGGACAATGCAAATACTGTCCGTTTTGTACTTGTGTCGCAATCCATTCCATGTGTTTAGGGTCCATGGTATCATATGCTCCACCTACGCTTAACGTTGGTACAGTTATTCTTGGGAGTTCGGCAGTAATGTCCCAATCTTTAAGTTTAGCATCACCTACAATACCAAACTCACTTGGTCCTTGCATAGTAACATATAAGTTTGGATTAAGCTTTGCAAACGCACGATTTACAGGATCTGGCCATTCTTCAAGAGGCATACGTAAAATATGCTCGGTATAATAATATTGAAACAATAACTCGCTATATCTTGGGTTTTCAAATTCTCCCTTGGCTTCCAATTCTTTTACTTCTTTTAAAACTTCTGGAGGTAGTTGAGGCCCTAAAACTTCATTTGCATATTTGTTATACTCAGGTACCGAAGCCATCATATTAGTAATAATCAAGCCTTTTAAATTGTCTTGATATTTTAAGGCATATTCCATACATAAAATGCCTCCCCAAGAATTTCCTAACAAATAAAAATTACTACTATCTAGTCCAAGTGCTTTTCTAACTTGCTCAACTTCATCTACGTACCTATCCACGCTCCAAAGTGTACTATCGTTTGGTTGCTCACTATAAGCCGATTCGAGTTGATCGTAATAATAATATTCAATTCCTGCATTTGGGAAGTAAGAATCGAAAGCTTCAAAATATTCATGCGTTGCACCTGGACCTCCATGAAGCAACAATACTTTCATAGTTGGGTTGTTCCCTACTCTTTTAGTCCAAACTTTAAATTCGCCAGAAGCAGTTTGTATCGGAATCATTTTTACACCACCACTTAATTTATCATCGCGATTGGAATAGTCTAAATAACTATTGTTATCAGTAGCCTTGATGTCTTTTTTGTTTGGATTTGTACAGCTAAAAACAAAAAGAGAGAATACAATAAGAAGAACTGATTTTTTCATGAGTGCTTGTTTTAATTGATAATATAGTACCCAATTACTTCATGCAGATACTAATTTTTAATAAACTTAAAACTTTTATTTGAGTTTTCAATTTGTAAAAAATATATGCCTTTAGAAATATTTTGAATATCAATGGGTTTTGCTTTATTAACAACACCTTTCTTTACCAATCTCCCTGTTATAGAGTACACATTATATTTTTTTGAAGTCTCCAAGTTGGCGATATTTATAAATTCTGATGCTGGATTTGGATATATAGCAATTTTGTTTAAATCTGCTTCATCAGTAGATAAAACATTCAATGTCCAAGAAAAGGCATCAAGAGCCAAATAATCTAAGTCTCCTGTACTAGATATAACTAATTCATCTATACCTTTATTAGCAAAATTTGATGCGCCCTCTGTTGCAAAATCTATAAATGTAAATCCATTATTTGGTGTAAATGTAACTGGGCTTGCAAAACCAGAAGACTTTGAAAAAGAAAAAACCTCAACCCCTTCTTTATTACCTGTAATAGTCAATGTTCCAGTAGTTACAGCTAATGTTCTTGTTGAACAAAAAAGATACAATGATTGTACTGTCATTTCAATCCCAACTGGAGTAATTGTAAAACTGCTACCATTATTGTCTCCATTATGATTACCAGTATTGTCAATAAACTTTTGATCTGGTGTCGCTCCATTCCAACCACAATTAGTGCAGCTATCACTCCCTCCACCACCATTAAGCACTCCATGGGTAAACACATCATAGGCCTCACCTGTACTACTTGTTATGTTAAAAGTTTGTCCTCCATCAGAAAATGAAGTTGACAAAGCTGTTTCTGTTTCAAATGTTTCTGTTGATTGAGCTTGAATTATCTCTCCACTTAAAAAAATTAAACAAATTACTATGCAATTAAAAAGGTACTTTTTTTTCATGTTAAATAGTGTTTTAGTTATTTATCAGTCTAAGTTCGTAAACTCCTACAAACTAAAGTGATAATTTTCAAACATTTCTTACAAACTTATTAACATCATTATATTTCTAAACTCATTTTATGAGTTTGATATTCAAATACTTTCTATATAATTATTTTTTTGGCACGATGCTTGGTAAGTAATAAGTATCAAGAAAAACGAATTGTTATGTAATACATGTTTATTGTATTGTTTAGCGCAAAAATTAAATTAAGATGAAAAAGTTACTATTATTTTTTACAGTTGTATTCCTTACGGGAATCTCTGTTAGTGCAACATCAACCACCAACCGTTTAGATATTAATGCATCAAACGCATTTGTGAGAGATTATGGTAATTCTTTTATTTTTGTGGAACAAGGTGTAGAATTTTCGGTATTCCCAGATGGTCAATTCGATTTTAACCTAATGCAGTATGGCCCAAGGTTTGATGCCTATGCCGATTTTGGAAATGCAAGTATTAGCTTTAATACAGGGTACGGTTACGATGCTTATGTGCAATATGATGATTATGGTGCTGTAGTACAAATTGAAAATATTCCTATTTATTACGATTATTATGGGCGAATTATTCGTGCTGGAAGTGTTCGTATTAACTACAACAACTATGGTTATGTAAACCGTGTTGGTGGCTTATATGTACACTATAATGCCTATAATAGGTTTTCGCACTACACAGGATTTATTAATGCCTATAACAGACATTATGTTTATAGACCTTGGCATACATATTATAGTGCGCCATTAATTGACTTTAGAATTGTATTTAACAGACCTTATAGAAGATATTACAACCCTGTAAGACATACTTATTACAGACCTTATAGAGACAATTACCGACCTAATGTTTTGCATTCTAATAGTAGACGAGGAAATTCGGTTGCACAACGGTCATCTTCAAGACAAAGTGATAGATATGCACAAACACGCTCGTCTAGACTTAGTGATGCAAGTACTACAAGAAGTAGCAGACGTTTAGCAAGTGTAGCTCAAAATGCAAGAACTTCTAGAAATAGTAGTGTAACAAGATCTTCTACTAGAAGAAATAGCGATGCTATAACAAACAGAGCTAGAACATCAAATAATAAAAGAGTAACACGTTCTAACAGAACAGTTAATAGAAGCGATAGTGCTAACAGATCTCAAAAAAGAACAACCACACAGTCGCGATCTCAAACAGTAAAAAGAAATAATAATGCTAAACCTAGAGTGGCTTCAAAATCTAGAAATACATCTAAGCCCAAAGCTGCCCAAAGATCTAGTTCACAACGTAAAGCACAAAGTACAAAGCAACGTGTGGCACGTAGCAAAAGTACTCAAGTAAGTAAAAAAAGGACACCACAGGCAAGACAAAAATCGGTATCTAGTTCTAGTAAAAAGTCGAATGCACGTAGTAGTAGAAGGCGTCAATAATATTATAATTTTGGTTAGTTAGTTGGATTATCCTGCAAGATGAATGCCTTATGGCATCTTGCAGGATTTTTCTTTTTAAGTAAGTTATAAATTGTTATTCTGAATGGAACGAAGAACCTGATTGATGTGGAACTACTATTTATATAGATTCTTCATGTCGCTATGCTTGTTCAGAATGACAGGAGGTTGTTGTCATTCTGAGGGAACCGAAGAATCTCAAATTATGGAATAGTGTAGAATCTTCACTTTCCTACGCTCGTTCAGAATGACAAGAGGTTTTATTGTTATTCTGAATGGAACGAAGAACCTGGTTGATTTGGAACTACTATTTATATAGATTCTTCACGTCGTTATGCTTGTTCAGAATGACAGGAGGTTGTTGTCATTCTGAGGGAACCGAAGAATCTCAAATTATGGAATAGTGTAGAATCTTCACTTTCCTACGCTCGTTCAGAATGACAAGAGGTTTTATTGTTATTCTGAATGGAACGAAGAACCTGGTTGATTTGGAACTACTATTTATATAGATTCTTCACGTCGTTATGCTTGTTCAGAATGACAGGAGGTTGTTGTCATTCTGAGGGAACCGAAGAATCTCAAATTATGGAATAGTGTAGAATCTTCACTTTCCTACGCTCGTTCAGAATGACAAGAGGTTTTATTGTTATTCTGAATGGAACGAAGAAGCTTGTTGATGTGGAACTACTATTTATCTAGATTCTTCACATCGCTATGCTTGTTCAGAATGACAAATACATAAATAGAGTAAAACAGTATAGATTTAACGCCTTAGAAACTTATTCAGGATTGCAGAAATATCTTCTGATAAATTCATTCTATACACAATCAATCCGTAAGACACAGCAATAAGGATTGATTTTAATCCAATATTAATAATTGGGTGAAAAGGAAATTCCCAGAAATACAATACACCAGCAAGTATAACGATTAATATTAAGGTCTTTAATGTATTAACACAAAAAGGCGATATCCTAAACTTGTAATATACAAATGCTACTTTGGCAAAATTATAAACGATTACTGACATGAATGTAGCAAATGCAGCTCCATTAATACCATATTCTGGAATTAACATGGTATTAAATACCACAGTCATAACTGCCAGCAAAACACCCAAAGCCAAAACCACACGATAATAATCGCTATTAAATAAAATGGCGTTGTTATTGCCTATAATGTTGTCGGATAATTTTGCAATACTTATTAAAAGCACAACTATTAATCCTCCTGTATATTTATCGTCAATAAGTAAGTAGAGTTGGTTTATATTTAATATAATAAGTAAAAAAACCAAACCACTAATAATAAGTAAGTTAAGCGAACTTTTTTTATATAGTACTTTAAGTTGATCTTGTTCTCCATCGTTAAGTAATTTTGCTGTCAACGGATTTGTAATTTGGTGCATCGATCTTGCAGGAACACCAATGACAGTAGCAATATAAATAGCAACACCATAATAGGCTACTTTTTCTATCTCTATATATTGCCCTATCATAAACTTATCGATTTCCAAAATAATATTGGCTACCGAGCCTGCAATAATTATTAAAGCTGAATACTTAAAAACCGCTTTCATGTTTGGCAATTTTCCAAACCTAAAAATTGGTCGCCTTACATAAAAAGCATACAAATTCATTATAAGCATTCGTAAAACATATACGCCAACCACAGCATAAACAAAAACTTCAATAGTAATGACCTTAAAGTATAAGCTGAACAAAAGTATCATTACTCCTGCTCTATGAAATACTTCTTTCATAAAATTACCAAACACACTGTTCATGTGTACTTTGGTCCATGAATAAAATACTTCAAAATACGAAAACGCTATAGCAGCCACAAAAATAAGCCAAACGTAATCTTTAATTATTGGGTTTGTTTGAGATAGGTAATTGCTAATTACTTCAAAGGCTACATAACCTATTAAACCTAAGGGTATTATTAATAGTAAAGGCAAAAACAACATCCATGTTAAAAAGCTATTAATGTTGTTTCTGGACTTATAAGACGAATAGAATTTAACCATTGTATTATGAGTTCCAAACGCCAATAATGGCATCATAACATATGCTGTGGATAGTATATAAGTGATGAGCCCATAATACTGTTCCGACATAAATTCGGTATAAAGAAATAACGTATTAATCGCTCCAATACCAAAACCAATATATGTGGTAATGGTGTTTTTAAACGATTGATTTTGAACTATTCCCATTAACCAATTATTAATTTATTAGTTCAGCCAATTTTGAAGTTAAAGCTTTCCTGCTGTATTGTTTAAGACCAATGGCGTTACTTTTTAATTCACTAGACCTAAAGGCTTGAAACATGTCTAAAACTGCTTCTTTAATTGCATCGTGGTCACTGTACAAGAAGTAGTTTCCAGTATTTGTAGCTCTTAATATATTTTGAACATCAGACTCTTTTGGCCCAATAGCCAATATAGGTCGGCTAGATACCATGTATTCAAATAATTTTCCGGGAATGATGCATTTGGTTTCTTCTGAATCAATTTCAATAAGCAACAAAACCTGCGATTTTTTTTGATACTCAATAGCTTGTTTGTGTGGAACATAACCTATTAAGTTTACATATTGCGAAAGATTATGCCTTTCTAAACTTCGTAAAACATCTTTACTCACAGAGCCCACAAAATTAAGTTGCAGCATGGATGCAAATATTTTGTTATTAGTTACAAGTTCATCCAAAACTTCCCAAAGAACTTCAGGGTTTCTGTCGGATAATAAGGAACCAATATGTGCCAGCGAAAACTTTGTATCTAATTCAACATTACCAACAGGTTCGTAGTCATAACCATTTGTAATGACCTCAATGGGCTTTTTGGTTAACGATAAGAAGTTTTGTTTTGTGTTATTACTTGTCACTACAATTTTATCGGCAGCATTTAACACTTTCGATTCTAGAAACCTATGTCTCTTGCGTGCCATTGGTGTAAGTTTTAGTTTTTTATGATAACCTATTGTAGTCCATGGGTCTCTAAAATCTGCAATCCATTTAATATCTAATCTGCTTTTAAGTTGCTCGCCTATGAGATGCAAACTATGTGGTGGACCTGTAGTGATTATGGTATCAATATTATAATCCCTGATATATGTTGACAAATAATTAACCGAAGGTTTTACCCATTTTTTTCGCGCATCTGGAATAAAAAAGTTGCCTCTTACAAAAAGCATGAGCCTTTCCATAACGTTTTGCTTTTTCTTGTCTGGAATAATGCCTTTGCTAATTGTTGTTGATTGTCCTTTTGAAAATTTACTAGCCAATTTATAAGGTTCTACTATTGGCTGTTTTATAATTGTTAGATTCTTTGGGATATCAGCAACCAAACTTTCATCAATAATTGGGTAATTTGGGTTTTTTGGAATATACACAATAGGCTCAATATTAAAGTCTGGTAAGTATTTAATAAATTTCAACCAACGCTGTACACCTGGACCTCCAGCGGGTGGCCAATAATAGGTTATTATAAGTACTTTTTTACGCACTTGTGGTCGTGTTTACATTTTCTTTCTTAATCTGGTAAAATAATCCTCCCAATAATAATAGCCCAACTACTAAACTCGTTGCAAGGGATATGGTACTTCCAGTTTTTACAACTTGTGGTTCAAACTTAAATTCAATGACGTGATTCCCCGAAGGAATTTCCATACCTCTTAACACATAATTTACACGAATATGAGGTGTTTCTTCCCCATCAATATAGGCTTGCCAACCTTGTTGGTAATAATTCTCGGAGAAAACTGTAAAACCATTATTGCTGTTGTTTGATTCGTATTTTAAATAGTTTGGTTTGTAATCTACCAACTTTATATTTGCTAGTGAATCTACTTGATATGTTGTATTTGAAGCCAAATTAAATTGAGATGTATTTAGAACCGCTATTTGCTTTGTGTTTAAGCTATCTAAGGCAAGTATCTCTTTATTTGCTGTGTTTACTGCTTTAAAAGAACCAATAAACCAAGCATTTCCATTAGCATCAGTATTTGTGAATACTTGTGGCTGACCATTTTCGGCTGGAGCGATAATATATTTAGTGTTTAACATATTAAGTACTTCCAAATGATTTCTTCTAATGTAAAAATCGAAGAGCTCATTATATCGTTTCATACGTGCAGCTGTATAGCCATTTAATGAATTATGAAAATAAGATGGCTTTGTGTTTCCAGTGGTTAAATCGTACACTCTATAATGCGAGTAGTCTTTTTGAATTTCTTGGTCGGCTGCATTAGCTTGATACGGTTTTTGCACTTGAATGGCAGAAACGAAATCGTCATTATTTACATAGCGCCTATCAACACCTACTAAATCAAATATAATTAATGCGGCAAATGCAATAACAACCAGTTTTTGGGATAGTTTTTCCTTTAAAAATAGCCAAATAACACCAGTTGAAATCAATACCAATACCAACGAACGAATAGTATCAGCATTAAAAATGGCTTTCCTATCTGCTTTTAGAGCATCTATAAATGATTGTCCGTAAGCTTGAAGATATTGTCCATCTCTTATACCAGAGAAATCAAATAAACTTCCTTTAAATAACAGGAATATAAGTGCTATACCAGCTGTAATAAAAGTTGTATATTTTAATGCCTTTAGTTTTGTGTCTTTTTTATCAAAATCGTTAAATAATCTTGTTAAAGCAAAAATACCAAGCACAGGAATACACAATTCTAAAATAACTTGAATGGAACTTACTGCTCTAAACTTATTATATAATGGAACGTAGTCTATAAACACATCGGTTAACAGCCCAAAATTCTTTCCAAGTGATAAAAGCCAAGACAAAATAACACCGCCAACAAGCCACCATTTCAAACGGCCTTTTACCAAAAACAGTCCCAAAACAAACAAAAAGATGATGACTGAACCTACATAAGCTGGTGCTTCCACAATTGGTTGATTTCCCCAATATGTTGGTGCTTGTTTCACTTCGTTTAAAGCCTGTACAGGAGTAGCTCCTAAACTAATAAAAGCGTCGTACACATTGGAATCCCTTCCAACATTTTCATAAGTGCCTCCACCCATAAATCGTGGAATAAACAAATTAAAGCTCTCTATAATCCCATAACTATATTCAGTTATATACTCTTTATCTAAACCATTTGTAACCTCTTTTGCTGAACCATCAGGATTAATGGTCAACTCGCTTTTTCCACGATAACTTTCTCCTACATATTCTTGAGTTGCCATAATATTGGTAGCATTTAAACCAATAGATAGAATTAAAGCAACTGTTAAAATTCCAACAGATTTAAAAAAATGCGGTAATTGTTGTTTTCTATAAGCATCGATTAAATGAGCAATCCCTAAAACAATAACCAATAAGAGTAGATAATAGGTCATTTGAAAGTGATTTGCCACAATTTCCAATGCCATGGCAATTACGGTTAACAAAAACCCATATATGTATTTACGTTGAAAAGTGAGCAATATCCCAGATAACACTAAAGGCATATATGCAATAGCATGTGCTTTACTGTTATGTCCAACACCAAGTAGAATGATTAAATAGGTTGAAAACCCAAAGGCTACAGCACCTAACGCAGCTAGCTTAAAATCGGCTTTTAATACTAAAAGTAAAATGTAAAACCCTAAGAAATAAAGAAATAAATAATCTGCTGGTCTTGGTAAAAATCGCAATGCTAAATCCAGCTTTTTAATATAATTATGAGGATATTTTGCACCTAATTGATAAGTTGGCATGCCTCCAAACGCGCTATTGGTCCAATAGGTTTCTTGACCTGTAGCCTTTCTAAAATCGTTTTGCTGCTTAGCCATTCCTGTGTATTGCATAATATCGCTCTGGAATATTTGCTTTCCTTGAAGAACTGGGCTAAAATATATAAGGGAAGCTACCACAAACGATAAAAGAACAAGTAGGTGCGGTAAGATTTTTTTAAAAGAAAAATTCATGGATTAATTCAGTAAAAATATTTGTAGAAAATTAATCAATTTCTTCGTAATCTACATATTCGCCTACATTTTTATTTGAAGAACTTTTTTCATTTGGCATTTTATCTATAGAAATTTCACCTTCTTTCTTTTTATCTTCTCTAGGCTGCTGGTATTGGTTAAATTGCCCTCCAAATTTCTTTTCGGCTTTTTTAGCAACATAGCGCATTAATACAGGCGCAAATATTCTAGATACTAATTTTATTCCGTACCAAATAAGTAGTATTATTAAAATGGTTCTTAAAAAACCAATAAGTGAAGCGTACTGCAACATGAATTAAATTTTATTCAAAAATACAATTCTTCCAATTTAAAATCCGTTTTAACTTCATAAAAAAATAATAAAATCTATATATTTGGTAAATAACAAATCGATTATGACATCAATAAAAACCTATTTATTCTTAGCTATTTGCCTCACGTTATCCCTAAATATGTTTGGGCAATACACCGAAGTTATTAATTCCAATCGTCCAGGAGTCTCACGAAGTGCCTTTTCTGTTGGAACAAACGTAGCGCAATTTGAAATTGGTCCCTATATTATTAAAGAAAAACGTTCACCAGCAACACAGTACGAAATTTCTGGATTTGGAGCCGATTTTGCTGTGCGCTATGGGTTGCTATTTGAAGAGCTAGAGCTAAATATTGAAGGCACTTACCAAAACGATAGTAAAACATATATAACTTCCTTAAGCTCAAAACAAGATAGAGCAAACTTTAAAAGCTTGGTCATTGGTGCCAAATACATGCTTTTTGACCCGAATAGAAATGCTGGAGAAGATAAACCAAACCTATATAGCTACCATGCAAACAAAAAATTTAAATGGAAATCGTTAATTCCTGCAGTAGCCATAGGAGCTGGTATGCATTACGATTCAAAAAACAACCCTTATACTGCTCCAGGTATTGAAGGTATTAGCCCAAGAGTAATGATTGCCACACAAAATAATTTTGCTGGAGGATGGGTTTTTGTAACCAATTTTATAAAGGAACGCATTGGTACAGATCAGTCTGATTTTCAATATATTTTAACATTAACGCACTCATTTAGCCCAAAATGGGTAGTATTTGCAGAAACTCAAGGTATAAAAAGTGATTTTTATGCCGATAATTTGTTTAGATTTGGAGGCGCATATTTATTTGGAAAGGATTTTCAACTAGATACAGCCCTAACATTCAATACAAAAGACACGCCTTCTGTGTTTAGTGTAAATTTTGGTGCTTCGTATCGATTGGATTTTCATAAAGATAAAGAGCAATAGGAATAGCATTTTATGATCGAAATTAAAGAAGCACTCTCTAAAAAAGATTTAAAGAAATTTGTAAAATTTCCGTTTTCACTCTATAAAAACTCAAAGTCTTGGGTTCCTCCCATTATTAGCGAAGAATTAAGAACATTCGATAAAAACATCAATCCTGTTTTTCAAGATGCAGATGGTCGCTTTTTCTTAGCTTACAAAAATGGCAACATTGTTGGTCGCATTGCTGCTTTAATTAATTGGATTGAAGTAAATGAGCAAGGCATCAAAAAAATACGCTTTGGTTGGTTTGATATGATTGATGATATAGAAGTCTCAAAAGCCCTGTTAAATAAGGTGACAGAGATTGGAATAGCAAATAACTTGGAGTTCATGGAAGGCCCAATAGGGTTTTCTAACTTGGATAAAGTAGGTGTTGTATATGAAGGTTTCGACCATATTGGGAGCATGATTACGTGGGAAAACCATCCTTATTATGTTACGCATTTAGAGTCTTTGGGTTTTAAATTTGGAAAAGGCTACTCTGAAAACAAAATGCGTTTTGAAGATATTAAACCTGAGTATTTTTCAAGAATTCAGGAGCTTGTAAAAAAAAGGTATCAATTAAAGGCCTTAAATTTTACTAGTAATAAAGAAATTTTGCCCTATACTAGCCAAATGTTTGAAGTATTTACCAAGTCACACTCTGTGCTATCTTCTTTTGTGGATATAAATGATGCACAACGAGAATACTTTAAAAAGAAATTTATTGGCTTCTTAAATCCGGAGTATGTAAAATTTGTTTTAGACAAAGATAACAACCTAATAGGTTTTGGAATTGTAACGCCTTCATATGCCGAAGCTTTACAAAAAATGAAAGGTAAGCTATGGCCTTTTGGCTTTAAACACTTATTACATGCAAAAAAACAAAGTAAAACGGTAACCTTCTATTTAATTGGCGTTTTGCCTGAATACCAAAACAAGGGCATTACTGCCATTATTTTTGAGGAATTTTATAAAACCTTTAGCAAAAAAGGAATTACCATGTGTATTCGTGGTCCAGAGCTTGATGATAATGTTGCCATACAAAAGCTATGGAAAAATTTTAACCCAAAAATATTTAAAAGACGCTGTACTTACGTTAAAGATATCGCATAAAAAAAGAACCACTAAAAAAATAGTCGCTCTCTTTAGGCGCATTCATAATATTGCAAAACCCTTGTAAATACGAGGGTTTTGTTGTA
>CAXBFU010000034.1:0-20292 GCA_963975205.1 uncultured Flavobacteriaceae bacterium | reverse complement strand
CCATTGGCTTGTGACTCATAAGGAAGTGGAGCTGTTTGCCTATCGACAGTATCCAGGTTTCTTAGGGCTCCTTGATTATTATTATTTGACATGTCGTTAGTATTGGTGTAAGTATATACAGACATTGGGTAATAGCCAGCTAATTCTGTCCATGGCACAGAACTTATTTCATTATTAGTAATAACAGTTGGGATAACATCTCCATACTCTAATGCCAAAGTTATATCATTAGAAATTTCTTGATTCATAATATACCTTAGTTGACTAGCAGAAAGCGCTGTATTCCAAACCCTCACTTCATCAATGTTTCCTCCAAAATAATCAGTTGTGTTAGGATCATAACCATCAGCAGCGGCAATTAGGAATTTTCGTGATGTTGCTGTTGGTGCTACCAAAGACGAGGCAGATATATCTGCAACACCGTCAATGTATAAAGTTGCAGTTCCGTTATTATAAATTACCGCTACTTGATGCCACTCATTCTCAGGAATGGCCACAGATGACGTTAAACTTACTGCACCGCCATTATAAGTAAACACAAGCCTTCCAGTAGCATTGATTCTTAAATCATAACCTTCAGTAAAGGCATTATCTCTTTTTGAAACAATGGAAGCGTTTGTTGTTCCAATATCTCTTTTAATCCAGGCAGAAATAGTGAATTCAGTAGTGTTTAAATCTAAATTATCTTCAATATCTACGTAATCTACAACACCATCAAAATAAATTGAGCGTTCTACGATTACTTGAGGCGCATAACCGAAAGTGATGTATTTTGTACTGTTAAAATTGTAATTGGTTTCCAAATTTCCACTTCCATCAGGAGTCATTACTCTATAATCTGCAGTAGGGTCAAAAATTCCAGTATCAGAGATAAACATTAAATAGCTTCCAGGAGGTGTAATGTTTCGTATGGCATTTTGTGGAATTGATATTTTAGCGGTTCCAATATCCCCACCGTTTTCTACTACTTTCCAAACACGTTGCATGGCAGTAAAGGTGACATCGGTATTTAGGGCAGGTGTTATACCAGCACTCATGTTGACACTTATCGTGGCTGCTGCCAAATTTAAATTGGCACCATTGTTTCCCCACATTAAATATTGTTTGTCATTTAATGTATTAGGATTGCTTGCACGATTATCGCTATTGGTATCATAAATATCTGTAAGGCCAATGGTAAGGATTCCTTCTGTTAGTCCAGTGCCATCAACAGCATTATTGACACTACTGGATTGTTTTTGGTATAATTCTGAAGCGTCATCACGACCAATTCCTGCAATATCGTAGTTGTAACCGTTGTTGGCAGATTGATCCCAAATTACTGTTCCATCGGAATCCACATAATCTTGAGAAGTACCATTAACACCAAGCGTAATGCCATATTTTACAGCTAAATACGATTGAATTCTATTACGAGAATCTGTAAGACTTACATCACCGTTTGTATTTGAAAATGTAACAACTTCTGCTATACGACCATCAAAACTTCCTTTCCAATACTGGCTACGACCTAACCAATATCTTGTGTCATTGGTTGCTGCCCAAAAACCAGCATTGGCAGTTACATTTCCGAATATATTATTGTTAATATATATATTTGCCCCTGTATTTCCAGAGTTATGTCTAGTATTTATAATGTGAATTTGGTTAAAATCTACAGTAGTATTAGTTGTGCCACGACCGTAACTATTCTGGGTGCCAATACAATATCCAAAGCGTTCGTTGGTAAAGCGTGCCGAATAATTTCCATATCCAAATCCAGTTACATCTTCGGCAGCTGTATTTCCTAGCGGGTCTGTACTACAAAAAGTATCTAATGGAATCATGGTAGAGGTTATTGATGGGTCTGGCATTACAACCATATAAATATCATTACTATTAAAACCTGCGGTACTACTTAACTCGTCCCTACTTCCATCATTAATAATATAAGTCATATCACTATTGGAAGTATTGTTATTGTTTTCAAATTCAACTACAGGGTTAAAATTAAAATTTCTAGCTGTATTGTTTTGATAAACAGGCTCTTGACCAGTAACTACGGTTTCAGCATGGTTTCCTTTACCATTATCTGCCCATTTGCTAACTCCAGCACCATCAGTTCCTACAGCCGCACCATCTAATTGGTCGGCTTTTAACCATAGATCTAAACTGGTAGTAATTCCTCCAGGACCATTGGTAGGTGAGCAGAAAACTGTACCAGTAATTGTAATATTATCAATATAAACAAGATCGGTTATATCACTTGCATCACTTCTTACTCTAAATTGAGAAGTCATTGCGGCAGGAAATGTAAAGTCAGTACTTAACAATGTAGATGTTTTTGAGTAAAAAATAATTGTATTTGTGCTTTCGTAATCTGCATTTTTAGTTATAACATCACCGCAAAGAAAATCGTTAACAACTGTCCAGGTAGCACCACTATCGTCACTGTACTCAATTAGAAAATTTTCAGTGTTTTCAACATTATAGGCCGTAAAGAAGAATTTAAAATCAACCTTATCGTATAAACTTAAGTCAAATAATGGGGAATCGAATGATGAGTTTGATCCAGCAGCATCTAAGCTTCTAATTTCTAAGCTATAATTATTAGAGTAAGAACGTGTTGCATTATTAACCCTTGCAGCATCGGTACCACCATCGGTCCACCCATCTAATCCGCTTTCAAAATCGGCAGTATGTAAAACTGTTGTATCGCATGGTCCAGCTCCATAGCCTTGAATATTGAAGGTGTATGGATTTTCATCAGCATCGTTATTAGCAATTGATATTGTAGCATTACGCATACCGATAACAGTTGGATCAAAAGTTATGGTAAAGGTAGTACTGCCAGATGCAGTAATTGGAGTTACAGGATTTGTTGTTAAAGTAAAATCTGTAACATCGCCTGTGATTGTAATATATGGACTTGGGTTTGTTAAGTTTAAAGGAAGTGCTCCCAAGTTTTGTATTGTAAAAATATTTGCTTGAGATCCTGCTGCTTCTGGTACATTGCCAAAATATGTGTCGTCTGTAGCTGAAGGTGTTACATCGCCATCAGCAATCGAGGTTCCGTTTCCTGTTATATTTATTTCGGGAGATGTAGAAGTCCCTGTTCCTTGAATGTTGAAATTATATGGGTTTTCGTTACTATCGTCATTTGCAATAGAGACGGTTGCTGTTCGTAAACCTGTGGCGCTTGGGTCGAAAGTAATTGTGAACGTTGTGCTTCCAGATGCTGCAATTGGTGTGGTTGGGTTGGCAGTTAATGTGAAATCGGCGGCATTGGGACCAGAAATTATTACATACGGTGAAGCATCGGTTAAATTAAGTGAGGTACCACCAGTGTTTTGAATGGTAAAGGTGTTTGCATTAGAGCCAAGGGTAATATCATAACTTCCAAAATCGGTATCGTCTGCTACATTTGGAGTTGTGTCTCCATCAGCAATAGTTGTAGCGTTCCCTTGGATATTTATTTCGGCAGGTGAAGCGGTAATTATATTGACTGTATAATCTTCAACTTCGCCATATGTAAATGTTTCACATGAGGTAGGATAAGCGTTATACTTCATGGAAACCCTCATTCTAGTATTGCCAGAAGTGGCTGTGGTAGGAACTGTAAATAATCCAGAAACTGGTGATGCCGTTGTTCTGGCAATTGAGGTTACTTGTTCACCAGCATCTGTGAAATCGCCATCTTGATTATAGTCAATCCATACTCTATATGCTTCTCTATATGTAGCTCCTGTCCAAGTTGGAGTTATAGTTATTGTATAATTTGAGCCTGCATTTAAGTTTGTGGATATTCCAGTGAAGTTAGAATAACCAGTACTGGTTGTGCCAACACCAGATACGTTATCTATTGTGTTTAATTGCACTCTACTTATATACTCATCGTTAGTATTATTACCATTAGATGCACAATAAGTTTGAGAAGAAGTTTGTACTGTAAAAAATAAGCATACAAAGTATATGCTAATACCTGTTAATTTGCTGAATTTTTTCATGATTAGTTTTAGGGACTAATAAGTTAATAACAATTGACAGGGCAAGATTAAGTAAAAATTCTATGAAATGCAAAAAAAATCGACAAAAAGCACAGGTAAAGCGTATAAAAATTCGATGAAATGCACTTAATTATTGTAATAATATGAAAATCAATTATATAAAAAAAGAGCTAATAATTAAATTAGCTCTTTTTTAAAGTCTTTATTACTAAACTATTGTTTAATTAACTTTTTTATGGTGGTTGTACCAGTATTTTTATTTGTTAATCTTAAAAAATAGCTTCCAGTAGCAATTTTAGTAAGTGCATTAATGTTTATTTTACCATTTATACTGTTTTTGTTAGTATTATAAATACGTCTGCCGTTTAAATCAAAAACAGAAATATTATATGTTCCATTTGTACTATTAGGAATGTTTATTTCAATAGCATTAACAAATGGGTTTGGTATAATAGAAATATTGTTAATATCAAATTTGTCATTTCCTAGTGAGTATTCAATAGTACCGTCACAATTTTCATCAATATCGTTATCTACAATTTCAGTAGCTCCAGGATTAACTCCAAAGCCAGTTGCTAACGAATCATCACAATCTGTATTATCTGTAACATATCCAACTGGTTGGTTCACTGCATTTTGTGTTGCATTTGGGTTTCCATATCCATCACCATCCAAATCTTGGTAATATGTGTTAGTTGCAATTACATTAACGTTATCAAAAGCCATATCACTTCGGTAATTTACTCCAGTTTGCCCTTGAAATCTAAATTTAACTGTTTGTCCAGCATATAAATCTAAATCTATATTTTGTAAAGTCCACGAATCTGTTTCACTAGACTGTTGTTGTCCGCTAATAGTTGTTAGATTTATCCAAGAGCTTCCATCATCAACGGTAATGTCTAAAAGTAAATCTCCCATATCGGCTCCATACATGTGGTAATAGAATGAAATGGATGCATTTTCAAACCCTGACAAATTAAAACAAGGGCTAATTAAATTAACGGTTGCGTTTGGTCCAGGATTGGTAGAGGTTGATGCTTCAGTGTAAAAATAATTTCCACCTACGTTATAATCATCACTTGGTCCTGTTGTGCCCGAAGTTGTTCCTCCTGAATTTAATGTCCATTCTCCATCATCGGTACCATCATGCGACCAATCACCAATTCCAGAATCAAAAGTTTCTAGATATGGATACGAAACTATTTCGGTTCCAGAACATGCTGCACTAGTTGTTGTTGTAAAGTTTACAGAACTGCTATAAGCAGATGTTGTACTAGTACAACGAGTGTTTACTTGAGCTTCGTAATTTGTAAATGCTGTTAAGCCAGTAATGTTATAACTTGTTAGAGAAACATTTGTTGCCTCAATCCAAGTAGGTGCACCAATTTCTCTATATCTTACGTCGTATGTTGCCGACGGGATATTATTCCAACTTATTGCTGCCGAAGCAGGTGTGACAGTATCAACAGTTAGACCTGTTGGCGGAGTTGTTGCATCACAAGGTATTTGTATTTGTAAAATTTTAAAGTCATCAATAAAGAACCCTTCTGCATTAGCAGAATAATTTTCAAATCTATTATTGGTATCTGAAGCAAACCTAAATTGTATATATGCGGTAGTAGCACCATACATGAAGCTGTTATTGGTTGCATCAATTACTATTTCTTCCATGACCCATTTGTCCATTTGGTCGCCATCGTAAACCAGACCTGAGCTATTATTAGATTGAAAAGAGTAGCTAGAGCTACCTTTGGCACCATGTGCATTATTTGTACTTGTAGTTGCATTAGGCTTATTGTACTTTCCATTTAGCGATTGCCATGAAGTACCATCTGTGGATCCAAGAATTTCAACAAAATCAAAATTTCTTTCTAAATCCCATTTTGAGTAGTATTGAATTAATACTTCGCTAGCATTGGAAAAATCATACGAAGTAGCAGTTGTTATTGTACGTGAGTCATTATTTCCATAAGCCGAAATAGCGTTACTTCCTAATTTTATGGCTCTTGTGCCTGAGTAAGCTGCACCTGATGCATTTGATGCTGTCCATGTTCCAGAAGTGGTCCAATTTGTTAGTAAATCGGTATCTGGATTATCTGCCAATAAAGCTGTAGGTTGGTAGTATTTTTCAACATTTATATCATAAAAAACGATTCCGTTACCATTGGCTAATTGTACTCTATATTCAATTTTATCGTTAGGTTGAATACTTCCATCTAAAACCATTTGGGCAGTTACTTCACGTTGTTCTAACACAGACATTCCGGTTTGTATAGGGATTGTAGTAATAGAGGTAATATTTGACGAAACAGGAGTTACAGTTAAAGTAAAATCACTGGCTGCTTGCCCTAATCGTTCAATTCCAAATTTTAAATTTGATGTTAACGAACTTATGTCAGATTGAGTTAGGTCATGAAACTTAGCATACATTCCACCATGATACGCTGTCATTAAAGAAATACGCATAGATCTTTTTGCTATTGGAACAATTTCTGTTGAAAGTGGCCAAAATCCGGTATTACCATGTTCAGGAGTAGAGGCTAAAATATTTTGTCCAGATCCAATAGATCCATTTCCATCTGTGTTTCCACCTACCATCCAGTCGTCAGCAATACCATTAGCTGGTGTAAATATGGTTGCACCAGAAATATATCGGTTATATCGAGTCATATCTTCATGCCATTTATGCATCTCATCTTCTCTGCCAGAAACAAATGTTGGGTTTCCTCCATAAGGATGCGGAATTCCATTTGCGTAAGTATGATTCATAATACAGGTTTCAAAATTTCTTGCTAAAACAAAATCCCTTAGAATTTGTGATTCGGGTTCGGAAAATGCTGAAGGACCTCTATAAGAATCACTAGATGGAGTTCCTGATGAACCAGTACCAGCTGATCCCCAGAAATAATCGAAGTTTCTATTTAAATCTACGCCTCTAGAGGTTGAGGTATTACCAGTGCCTCCTGTGTTTGGTCTTAAGTTTTTACGTTGCATGGCACCTCCACTTGAAGATACATGTTCATTCCACCTTAAACCATCTGGATTTACAACTGGTATAAAATATAATTCGTTATTGTCAACTAGATTTTTAATAGCTGGATCAGTATCATAGTTTTCAAGTAAATACCACATAAAGTAAATGTTACCCATTAAACTACTTACTTCTCTAGAATGTAACATTGAAGTATATAATGTTTGAGGTCTTGTCCCCTCTGGAGTTGTATTTTCGTTACCTGTAATTCTTACATAATATATGGTTTTTGGATTCCACCTTGAAGTTCCTTGTCCTGTATAGGTTAGCCCATTATTTGTAATAGTGCTTGCTGGATTACCCCAAGTAGTTTTATTTGTTGCTGAAGCATCTTGTTTAGGTGAAATTAAATTTGGATATAAGGCATACATTTGGTCTAGTTCTGCTTCTGCCTCACTAAGTGTTAAGCAACCACCCATACTACCAAGGTTAAAATTGGTTGGTACTGCCCAATCTATTTCACTTGCTCCTGTATATTCTAAAAAGTTATCTAAAGTGGCACTGGATATAGATGATCTTAAAGCTTTTGTTTTTGTTTTTTCTTTTTCGAGTTCTATTAAGGCTTTAGCATAAGTTTTCTTAATACGTTTTTTATAAAAATCGGTCAAGTTCTCAACTTCAACATTGAAGTTTATTCCATTACGACTTAATATATCTAACTCAGATTGAGATAACTCTAGCGTAACTTTTTCGTCACCATGAATTGCACCACATCTTAAGTCAACTCCTTGAGTGATAAGTTTTTGATATGTTTCTTGGTTTGTGTTGTTAACGGTAACTCTTTTATAAGTCTCTTGAGAGAACGATATTTGAGTTGATGCGAATGCAATTAATGCAGTAAAAATAATTTTTTTCATTGGGGTTTTATTATGAATTAATTTTAATTGACCATGCAATAGTATATAAAAAATCCATGAAACGCAAAAAAACACGATGAAATACACAAGTTTACAACGCTAATAATGTAATATATTGATAATAAGGTATTTAAAAATAATAGTATTGTTTTTATTAAATAATAATCTTGTTTGCTGGAAACAAATAAATTTTAAATAAATAAAAAAGCAGCTTAGAAATTTTCTAAACTGCTTTTTTTGTAGCGAGACCGAGATTTGAACTCGGGACCTCCGGGTTATGAATCCGACGCTCTAACCAACTGAGCTATCTCGCCATATCATTGCGGCTGCAAATATAAAAACAAAATGTTTGAGAGCAAATATTAACCCAACAAAAATATTTTTAAATTTTAGTTTTAAAACTACATAATTAATGTATATATTAACCATCTAATTTTTTTAGGATTTATGGATGATAAAATAAAAATCGACTTAGAATTCCCAATACACGCATCACCTCAATTACTGTATCAATATATTTCGACGCCATCTGGATTGTCTGAATGGTTTGCAGATAATGTAAACTCACGTGGAGAGCTTTTTACTTTTATTTGGGACGATAGTGAGGAACAAGCGAAACTATTAAGTAAAAAGAATGGGGAACGTGTTAAGTTTAAATGGCAAAACGGAGAAGAAGATAACACCTACTTTGAAGTCAGGATTCAGGTTGATGATATTACAAAAGATGTATCATTAATGGTTACCGATTTTGCCGATGAAGATGAGATAGATGAAGTAAAAATGCTTTGGGAAAATCAAATTTCAGACTTAAAACAGGTACTAGGTTCAGCATAAGCATTCTCATTAAATAAACTATATTTGTCCCGATTTATTTGGGACTTTTTTATGGTAAATAATAACGGACATATTCTACAAGAAACTAAGGCTTCACTATCTATAAACAATAGAGGTTTTAATTATGGCGATGCTGTTTTTGAAACCATTAAAATATCACATTCTAAAATACTTTTTTGGGAAGACCATTACTTTAGGTTAATGGCGTCTATGCGTATTTTAAGAATGGAAATACCTATGAGCTTTACTTTAGAGTTTCTCGAAAGTGAAATTTTAAAACTTGTTGAAGCTAATAGCCAATTGCAACAATCTATTAGAGTGAAACTAATAGTTTTTAGAGAAAGTGGAGGGTTATATACACCTAATACTAATAATGTTTCTTATCTCATAACCAGTAAACCATTAAATGATAATTTTTATCAGTTCAATGATAGCACTTATCGAGTAGATCTTTATAAAGACCACTATTTGCCGCCTAGTTTATTATCTACATTAAAGAGCAACAACAGGCTTATTAATGTTGTTGGAAGCATATTTGCCAAGGAAAATAGATTGGATAATTGTTTATTACTAAATACCAACAAGAATGTTGTTGAAGCATTAAATTCAAATATTTTTCTAGTTAAAGGTGAGCTTATAAAAACACCACCATTAAGTGATGGTTGCATAAAAGGGATTATGAGAAAGCAAATTATTGAAATAATCAAACTGATTCCCGAATATACTATTGAGGAGGCATCTATTTCCCCTTTTGAATTGCAACAAGCTGATGAATTATTTTTAACAAATGTTATTTCTGGAATTCAACCAATAACTAATTATAGAAAAAAGCAATTTTCTATTAGTTTTTCCAAAAATGTATTAGCAAAATTGAATGTGAAGGTTAGGTTGACCTAGTTATAACTTGGATCCTCTGGAGCGTTAGACCAGATACTGTATTCGCCACCTAATTCAAGCATTTTTTCTTTCCAAAAGGTTACATCGTTCTTTTCAATAATGGAATTTTTATAAACATTGGCTGCCACTATCCAAGTATTGGAAAGCAACTCACTTGCGAGCTGTTTGTTTTCCCAACCTGTGTACCCTAAAAAGAACCTAATATCATTGTCGCTTAATGAATTATTGTTAATGAGTTCGGTAACTTTTTCAAAATCACCTCCCCAATAAATACCATTTGATATTTCTATACTATTTGGAATTAATTCGGGTATTTTATGAATAAAATAGAGATTGTCTTGCTCTACAGGACCGCCATTATAAATTTTGAAAGTGCCTACTATTTCTGGAATTAAATCGTTGATAGTATAATCTAGTGGTTTGTTTAATATAAAACCAATCGATCCTTCTTCATTATGATCGGCTAATAAAATTACCGATCTATTAAAAGAGACATCTCCTAAAATAGATGGTTCAGCAATGAGCAAATGGCCTTTTTTTGGGTTTTGATTAACCATGTTCGCTAAGTTTATACTTACAATCTAACACATATTTATTTAATAAACAACATTTCTGTTAATTGATAAACTAAAAAAGACTCGTTATTAACGAGCCTTTTATTTATAAACGTATGCTTATTTTTTAGTTTACAGCGTCACTTAAATCAGATCCTGCTTTAAACTTTACTACATTTTTTGCTTTTATTTTTATAGTTTTTCCAGTTTGTGGATTTCTTCCGTCTCTAGCAGCTCTTCTTGTAACCGACCATGATCCAAAACCTACTAAAGAAACTCTGTTTCCTTTTTGTAATGCTCCTTCAATGTCAATTAATAGACCATCTAATGCTTTTTTAGCAGCAGCTTTAGTAATTCCAGCGTTTTCTGCCATTCCATTGATTAAATCTGTTTTGTTCATAAAATTAAGTTTTTAAATTGTTATTATTTGGGTTAACGTTTTTTGTTAAATCCTACACAAAATTATACGTATAATCCATTCACGCAAGTAATAGCAAGGGAAAAACGTATTTTTGTTGATAACTTAGCATAATTGTTAATAAAGACGACGGTTTTTGGCTTTAATTATGTAATATCAGCAATTACAAGGGTTTAGAGCATTTTTGCGTCTTTGCTAAATGTGTAACCATTAAGTAGTGAAATGATATCCATTTTACGCTTTCCAGGGAGTTTAATTTCTTCTAATATTATAAAGCCTTTTTTTACAGCTACTTTTACATATTTTTTTGTGCTAATTAGCTGTCCAACATTATAATGATGGTCTTGCTCTTGTTTTTTAACTTTATATATCTTCATGTTTAATTGGCTATTTCCATTCTCTAACAAGCACCATGCTGCTGGATATGGAGACAATCCTCTTACTTTGTTGTAGATGTTATCAAGTGTATCTGTCCAATCTATTTTGCAATTATCCTTATTAAGTTTATAGGCTGTTTTCACATTGGTATTTGTTGGCTGCGGAATCGTTTTAACAGTGCCTTTTTCAATTAACTCAACAGTTTCTAAAACTAAATCACTTCCTAAATGCATGAGTTTATCATGTAACTCTCCAGCCGTTTCATTGGGTAATATGTCTATTTCCTTTTGTAAAATCATTTCTCCTGTATCAATATGTTCATCAATAAAGAAAGTGGATAGGCCTGTTTTGGTTTCGCCATTTATAATTGCCCAATTTATTGGTGCAGCACCTCTATAACTTGGTAATAAGGATGCGTGTAAATTAAAGGTGCCATATTTAGGCATTTGCCATACAATTTTTGGCAGCATTCTAAAGGCTACTACAATATGTAAATTGGCTTTTAACGACTTTAATTCTTCAATAAAACTCTCGCTTTTTAGGTTTGTTGGTTGTAAGATGTTTAGGTTTTCAGATTTTGCGTATGTTTTAACAGCACTTTCGTGTAGTTTTTGGCCTCTTCCGGCTGGCTTGTCTGGAGCAGTAATGACACCAACGATATTATAATTGTTTTCTATAAGTGATTTTAAAATAGTTACCGCAAATTCTGGTGTTCCCATAAATACAATTCTTAAATCTTTCGTCATGTTTATTTTCTTTTATAAGTATTTGTATTTGTGAGTTCTATTAAATTATTCTCTAACATATCTCTCAATATTGAAGTAATAATACTTTCTTTTATTTTGGTTGTTTCTATGATTTCTCTAGATGATAAAGGTTTTTCTTTTAATACCGAAATAATTTTTTCGATATCTGTGTCTAATATTTTTGCAAATACTTTGTTGTTGTTATTTAAACACACCGAGCAGATACCACAATCTTTTAAATTATCTTCACCAAAATAGGAGAGTAGTTGGGAGCTTTTACAAATAACATCATTGTTAATGTAGTCTAAAACAGCCGCAATTTGCTGCTCTTTTAATTTATTTTGCTGTTCTATGATTCTAGCTATTCTGTTTATTGTTTTATCGTCTTCTCTTGGCTCTAGAAATGTGATTTCGGCATCTGTTTTGTTTAGCTTTAGCGAAATAATGTCGTCTTTTTCAAGCTGAACCAAAACGTTAATAATATCGTCTTCTTTTAATGAGAGTTTATTAGCGATAATTGACGTATTAATTTTTACATCTTGATCAAAAGCACCACCATAAGTTCTTAAAATAGATTTTACTACCATACTTATTTCTTGATGTTTTTCTAGATATGTAAATAAATGATTACTACTTACCAAAAACATGATAACTGATGTATTTTGATACTGCTGTGATAAATGTATAATACTTGTTCTATCTAAAGCCTGTAAAGCATTATAAGTAGTATGTGTATTAAAATTGTAAGTTTTGCAAAAAGTATTAAAATTAAAATCGAAGGTTGTAAATTCTCCTTCACCATACGATATTTGAAAGTAGTTGCATAGCTTTCTATAAACCAATTTAATAAAGTCTATACTAGGTAAAATCTTTAAAAACTGGTTCTTAACATGTTGTTCGTCGCCTTTGTTTTTCAAGATAACTGCAAATGCTTTTTTGCCATTACGTCCAGCTCTACCGGCTTCCTGGAAATAACTTTCTAGACTCTCAGGAAGATTTACATGAATAACTGTTTTTACATCCGCTTTATCAATTCCCATTCCAAAGGCATTGGTAGCAACCATTACTTGTTTTTGATTATTAAACCATTGATTGAAATGAGAATCTTTTTCACTATTTGATAGGCCACCATGATAAAACGTACTTAAAAAACCTTTGCTTTCTAAATAAGTATGAATCTCGTAGGTATGTTTTCTACTTCTTACGTAAATAATGGACGATTGTGGGTTCTTCTTTAAAATTTGCTTAATCTTATATAGTTTATCTTCAGCTTCAAAAACCATAAAAGCCAATTGTTCTCTCTTAAAACTTTGCTTGAAAATTTTAGGGCTTATAAAATCAAGATTTTTAACAATATCATCTACTACTTTAGCTCTTGCTGTTGCTGTTAAGGCAATGATATTTACAGTTGGCTGTAGCTCTCTAAGAATGGTTATGTTTTTATATGCTGGCCTAAAATCGTTTCCCCATTGGCTTATACAATGTGCTTCATCAACAGCAATAAGGTTGACATTCATTTGTCTAATTCTATCCTGAACAATGTCTTGTTGCAAACGCTCAGGAGATAGATATAAGAACTTGTAATTACCATAAATACAATTATCCAACATGGTGTTGAGCTCATCATATTTGTATTCGCTAGTTAACGCCATGGCTTTAATATCTTTTTCTTTTAAAGCCCTTACTTGATCTTTCATTAAAGCAATTAACGGCGAAATAACGATACAAATACCTTCTTTTGCTAATGCTGGAATTTGAAAACATATAGATTTTCCACCACCAGTTGGAAGCAATGCAAACGTGTCTTCTCCATCAAGTACCGAATTAATAATATCTTCTTGCAGAGGACGGAAACTAGTGAAGTTCCAATATTTTTCTAATATTTCAATGGGATGCGACACTATAAGTTTTTCACGATGTTTAAAATGAAATCTGCTCGTTTTTCAATTGAGTCAAAAGGGACGTCATTTAGGTTGTAACCAAATTGAGAGTAGGTGTTTACTAAATGATCATGAATTTGCTCTGCTTGATCAAAATTTTCATAGCGTTCATTGTCGCTAACATAAATTTGTTGCCAAGGAGCAAGAATAAATACATGGTCGTAAATATGATTTTTGCAAGCTTCAATAAACCTATTTGGATACTTAGTTCCTAAAAAATCCATATATGCCACAACATCTGGAATCCCTCTATCTAAAAATGTGAGTGTTTCATTACTGGAAATGGCTTCAAAAAATTGATTTCTCCTGCCTTTCAACAGCATATCACTAAACAATAATGGTTTGGTCAAAAACAACTGGTCGATGCCTTGTTTTTGTGCATCAAGCGTCACTTGACGAGATACTTCTTCTAGACACACAAAACCTCTACGCAATAATTCGTTAATAATAGAAGTTTTACCAGTACCAGGACCACCAGTAATAACAATTTTTTTTACACCCAAAGTTTATTGATTTTCTCAGTAAAAATCGTAATTAAATGCAGAAATAAAAAATATTTAAAAGTGTATATTTGTCACGCTTAAAAAAAAGCTTATGAGTGCACCAAATGCAGAAGAATTTTACAAGAAACTAAAAATACAACTTTTAGAAACGGCTACATGGCCATCAGAGTATTTATATAAGTTTATTGTTAAGTCTGATATTACCAAAATAGCCGAGATTGAAGCTCTTTTTGATAATACTGGAGCTGTTATTAATACCATAGAATCCAAAAATGGAAAATATACAAGCGTTTCAATAAATGTGATTATGAAAGATCCAGATGCTGTTATTTCTAAGTATATAGAAGTAACAAACAATGTTGAAGACGTAATTTCGTTATAAAGGAACTTGCTTTTAGTTAATTAATGAGCCAAAATTCATTTAAAAGCATTAGCTATTGTTTAATTTTTTGTACTTTGGCACAAGTAAAAACTTCGAAAGAACTTATTAATTCTACACATACATAATACAATATTTTGATAGATCAATTAGAGTACAATACAGAGCGTGAGCATTTAATAATACCAGAGTATGGTCGCCACATGCAAAAAATGATTAATTATGCTAAGTCGCGAGAAACTAAAGAGGAGCGTAATAAACTTGCCAAATCTATAATTGCTGTAATGGGAAATTTGCAGCCACATTTACGTGATGTGCCAGATTTTCAACATAAACTTTGGGATCAGCTTTTTATTATGTCCAATTTTGAACTGGACGCCGATTCACCTTTCGAAAAGCCATCTAGAGAGGTTTTAGAAGCGAAGCCTGAACCATTGGCATACCCTCAAAACCATCCTAAATATAGGTTTTATGGTAATAATATTAAGACCATGATTGATGTTGCCAACACTTGGGAAGAAGGTGAAATGAAAGAAGCTTTGGTGTACACTATTGCTAACCATATGAAAAAATGCTTCTTGAACTGGAATAAAGATACGGTTGAAGATATCGTTATTTTTGATCATCTTTTTGAGTTGTCTAATGGAAAAATCGACTTACGAAAAAGCGAAGAAGATTTAAGTGATTCTACTAGTTTAATGCGTTCTAAAAAGAAATATACAAAGAAAACTGGTGGTAAAAAAAGCAGCAACCGAGGTCGTAAACGCTATTAATTAATCAATGAGTACATTTAAAATTGAAGGTGGTCATAAACTAAAAGGAGAAATTCAGCCACAAGGCGCAAAAAACGAAGCATTACAAATATTGTGTGCCGTTTTATTAACTCCTGAAAAAGTCACCATTAATAATATACCAGATATAGTTGATGTCAATAAACTAATTAAGCTTTTAGAAAAATTAGGTGTTAAGGTTAATAAATTAGCACATGGCTCTTATAGTTTTCAGGCTAACGAAATCAACCTGCCGTACCTAGAGACTGAACAATTTAAAATTGATGGCCGTGGTTTACGAGGTTCTATTATGATTGTTGGACCGTTGCTCGCCCGATTTGGAAAAGGGTTTATCCCAAAACCAGGAGGCGATAAAATTGGACGTCGTAGATTGGATACACATTTTGAAGGATTTATTAAACTTGGAGCAGAATTTAGATACAATAAGGAAGATCATTTTTATGGCGTTGAAGCCAAAAAATTAAAGGGCACTTATATGCTTTTAGATGAAGCTTCGGTTACTGGAACTGCCAATATTGTTATGGCTGCTGTTTTAGCAGAAGGGATTACAACCATATACAATGCAGCTTGTGAGCCTTATTTGCAACAGCTTTGTAAAATGCTCAATAGAATGGGCTCAAAAATCTCAGGTATTGGATCCAATATGCTCATTATTGAGGGTGTCGATAGCCTTGGAGGAACAAAACACACCATGCTCCCAGATATGGTTGAAATTGGTAGCTGGATAGGGTTGGCTGCAATGACCAAAAGCGAATTAACCATAAAAAATGTAAGCTGGAACGACCTTGGGCTCATCCCAAACGTTTTCAGAAAACTAGGTATTACAGTAGAACGTCAAGGTGACGATATTCATATTCCTGCTCATGAAGATGGGTACGAAATACAAAGTTATATAGATGGGTCTATTTTAACCGTATCAGATGCACCATGGCCGGGATTTACTCCAGATTTATTGAGCATTGTTTTAGTTGTCGCAACACAAGCTCGTGGAACTGTACTTGTACACCAAAAAATGTTTGAAAGCCGCTTATTTTTTGTAGATAAGTTGATTGATATGGGCGCAAAAATTATTTTATGCGATCCTCATAGAGCAAATGTTATTGGGCATGATTTTAAATCAATTTTAAAAGCAACCACTATGACGTCGCCTGATATTAGAGCTGGTATATCGTTGTTAATTGCAGCGTTATCAGCAAAAGGCACATCAATCATACATAATATCGAACAAATAGATCGTGGTTACGAGCGCATAGACGAACGTTTGCGTGCTATTGGTGCGAAGATTGAGAGGGTTTAAAAATTATCCATTGCTGGTAGAAAACACAAGAACTGCTTAATAGCTTACCTTTTTCTAAAGAATTTTATCATCTTAAAGTTATTAATTACCCTTATTGTTAATTGGTGGTGGTCCTTCAGGGATTATAGATTCGTAAACCTCATCGCCTTTTCGTTCTTTATATTCGGCCTTTACTTTTGCAACAAGTTCAGGTTTTTCAAATAAATCGGCCATAGTCATAGCCATGGCTTTAGATGCATAAGTTAAGCCTTTATGCCCAATACTCATACCACCACAAGCTACAACTGCCCACGAATGCCAAGGAGTGTCTTTGGGTGCTGTAGTGACACCAAGGTTAATATTGGCAACGTTCCAACTTACATCGCCAACATCGGTTGAGCCTCCTCCAGGATTTTCTTTTGTTTCCTCTAGTGGTTTTATGGAACTATCCATACCCACTTGTTCTTTTCCTGTTACTTCTTGAATCTTTTTGCCAAAGGTAATTTCTTCTTCGGTATATTGAATTGGGCCTAAAAGTTCAAGGTTTGCTTGCATAATTTTTCCGCCTTCACGATTTACTAGAACTTCATATATTCCTGAGATAAGCGATATTTTATAATCTACATTTGCCATAATAGCTGCGCCTTCGGCCATTGCCATAACACGCTCGTAAACTGGCATCATTCCTGATCGTTTTGTGTCTCTAACTCGCATCCATAATCTGGCATAATCTGGAACCACATTTACAACTTGTCCACCATCTTGAATATGGTAATGCATCCTTACAGTGGGCTTAACATGTTCTCTATAATAATTTATTCCTGTGGTATAAAGTTCTAATGCATCCGAAGCACTTCTGCCATTCCATGGGTCTCCAGAAGCATGTGCTGCTTGTCCAAAAAATTCTACTTTAAAATCTACTAAGGCTAAAGAACTTTGTACATCTGCTTTAATTTCGGCTGATGGATGCCAACTAATATTTACATCTACATCATCCCAAAGTCCTGCATTGACCATCCATATTTTTCCAAAGTATTTTTCTTCACTTGGTGTTCCAAAAAACTTCACAGTACCTTTTAAAGTTCCATTTTCAATAAGTTCTTTTATGGCAATAGCAGCTCCTAAACTTCCTGCGCCAAAAATATTATGTCCGCAGCCATGTCCAGCAGCTCCTTCATTTAATGGCGATTTGGTAGGTTGTGCTTTTTGAGAAATACCAGGAAGCGCATCAAATTCGCCTAATACACTAATAACAGGTTTTCCTGAGCCATAAGTTGCTACAAAAGCGGTTGGCATTCCAGCAACACCTCGTTCTACATTAAAGCCTTGTTGTTCGGCATAATCAGCTAATATTTTTGAAGATTGGGTTTCTTCGAAAGCGGTTTCGGCCAATGCCCAAATCTCGTCACTAATTTTAATAAGATTGGCTTCGTGTTTTTCTACAGAAGCAATAATAGCTTTTTTGGTTTTGCTCATTTTAGCTTGTGCGAAGGACAAACTTAGCGCTAAACAAAAGAAACATACTAGATATTTTTTGAGTTTCATTATGACTTGTTTTAATTCTTTTAAATATAATAATTTTAGCTGAATCTTTTTTTATTCTATACAGTTAGATTTTAACCAATATAGAGGCTGTCTTAATATTAACAAAGATAACTTTTTAAACAGCCTTATTGATTTTTCTTATATAAGGGTTATTACATATCATAAAAAAACTGTTCGTTTACAATTTTTCCGTTTTTTACTTCAAAAACAGCAACTTCTTCCATTTGCATTCGTCCTTTTTCTTTAAATGTTACATCAAAACCCATTTTAGCCGTAAAGTGGTTTCCAGCTACTATGGGATCACTTATTTTACTATTATGAAACTCTTCTACATTGTCTAGCCAAATTTTGTTCTTGTTTATAACATTGGCTTTTCCATTAACTATAGTTTCTGGGAAACCAGGCATTTCCTTGCTTGTTATATTATTAGCGTACAGTTGTTCAATACATTCCAAATTTTCGCCTTTTCTGCACATTTCGGCCCATTTATTTGCTACATCTTGTGTGTTCATAATTTTGATGGTTTTAAGTTAGACCTAAAATTAGTAAAATAGTATCAAAATTTTCTAAGAAAATGCTAGAAGACATTTGGCAGCTATTTATATGTTTATAAATAACGCTTTTAACAAATATGTTCTATATATGCTATTATAATGTCTCCAATTTCGATTGTGATTTTAATAACCTAACATAATTATAGATATTTAGTGAGTTTTTTACTCATAGGTTTGGTTGTTAGGTAAAAGTAGTCAACAAGAAAGCCTTTTGGATTTATAAGATACTTCTGAAAATTCCATTTAAATTTCATTATTAAATTGATAACTCAAAAACACAAAACGTTTAAACCTTATTTAAAATACTTAACAATATTGACCAAATCAATGTTAGATTTTTGTGAAGAATGTAGTTTACGGTTTAATTCAATTTTCAATCAATTGGTTTAATTTTACATGTAAGGGTTGCATTTTGGCAATAAAGAAATAGTATCTAAAAAGCATAACTACTCTTATTTGAGGAGATGTAAGCATTTTAAGGATATATTAACATTTGCAGGATTTACTTCTTTGTAAATTTACATACTTATAAATTATAACATTAAATACTAACAACATGAAAAAATTACTATTAATAATGTTTGCGTTTACAATGTCTTACGCTGTAAATGCACAATTACAAACACCTGCACCTAGTCCTGCATCTAAAGTGGAGCAAAAGGTTGGATTAACCGATGTAACTATAGATTACTCAAGACCTGCAATGCGTGGAAGAACTATTTTTGGTGACCTTGTTCCTTACGGAAAAGTATGGAGAACAGGAGCTAATGCTAGAACTAAAGTAACCTTTAGTGATAATGTAACAATAGGAGGAAAAGAAGTTAAAGCAGGTACTTATGCGATATTTACAATTCCACAAGCTACTAAATGGGAAGTAATTTTCTATTCAGAATATCAAGGCGCAGGAGCACCACAAACACTGGATGAAACTAAAGTTGCTGCACGAGTAACGGCTGATGTATATGCAATGGAAGTGGATGTGCAATCGTTTACAATATCTATAGATGATATTACGAGTAGTTCGGCAGTTATTGGAATTTTATGGGAGCGTGCTTATGTTCCTGTTCCATTTAGTGTACCAACAGATGCTAAAGTATCTTCGGCTATTGATAAAATGATGAACGGTCCTGGTGCTAACGATTATTATGCGGCGGCAGGCTATTATTTAAGTGAAGGTAAGGATATTAATAAAGCTAAAACGTGGATTGATAAAGCCATGAGCATGATTGAGAAGCCTGCGTTTTGGCAATTACGCCAACAGTCGCTTATTTATGCTGCAGCAGGTGATAAAAAAGGAGCAATTGCTATTGCTAAAAAATCGTTGTCAGCTGCAGAAAAAGCTGGAAATGCAGCGTATATTAAAATGAATAAAGAATCGCTTGCTGAGTGGATGAATTAATCATTTACTGTAAAATATATTTTAAGAAGCGAGCCAATTGGCTCGCTTCTTTTGTTTACTTACTATAACTTCTAAGCTAACATCTAGTGTGTTTCTGTGTATAGATTTATTTATTACGGCAATTATTATAACTATAAACAGCATATAAAGCGCCTGTAATAAGTTACTGTAAAGCTCAACTTATTTGTATCACGAAGTTCTTTT
>CAXBFU010000033.1:0-20830 GCA_963975205.1 uncultured Flavobacteriaceae bacterium | reverse complement strand
TCTTGGATTTTTTTGTGGTGTATTCTAAAACTTAGCTAAATTCTGAATGCGCCTTCTTAAAAAGATGAGTGCTGCTTTTTTATTTTTGTAACAAATTGTGTATAAACCCCTTATAGAATAAACTCATCTTGACTTTTTCTAGTAAAAAACCCAGGATTAAAAAAGTAATTCTGGCTTAGGCATTGTTAAAAATAAGAATTTGTTTTAAGCCAACTCCAAAGCTATTTTCATCATATCGTTAAAAGATTGTTCTCTATCTAAAGAACTTGTTGTTTCGCCAGTAACAATATTATCACTAACTGTAAGAACAGAAAGTGCCTTTACACCAAACCTTTTTGCTAATGTAAACAGCATTTGCGTCTCCATTTCAACGCCAATAATACCATGTCTTTGCCATTTTTTCCATCTATTTGGCTCATTATCGTAGAATGTATTGGTGCTAAAAACCGAACCTTGAAGCGTGTTAATGTTTAATCTTTGAGCAGCTTCATAAGCTTTAATTAACAAGTCAAAATCAGCTGTTGCTGCATAATGCATGCCATTAAAATATAGGCTATTAGCATCTGCGTCTCCCGAGGCGCTCATTGCCAACATTACTTGACCCAAATGAATGTCCTGTTGTATCGACCCACAAGTACCAACTCGTATCAAGTTTTTGACCTTGAAAGTGTTAATCAATTCATGAACATATATAGCAACGCTTCCCATTCCCATTCCTGTTCCTTGTATGGACACTCTATTACCCTTATAATACCCGGTAAAACCAAGCATACCTCTTACATTATTATAACAAACGGCATCTTGTAAAAACGTTTCGGCTACATGTTTTGCCCTTAATGGGTCTCCTGGAAGTAATACTGTATCTGCTATATCTCCAACCTTTGCTCCTATGTGGATACTACTCATATTGAAATTCTATTTTTAAGTTAATAATTATCAAGCACCATAAGGAATCCATATATTCTTGATTTGACTAGCTCGTTTTAAAAAGGTAGTGCCTTCCCCTTGTGTTTTGTCCAACCAATTTCTGTGTTTTCCATAATTTACCCAAGTTCTTTTCATATTATCTGCCGATAATAACTCAATGTCTTTAGAGCCTTCATTAGAACCAAAATACCAAATACCATCTACATCGTCGTGTTTTGCCAAAACTTGAACCAGTTCTTCTTTACTACCAGTTACAATATTGACGGTTCCATCTGGAACATCGGATGTTTCAAGGATTTGATAAAAATCGGTTGCTGAAAATGGCATATCTTCGGAAGGGATTACAACCACATTATTACCCATTGTTATGGCAGGAATAACTGTGGAAATAAATCCTAATAATGGCGACTCATTAGGACAAACAATTCCCATTACACCAATGGCTTCAGGCATAGCCAAGGTTACATTTCTATGAATGGTATGATGCACTTTTCCGTCGTATTTATCAGCCATAGCTGCATAGTAGTAAATTCTTTCTATTGATAAGTTTACTTCTTCCAAAGCCGAAGTTATGCTCTGGCTTGTCATTTGTACAATTCTATTAGCAAATTCTTCTTTTCTAATGTCAAGGTTTTCAGCTATATAATACAGCACCTGAGCTTTTGCATGTCCTGTTTTGCTTTCCCAGCTAGTATTAGAATGTGCCGCTTCAACTGCATTTCTAATGTCTTTTCTATTTCCTTTAGAAACTTCACCAACATAATCACCATTAGCACTTTTAATGATGGTGCTATAACCTCCATCTGGTCTAGCTTGTTTGCCTCCAATATACATTTTGGTTGTTCTATCTATACCAAGAGGTTGAGGTTGTCCATTACCCATAGTTTTAGTTCCAGCTTTTTTGGCAGCCTTAATTGGATTATCCAAAAGTAAATCGTCAACCTTAGGTTTTAGATATTCAAACAAACCTTCCAAACCGCCTTCTCTTCCAAAACCAGATTCACGATATCCTCCAAATCCTGATGCTGCATCAAATACATTGGTGCAATTTATCCAAGCGGTTCCTGCCTTTATTTGTGGTGCAATATCTAAAGCTAGATTAATGTTTTCGGTCCAGATACTGCATGCCAAACCGTATCGTGTATTATTTGCCAACTTAACTGCTTCTTTATGTGATCTAAAACTCATGGCAACTAAAACTGGTCCAAATATTTCTTCTTGCGCTATGGTTGAAGATGGTGTTACATTAGTAAACAATGTTGGAGGATAAAAGTAACCCTCTTTTGGACATGACCATGAAGGTTGCCAAAGTGTACTTCCTTCATCGACTCCTTGTTTAACCAAATCTGTAATAGTTTTTAATTGCACTTTTGCAACCACAGCTCCCATATCAATACTTTTATCCAAGGCATTTCCAATTCGCAAGGTTTCCATTCTAGCTCTTATTTTTTTATAGAGCTTCTCTGCAATACTCTCTTGAACCAACAATCTTGAACCAGCACAACATACTTGACCTTGGTTAAACCAAATAGCATCTACAACACCTTCTACCACGCTATCTAAATCGGCATCTTCAAACACAATAAATGGCGACTTACCTCCAAGTTCAAGCGATAGTTTTTTACCTGTACCTGCAGTGGCTTTACGTATAATTTTACCAACTTCGGTCGAACCTGTAAATGCAATTTTATTTACTTCTTTATGATCTACAAGTGCGGCACCTGTTTTTCCCTGACCAGTTATAATATTTACCACACCATTTGGTAAGCCTATTTGCTGGCAAATTTCGGCAAATAGCAATGCTGTTAATGGTGTAAATTCGGCTGGTTTTAATACGACTGTATTACCCATGGCTATGGCTGGAGCAATTTTCCAAGCTAGCATCATTAATGGAAAATTCCAAGGTATAATTTGTCCAATAACACCTACTTCTTTATAATCTTTTAATTCGTTGTCCCTTAATTGTGCCCAACCAGCATGATGGTAAAAATGTCTTGCCACAATTGGAATATCTACATCTCTGGTTTCACGTATTGGTTTGCCGTTGTCTAATGACTCTAAAACAGCAAAAAGTCGGGAATGTTTTTGTATTTGTCTAGCTAGGGCATATAAATATCTTGCGCGTTTGTGAGCACCAATATTGACCCATTCTGGCAATGCTTTTTTCGCCGCAGTTACTGCTTTGTTGACATCAGCTGCATTAGCTTCTGAAATTTTAGCTAGCTTTTCTTTTGTACATGGGTTAATTGTGTCGAAATAAGTATTTGAAGTTGGTTTTACCCATCTTCCATTAATAAATAACTTAAACGTTTTATTATGTGATTCTAAAAACTGGATGGCTTCGTCGGCACTTTCTGGTGCTGGACCATAGCTCATCGTTTCAAAAATTTCTTTAATCTTCATTGTATAAATTTTATGCCATTGGGTGTCTAAATGCTGCCGAATAACGTCCTGTTACATAATGTTCTAACTGACGTTCTATATCTCCTAATAAACTACTTGCTCCAAAACGGAATAATTCAGGGTTTAGCCATTGGTCTCCTAATTCTTCTTTAATTAATATTAACCAATTTAAAGCTTGTTTTGCCTTGCTTATTCCACCAGCAGGTTTAAAGCCCACTTTATAACCTGTAAGTTCGTAATACTCGCGAATGGTTCTAATCATAACTAAACTTACAGGAATGGTGGCATTAACGTTTTCTTTTCCTGTGCTTGTTTTTATAAAATCGGAACCTGCCATCATACTGACCCAACTTGCTTTGGCTACTTTGGTATATGTTGGTATTTCGCCTGTTGCCAAAATGGTTTTCATGTGTGCTTCACCACATGCTTTTCTGCAAGCTGCCACCTCATCATAAAGAGCTTTCCAGTTAGATTGCAACACAAGGTTTCTGCTTACAACAATATCAATTTCAGAAGCTCCTGCTGCTACCGATAATTCTATTTGTTTTAATTTCTCTATTAAAGGAATATTCCCTGCTGGAAATCCTGTTGAAACCGCTGCAATTGGAATGTTGCTGTCCCCTAAAGCTTCAACTGCATCGGCTATTAAATTATGATATACACAAACAGCCGCTACTGTAATATTGGCTGTATCCATTTCCATGGCTTTTAACAAATCATGCCTTATGGGCGATTGGGCTTTGGCACATAGCCTATGCACATTGCTTTTAGTATCATCGCCAGCGAGTGTCGTTAAATCAATACAACTTAGTGCTTTTAGCAACCAAGCTGCCTGCCATTGTTTTTTTACCGAACGCCTTCCACTTAAAGTAGCTGCACGTCGTTCTACAGCACTTCTATTTATGTTAATATCTTTAAATACATTGGCATCAAAAGGGATGCCTTCATTGCGTTTGTGAGGTGTTTTTATTTTACCGGCTTTTGTATCTTTCACTTTATATTTTTTTTCTAACCTTAAAAATAGTTAATTCAATTTTAATTACCTTAAAGTTTTAATTTTTATCTCTTTTTTATAGTTTGTAGTTGAATTACCAATGGCCAAACCTAATTAGAATTTCTGTTTTTAAGAAGAATTATTGCATTAAAAAATGATTTTTTTTAACAATTATTTCTTAGTTAATTCTTAAACTATTATATCTTTGAAACAACTGATATTTTGATTCTATGAAACATCTATTTATAATCTGTTTTGTTTTACTTTTAACCTTACCATCAGGTGCGCAAGATTCACAAAACACTAGTGAAACTACCACCTATTATTTTATTCGTCATGCCGATAAAGATAGAAGTGATAAAACCAATAAGGATCCTAATTTAATTCAAGCGGGTATTTTAAGAGCTGCTAAATGGAGTTTGGTGTTTGAGAATATTGACTTTGACGCTGTTTATTCAACCAATTACAATCGTACCAAACAAACGGCACAACCAACTGCCGAAAAAAAAGGTCTAGAGGTCACTATTTATGATCCTAGAGAGTTATTCTCGGAAGTATTTGCCAAAAATACTAAAGGTAAAACAGTACTAGTTGTAGGACACAGTAATACAACACCTGCCTTTGTAAATGCTGTATTGGGAACAAAAAAGTATAAAGATATAGACGATAGCAACTATGCCAACTTGTACATTGTCACTATTTCTGCAAATGGTGAAAAATCCAGTACTTTATTGGTTATAGATTAGGTTTACTCTACCTTGATATTAACATTTTCTATTTTAGAGAGTAGCTTTAGTTTTCCAGAATTAAAAAGTGTGTCTAACATAAAAAGGTCGGTTATATTTGCTTCTGGTTTGTAATTGTTATAATCTACAAATCGTAAATTATTAACGTAGCGTTCGTTATAAGCTTCTCTAAAACGCATGCCTAATTCGGTTGGACTATCCATATAAGAATACGCTAAATAATCAGCCTTAAAATCTTCTTTTCCAATCCAATATAAAAAAACGTCCTCGTAATCATCGCCACCTCCTTCTTGACTGAAAGAAACTTTTATTTTATAGTACATTTTATTTTTAATAGTCACTTCTCCTAAATATTCTTTAATAACTGCAGCGTCATTGAGCCCAAAAGGCAATACCGAAAAATAATGAACCGAATTAACAGATCTAGTATATTTTGCAGCCATGGTATCTACAACTATTGCTTCTTTTTGATTAATGTATCTTTTAAAGCCATCATTTGAAAGCACGTCTCTAATTTGTCCAACAGAATCGGTAATAAATCGTTCATATTGATATAATCCATTATTTCTAATAGCTTTATAATGTATATCCCTAAAATCGAATGAAATGGTTGATGTCTTAAACTTGTCGCCACCAGAAACCTCAATAGTTTTATCAACTATTTCTTGAGCATTAAAAACGTTTTCAGGTTTACATGAAGCAAGGACCAAAATCAAGCTAAGGCTATATAAAATATGTTTCATTTGTAGTATTTTTAATAAATTTTGTAGCAAAAATAACCAATTAATATCAGTTTTAACTATTAATAAATTTATGTAGTTTTGGCTTTCATGCAGAAAAATATAAACATACAAAATAAAAAAGCACGTTTCGAATACGAAATACTCGACAAATACACTGCTGGAATTGTTTTAACTGGTACCGAAATTAAATCCATACGAAGCAGTAAAGCGTCTATTGCCGAAAGTTTTTGTGAGTTTAATGATCGTGGAGAGCTTTTTGTGGTTAACATGACCATTGAAGAATATGCATATGGAAACTATATAAACCATAGGCCAAAGGCCACTAGAAAATTGTTGTTAAATAGACGAGAACTTAAAAAACTGGAAAAAGAAGTTAAAAATGTTGGTCTTACCATAATTCCGTTACGTCTATTTATTAACGACAAAGGATTTGCGAAACTAGACATTGGCTTAGCTAAAGGAAAAAAACTATACGATAAACGCGATACGATAAAAGATAGGGATAATAAACGTAATTTAGATCGTATTAAGAAAATGCATAAATAATCTAGTCTAGGTTATTGTAAATTTTGCAATCATTATTTAACAGTAAAGTAGGTTTTATTTATGATTGTTTAACAAAAGTCTTTTAATTAAATGTCTAGGTTTGACATTGTTTTAGGGAATCTTTTTTTTAAGTACTTCTGAATAACTAACCGTCAATCAACATTTATGAAACATTTTTTACTCCTCCCATTTACATTTTTATTAAGTATTCACTGTTTTTCTCAAATTAAAGGAACAGTAACTAACAATAAAAACGAACCTTTACCATTTGTAAATATTTACATAGAGAACACCTATACTGGAACAGCTAGCAACGAGGATGGCAATTACGAGTTAAACGTTAGTAAACCTAGTATTTACACAGTAGTTTTCCAGTACTTGGGCTATAAAACTATTAAGAAAAAAGTAACTATTCAATTCTTTCCATATAAGTTAGATGCAGTTTTGTTTGATGAAGAAATCTCATTAAATGAAGTGTTTATTAATACAACAGAAAATCCTGCCAACATTATTATTCGTGAAGCTATTGCAAAAAGAAAAGAAAATCAAAATAAAATACTGAGCTATAAATCTAACTTTTATTCTCGTGGTTTAATTCGGATAAAAGATGCTCCCGAAAAAATATTAGGCACCGAAATTGGTGACCTTGGAGGAGGATTAGATTCTACCAGAAGTGGTGTTATCTATTTATCTGAAACTTTTTCAAAATTAGAATTTTTAAGACCCAATAAACTTAAAGAAAAAATCTTGGCATCTAAAGTTAGTGGTGATTCAAATGGTTTTAGCTTTAACAATGCAATTGATGTAGATTTTGATTTGTACAACAACACTATAGAATTAGGAAATCAAATCATCTCACCTATTGCAAATAATGCATTTGGATATTATCGTTACAAATTAGAAGGGACATTTTATGACGACAAAAACAACCTTATTAACAAAATAAAAGTAACTCCTAGACGTAAAAACGACTCTGTTTTTGAAGGCTATATCTATATTGTCGAAGATCAATGGACAATTTACGCAGCCGAATTAGATATAACAGGAATACAAGCCCAAATTCCTGCAGTAGATAAAATAACAATAACACAAAATTTTTCTTTTTCAGAAAAAGATAATATTTGGACAAAAATCTCTCAAAATATCGATTTTAAGTATGGGCTTTTCGGAATAAAAGGTGATGGTCGTTTCACCGCAGTCTATAGTGATTACATATTTGATTCTGGATTAACCCATAAAGATTTCACTAGAGAAATAGTGTCGTTTGCTGATGAGGCAAATAAAAAGGATTCTACATTTTGGAGTACAATTAGACCAATACCACTAAGCGTTGAAGAAGCTATAGATTATATAAAAAAAGATAGTATCCAAATTATTAGAAACTCTAAAACGTATAAAGATTCTGTAGATATTGTAAATAATACATTTAACCTTGGCGATATTATTGGTGGCTATACTTATAGAAATTCACATGAAAACTGGAGTACAGGTATTACCTCTCCTATTAAAGCTATTAGTTTTAATACTGTTCAAGGGTGGAATGCAGATATTAGTACATTTTACACTAAAAGTTATAACGATTTTGAACGTTACTTTTCCATAAGAAGTAATATCAACTATGCTTTTAGCGAACAACGCTTACGTGGAACACTCTCTGCAACTTATAAATTTAATAATAGTAGCAGACCATTTTTAACACTTTCTGGCGGCATAACCACACAACAGTTTAATTCAAGTAACCCAATTTCTAAACTATTAAATACTGGATTTTCAATGTTTTCAGAAAATAACTATATGAAAATTTACGAAAACACCTTTGCCCAAGTATTATACTCCAATGAGTTACTTAATGGTTTTAGAATCAATGCAAGCTTAGGCTATCAAAAGCGTAAAGCATTATTTAACACAACAAATCAAGCTTGGTATCCAAAACAAAATAAAGTTTATTCAAGTAACAACCCTTTAGACGAAACAGCTTATGGTATAGCTCCTTTTGATGCACATAACATTATGAAGTTTAACCTTACAGCACGAATTAATTTTGGACAAAATTACTTGAGCTACCCTAATGGAAAATACAATATTCCAAATTCTAAATATCCTACTGTTATTTTGGGTTTTGAAAAAGGGTTTGCATCATCTATTAATGACTATAATTTTAGTCAGCTTAAAATTCAAGCAACACAAAGAATCAATGTTGCTGATAAAGGGAGTTTTAACTATAACCTAAAAGCAGGAAAATTCTTTAATGGTGAGAATATCTCATTTATAGATTACCAACATTTTAATGGTAATCAAACTCAAATTGGTTCAGGTTCGTATTTAAATGTGTTTAATAATTTGCCATACTATACAGCAAGTACAAACAATTCTTACCTAGAAATGCATGCAGAGTACGACTTTAATGGGTTTCTGCTTGGAAGAGTACCTTTATTAAAAAAGCTTAACTTTAATATAATCGCTGGAGCACATACGCTGTCCACTACATCCAACAAACCCTATCAAGAATATACCATTGGTCTCGATAATATTGGTTGGGGGAAATTTAGGTTTCTTCGTGTAGATTATTTACGTTCCTATCAAAATGGCTATAAAGGCGATGCAATTATATTTGGCATAAAGTTTTAATTGATTATTTTTAGTTTAAAAAAATGAAACATTTAACCGTATTAACAATAACACTGCTCATTACTTTTTTAACAAATGCTCAAGATAGCAAAGTTGCCTATTTAGAAAATGTAAAAACACTAAACAACACCATCGAAACTTTATATGCTGTAATTTCAGGAGAAAAAGGCGAAGCAAGAGACTGGGATTTGTTTCGATTTCTATTTCATCCAAATGCCAAATTAATTCCATCGGGAAAAAATAGAGAAGGTAAAATTGGAGCACGTTTTATAACTCCGGAAGATTATGTAAATTCTTCAGGAAATTATCTAGTAGAAAATGGTTTTTATGAAATTGAATTGCAACGAGAAGTTGATACTTTTGGAAATATTACCCAAGTATTTAGCACCTATGAATCTTACCGAAGCAAAAACGATAAAGAGCCATTTATGCGAGGCATTAATAGCATCCAGTTATTAAACGATGGTAATAGATGGTGGGTTTTAAACATTTATTGGATGCAAGAATCAGAAGAAAATCCTATTCCTGAGCAATATTTGCCAAATAAAAACTAATGACCGAGTTCTTTTTAGCAAATTCCAAAGAACATTTTAACACAATTGCCAAATTAGCTAACATAGTTTGGCATGAGCATTATACACCTATTATTGGAAAAGCTCAAGTTGACTATATGGTTGCCAAGTTTCAAACGTCAAAAGCTATGCAGCAACAAGCTAAAGAAGGTTATGAATATTATATTATTAAATATGATAAGGATAATATTGGCTACCTATCGATTAAAAAGAATGACGACAATCTTTTTTTAAGTAAAGTGTATCTTCTTAAAGAGTATAGAGGTAAAAAAATTGGAAAGACTGCCTTTAACTTTGTTGAAAGCAAAGCCCAAGAATTACAGTGCAAAACCATATCCCTAACAGTCAATAAAAATAATATTAACGCTATTAGGGCTTACGAAAAAAATGGTTTCAAGAACATTGAGGCCATAGTAATAGATATTGGCAATGGCTTTTTTATGGATGATTATAGGATGGTTAAAAGTCTTGCATCAAAATAGCTGTAATGGTTTTTATACCATCTATGTAATTTCCTAGTCTTATATTTTCATTTGGACTATGCTGATTGTTATCTGGGTTAACCGTTGGCACACCAACAGCTGGAATACCTAAAGTAATTACAAAAGGTGAAATTGGTATAGAACCACCCATGGTTCTAATTTGTATAGGATTTTCTCCAAAAGCAAATCGCATTCCTTTACGTAACCACTCACCTACTTCTGTATTAAACTCGGTTCTAAATGCACCATAAGATACTTTTGAATTAAATCTTGCCAGTTTTTTATATGTTAATCGTTCTTCTTCGGTTGGTTCTCCTTTAATTAAATGAAACCCTTGGTTTTCAACATGCTTTTTAACTAATAATACCATACGATCTCCATTAGTTTCCTTTACCAAACGAATATTCATTTCGGCAGTAGCAGAAGCTGGAATAACTGTTCTAGTTTCTTTACCAACCCAAGCTGCTTCCATTCCTAAAATTCCTAAAGCTGGGTATTGAATCGCTTCTTGAAAATTTGTTCCAATATTTTCTGTACTAGCTATACCAAAATCCTTTTGTATTTGAGCTTCATCATCAGGTACTTGTTTTAAAATTTTCTTAACCTCATCGCTTATGGTTATGCCATCATACCAACCAGGAATGGTTACTCGACCATCCTCTCGCCACATAGTTGCCAAAAGTTGAGATAATTTCATTGCAGGATTGGGCACATAATTACCATAATTGCCACTATGTAAAGGACTTCTTGGACCAAATACTTCTATAGTTATTTGAGCAATACCTCGTGCACCATAACTTAATGTTGGCTGATTAGATAAATGCCTTGGTCCATCAAAAATAACTAGCATATCGGCTGCTAGCAATTTTTTATTCTCTAAGACAGCTTTAGGTAAGTTAGGCGACCCTAATTCTTCTTCAAAATCCATGATCACTTTTAAGTTATAATCTGGCTTGAACTTAAAATCATTAAGAATATCGATAGCTTTGAGGAACATCATATCTGGTCCCCTAGCATCAGATGCAGAACGTGAAAATATACGCCAATCATTATTAATTTCACCTTCTAATTTATTCCATGGAATAATGTTCCAACTACCATTAGCGTTTTGCTCTTTTAAAGCAGGAATATAAGGATTGGGTTGATGCCACTTTGTAGTATCAACTGGTTGCCCATCAACTTGAAGGTACACCAAAACAGTTTTTTTAGCTTTTAGGTTTTCTCTTGTTGCCAACAATAATGGTACTGTAGAGGTTTCTAACCGTTGTGTTTTAAACCCTCGCTTAGAAAAAGCTTTTTCACACCATTTAACATTTGGCTCAATCTGCTCTAGATAATTAGCATCATTAGAAATGCTAAAGAATTCATATAATTCCTGAAACGATTCTTTGGCATATTTTAAAGATAGTTTGTCTAAGTCTTGCTTTTTAAGCTCTTGAGAATATATATTTATTGCCGTAAAAACTAAAAATACTAATAATAATTTCTTGTACATGATATTGGTTGGTTTAGTATGTACAAGATATTAAAAAAATGGAAATCTATAATTAATTCTTATCCTCCAAAAGCGGCACAAAACGAAAATCACCAAACTCGTGTTTTTCAAATTCTTTAGTACCTTTTCTAATATATAAAGTCATTACTTGTACATCATTACCCACAGGAATTACCAACCTTCCTCCTATTTTTAATTGTGCAAGCAGAGGTTTAGGCACAAAAGGGGCTCCAGCTGTAACGATTATCCCATCAAAAGGGGCTTCTTCTGGAAGTCCTTTATAACCATCACCAAAAATGAGTTTTTTTGGCATATAGCCTAATTTTGGTAAAAATTTACTTGTTTTTTTAAAAAGTTCTTGCTGTCGCTCAATACTGTACACTTTAGCTCCAAGTTCACATAAAACCGCAGCCTGATAACCACTACCTGTGCCAATTTCAAGAATTTTATTGCCCTTTTTTATTTGTAATAATTCTGTCTGGAATGCCACTGTATATGGTTGCGAAATGGTTTGGTTGGCAGCTATGGGAAATGCTTTATCTTGATAAGCATGATCTAAAAATCCAGAATCCATAAACAAATGCCTTGGAATTTTACCAATAGCTTGTAATACATTTTCGTTTTTTATTCCTTTAGATTTTATTGTTTCAACTAGTTTTTGGCGAAGGCCTTTGTGCTTAAATGTATCTTTCAATGGTTATAATTTTGCTTGCTAAAATTAGCTAAAATGTTAGTGTAAAAAAACAAGATGCCTATTAAATTTTTAAATAAAGGAATCCGTTCAAAAAAGCATAAAAAATCTTATTTTTGTTGAAAACGAAAAATATGCTAAAAGCTGGTGTACTTGGTGCTGGCCACCTTGGTAAAATTCATTTACGTCTTTTAAATCAATCTAGCAAATATGACCTTATAGGTTTTTATGATGCAGATGAATCCAATGCAAAAAATGTTGAAGCTGAATTTGGTTATACATATTTTAACTCAATTGATGCACTTATAGATGCTGTTGACATGGTAGATATTGTGACACCTACCTTATCGCATTACGATTGTGCACTTAAAGCCATTGCAAAAGGCAAACATGTGTTTATTGAAAAGCCCATTACCAATACGGTAGAAGAAGCCGAAGAAATCCGCAACCTTTTGGCAAAACATAATCTTAGAGGTCAAGTTGGGCATGTAGAACGGTTTAATCCTGCATTTAAAGCTGTAAAAAATCAAATTAAAAACCCAATGTTTATCGAAACACACCGTTTGGCCGAGTTTAATCCTCGAGGTACAGATGTTCCTGTGGTGTTGGACTTAATGATTCATGATATTGATATTATACTTAGCGTAGTTAATTCTAAAGTTAAAAATGTATCGGCAAGTGGCGTTTCAGTAATAAGTGAAACCCCAGATATAGCCAATGCTAGAATTGAATTTGAAAATGGTTGTGTGGCTAACCTTACAGCAAGTAGAATTTCGTTGAAAAACATGCGTAAATCGCGATTCTTTCAAAAAGACGCCTATATTTCGGTAGATTTTTTAGAAAAGAAATGCGAAGTAGTAAAAATGAAAGATGCTCCAAAAAACCCAGGAGATTTCGATATGATACTTCAAAATGCCGAAGGCGTGAAAAAACAAATCTATTTTGATAATCCTCAAATTTCAAATAACAATGCCATTTTAGATGAGCTAGAGACGTTTGCACATGCCATAAACACAAATACAAAACCTATTGTAACACTGGAAGATGGCACCCAAGCTTTACATGTTGCAACACAAATAATAAATTGTTTTTAAAAAATATAATTCAATGAAAAACGTAGCAGTAATTGGAGCTGGAACCATGGGAAACGGTATTGCACATACTTTTGCCCAAAGTGGTTTTAAAGTACAGCTAATCGACATAAGCGATGTAGCTCTAAAAAAAGGAATAGATACTATTACCAAGAACTTAGACAGAATGGTCGCCAAAGAAAAAATTTCGGAAGCACAAAAAGAAGATACCTTAAATAATATTTCAACGTTTACAAGTATTACTGAAGGTGTTGAATATGCTAGTTTAGTTGTTGAAGCTGCAACAGAAAATATTGATTTAAAGCTAAACATATTTAAGCAATTAGATGAAGCTTGTCCTGAAGACACTATATTAGCAACAAATACATCATCAATTTCTATCACGCAAATTGCTGCTGTTACTTCAAGACCAGATATGGTTATTGGCATGCATTTTATGAACCCAGTACCAATCATGAAATTGGTCGAGATAATTCGTGGTTACAATACAAGCGATGAAGTTACCAAGCTTATTATGGATATGTCAACAACTTTAGGTAAAACACCTGTTGAAGTAAACGATTATCCAGGATTTGTAGCGAACAGAATTTTAATGCCAATGTTAAACGAATCTATAGAAACGCTCTATAATGGTGTCGCTGGTGTACAAGAAATAGATACGGTTATGAAACTTGGAATGGCACACCCAATGGGTCCGCTACAATTAGCAGATTTTATTGGTTTGGATGTTTGCTTGTCTATTCTTAATGTTATGTATGATGGTTTTAAAAATCCTAAGTATGCACCTTGCCCACTTTTAGTAAATATGGTGAATGCAGGTAAATTGGGTGTAAAATCTGGTGAAGGATTTTATGATTATTCTAAAAGTAGAAAAGCTGAAAAAGTAGCGAAACAGTTTTCATAACCCAAATGAGTATTACCACAAACCTTAACAACATAACATCTCAACTTCCTGAGCATGTAACCTTAGTAGCTGTTTCAAAAACCAAACCTGTGAGCGACTTAATGGAAGCTTACAAGGCAGGGCAACGCATTTTTGGAGAAAACAAAATCCAAGAAATGGTTGAGAAGCACGAGCAAATGCCTAAAGATGTCGAGTGGCACATGATTGGTCATGTACAACGCAATAAGATAAAATATATGGCAAGTTTTGTGAGTTTAATTCATAGCGTTGATAATTTTAAACTTTTAAAAGAAATAAACAAACAGGCTCAAAAAAACAATAGAATTATTGATTGTTTGCTCCAAATAAAAATTGCAGCCGAAGATTCTAAATTTGGAATGTCAGTACAACAAGCCTCAAAAATATTACAATCTCAAGAATTCTTGGAATTAAAGAATGTATATATTAAAGGTTTAATGGGAATGGCGACATTTACTGATGATAAAACTAAAATTGAACGAGAATTTAAATTTTTAAAAAACACTTTCGATAATTTAAAAAAACTTCAAAATGAAAACTGTGAAATGAAAACACTATCTATGGGAATGAGTAGTGATTATAAACTAGCCATAGATTGTGGTAGTACTATGATTAGAGTTGGAAGTAGTATATTTGGAGATAGAAATTATTGAATATAAAAAATTCATATTAAACTCAATTGAAAATACCTAAATAATGAGATTCTTCACTTTATTCAGAATGACAAATCAATAAATCAATAACTTATTTACGCAATATTAGACATAGAAACCACTGGAGGTAAATATAATGAAGAAGGCATCACAGAGATTGCCATCTATAAATTTGATGGTCATAAAATTATTGATCAATTTATTACGCTTATAAACCCTGAAAGGGATATTCAACCATTTGTGGTAAACCTTACAGGTATAAATAGTAATATGCTACGAAATGCGCCAAAGTTTTACGAAGTAGCAAAACGTATTGTCGAAATTACCGAGAATACCATTTTAGTGGCTCATAACGCACAATTTGATTATCGCATATTACGAACAGAATTTAGACGTTTAGGTTTTGATTTTAGCAAAGAAACCCTTTGTACAGTAGAGCTTTCGAAAGATTTAATTCCTACTGAAGATTCTTATAGTTTGGGAAAACTAACCAGATCTTTGGGAATTCCTGTGAGTGATCGCCATAGAGCAGCTGGCGATGCTCAAGCAACCGTGAAATTGTTTAAAATGCTACTTGCTAAAGATTTAAGCAAAAACATTATTAAAGAGTCTATTAGGTTAGAGCCAAAACACCAAATGGAGCCTAAGTTACTTGATATAATCGACGCTCTTCCTTCCATTACTGGAGTGTATTACATGCATAACAAAAATGGCGATATTATCTACATTGGCAAGAGCAAGAACATAAGAAAGCGTGTTAATCAACACTTTACGAGTACAAATGCAAAGTCAAAAAAAATGCAATTGCAAGTAGCAACTGTGACTTACGAAGATACTGGAAGCGAGCTTGTTGCCTTATTAAAAGAGAGTGAAGAAATTAAACAAAACAAACCTTTTTTTAATAGAGCCTTAAAACGCCATATTTTTTCTCATGGTTTATTTACTTTTACAGATGATAATGGATATTTAAATTTAAAAGTTTCCAATGTCAATAGAAAAGGCACGCCAATTATTACCTTTTCAAATATACGAAGTGCTAAAAGTTTTATTTCCAAAGCTGTCGATGAACATAATTTGTGTCAAAAACTTTCAGGGTTGCACAACACTAGTAGTAATTGTTTTAACTATACCATTAAACAATGTTTTGGTGCATGTATCGATGAAGAACATTTTGAAGCCTATAACAAAAGAGTTTCAAATATTATAGAACACTATGCTTTTGAAAACCAAAATATGGTAATTTTAGACAGAGGACGAGAAGTGGATGAACGTAGTGCCATTTTAATTGAAAATGGGATGTTTAAAGGCTATGGTTTTTACAATTTAAACTACCAAGTAACTAATCTTGAGGTGCTACAATCTATTATAACTCCAATGCAGCATAATCGTGATTCGCAACACATAATCCAAACGTATTTAAGAAGGAAACAGCATAGATTAAAAATAATTAGTTTATAGACTAAACTTGAATGTAATCAAACTTTCATTACATTTATAAAAAATAAATTCTTGACAGAAAAAAAACCAAATACCAGATGGAAACACAAACTTCATGAAATACTTTATGAAGCCGACACACCTTCTGGCAAGATTTTTAATATTACGCTCTTTATAGTCATTATTGCAAGTATTATTTTTGTAATGCTAGAGAGTATTGAAAGTATTGATTCAAAATATCATTCTTTTCTTGACACTGCCGAGTGGGTTATAACCATACTTTTTTCATTTGAATATATTGCAAGGGTAATCACGGTAAAAAAACCGCTTAAATACATTTTTAGTTTTTTTGGAATCATTGATTTATTATCGACCATTCCAAAATATTTATCGTTTATATTTATTGGATCCCATTCATTGGTCGCTTTACGAGCATTACGTTTATTAAGGGTATTTAGAATACTAAAACTAGCCAGATATATTGGTGAATCAACAAACCTTACTAGAGCACTTAGGGCAAGTAGGGCTAAAATATCTGTGTTTATTCTATTTGTGTTTATTTTATGCATCATTCTAGGTACAATTATGTATTTAATAGAAAGTGGTCAAGACAGTGGTTTTACAAGCATTCCAAGAAGCGTATATTGGGCCATTGTAACATTAACAACCGTTGGCTATGGCGATATTGCACCTGTCTCGGCACTTGGGCAGTTAATATCATCGTTTATCATGCTAATGGGTTATGCCATTTTAGCTGTTCCAACAGGAATTGTGTCGGCAGAAGTTGTAAAAATGAATAGACATAAGGTACACACAAATACACAGTCATGCCCTTATTGCATGGCAGAAAACCATCGTGATGATGCCGAATATTGTTATAACTGTGGCAATCAATTAAATGAATAAATATCTTGTTTCGGTTATTGGTCCCACAGCAATTGGCAAGACGTCATTAAGCATTAAATTAGCACAACATTTTAATACTGAAATAATTTCGGCCGATTCCAGGCAATTCTTTAAAGAAATGCAAATAGGTACTGCTGCTCCAACCTCTAAAGAATTAAATCAAGTTAAACACCATTTTATACATCATAAATCCATAAAGGACAACTACAGTGTTGGTGCTTTTGAAAAAAATGTAATTACCTGTTTAAATAATCTCTTCAAGACACATGATATCGTAATCATGGTTGGAGGTTCTGGGCTTTACGTAGATGCTATAACTAAAGGTCTTGACTATTTTCCAGAGGTTGATACTAACATTAGAAAACGTCTTAATGTTGAATTAGAATTAAACGGAATAGAACCTCTTCAAAAGCAATTAAAGGAGTTGGATATAAAATCTTACAACGCCATTGACATGAATAATCCACATCGCGTTATTCGTGCTTTAGAAATTTGCATTGGGACTAAAAAACCTTATTCTTCATTTTTAAATAAAGATAAAGAACCTCGTAATTTTAAAACCATATCTATTGGTTTAACCGCAGGAAGAAACATTATTTATGAGCGTATTAATAGACGTGTTGATTTAATGATAGATCAAGGACTGCTGGATGAAGTAAAAAGCTTAGAGAATTACCAACATCTAAATGCGCTCAATACCGTTGGATATAAAGAACTTTTTAACTATTTAAATGGCGAATGGTCTTTAGAGTTTGCCATTTCGGAGATTAAGAAAAATACACGACGTTTTGCAAAACGCCAACTTACTTGGTTTAAAAAAAATGAAGACACATTGTGGTTTGATTATCAAACAGGTATTGATTATATTATTGCTGAAATTAATACACAAATTAAACAATGAAATTTATTAATTATTTTTTACTCTTTAATTTATTAAGCTGCATGAGTTTATATGCACAGGAAAGCAAGTGTATCGAAGAAATTAATTCTGATATCTGGAGTAATTTCACCAAATCATTTGAAACGCTCAATCATGAATTATTTGCAAGTTTGCATAGAGAAGATTTTGTTCGAGCAAGTGGGTCTTCTAAATCTGTTAAAAACAAAAAAGATTATATAGAAGGATATAAAAATATGTGGTCTAGTAGCAACCCTAATCAAACAATTAATTTTCGGTTTTTAGAGCGTTTTTGCAATAATGAAAGCGCCTCTGAAAGAGGGATTTACAAAGTAACATTTAATTTAAATACTGATAAGGAAAAATCATTTTATGGAGAATTTCATGTTATTTTAACTAAAACAGGTTTAAATTGGAAGATTTTAGTAGATTATGATACTAATTTTGGTAATACTTCAAACGAAGAATCTTATCAAGCTGCTTTTGCTCTAGACGATTTCTCAAAATATTAGAAAAACCCGTTGTGCTTTTTAAGGGTGAAAATTCGATTTATCGTCACTTCTGTAAAGCTTAACTAATTCGAGGACAGTTTTGATCAAAATGCACAATGTGCTTTCCTAATCTTTTTTTAAAAACACACTATTATGGGTAGGGATATTAAATAGTTAACTGTTATATAATAAAAATATCGTTTTAACTTTTACGTTAAAACATAACCAAATCTAAATAAGCATTCTGTCTATGAAACAAAATTAGAACATACATTAAAGAAACAGATTAATAATATTTATAATTAAAAAAAATAATATGAAAACAATAAAAACAGCACTACTTATAGTGTTTATTTCTGCAAGTATTGTCTCTTGCTCAAAAGATAATTCAATTTCAACTCCAAATGACCCAACAAATGCGAATTTAGTCGCATCGAGAGCCGATAATGCTATAAATGTAGCGACTTTACCACAGTCAATTTTGGATTACATTAGTACTAATTACCCCAATGAAACCATTCAGACTTCTGAAATTGAAGACAACGGTAACTATGAAGTTTACTTGAGCAGCAATGTAGAACTTATTTTTGACACCAATGGCGATTTTCTTGGTATAGACGATGATAGCAATGATAATTATGGTGACACAGATATTAATCCTGCAGATTTACCACAAAGTATCTTGGATTACGTTCTTGTAAACTACCCGAATAACACGATTACAGAAGCAGAGATGGAAAACAATGGGAACTATGAAATAGAACTTGATAACGATTCTGTTTTAGTATTTGATAGTAACGGTACTTTTTTGGGTGTTGGTGTTGATGAAGATGATAACGACGGAAACAACGATGACGATGACGATGACGATGATGAAAATAATGATGACGACCAAGTTATAGATCCTTCGACATTGCCACAAATAGTGTTGGACTATATTAGTACCAACTATCCAAATGAAACCATTCTGCAAGCCAAAATTGAAAGTGATGGTGACTATGAAGTTACCCTAAACATTGGATTAGAACTTCATTTTGATGCTAATGGTAATTTTCTAAACACCGGAAATGGTGATGATGATGGTGATGGTAATGGTGATTAAACCAAATATTAAATGATAATTTATCTTTAATTAATCCCAGACAAAGACCTTCTTTTTATAGAAGGTCTTTGCTTATTACATATAAACAAATTATTATTCTATTTAAAAATTACAATAACTTTAATTTGGTTTCTACCAATAAATAATTAATAATGAAACATAAAATATTAATACTTGTTTTACTTTTTTTGGGCATCTTCTCTTGTTCGAGAGATTCCATTATAAGTAATAACACAATAGATAAAAACCTAAATAGGCAAATTACTGGTAGTTCAGCAAACGATTTATTGTCTGATACAACTTTTAAAAGTATGATAATTGAGTTAGTTTACGCCGAGGGTTTTGAACCTACACAAGCTACAATTAACAATTTCAATTCTTTTATAGAAAGCCTTACAAATAAACCACTTGGGATTACAATTGAAAAAAGGTCAATTCCATCACCTGGTAAAGATATTTATACTATAGAAGACATTGCAAATATAGAAAAGGAGCACAGGCAGTATTATAACACGCAAAATCAAATTGCGGTTTGGGCATACTTTTCAGATGGGAAATCAAGTAGCGACTCTCAACAAAATAATACAGTAGTATTAGGCAACTCATATTGGAACACCTCTTTTGTTGTTTTTGAAAAAACAGTCCAAGATTATAGTAATAGTATCTCGCAATCAAATAGATCCACTATAGAGACTACAGTAATTAATCATGAATTTGGTCATATTCTGGGCTTAACAAATTTTGGAACTCCATTACAAAGCGATCATGAAGATGCAGCTCACCCTAAACATTGTAATAATGCAAGTTGTCTTATGTATTGGGAAACAGTTTCACTAACTAATTTATCAAATATGGGATCTGCTCCACAATTAGGAACTCAATGTAAAGCAGATTTACAAGCCAATGGAGGTAAATAAATTAAAACATGAAAAAAATATAACATATTGAAATAAAACGAAACTTCAAAAACAAGTATTATTCATTATAATCTCCATTAAAAAGACACTATCCTAAAAAGTGTAAGTCTAAAATGATTTCTTCTCTGTTATTAGGCGCATTCATAATATTGCAAAACCCTTGTAAATACGAGGGTTTTGTTGTAA
>CAXBFU010000032.1:0-24330 GCA_963975205.1 uncultured Flavobacteriaceae bacterium | reverse complement strand
TAATGGTGCGAAGCGTAGCGAAGCAATTTTAAATTGGATAGCTATGTCAACTTTTGAACTAAAAACACACCAAATCGGAAGAACCTACTCGCAACCTCATTTTTTTATTTTGAATAAAGGGCAAAACAGCGGAAAGCCTTTAATAAATCCCTGCCCTAATTGTTTTGTGGTATCTGTATCAACCGAAGAAGAAAAACAAACCCTTTATCATTTATCAATGATGTTACAAATAGGCGGTTTTTATGCTTATTATTTAAAAGGGAGTGTTATTCCGTTTATCTCAATAGATGATTGCCGAAACACCTTAAAAAACAGTTACACCTCATTGTTAAGTGATGAATTTGAGTTACAAAAGCATATTAATATAGTGTCAGCAATTTGTAAAAAAGAAGCTGAACTTCAAAAAGTTATTTCAAAAATGGCAGATTTAAAGGTGTCATATATTCAAAACCTATTTTCTAAAAAGCAAAATCGGGCAACAAAAGGCAACAAAAACCAAATCAATCTATTAGCATAGTATTTGCCATATATTACTTGTGTTGGTTAAAGACCGTACCAAGTCCGAACCAACTTCGAACAAGTATTAATTTTAAATTTTATATACAATGGGTGTTATTTCACAAGGAATCCTGGGCGGTGTATCAGGTAAAGTAGGAAACGTAGTTGGTGCTTCTTGGAAAGGTATTGACTATTTGAGAATTAAGCCTTCAAGTGTGGCAAATCCACGAACAGAAGGGCAAGTTAACCAAAGAAACAAGTTTACAGTTACTTTGGAGTATCTTCAACCGAATTTAGGTTTTATCAAGAAAGGGTATAAATCTTATGCGGTGCAAAAAACAGAATTTAATGCAGCAATGTCTTATGTGTTGAATAATGCGATTACAGGAGCTGCACCAAACTTTACTGTAGATTATTCTTTAGCTTTATTAAGTAGAGGTAATCTATCTGGAGCATTGAACCCTGCAACAGATTTAGCAACTGCGGGACAAGTAGAATTTACTTGGGATGACAACTCTGCTGAAGGTAATGCCAATGCAACTGATAAAGCAATGATTTTAGTTTACAATCCAAGTAAAAAGGAATCAATGTATATTCTTGATGGTGCTGATAGAACTGTAGGATCTCAAATCATTACAATTCCAAGTACCTATGCAGGTGATACAGTCGAGCTTTTTATGGCATTTATTACTGCTGAAGGTAATACCGTGTCAAACAGCGTTTATTTAGGCTCTGGAACAGCTAATTAACGGTTGATGTTTTTATGTATGAAACCACTCTTTATGAGTGGTTTTTTTATGCTATATTCGTAATTGAATTTATTAATGATTGCCCTTAATTTACCCTTTTTAGGTGTTTTTTGTATCCTATTTGTTGCCCAAATGCTCTAACCCCAATAAATATAAGGTAAATTACATATTGTATCGGGAAGTAGCTACATCAAATCAAAAATAAATTGATATATTTAAGAGACTAAATCAAGTATTTTATTTGTAAATAAAGCGAACTTAAAATTTACTTTTAACTTGTTTACTCGCTTAATCACATTTATATGAATATATACTTCACAATACTATTAGAGTTTTTGCTCATATCTTCAAGTATTCTTATACTTTTTAGGCTTAGGGGTAAAATAGGTTTGGCACCATTATACATTCTTTTAGGTGCTGTTCAATACATTCAGGCGTTTACAGGAACAATGATTAAATTTAAAGCACCAGGAGATATAACAATTTACCCAGGATCTGTTATTATTTTTTGTGCTGTTTTATTTGCTGTGCTTTTAATCTATATTAAAGAAGGTGTTTCTAGTGCCAGAGCTCTTATTATTGGAATTATCATTTCAAACTTCCTTTTATCTGTAATGTTTGAAATAACTTATCAACAAGAATTGGCTTTAGGAAGCTTACACGATGTAGAGACGTCATCAGTTTTTTTAATAAATTATAAATACTTTATTATAGGCACCATAATATTGCTTTTAGATTTTATTTTGCTGGTAATTATCTACCAATTTTTAGTCTTAAAAATTAGCAAACTAAATTTCTTTTTTATAGTCCTTATTTCATTATTAACCATTCTAATTTTTGATGCGGTTGCTTTTAATTTAGCGCTCAAATACAATTCACCAGATTTTTGGATTTCGTTAAAAGGGCATATTATTGGAAAATCTATAGCTGCATTCATTTTTTCCATCATTTTATATGTTTATTTAAAATTTATTGATGACGAAAAAAGCTACTCAACGTTCATAGCTAATCAAAATCGAGATATATTTTCAATAATAACATATAGAAAGCGATATCTAAATCTTAAAGCTGAAAAAAAACAAGTTGAAAAAAAGCTAGTTTCACAAATAGAATCAACATTAAACCATATTTCAGATGGTTTTGTATCTCTAGACACAAATTGGTGCTATACTTATGTTAATGAAAAAGCTGGTGAATTTTTAGGTAGGTCGCCTAAAAGTTTGATTGGAAAAAATATTTGGACAGAATTTCCCGATGGTGTTGGACTTCCTTTTTATAATGCATACTACCAAGCACTAGAGACCCAAAAAACTGTTTATTTTGAAGAATATTACGAACCTTTTGAGAAATGGTTTGAAAATAGAATATATCCATCTCCTGACGGATTGACTATTTATTTTACAGATATTTCTATTCAAAAAAATGCCGAATTGGCTTTAAAAGAAAGTGAAAAACACCTAGATAATATCATCAATAATATTGGAGATCCACTGTTTGTAAAAGATGAGAAAAGTCAATTTTTACTTGTAAATGATTCTTGTTGTTCATTTTTTAACCTTTCGAGGGATGAAATAATTGGTAAAACTCTTGCTGAAGATATTCCTCAAGAAGAAATGGAAATCTTTTTTAAAATAGATAAACAAGTGATTAATACTGGAGTTGAGAATACAAATGAAGAAAATCTTACAGTTAGAGATGGAAAAACCAGAAGAATATCTACCAAGAAAACTAGGTTTATTGATAGTAGAGGAAATAAGTTTTTGATTGGAACTATTAGAGATATTACTGAGCGTATAAAAGCAGAAAAGTCTTTAAAGGAAAGCGAAGAAAAATTCTCAAAAGTTTTTCAGTCAAGTCAAGTAGGTTTTTCTATTGTTAATATGGATCAAGTTACCACTGATATTAACGAGGCTATGGCAAAACTTGTTGAATCAACTCGAGAGCATTTAATAGGCAAAACAATAGAAGAAGCTGGAGTTCATATAATAGACGACGCTTACCATGAACAGAATAACAGGCTCATAGAAAAAATGAAAAAGAATGGCTACTTAAGAAATGAAACTATTGACAAAACCTTAATAAGTGGTCGGAAATTTAGTTCCTTAATTTCAGTTGAACCAATTGAAATTAAAGGTGTTCCACACATTCTTACGACAGCAATTGATATTACAGATAAAAAAATTGTAGAAGAAGAACTGGAAAAACACAGGAATAACCTCGAAGAATTAGTTAAATTAAGAACAGAAGAGATAGAGGCAAAAAACCTGGAATTACAACGTATAAATAAATTATTTGTGGGAAGAGAGTTAAAAATGAAAGAACTAAAAAGGATTATTAAAGAATTGCAGTTAAAAAATGAAAATTAAACTAAAGAAACTTTTTAACCTTACCTCGCTATGAAAAGTAATATTTTTTACCTTTTTCTTAAAAAACCTTTAGTTGCTGGTATCATTTCATTTGTATTATTACTTTTAATTACGCAATACCTTGCTTATCAAAATTATTTATTAAATGAAAACAAAAAGCAAAATGAAATAAATAATGAGGTTAATTTAATAAAGGAAAAACTACAGTCCATTGTTCAATATAGCTATTCAGCAACAAAAACACTACAATATATTGTAGAGAGAAATGGAATTCCAAAAGATTTTGATAGCATTGCTCATGATTTATTAAGAGGGCATACATATTTTGATGTGGTTCAACTGGTCGATGGAGAAGGCTTTATAACACACGTTTATCCATTAGAGGGAAATGAAGTATTGGGTTTTAATATTTTAACAAGCTCAACGTCTATAAGCGGAGCACAAGAAACAATTAAAAGGGAAGAATTTTTTATTGCTGGACCTGTTAATTTAAAACAAGGTGGTGTAGGCATGATAAGTAGGCAACCTATTTTTATTGATAATAAATTCTCAGGCTTTTCGGCAGTAATTACGCAACTTTCTAATTTTTTAAATGACCTAAATATCGATGTTTCTAACGATAACCGTTTTATGTATCAATTGTCAAAAATTAATCTTGAAACAGGAGAGGAACAATTTTTTTTAGAACAGGATATGTCATCTTTTAAACAATTTACAGTACCTATAGAAATGCCTTATGGCGAATGGAAATTATATGTTATTCCAACTAAAAATCAAGTACTAATCTCAACAGTTTGGGTACCCTTATTTGGATTTATATTAGCAGGTTTAGCAGGTTTAGGAGGTTTGGCTGTTTGGTTTTTTGCAGGAAGACCAATGCGATTAAATAAAATAATAAATGATAAACTCATAGAACAAGAAGCACAGTTAAAATTAATTCATGAAACTTCTAGAGAACAAATAAAAAAAAGCGAAACAAATTTAAAAAGAGCACAGCAAACAGCTAAAATTGGCAGTTGGGAACTTGATAAAGTAACCAATAAAATGACTTGCTCCAATGAAATGTATAGAATATTTGAAATAAACCCTGAAGAACATCATATTTCAAAAAATATTTTACGTGATGCTATTCATCCCGACGATAAAACAATAACAACAACAAAATTAACTGGTTTAGAGCAAAATAACACACCATATATAATAAATTACAGGTTAAAATTTGATGATGAACGCATTAAATATGTAGAGGAACAATGTGAAGTAATTTATAATGAAAATAAAAACCCCATAAAAACCTATGGTACAATACAAGATATTTCTGAACGAAAAAAAATCGAGCAAGAATTAAAAAATAGCGAGTTGTTATATAGAAGTCTTACTTCCAATGCACCAGTTTTAATTTTTAATGCTAATGAAGCAGGTGAATGTACTTACGTAAATGAAGAGTGGATAAAATATACAGGAATGAGTTTTGAAGACGCAATGGGTTATGGCTGGCAAAATGCTTTGCACCTTGAAGATAAAGAAAGAGTATTAAATGAATGGCAAAAAGCAGTGTTAACTAATACAGATTTTATATCAGAATTTAGATTTACAAATAAAGGTGGAAAAATCACATACCTTTCAGCAAAAGCAATGAAATTGGTTGATACTAATAATAATACACAAGGACTTATTGGCATTGCTTCGGATATAACTGAAAGGATTAATCAGGAAAAAGAACTATTAGTTTACAAAAACAATTTGGAAAAATTAGTAAATTTAAAAACACAAGAGCTCCAAGAAAGCAGAGAAGCTTTGTTAAATTTATTAGAGGATTTAAATCTTCAATCTACCCAATTAGAAAAAGAAAAAGTAAAAGCACAATCCGCCGATTTAATGAAATCTGCGTTTTTAGCAACCATGTCACATGAACTTAGAACTCCCATGAATTCTATTATAGGGTTCACTAGCATATTATTAAAAGAATATGCTGGACCTCTTAACGAAGAGCAAAAAAAACAGCTGTCAATGGTTAAAAAAAGCAGCCAACATTTACTTGGGTTAATTAACGATGTTTTAGATATTTCTAAAATTGAAGCAGGTAAATTAAATGTGTCATTTTATCCTTTTAATTATATAACAACCCTAGAGAAAACAACTGAATTTTTAATGGCTCAAGCAACAAAAAAAGGGCTAACTATAAACACAGAAATATCGAGTCTCAAAATAATTATAGAAAGCGATGAGCGAAGAGTGGAGCAAGTGCTTTTAAATTTATTATCAAATGCTATAAAATTTTCTAATAATGGAACTATTTTAGTAAAAGTTGATATAATAGACCAGTGGCTTATTACCCAAATAATTGATCAAGGAATAGGCATTAGTAAACAAGATCTTAATAAATTATTCATGCCATTTATTCAATTAGAAGGAGGTCTTAATAGAAGTCACGAAGGTACAGGTCTTGGTTTAGCCATTTGTAAAAATTTAATTGAGAAACTGGGAGGAACAATTCAAGTAAAGAGTAAAAAAGGAGAAGGAAGTAATTTTACATTTAAACTGCCAATCAAGCAAGAATAAAACAGTAAAAATATAAATCATTTTACTATATTTAAGTTCAATATTCTCATAATTAATCACATAGAAAGCTTTGAAAATGAAACCAACACTATTAATAATTGAAGATAATGAGCAAAACATGTATATGTTATCTTTTCTGCTTGAGCAAAGCAATTATAACGTACTTAAAGCTTTTAATGGAATTGATGGATTAAAACTTGCGCACGAAAATAGTCCAGAAATTATTTTAATAGATATTCAACTCCCAGATATGGATGGTTATGAAATTTGCAATAAATTAAGGCATAATGGCCTTCCAAAAACAACAACTATTATCGCTGTGACTTCTTATGCCATGGGTGGAGATAAAGAAAAAGCTATTGAGGCAGGCGCAGATGGGTATTTAGAAAAACCAATTAATCCTGAGACTTTTGTAAAGCAAATGGAAAGCATAATAAATACAAAAAAATGAATAAAAAAACTATTTTAATAGTAGATGATACCTACGAAAATTTATACTTATTAAGAGTCATTCTTGAAGAAGCAGGTTTTAATATTATAGAGGCCAATGATGGTAGTGAAGGATTAAAAAAATTATATGAAAACAATAATGTAGATCTTATAATATCTGATATTTTAATGCCGATAATGGACGGCTACCTTTTCTGTCAGGCATGTAAAAAAGAGAAATTGTTTAAAAACATACCCTTTATTTTTTACACTTCAACATACACTGAAAAATTAGATGAAGATTTTGCGTTAAAATTGGGTGCAGCACAATTTTTGAGGAAACCTATAGATCATGATGAATTACTTTTTACAGTAAATGATGTTCTTGATACTGGAAAGAATAAAGTGAAGTATGTTAAAAAAGTAAGGATATCTGAAGACGAAGTTTTAAAATTGTATAGCGAAAGACTCATTAACAAATTAGAGCAGAAAAGTTTAGACTTAGGAAATGAAGTTTTAGAAAGAAAAAAAGCAGAGCAATTATTAATTCAAAAAAATAAAATTTTAGATTTAATAGTTTTAAACACACCTATAAACAAGATTTTTGAGCGCTTACTATTAAATTTTGAATCCATTCACCCAAATTATTTTGGAACCTTAAGTTTAATGAATGAAGATGGATTACACCTTGATTTAGTTTCTGCACCATCATTACCCAAAGCATACAATGAAGCGGTAAAACGTGTTGCAATTGGTGAAAAGGTAGGTTCATGTGGCACAGCAGCATTTATCAAAAAACCAATAATAGTTTCAGATATTAGTAAAAGTAAATTATGGATCGATTATAAAGATATAGCACTGAAGCATAATTTAAAGTCATGCTGGTCATTACCAATAATGTCTAAAAATAATAACGTATTAGGCACCTTTGCAATTTATAGTGAATCTATTAATACACCTTCGTTAGACGATATTAGAGAGCTTAATTTTGCAGTTAGTTTAGCTAATATAGCCATTGAAAAATCAAACATTGTAACTGAAAACAGAAAAAAAGACGAGTCCTATAAAGCACTGATAAATCAGGCAAGTGATGCAATAATAACGTACACACTCGATGGTACTATTTATGACTTTAATAGAGCGTCTTATAGTGTTTTAGGCTATACAGAAAAGGAGTTTTTAAAATTAAAATTACAAGATATACTTGTAGGTGATATTGTTGTAAACTCTAAAAATCTTAGTAAAATACAAAAAGGAGCACCAATAATATTTGACCGTCAATTTAAACGAAAAGACGGCTCAATAATAGATGTTGAAATATCAGCGAAATTACAAAGCGACGGTAAAATACTTGGTATAGCGCGTGATATTACAGAATGGAAAAATAATCAAGAAGAACTTAGATTAACCAATATAAAACTACAACAAGCCAATAAAGAACTTAAACTTTTGCAAAATCAATTAGAACAAGAAAATAGTTACTTAAGAAATGAAATTGATCTGGTTTTTAATTATGAAGACATGGTTTATGGCAGTACTGAATTTAGTAACGTATTAACCGAAGTAGAAAAAGTAGCACCTACAAGCGCTACAGTACTGTTATTAGGTGAATCAGGTACAGGTAAGGAGCTATTGGCTAGAGCCATTCATAATACAAGCACTCGAAACAGTAAGCCATTGATAAAAATTAATTGTTCAGCAATACCTAAAGAACTCATCGAAAGTGAGTTGTTTGGGCATAAAAAAGGATCGTTTACTGGAGCTTATAATGATAAAAAAGGAAAACTTGAGTTGGCAAATGGAGGCACTTTATTTCTAGATGAAATTGGAGAACTACCTCTAGATATGCAACCAAAAATTTTAAGATTCCTAGAAGAAGGCGAAATCGAGGTAGTAGGAGGGACTGGTACAAAAAAAATAGATGTTAGAGTTATTGCAGCAACAAATAGAAACTTAAAAGATGCCATAGAAAAAAAAGAATTTAGAGAAGATTTATATTTTAGACTTAATGTGTTCCCTATAGAAGTGCCACCACTTAGAAAGCGAAAAGGCGACATTCCTTTATTAGTTGAACATTTTGTAGATAAATTCAATAAAGCTTATAATAAAAATATTAAATATATAACTGATGAAGCCATGAGTAAACTTAAAATATATGATTGGCCTGGTAATATTAGAGAACTAGAGAATTTAATTGAGAGAGCATCTATATTATCAACGAGTGAAACATTATTAATTCCTGGATTTGAATCTTCAAATCAACAAAAAAAACCAATTATTAATAGAGACTTATCGTTGGCTTCTGTTCAACGAAATCATATTCTTCAAGTGTTAGAGCAATGTCATTGGAAAATAAGTGGTACCAATAGTGCCTCAGAGCTATTAAATTTAAAACCAAGTACTTTACGTGATAGAATGCATAAACTTGGTGTAAAAAAACCAATTAAAAATTAACGAAATACCGTGAGGCACTTAATTATTTAAAATTTTTACTCACGATATTCCGTGACAACTTCAGGCAACTAATTTTTAAAAATAGATTTAACACGCACATTGTTAGATGTTTGTGTTTTGTGTAGTTCTTTTTGGTACATCAATTGGATAAGATTTTGTTAAAGAAAAGCTATGAAAAACGACATCCAATTAGAAGGTATTAAGTTTTGGGTTGACGAAAATATAATTTATTGTAAAATTAGTACAGATTTTATTATAGACAACCAAGAAAAAAATATTGAAGAAATTTTTTATAATGGGATTTCTCAATTAAATCAAAGAAGATACATGCCCATGTTGATAAATATGCAACAAATTAGCAGCTCAAATTCAATAAAAATATTCAAGAAATTGGCTCAAAGCCATAGTGTTAGAGGATTAATTCTCTCTCAAATATTTTTGGTAAAATCTATAAGTTTAAAAGTATGCCTTATCGTTCATAATATTATTAAAAAACCATTTTTTATTAATAAAATATGTGATGATTTTAATGTAGCTTTAAAGTATTGCAATATGGATAATAAAGTTTTTAACTCACTAAGCTAACAAAACAGTTTTAATAATATCCATTACTATTAGTTAAATTATCCTAGTTTAACTGTGACAATAATCACTTTGAATAGATAACAATTTTCAGATTATGCTACTTCAAATATCGTAGTATAAATGAGTAAAAGATTTTTTTGAATAACAAAATATGGTTTCAATAAATTTTGATAAAAGTAGCCGTTACCAAAAAATACATAAATCTTCTAGTATAGTAGAGCTAAGACAAAACTTCAAACTCCATGAAATGAGAAAAATAACATGTTACATCGGTAAATAATGTAATTTGAATGGGAGTTGAAGTCCGGCAAATAATTTTTAACTAAATAATTCTTAAAATATTCTTATTTTTAAGGTTTTATTTTGTCAATTTTTTTCAAAATAAATTGAAATTATGAAAATCAAAAAATTAATTATAACATAAAAACAATGAAAAATTTAATTCTACTTATCGCCTTTAACATTCTAATAGTTGGTTGTAAAAATAATAAAGCAACATCAGAGGATAAAAACCATGATCATAACACTACTGAAAAAACTGAAGAACCAAAGAAAAAGCCATTAAGTCCACACACAGAAACAATGGCAATGATAGGCGATGCACATATACATATTGACTATTCTTCCCCAGGAGTTAGAGGAAGGATTATTTTTGGTGGCTTGGTTGGTTATGACAATGTATGGCAAGCAGGAGCGCATAAAGCTACCTGGATAGAAACCAACAAAGATCTTATAATAAATGGTGAAGTGCTTCCAAAAGGGAAATACGGCTTGTTTACCATTCCATCAAAAGGAGATTGGACAGTGATGTTTAATAAAAACTGGGATCAACATGGAAAGGATGAATATAATGAAAAAGATGATGTTCTAAGGTTTAAGGTTACACCAACCATTTTAGAAGATATTACAGAGCATTTAGAATATAAAGTGAATAAAATAAGTGACACAGAAGGTGAGATTTTGCTTGCGTGGGAAAAAGTAAAATTAAGTTTCAATTTTAAAATTTAAACTTAACAAACATCGTAACCTTATATACTTTATTTGCTGTGATTAATTTTAGGTAAAACTAAAGTGGTCAGCTAAATTAACCAAAATACCACAACATTCTCACAAGTTGGATGTGCATGTAAAATTCTATGTTAAGTAATTGAATTTTTTGCTACCAGTTTAGTCTTTTATTATAACCAAAGTTGCCTTATAGCCAGTTCTAATAAGCCACCTATTTGATGCCAAGGTGTTACCATCTGGATCTAAAACAATAAGTTGTGCTGTGTTTGGAGAAGATGCACCTTCGTTTAAAGCAATAAAATTAATAGTATTATAACCTTCTTTTAAATCGACATCGATTGTGTAAAAATCTCCATAAAGAGTTAGGTTTGGATGAATAACCACATCATTAACTGTTATTTTTACCCTATCACCATCTACATATTCATGATCTCGACTTTTTATAACTACTGTTTTTGAAGTAGTCCTCAAATCACCTAAATAATAATCCTTAGCAAATTGACCTAAATCTTGCCTAACTTCGCTAAAGCGTTGTTTAACTTTCCATTCCTTATCGACCAACGAACTTTTTTTGGTCATATCTACGGTATATTTCTTTTTATTCGACTCAGGTATAGATTTGTAATTGAGTGTATATCTTATGTTTTTATTCGTTAAACCTTTAATAGGAGACAGTTTAAACGATATTTTTAAATCAACTTGCATTGTACTATCAACTGGATCTATTTTAAACCCTTTTTGCGAGTCATTTACCTGAGCCATTGTGACATATGCAAAACACAAAAAAAATATAGAAGTTGTAAAAAATTTCATAACTTATTTAGCATAAATAATGCATGGGGTTAAAGATATATATTTGATTCTTATTTTTTAAACCAATAATAATATTAACGATACTTTATAACAATTTATAGTTATCTTAACAAAAACTATTCCATAGCTATAACTTGATGGATAGTTTATTATTTTTGCATCTGTTTAATAATGATTAATGCTTATTGTTTATGTTAGAAGGATTACAAAGAAATTATGGCTACTTGTTCGAGGATGACCTTTTAAAAGAAATAAGTGAGATAGGTACATATAAAAAAGTTCCCGAAGGTTTTATAGTAATAGATATTGGCGAGCAAATAAAAAGCATCCCATTAATTTTAAGTGGCGCCATAAAAGTGATGAGAGAGGACGAAGAAGGAAATGATTTAATACTTTATTTTGTTGAACAAGGCGATACTTGCGCCATGACCATAACTTGCTGTATGGGTGAAACCAAAAGTGAGATTAGGGCTGTCGCCGAAACAGACACAAGAATAATAATGATTCCAATCCAGAAAATGCAAGAATGGATGCATAAATACAAAAGCTGGCAAAGTTTTATACTTCAAAGCTACCATGAACGTATGAAAGAGCTTCTAGAGGCAATTGACACCGTAGCCTTTTTAAAAATGGACGAACGTTTGTATAAATACCTAAGGGATAAAGCTATGGTCAATAGAGATGATCTAATAAAAACAACTCATCAAGAAATCGCTCAAGACTTGCATACTTCCAGAGTGGTGGTTTCAAGACTGTTAAAAAAACTTGAAAACGAAAATAAAATTAAACTACATAGAAATAGTATTAAAATAATCGATTTATAGTTATACTTTTTTCAAGTAACAAATGTTACAAACACACAAATATTAATTACTTATTTTAACAAAAAATTTATTATGGATTTTATTTTAGAGCCTTGGCCATGGTACATTGGTGGACCTCTCATAACACTAATCATGTTTTTTCTTTTTTATTATGGGAAGAAATTTGGAATTTCTTCAAATCTCGAATCTATTTGTGCAATGGGTGGCGCAGGAAAACTTCATGAGTTTTTTACTTTCGATTGGAAAAAAAACAGATGGAACTTAATGTTTATAATTGGAACTGTTATAGGAGGCTTTATAGCTTTTAAATTCATGACTCCAGATCAAGCAATTGCATTAAACCCAGAGACAATTAGCGACTTATCAGAAATTGGATTTCAAAATGCAGGAGCTCAATACTTACCAGACGAAATCTTTGGCTTAGAGGCAATGTTGTCAATAAAAGGAGTTGCCATTTTGATTATTGCTGGTATTTTAGTTGGTTTTGGATCAAGGTACGCTGGAGGTTGTACTTCAGGTCACGCCATTACTGGTTTAAGTAATTTAGAATTACCTTCATTAATAGCTGTTATTGGTTTCTTTATTGGAGGTTTAATCATGACGTGGCTTATTTTACCGTTATTATTTTAATTCCGAAAAATTATGAAAAATATTAGATTTATTGTTTTAGGTGCACTCTTCGGAATTGTTTTAAGTAAAGCCGAAGTTATTTCATGGTATAGAATCTATGAAATGTTTAAATTTCAATCGTTCCACATGTATGGAATTATTGGTTCAGCGGTCGTTTTAGGAATCATTTTGTTCTCATTCTTCAAAAAAGGAACTATTAAAAATTACTTAGGTCAAAAGATAATAATAGAACCTAAGGAAAAAGGCTTTTATAGAACGATTATTGGTGGAACTATTTTTGGATTGGGTTGGGGCTTGATTGGTGCTTGTCCTGGACCAATGTTTATTCTTTTAGGTAGAGGCGTGCTGTCCATTTTAATTGTCATTTTAGGTGGGCTTTTAGGTGTGCTTTTTTACCATGCCATTAAGCATAAGTTACCTCATTAGTTAGAATTAAAATAAATAGAGTAGTTAAGTAACCATTGTTACAGTTTTTTGATCAAAGTTGGTTAACTTTGAGATGTAAGCTTAACAATTAACTATTCAAATTTAATTATGAAGTACGGCTTTATTATTGACAATCGTAAATGCATTGGTTGTCATGCTTGTACAACTGCCTGTAAATCAGAACACGATGTAGCAGTTGGTGTTAACCGAACCTATGTTAAACAAGTAGAAAAAGGGGAATTCCCCAATACCAGAAGGATTTTTTCCGTAATGCGTTGCAACCACTGTACAGATGCGCCTTGTGTGGAGATTTGTCCAGTTGAAGCCCTATACATTCGCGATGATGGCATTGTAGATTTTGACAACAACAGATGTATAGGTTGTAAGTCGTGTATGCAAGCATGCCCTTATGATGCATTATATATCGACCCAGAAACACATACGGCTGCAAAATGTAATTATTGCGCTCACAGAGTTGAGGTTGGTCGTGAACCTGCTTGTGTTACTGTTTGTCCGGAACATGCCATTATTGCAGGAGACATGCACAATCCAGACACAGAAATTTCCCAATTGTTAGCACGTCAAGCAGTAAAAGTTAGAAAGCCTGAAAAAGGAACCAATCCCAATCTATTCTACATAGATGGCGATGAATCATCACTCAATCCAGAAGCTACAGACAAATCCGGTCCAGGTTTATGGAACTCACAAGCTCGTGGTGTTGGTCATTTTGCTAAAGCTGCTGAAAAAATGTTGCATACAAACGATGATGTAGATTTATTACAAATGAGTATTGATAATGAAATGCAGGCAGCCTATCAAAGAAAAGATTCCGAAAACCCGAATTACATAGATGTACTCAACGGAAAAGCCCGTAGAGTTTATGACACGCCAGACAAAGGCATACTTTGGGGCTGGGAAGTATCAGCTTACGTATTTACAAAGGCTATTGCTGCAGGTGCATTTTTAATTCCATTTTTGGCAATTATTTTGGGATATGAAGTATCTAATACCGCGAAATTGTGGTCGGCAGGAATCTCGTTAGTAGGATTAGCATTAACGGGTTTATTCTTGGTAATGGATTTAGATAGACCAGACAGATTCCTAAACGTATTATTACGTCCACAATGGAATTCATGGTTAGTAAAGGGTGGTTATACCATTACAATTTTTGGATTATTGGTAACCCTTTGGGGAGTAAATACTTGGTTCCAATTAGGCATACCAGAAACACCATTATTATGGGTAACCGCTGTTTTTGCAGTATTATTGGCTATTTATACGGCATTTTTATTTGCTCAGGCTAAAGGTCGCGATTTCTGGCAAAGTCCAACATTACCTTTACACATGTTAGTACATAGTGTAATGGCAGGCGTTGCAGTTTTTGTATTGGCATCGTTAGTTTTTGGAAACGAAGGTTGGATGTCAATTTTAGGCATCACATTAATTGTTGCTTTAGCAGTCAATTTATTTTCGATGGTAACAGAATTAACAATAACACACCCAAGTACAGCGGCACATACAGTTGTAGAAATGATTACAAAAGGACGTTATAAAAATTTATTCTGGATTGGAGTTGTACTAATCGGAAATGTAATTCCATTAGCATTATTAATTTTTGCACCAAGTACAACAATGCTAACTGTTTCAGCAATTCTTGTGTTAATAGGAATTTACATAACAGAAAAAATTTGGGTAGAAGCACCGCAGCGCATTCCGCTTGCTTAATGATTGATGAATCAGAATTGATGAGTTATGATTTAGAATAATTACGGAACTATGAAATGAGCATAAACAAATTTCATCATTATTTACGAACCGACATGATTAAATTTTTTATGAGAATTCCTAAATGTGAAGAAATTTTTAGTTCCTTTATTTTCAGCGAACTATAAAATTTTAAACAGATGAAAAACCAATTAAAAAATAGGACTAAAAAATTTGCGGTTGACATTATAAATTTTAGCGAACTCTTGCCCAATAAACAAGTTGGTTGGACCATTTCAAATCAAATTTTAAGATCCGCAACTTCAGTTGGAGCAAATTATAGAGCAGTTTGTAGAGCTAAAAGTGATAGGGATTTTATTTCAAAAATGGAAACTGTTATTGAAGAAGCAGACGAAACCCTTTTTTGGCTTGAAATAATTGAGGAAGCAAATATTTTAAATAAAAAATCGCAATTGCAAGAACTTAAAAAAGAAGCAGATGAATTAGTTGCTATTTTTGTCAGTTCAGTTATAACCATCAAAAAGAGATTGAATAAGAAATCATAATTCCAAAATCATAATTCAAAGAAATGGGATATAAAAAGCCATCATTTATAGAAAACATCGCAGAAAAATTGGGAATCATTCCTAATCTGCACAAAGAGAACTATCAAGATTTTCAAGACGATATGCGTCATTTTACCGACGAGGAAGTGGCTCAAATGTACGAGAACTTTCCACCACCGGAAAAATGGGACAATTGGGTAGAATACAATCCAAAAGTTTGGCCTAAAAAAGATAAGAAAACCTATCAAATTGTACCAACTACATGTTTCAATTGTGAAAGTGCTTGTGGTTTAACTGCATTTATTGATAAAGAAACACAAGAGGTTAAAAAGTTTGAAGGCAATCCGCATCACCCTGGAAGCAGGGGACGTAATTGTGCAAAGGGACCAGCAACCATCAATCAAATTACAGATCCTGACAGAATATTATTTCCATTAAAACGTAAAGGAAAAAGAGGGGAAGGAGAATGGGAACGTACTTCATGGGATGAGGTTTTAGATACCTTTGCAGCTCGCATCAGAAAAGCCATTAAAGAAGACAGACACAACGAGATTGCCTACCATGTTGGAAGACCTGGACATGAAAAATTCATGAATTGGATTCTTCAAGGTTGGGGAATCGATGGCCATAATTCGCATACCAATATCTGTTCCTCTGGAGCGCGTTTTGGATATAATCTTTGGTATGGTTACGACAGACCATCACCAGATCATGCCAACGCTAAATTCATTTTGTTGGTATCGGCACATTTAGAGTCTGGACACTACTTCAATCCGCATGCACAGCGTATCATTGAAGGTAAAATGAAAGGTGCCAAATTAGCAACTATGGATCCTCGTTTATCCAATACAGCATCCATGTCAGATTATTGGTTACCATCCTATCCGGGAACCGAAGCGGCTGTTTTATTGGCAATGGCATTAATTATTTTGGAAGAAGGATTATATAACAGAGCATATCTTGAAAATTGGACCAATTGGAAGGAATACCTAAAAGCAAGACACACTGATAAGGAAGTTACTTTCGAGAATTACATTGCCGCAATGATTGAGGAGTACAAAGAATTCACTCCTGAATTTGCAGAAAAAGAATCGGGTGTAAAAGCTGAAATGATTATGGATATTGCTCGTCAAATTGGTGAAGCAGGAGAACGCTTTGCATCCCATAACTGGCGTGCAGCAGGAGCATCAAACCTTGGTGGTTGGTGTGTGGCAAGAGCCTTACACTTTTTAACGGTGTTAACTGGAGCTGTTGGTGCAAAAGGAGGCACCTCACCAAATTCCTGGAATAAGTTCAAGCCTACGCAGCCAAATCCACCAAAACCTCAAAAGGTATGGAACGAATTGCACTTCCCTAAAGAATATCCTTTGGCATTCTTTGAAATGAGTCAGTTATTACCACACTTTTTAAAAGAAGGAAGAGGAAAAATGGATGTGTATTTTTCAAGAGTATTCAATCCGGTTTGGACCTATCCTGATGGATTTACCTGGATGGAAACACTTGCAGATGAAACAAAATTCGGTTTGCATGCAGCCTTAACGCCAACTTGGAATGAGACAGCATTTTATGCCGATTTTGTGTTGCCTATGGGATTGGCATCAGAGCGTCACGATTTGAATAGCTATGCAACACATGGTGGAACTTGGATAGCTTTTCGACAACCAGTATTAAGGGAAGCTGCTCGAAGAAATGGAAACCCTGTGGAATTTACCTATCAGGCAAATCCGGGTGAAGTATGGGAAGAAGATGAATTTTGGATTGAATTATCTTGGAGAATCGATCCAGATGGCAGTATGGGAATTCGCAAACATTTTGAATCCCCTTACAGACCAGGGAAAAAAATTACAATTGATGAATACTATCAATATATTTTCGAACGCGTGAAAGGATTACCTGAAGCTGCAAAAACGGATGGATTTACAGGGCAGTTTGCCGAATTGGAGTACATGAAAAAATATGGTGCTTTTGCTATTGAAGAAGGCGAATCGTATAAAGTTAATGAAAATGAACTTTCCAAAGAACAATTAAAAGGCTCAAAAGTAGATCCAGAAACTGATGTTATTACAAAAGATGGTAAGCCAATTGGAGTCATGATCAAAGGTAAGGCAATGGTTGGATTCCCAACGCCATCACGTAAAAACGAATTCTTTTCGCAAACTATGGTCGATTGGAAATGGCCGGAATATGCAACTCCAACTTATATTAAAAGCCATATTCACAATGATGTTTTAGACAAGTCAAAAGGTGAATATGTATTGGTTCCAACATTCAGATTACCAACCTTGATTCACACACGTTCTGGTAATGCCAAATGGCTGGTGGAAATTTCCAACAGAAACCCAATTTGGATGCATCCCGATGATGCTGCAAAATGGGGATTCAAAACAGGTGATTTAGTAAAAATGAATACCGATATTGGTTATTTTATCGATAAGGTTTGGGTAACCCAAAGCATGAAACCTGGAGTAGTTGCTTGTTCCCACCACATTGGACGTTGGAGACGACCACAGGATAAAATAGGTAATCGTTGGGCAACCAATACCGTAAATATTGAAGGTGATGGAAAAGGTGGTTGGAAAATGAATACCATTTCTGGTATTAAACCTTTCGATTCCCATGATTCCGATTCTAAACGTATCTTCTGGAAAGATGGAGGTGTACATCAAAATATCACGCATGCAGTTCATCCAGATCCAATTAGCGGCATGCATTGCTGGCATCAACGTGTTAGAATTGAAGTGCCTGGAAAAGACGAGAAATATGGAGATATTTATGTGGACACCAATAAATCCCACGAGATATTTAAAGAATGGATGGCAATGACACGTCCTGCTCCAGGACCAAATGGCGAAAGAAGACCGCTTTGGTTTAACAGAGCCTTTACACCAGATAAATCCGAAGGAGGATGTTATTATATTGACTGAAAAAGTGACACCATTTGTTTAGTGACACCGTGACTTTGAGTCACGGTGTCACTAAAACTTAAATATTTAATATCTTGACTTTAAAACGAGAGTAGCACCGTGACTTTGAGTCACGGTGATACTAAAAAATAGTATTATGCAATTTGAAAAAGGCTATTTGTATCATATTTACAACCAAGGCAATAATCAAAGGGATGTTTTTTTTAACACCGAAAACCATCTTTTTTTCTTAAAAAAAATAAAAAAGTTCATTCTTCCTTATGCAGACATAATAGCTTGGTGCTTGATGCCCAATCATTTTCATTTAATGGTTTTGGTTAGGGAGGAAAGAATACCTGTAATTGAGAGCAACACCGTGACTCGAAGTAATAGTAACACCGTGACTCAAAGTCACGGTGTTACTAAAAGTGAAAATGACACCAAGACTCCAAGTCACGGTGTTACTAAACAGTGTTACAAATAAATAAAATAATTAAATTAGTAAATGCTTAAAAAAGTTTTCCCATTCCTTACTTGGTTACCAATAGCAAAGCACACGCTTAAGGATGATATTATTGCTGGTATTACCGGAACTATTATTGTCATTCCACAAGCTGTGGCATTTGCTATGATTGCGGGTTTACCTCCAGTTTATGGATTTTACACAGCTATGATTACACCAATCATAGCAGCCTTATTTGGATCGTCCTATCATTTAATTTCTGGACCAACAACTGCTATCTCCATTGTGGTGTATTCAACATTGATAAAGTTTGTGAATCCAGAATCCGATTTGGAAGCATTTGTATCATTGGCATTGGTATTGACATTTTTAGCTGGATTTTTCCAATTGGTAATGGGATTGTTGAAAATGGGAAAACTGGTAAACTTTGTGTCTCATTCGGTTATTATTGGCTTTACAGCAGGTGCTGGAATTTTGATTGCTTTCAAACAACTAAAGCACGTATTTGGTATCAAAGTACCTCAAGGCAGCACAATAATAGAAATCGTTACATACATATTCAACCATATTTCGGAGACCAATTGGTATGTTTTTATTGTTGCTGTAGGAACATTACTTATTGCATTAATTATAAAGTTATTTATAAAACCTATTTCCAGATACTATATGTTGATAGCCATGGTTTTGGGTAGTTTAATTGCAATATTGCTTGGAGGAGATTCAAACGGAATTGAAACTGTTGGCAAAATCCCATCCAATTTACCACCTTTTAGAGTTCCAGAATTAACCTATAATAATGTAAAAATATTAAGTTCTGGAGCTATGGTTTTGGCATTATTGGGTTTAATAGAAGCTGTTGCAATAGGCAGAGCCATTGCCTTACATACACATCAGCGAATAAATGGCAACCAGGAATTTATTGGTCAAGGCGTATCAAATTTAGTAGCAAGTTTCTTCTCAAGCTATGCTGGTTCAGGATCGTTTACGCGTTCTGGCGTGAATCATCAGGCAGGAGCAAAAACGCCAATGTCGGCTATTTTTGCTTCGGTTTTTCTTATGGTGGTTTTGCTGTTGTTCGCTAAATATGCATCCTTTTTACCAAAGGCTGCAATGGGAGGCATCATTTTGCTGGTTGGATATAATCTAATCGATTTTCATCATATTAAACAAGTTTATAATTCCAGTGGAAGAGAACTAATTGTTTTGGCAATTACATTGTTCGGAACTTTGTTCTTTGATTTAGAATTTGCTTTATTAGCTGGAATCCTTACCTCGTTTTTCTTTTATATGGAACGAACATCAAAGCCCAACATCGCTGTCATTGGATTGGACAAAAACAAAAGGTTTATTAACATGATTAGAGATGATGAAGCAACAGAATGTTCAAACCTAAAAATAGTCCGCATAGATGGTTCATTATATTTTGGATCTATTGAAAAGATCTCTAATTATTTTTCTAAAATCTATGGTAAAAATGAAATTCAGTATGTACTCATAGCTGCAGATGGTATCAACTTTATAGATTTGGCTGCTGCAGAATGGTTGACTAATGAAATACGTAAATGGCAAAAAAATAGAGGAGGCATTTATTTTGCTGGGCTAAAGTTAATTAGTCAGGATGTATTGAAAAAAGGTGGGTTTTTGGATAAAATGGGAAATAATATTTTTTACAAGAAAAAGCGGGATGCTATTCACGAAATCCATCAACAAATTAAAAAGCCTTGTAAGGAAAAGGTTTTTGATGAATGTAAAACTAGCTAATGGCTTACTTAGTGTAATTCGTATTACATACTATAGTACAACTTACACTATCTTTGTTCTTGTAAATTAATTCTATGAATTTAAAATCTATTCTACCTATTCTAAATTGGCTACCTAACTACAAAAAATCTTGGTTAAAAGGTGATATTAGTGCAGGGTTAACAGTTGGTGTAATGCTTGTTCCACAAGGGATTGCTTATGCTATGATTGCTGGTTTACCACCAATATACGGTTTATATACAGCTTTAATACCACAAATTGTATATGCTATTTTTGGAACGTCAAGACAGTTATCTGTTGGTCCAGTAGCCATGGATTCATTAATTGTTGCCTCTGGTCTTGTTGCTTTGGCAGAAATTGGCACACAACATTTTATTGAATTCGCAATATTATTAGCGTTCATGATGGGAATATTGCAATTTCTTTTCGGTATTTTTAGATTAGGATTTCTTGTCAATTTTTTGTCAAAGCCTGTAATAAGTGGTTTTACATCAGCTGCTGCATTAATAATAGGTATAAACCAATTTAAACATCTATTTGGAATAGATATAGGCAGGAATAATAAAATACAGTTTTTATTAAAAGATACTTTTAATAATATACTAGAAAGTAACATAATTACTACTGTAATTGGAATTCTATCAATTATCATTTTAGTGTACCTAAAGAATAAGTATAGAAAAATTCCTGCAGCATTGGTTGTCGTTGTTCTTGGCTTATTAGCTGTTAAAATATTTGAATTAGACCAATTTGGAGTACAAATTATTGGAAGTGTTCCAGAAGGTTTACCCAGTTTTAAAATTCCTTCATTTAATAAGGAAATAATCATGCAACTAGCTCCAGTAGCACTCACATTATCTTTTGTTGGGTTTTTAGAAGCTGTATCAGTTGCAAAAGCAATAGAAACTAAGCATACTGAGTATAAAGTGCTCCCAAACCAAGAATTAATTGCACTAGGATTATCTAATATGGTTGGTTCTTTTTTTCAAACATATCCTGCTACTGGAGGTTTTTCAAGAACAGCGGTTAATGATCAAGCAAATGCTAAAACACATTTAGCATCTTTAATTTCTGCTGCAATAGTAGGTTTAACATTGCTTTTTTTAACACCAGTATTTTATTATTTACCAAAAGCAGTTTTGGCCGCAATAATCATTGTTGCTGTATTTGGATTGTTGGACTTTAGAGTTCCAAAACAATTATTGACTTATGCCAGAAGAGATTTAGTAATTTTAAATATTACGCTATTGATTACTGCAATGGTTGGAATTACTGAAGGAATTATTGGTGGTGTGGTTTTATCCTTAGGAATGCTAATTTATAAAACCACAAAACCACATATTGCTATTTTAGGAAAAGTACCAGAAACTTATTTCTATCGTAACAAAGAACGGTTTAAAGATGTTATTATTCATGAAAATATTTTAATAATTAGGTTTGACGCACAGTTATATTTTGCCAATACAACTTATTTCAAAGATAAATTGCAGGAATTTAGTAAATTTAAAAGAAGTAAATTAAAATTCTTGATTATTGATGGAGAAAGCTTAAACAGCTTAGACAGTAGTGCTATTTTTGTTTTAAATGAAATATATTCTTATTTTAAAGACAAGCATGTACAAATGGCTTTTACGGGTTTAAAAGGACCAGTAAGAGATATAATGATTAAATCTGGGCTTATGGAGAAAATTGGACATGAGTTTTTCTTTATGAGTATTCAAGAAGCTGTAGATTATTATGAAGGCGGTTTTAAAAAAGGATCAAAATTCGATAAATACATTAATCAAGCAAACCAGTAAAAAAAGTTATATTTATTGTGTAACTCAAGTTACAATAGTTGGCGTGATTTTTGATTAAATTTAGCTATTAAATAATTATGAATCAATAAAATAAAATAATATGAAAGTAGAACAATTGTTTACTGGATGCCTTGCCGAAATGGCCTATTATATAGAGTCTAATGGTGAAGCCGCTGTTATTGATCCTTTAAGAGAAACAGAGCCATATTTAAGAATGGCAGAAGCCGATGGAGCGAAGATAAAGTATATTTTCTTAACACATTTCCATGCCGATTTTGTCTCTGGACAATACGATTTAGCCCAAAAAACAGGAGCCAAAATTATATTTGGGCCAAATGCCACAGCCGAATACGATATTTATAATGGTAAAGATGGTGAAGAATTTCCATTAGGTGGAGGTAAAATCACATTACTTCACACTCCTGGACATACCATGGAATCATCTTCATACTTAATTACAGATGAAGAAGGAAATACACCTTACGTATGTACTGGAGACTGTTTGTTTATTGGCGATGTAGGACGACCAGATTTGGCTGTAAAACAAGGAAAGCTAACAGAAAAAGATTTAGCAAGCCATTTATACGACTCTTTGAGGAATAAAATAATGACTTTGCCAGATGATATTATTGTATATCCAAATCATGGAGCAGGATCAGCTTGTGGAAAAAACATGAGCAGCGAAACTTTTGATACTTTAGGAAATCAAAAGAAAACCAATTATGCACTTAGAGCAGATATGACGAGAGAAGAATTTATTGAAGAGGTTACCACAGGTTTAAAACCACCACCACAATATTTCCCAAACAATGTGCGAATGAACAAATCTGTTAACACAAGTATCGATGAGGTTTTACATAGAGGCACAACACCATTAGACCCAGTAACGTTTAAAGAAATGAGCGAGCAAAAAGATGTTTTGGTTGTCGATACACGCTCAAAAGAATCGTACGCAGAACAAGGCACAGTCCCAGGCGCTTGGTATATTGGTATTGATGGCAGTTTTGCACCTTGGGTAGGCGCATTAATAAAAAACATCAAACAAAAAATTATATTTATTGCCGATGATGAATTACGTGTAAACGAAATAGTGACACGCTTTTCAAGAGTGGGATATGATAATACTTTAGGCTATTTAAATGGAGGAATAGAGGATTGGTTGGCTCACGGATTTGAAGTAGATAGGATTGGTTCAATGTCGGCAATTGAATTTGCCAAGAGATTGTCTGAAGGTTCTATGGAAAAACCAGTAGATGTTAGAAAAGAATCAGAATATTTATCTGAACACGTAGAAGGCGTTGAAAATTTCCCTTTGGATAACATCCATCAAAATTTTGCCGAAATTAATCCTGATAAAGAATATTTCTTGCACTGCGCAAGTGGCTACCGTTCGTTAGTGGCTGCTTCAATTTTTAAAGCAAATGGTGTAAAAAACGTGACTGATGTAAGAGGAGGGTTTAATGATATAAAGGAAACTAAAGCTCCTATGACAGATTATGTTTGTCCAACTACTTTATTGTAGAATTTAATTACATTCCTGCGAAATCAGGAGTCTAATGGGTTTAATTCTAGACCCTTGGGTCGGTATATATTATTTTTGTAAAGCAAACTCAAATTAATACCTCGCATGCTTGTGTCGAGGTAATTTATAAATATTTTTAACAAAAAAAGACAAGTTTTAGCAGTCATGAATGGAATTTTTTCCGAACATGACTGCTATTTTTAGTTATCCTTTTTATTTAACGTGAGTTCGATATAAAAGTCATTGACTATAAGCTGATTGAAATAAA
>CAXBFU010000031.1:0-31298 GCA_963975205.1 uncultured Flavobacteriaceae bacterium | reverse complement strand
AATCTTGGATTTTTTTGTGGTGTATTCTAAAACTTAGCTAAATTCTGAATGCGCCCTGTGTGTACTCGGAAAATCCGCTAGGATTTTCCTACTGGTTCGTTTTCTTTTGCTAACTTAGTTCTAGCCAACGCAACTAACCATAAACAAATACGAAACCGTTAAACAAAGGCAGCTATTTTTTTTACAAAGTCAAGAGAGTCCTATTATTTACGATACAAAAAGTAATTATCTACCAACTCAATATACTGTTCTTTGGCAGTGTCTTGACTAATATCTTCAGCTTGAAAAAGTGCATTGGTTTTAAAGGCGTTGATTAAAGGTTCACGACTTTTTGGTCTACCATAGTCGTTGGTAGCTTTTTTATAGTATGCGTATAATTTTAGTAAGATATCGGCAGGAAAAGGCTCAGTATGCGCATTGATACGCTCTACAGCTTCTCTAAATTTTATTTCAAGCTCTTTTGAGGTCATGGTTACTGTTGTGCAATAACGGTTTCTCCGCCTTTTACTTTTTGATTGAGCGTTACTTTTATATTAGTATCTAAAGGTAAAAATAAATCTACTCTCGAACCAAATTTTATAAATCCTTGATCTGCACCTTGTACAGCATTATCACCAACTTTTGCATAGTTTACAATACGCTTTGCCATAGCTCCAGCTATTTGCCTAAATAATACTTTACCATACCTTGGGTTTTCAACTACAACTGTTGTGCGTTCATTTTCAGTACTTGACTTTGGATGCCAAGCTACAAGGTATTTCCCTGGATGATATTTGCTATATAGCACATTTCCACCAATTGGATAACGTGTTACATGCACATTTATTGGCGACATAAACACACTTATTTGTAAGCGTTTGCCTTTAAAATATTCGGTTTCTTCAACTTCTTCAATAACAACTACTTTACCATCAACAGGAGACAATACTTGCTTGTTGTTTAACACTGTATGACGTTTTGGGTTTCTAAAAAACTGTAGAATAAGAATGAGAAAAATTAATAAGCCAATTTCCAATAGAATTTTTAGCCATGATAAAGTAACATAAAGATCTATCAATAAAATAGAAATTACTACTAGCGTGAAGCTTATGAGTATTATTTTATAGCCTTCTTTATGAAACATATTCTGTAAGTCTTAAAAACAAATAAATAAATGGTGCTGCAAAAATAATACTATCCAAACGATCTAGCAATCCACCATGACCAGGCATTATCACACCACTATCTTTTACACCAGCTTGTCGTTTGTACTTAGACTCGATTAAATCTCCAAATGTGCCAAAAACACTCACTATAATTGCTAAAATAAGCCATTGGGTAAACCCTAAGGTATTGGTGTATTTTGCTATAAAATAACTGCTAATACATGCAAAAAATAAGCCTCCTAAAAAACCCTCAACAGTTTTCTTTGGCGATATGCTAGGAAACAATTTTTGTTTGCCCAAATTTTTACCAATTAAATAAGCAAAAGAATCGTTAACCCAAACCAAAATAAATGCACCTAATAAAATATTAGGATTAAATGCTTCGTAATAATTAGCTATAAGGATAATAAAAATAAAAGCACTTGATAAATAGAAGGTAGTATTGATATATTTATTGGTTATAAAAAGCGGTAATGTTTTTTTTGAAAATAAATCTTTTATCAAGAAAAGCATTACAAATATGGTAAGTACGTGTAGTATTTGAATAGTTTCATTAAAGCCTTCATTGGTATCTAAAACCAGTTGCCAATAGGCAAAAACTAGATAAGAAATTATAAAAATAACATAAGAGCTTATGCCTTTTTGATTGATAAGCTTGTTAAATTCTGCAATAGATATCAACCCAAAAACAAAAAACAAACCTATTAAAAGGTGTTGCGATTGTAAGGACAATAAAAAGAGCACTACGTATAAAACGCCTGAAATTGCTCTAACAATTAATTCTTTCACGTGGTTTAGTTAAAGGTCTTCTAATAAGAGCAAATATAGGTTTTTTGAGCTACTTCCATAGCTTAAGAAATCGTTATCTTCGCTAGCTTTAAAATGCTTAATAGTAGTAATATTAGTAGGTATTTTTTCGCGATTTTTATCTTTTATGCCTCTTAAGCCTTCACTTATGGTTTCTACAAACTGACTTGTAGTAGCGAAAATAATAAAATTGGATGGAAGCTCTTTTAGTTTCTTTTCAGCAATTTGATTGGATGAAATTAACAAAGAACCATCGTTAGAAATTAGATATTCGCAAGTAGTTAAAAAGTAAGTGCACTCACTAGGGTTTTTACTTGTTTTTAGATTGAAGTTTTCAAATTTCTCAACTAACCTTTCGTCAATAATCATTACATTTTTGCCTTTCCAATCGTTTTCCTCTAAAATAAGTGCTAAATTTTGGTCAACTTCATCAAAGTTTTCACAGTACAAGAACTTACCTCCATTAGCTTTAAAATTGATGGTAAAACGCTCATCAATAGGAAGTTTAATATCAGGCATATACTTGCTTCTCTCATCGTTTTCTATTCTTTCTTGAGAGTCACTAGATTTAGGGCCGAAGATTTTTCGAAATAGGCTCATTTAGGGTTTGCTATTAACCAGTTAAGTCCTAGTTTTTATCAAATATATAAAATCTAAAGTAAACATTGGGCTATTTAGTGTTTTTGTAATGGTTCTTATTCCTCTTCAGTTATATCTTCATCATGCTTTATAAATGGGCTTTTCCCAAAAATCACTTCCAGGTTGTCTTTAAATATCACTTCTTTTACAAGAAGTTCTTCAGCTAACGACGTTAGTTTATCTTTGTTTTCTTCCAGTATTTTAATGGCACGTTGGTATTGCTCTTCTATAATATCTGAAATCTCTTTATCAATCAATTCAGCAGTTTTTTCGCTATAAGGTTTTGTGAAACCATATTCATTTTGACCAGAGGAATCGTAGTAGGTTAAATTCCCAACTTTATTGCTTAAACCGTAGATGGTTACCATAGCTCTTGCTTGTTTGGTAACTTTTTCTAAATCACTTAAAGCACCAGTTGAAATTTTATTAAATATTACTTTTTCGGCAGCTCTACCACCTAAAGCAGCACACATTTCATCCAACATTTGTTCTGGACGAACAATTAAGCGCTCTTCTGGTAAATACCAAGCAGCTCCCAACGAACGTCCACGAGGGACTATAGTTACTTTTACTAAAGGTGCAGCATGTTCTAGTAACCAACTAATAGTTGCATGACCAGCTTCATGATATGCCACTGCTTTTTTCTCTCCTGGAGTTATAATTTTGTTTTTCTTTTCTAAACCTCCAACAATTCTATCTACAGCATCTAGAAAATCTTGTTTTTCTACCTGTTTTTTTCCTTTCCTTGCAGCAATTAAAGCAGCTTCATTACACACATTAGCGATATCAGCACCAGAAAAACCTGGAGTTTGTTTTGATAAAAAATCTGTATTTAATTCTTTAGCTTTTTTAAGTGGTTTTAAGTGTACTTCAAAAATTTCTTTACGCTCACGAACATCTGGAAGATCCACAAATATTTGTCTATCAAAACGTCCAGCACGCATTAAAGCTTTATCTAAAACATCGGCTCTATTTGTTGCAGCAAGTACAATAACGTTTGTATTTGTGCCAAAACCATCCATTTCGGTTAATAATTGATTAAGTGTATTTTCTCTTTCATCGTTAGAGCCAGAAAAATTAGCTTTTCCTCTTGCACGACCAATAGCATCTATTTCATCAATAAATATAATTGCAGGAGATTTTTCTTTGGCTTGTTTAAATAAGTCACGAACTCTTGAAGCCCCAACACCAACAAACATTTCCACGAAATCGGATCCTGATAAAGAAAAGAAAGGCACCTTAGCTTCTCCTGCCACTGCTTTTGCTAATAAGGTTTTACCTGTTCCTGGAGGTCCTACCAGTAATGCACCTTTTGGTATTTTTCCACCTAAAGAAGTGTATTTTTCGGGATTTTTTAAAAAATCTACAATTTCTTGTACTTCTTCTTTGGCACCTTCTAATCCAGCAACATCTTTAAAAGATGTTTTTACTTCGGTATTTTGATCAAATAATTTAGCCTTGGATTTTCCTATATTGAAAAGTTGGCCACCAGCACCTCCACCTCCACCAGATGACATACGACGCATTATAAAAATCCAAACACCAATAATTAATACAAAAGGTAAAAGTGTAAGCAGGAAATCGCCCCAAAGGTTTTCTTCAATTTTATAATCTACAATGGTAGACAATTCAATGTTTTCGGCTTTAATTTCATCAATTTTATCTTCAAAATTTTGAAGATCTCCCAACTGAAATTGGTAGTTTGGTGCTTTTCCAGAAATTGGTAACAGCTGTGGTTTTACCGTGTTTTTATGTTCTGCTCTAGAAGCAGCTTCGGGCGTTAAATATACCCTTGCCTGAATCCTGTTAATGATAACTACTTTTTCTACATCACCATTTTCAAAATATTCGAAAAATTTATCTTGAGTAGTTGGTGTTCCAGTAGTGGAGCTCATGCCACCAGAAAGAACTTGAATTCCTAAGAACACGATTATTATAATACCATAAATCCAGTAGGGACTAAATTTTGGTTTCTTTGTATTTAACTTTTTATCGTTTGACATGCAATATTTTTTAGTATGTGGTTTTTATTTCGGTTGTTTTGGCATCTCCCCAAAGGCTTTCAATATCATAGTATTCTCTAATGTGCTTTTGGAATACATGAACAACCACATTTACATAATCCATTAAAACCCATTCGGCATTATCGCTGCCTTCTATGTGCCAAGGTTTGTCTTTAGTTTCTTTGCTAACCTTTTTTTGGATGGAATTTACAATGGCGTTAACTTGTGTGTTTGAAGTCCCTTCACAAATAATAAAGTAATCACAAACGGTGTTTTCTATGTCTCTTAAATCTAAAATATTAATATTTTGCCCTTTTACATCTTCAATGCCATTTATTATAACCGATATTAAATGGTCTGCATTACTATTTTCTTTCGTCATTAAATTGTTTTAATTTGTGCAAAGTTATTATTTTTTTGGGTCATTATACCTTTAATAATCTTAAGAAAATTATAATTTAAATTTTCTAGCTGTAATGCATATAATCAAACTTAATGCCATTGACTCTACAAATTCGTATTTACGCGAATTAGCTTCTAAAAAACCTTTAGAGGATTTTACGGTTGTTATCACAAAGCATCAAACAAAAGGGAGAGGTCAAATTGGTGCAGTTTGGAATTCAGAAAAAGGTAAAAACCTTACTTGTAGTGTATTTAAAAGAAATTACTGTGTATCTATTGACGATCAGTTTTACATAAGTATGGTTACTTCATTGGCAATTGTTAAAACATTGCAATTGTTTCAAGTGCCAAAATTGGTGGTTAAATGGCCTAACGACATTTTGTCAGAACAAAAAAAAATATGTGGGATTTTAATTGAAAATGTCATAAAGTATCAAGATATTGAGGGCAGCATTATAGGTATTGGACTTAATGTAAATCAAACACAGTTTCAAAATTTACCGTTTGCTTCTTCTTTAAAGAATTTAACAGGAACCTTGTTTGATGTAGAAGAACTGTTGGTTGGTATTGTTGAACAGCTAAAATATTATTTTAATAAATTAGAACAGGGCAAACAAGACTTTATAAAACGTGCTTATGAAGCATTGCTTTTTAGAAGACTTAAACCTTCTACTTTTAAAGATGTTGAAGGTAATTTGTTTTCTGGGATTATTCAAGGAGTAAATAACAATGGAACGCTTCAAATATTACTTGAAGATGATGTTGTTAAAGAATTTGAATTGAAAGAAATTAAGCTATTATATTAGATAACGTTTGGAATATTCGTTGCTAATGTTTCAATAAATTTTGATATTGGACCTTTTATCATCATGGCCATCATTGGGTTAAAATTGCCTGCAAAGCTTAATTGAATATCGCTTTGGTCTGCTGATGTTTCAGTAATATCTCCTATTAATGAAAAATCCAGTTTTCCACCTGCAGCTCCCAATATAATTTTATTTGGTGGTGTCGCTTCTTTTTGTTTTAGTACAATTTCTGGCATACCTTTTAATGCAAACAAAAATTTGCCTTCTTCTAAAACTTCAAACTTGCTAATATTTTCTGGCATCAATTTTTCGAAATTTTCAACATTAGTTAAAAAATCAAAAACATCTTGTGCCGATTTATTTACAGATACTTTGGGCGATTCTAAATTCATTGATTATTGTTTATTGGTTGAAGCGTTGTTTAGTATAACTGTTATCAATTAGCATTCCATTCACTTGGATTGGCATTCCATTGTGACAAAGTTTCCAATTCTTTTTTGTTAATGTAATGAGTGTCTAAAGCTTGTTCTAAGAGATTTTCGTAATTACTAAGGGTGTGAAGCGTTAGGTTTTCTTTTTCAAAATTACTATTTGCAACCTCAAATCCATATGAAAAAATCGCCACCATTCCTTTTACATTAACTTCGGCCTCTTTTAATGCTTTTACAGCATTTAAACTGCTTTTTCCAGTGCTTATTAAATCTTCTACCACGACAACACTTTGCCCTTTTTCAATATAGCCTTCAATTTTATTTTGCCGACCATGTTTTTTTGCTTCAGGACGCACATATACAAACGGCAGGCCTAAATATTCGGCAACTAGAGCACCAATGCCAATGGCTCCTGTAGCAACACCAGCAATAACATCTGGTTTTCCGTAGTGTTTTTCGATGTGCTTCGCCATTTTTTCACGAATATAATTTCTTATTGGAGGATAGGATAACACAATTCTATTATCACAATATATGGGCGATTTCCATCCAGAAGCCCAAGTAAAAGGATCTTTTGGGCTTAGTTTAATAGCGTTTATTTGAAGTAAAACTTCAGCGGTTTTTTTGGCAGTGTTCTTATTAGCAATCATAGCTGCAAAATTAAGCATAATTTATTTTTAAGGAATAAAAAAACGTTTGAATACCAATATTTTTTTAAAGATGTTTTGCTTTGAATTAAAAATTGATATTTTTACCACGCCTAACTTCTTATATACATAATGTATAAAGTTTTTGTTAACGACAAGCCCATTATTTTAACATCTGAACTTTCAGCGGATAAACTCTATAAAACTTATCCTTTAAAGTATGTGGATTTGCCTAAGGTAGTTCGTGACCTTAAAAGAAAGACCATTAAAGGCGTATCCCTTTATCATAAAAATGAAGAAAAACTCTTAAATAAGTTTCTAAAAAAATTTCCTAACGTAATTGCTGGTGGTGGCAAAGTTTATAACGATAAGGGGAAAGTGCTTTTTATTTATAGAAACGAAAAATGGGATTTGCCCAAAGGACGCATTGAGGGTAAAGAATCCATAGAAGAAGGAGCCATTCGTGAAGTAGAAGAGGAAACAGGTGTAAAAGGACTCACTATTACAAAACCACTGGAAACAACCTATCATATTTTTAAGCGCAATGGACGTTATAAAATAAAAATTACTTATTGGTTTGAAATGTACACAACCTATGATGGCAAATTAAAACCCGAAACCAGCGAGGGTATTACAAAAGTAAAATGGTTAGGCAAGAAAAAACAAGCTAAAGCCTTGAGAAATAGTTATGCTAATATTAGAACTTTGCTGTAATTTTTTAATGTTGGTTTAATGCCTTGATATAAACTTGTTCAATACTTCAATAAATTAAGTAGGAGTTGTTTGTGTTTTTTTTACTAAAACAAGTTCAGCGTAAGTAAACTAAAGTAATCATATTAGCTTTCAAAGATTGATGAGGCTATTTAAAAAGTAATTTTTAGTGTCATATTGAGCGCAGTCGAAATATCTAATATTTAAGATTCTTCTACTATGCTTAAGCAAGACAAATTATAGTTCTTCTTTGCTTTTTATACAGCCTCATTTTTTCTTACAACTATTTTAGCTAATTTAGTTACATGCAAGAAGATTTTCTACACTATATATGGAAATATAAAAAGTTTAATGCAGTTAACTTACAAACAACAGCTCACAAAATAATTTTAATTGTAAATGTTGGCGTTCATAACCATGATTCTGGACCAGATTTTTTTAATGCACAAATATATATAGACGAACAACTGTGGGCAGGAAATGTTGAAATCCATGTTAAATCTAGTGATTGGTATGTCCATAATCATGAAAGCGACAAGAATTATGATAATGTAATTTTACATATAGTTTGGGAACACGATATAGATATTTTTAGGAAAGACAAAACCGTTATACCAACCTTAGAACTTAAATCTTATATAGCAAAAGATGTTTTATTGAGTTATGAAAAGCTGTTTTCTAAAAGCAATAAGTGGATTAATTGTGAAAACGATTTTCCATTTGTTGACGATTTTATAATCCACAATTGGTTGGAGCGTTTGTATTTTGAGCGTTTAGAACGAAAAGCAAATAATATCGAATTACTACTAAAACAATCCAAAAACAACTGGGAAGAGGTATTGTTTAAAATGCTTGCTAAAAATTTTGGCTTAAAAGTAAACGCTGATGCTTTTTTAAGTTTGGCAAATTCATTCGATTTCTCGGTATTGCGACAACAACAACCCAAATTACAAAGCATTGAAGCCTTATTGTTTGGGCAAGCTGGCTTATTAGAGCCTGATGTGCAAGACCATTACTTAAATGAGTTACAAAATGAATACGAGTTTTTAAAAACCAAATATCAACTCATAAATACTGGAGTAATGCCAATACAATTTTTTAGGTTGCGACCATCAAATTTCCCAACTATTAGATTATCGCAACTGGCCAATTTGTACCATAGGCACACCAATTTATTTTCTAAACTAATTGAATCAAAAACCACAGAAGATATCTATACTATTTTTAATGTGAAAACATCATTATATTGGGAAACCCATTATTCATTTAATACATCATCAAAAAAATCTATTAAAAAACTAACAAACACATTTACCAACCTTTTAATAATTAATACCATTGTGCCTTTAAAGTTTTTGTATGCAAAGCATCAAGGAAAAATTGTAAATAACATCATACAAAATGTCATACAGCAATTACCATCAGAAAACAATAGTATCGTGAACAAGTTCAATTCTTTAAAAGACATATCTACTTCAGCACTACAGTCACAAGCCCTTTTACAATTAAAGAACGAATATTGCAGTAAAAATAAATGTTTACAATGTGCTGTTGGCAACTGTATTATATCTTCATCATTATCAACTTAATGAAGTAATATTTTTGTCAATTTTTTTGTTAAACTGCAAGCAAAATCTTATAGATAGTATTTCATCGAAAAAAAAGAATATCTTTTTGTATTTCTATAAAAACCTGTATATTCAACAAAATTTTAACAAAAAATTAACCATTAATTATCAAAAATGAAGAAAAAATCAATTTTTAAATATGCTCTTTTTGGAGCTATAGCTGTGAGTATAATTGGTTGTCAAACCGATTCTAATGAAGAGATTTTACTAGAAGTCGAAAATGCAGATTTCCAAGAAGTTCAACCCATTGAGGGAAGTTATATTGTTGTTTACGACAATGTATCAGGTAAATTATCAAAATTACCTCAAGTTAAATCCAAAGTAGAGTATAGTAACCAAATAAGTAAACTCAAAACGACTTTTTCAAAAGAGTTTAAATCTATAGATTTAAAAGAAGAAGATATTTCTGCAACTTTTGGTTATGCATTAAATGGGTTTAGCGCAAAATTAACCGATGCACAAGTAGATGCTTTAAAAAAAGACCCAAGGGTAAAAAGTGTTGAGCAGGATTTTATTTTAAGTATAACACCGTTCAAAGGTCCAGGACATGGTGGTGGAAATGGAGGAGGTGGAAATACTCCAGATCCTCAAGTAATTCCTTACGGAACAACCAGAGTTGGTGGAGGAACAACAACATCCTCAAATACAGCTTGGGTTATTGATTCTGGAATTGATTTAGATCATCCTGATTTAAATGTAGATATTTCAAGAAGTGCTTCTTTTTTAAGAAAAGGTGGGCCAGATGATCAAAACGGTCATGGTACTCATGTTGCAGGTACTATAGCTGCAATCGATAATACTATAGGTTCAGTTGGTGTAGCACCAGGAACTACAGTTGTTGCGGTAAGAGTATTAGATAGAAGGGGTAGCGGATCTAACTCTGGAGTTATTGCTGGAGTTGATTATGTTGCTGCAAACGGATCAAATGGAGACGTTGCCAATATGAGTTTAGGTGGAGGCGTATCTACAGCTCTTGATAATGCTGTAATTGCTGCTGCTAATAATGGAATTAAATTTGTTTTAGCTGCTGGTAATAGTGGAACTGATGCAAATTCGTCATCTCCTGCAAGAGTAAATGGACCTAATATATATACTATATCTGCTATGGATAGTAATGATGATTGGGCATCTTTTTCTAATTGGGGAAATCCACCTGTAGATTATTGTGCACCAGGTGTTGCCGTATTTTCATTATGGAAAGATGGAGGGTATAATACTATAAGCGGTACTTCTATGGCAGCACCCCATGCTGCTGGTGTTTTATTGTTAGGAAATGCGTCATCTGATGGTACAGTAAATGGAGATCCTGATGGAAATCCAGATCCAGTCATATTCAATTAGACAATAAAATTAATAATAAAAACCACTTTTTTAAAAGTGGTTTTTTTTTAGCGCAAAAATTCACCAACTTTGCTGTTATGAACATTTTTTACAAGACCTTACTCTATTTTCAAAAACACGGTTACTACGTATGTCAACGAATTGCAGATCGCTTAGGAATACGAGCCAAAGTGGTAAGAACATCTTTTATGTACTTAACCTTTGTAACCCTTGGGTTTGGTTTTGCACTCTACTTATTTATAGCATTTTGGATGCGAATAAAAGATTTACTATATACAAAACGAAGCTCGGTATTCGATTTATAACCTATGACAAATCCTTTAGTAAAAGTATTTCGGTCTAAAATTAATATTGCAATTATTCTTTTAATTGCAGTACTTATTATTGGTGTATTTGGTTATAAAATAATGACCGATTACAGTTGGATAGACTCGTTATACATGACTGTAATAACAATTACAACAGTTGGTTTTGGCGAGGTTAAGCCCTTAGATCCTGAAACGAAAATATTTACCATATTCTTAATTTTAACAAGTGTTGTTATAGTTGGTTATGCTATTAAAGTAATTACTGAATATATCCTTACAAAAAATGATCTTGAAGAACTAAAACAAAAAAAGATGCAAAAAAAGATTGATACACTTTCAAATCATGTTATTATTTGTGGTTATGGAAGAAACGGTAAGCAAGCAGCCAAAAAGTTGATGGCTCACAAAAGGTCTTTTGTTGTTATTGAAACAAAAAAAGAAACGGTTGATAAGCATCAAAGCGATTTGGTGCCATTTGTACTAGGAAATGCAAATGAAGATGAAATACTTTTAAAAGCAGGTGTTGAGCGCGCAGATTGTTTAATTTCGGCTTTACCCAACGATTCCGATAATGTTTTTGTAGTACTCTCTGCTAGACAAATAAATAAAAACATTCGGATAATTAGTCGTGCTTCACAAGAAAGCACCTATGGAAAATTAAAACTCGCAGGAGCAAACAATGTGATTTTGCCAGATAAAATTGGAGGTGATCACATGGCATCTTTAGTGGTAGTACCAGATTTATTGGAGTTTATCGATAACCTTTCAATAGTTGGTAAAACCAATATAAATATTGAAGAAATTGCTGTGGAACATCTTTACGATACATCTAAAATTAAAACCATTAGAGATTTAGATTTACGTAAAAAAACAGGCTGTAATGTTATAGGTTACAAAAATAATAAAGGCGAATACTTAATTAATCCAGAGGCAGAACAGAAATTAAATCCTAATTCTAAGGTGATTGTTCTTGGACGACCAGAGCAAATACAAAAGCTCAATTCACTTTACAATATAGAAGTGGAGTAAACTTTTTGTGAACACAGCACTATGTTAAATTACGGTTATACTTTAAAAACTCATTTTTTTTTAGCATCTTGCTAGCTTAAACCAACATTTTTAATATATAAAACTAACTAACATTTTTAATTATGAAGAAATACCTTCTTTCAATAGTTGCACTTATTTTACCAATTTTAACATTCGCTCAAGAAGCTCATGAATTGGGAATTGACGAAAAGATAGATCAGGCTTTTGGCAATGCAACCGGATGGTTTGTGAATTTTATTTTCTATCAAATTCCATTTTCAGACGACGTTCAAATTTATTGGGTGCTCTTTCCATTGATTTTAGGTGCAACGTATTTCACTTTCTATTTTAATTTTATAAACTTTAAAGGGTTTTTTACATCAATCAATATTGTAAGAGGTAAATATGATGATATTGATCACCATGAAACTATGACTGCTGCTGGCGATTCAACACCAGGAGGTGATGCCATAGAAACGATTGCTATAGAAGGACATGATGGAGAGGTTAGCCACTTTCAAGCTCTAACAGCGGCACTATCTGCTACTGTTGGTTTAGGTAATATTGCTGGAGTTGCCATTGCAGTTTCAATTGGTGGAGCTGGAGCAACATTTTGGATGATTATAGCTGGGTTTTTAGGCATGGCATCAAAATTTGTAGAATGTACACTAGGTGTAAAATATAGAGATATTGAAGAAGATGGAACCGTTTATGGAGGACCAATGTACTACTTAACTAAAGGACTAAAATCTAAAGGACTTGGTAAGTTAGGAAAAGTACTAGCAGCTGTATTTGCTGTATTTGTTATTGGTGGCTCATTTGGTGGAGGTAATATGTTTCAAGTAAACCAAGCTTTTCAATTAGTAGAAAATATTACAGGAGGAGAACAATCGTTTTTACATGGGTATGGTTGGGCATTTGGTTTGGTCATGGCTGTTTTTGTTGGTATTGTAATTATTGGTGGTATAAAATCTATCGCAAAAGTAACCGACAAGATTGTGCCTTTTATGGTAGTTATTTATGTAGCTGCTTCTCTATTCGTCATCTTTGTAAACTACGATATGATTGGCTCTGCTTTTATGCAAATTTTCAATGGTGCTTTTAGCCCTGAAGGAGTTGCTGGTGGAGCAGTTGGGGTTTTAGTGCAAGGTTTTAGACGTGCGGCTTTCTCTAACGAAGCAGGTGTTGGTTCAGCATCCATAGCACATTCTGCAGTAAAAACAAAATACGCAGCAAGTGAAGGTATGGTGGCATTATTAGAACCCTTTATTGATACTGTTTTAGTATGTACAATGACGGCGTTAGTGCTTATTATTACAGGAAATGTGACAGCTGCTAATGCAGGATTAAATGATGCCGAAGCAATATTACTAACATCAGGCGCTTTTCAATCAGCCATTTCTTGGTTCCCTTATGTATTGACTATTGCAGTAATTTTATTTGCATTCAGCACAATGATTTCTTGGTCTTATTATGGATTTCAAGGATGGTCTTATTTGTTTGGAAGAACAAAAAAAATGGAATACACATACAAAATCATTTTCTGTATGTTTGTTGTTGTAGGTGCAGCTGCAAGTCTTGGTTCGGTAATAGGTTTCTCTGATGCCATGATTTTTGCAATGATGGTACCAAATATGGTTGGTATTGTTATTTTGGCACCAAAAGTGAAAAAAGAACTAAAAAAGTATATGGATGCTATAAGGGCAACCAAATAACCGCAAAATAAAATATTATGAAGAAATCCCATTTCAAGTTCACAAAAGGACAGCGAAGTGGGATTTTTTTATTGTTACTAATAATTGCAGTTATGCAAAGTCTATATTTTTTTGCAGACTTTTCTTCAAAAGAAGTATCTATTAATCAAGACGAATTAATTGCATTTCAAAACGAAATAGATTCATTACGTTTAGTTGAAAAAGAAACACGGCAAACAAAAATATTTCCATTCAATCCAAATTACATTACAGATTATAAAGGCTATACATTAGGAATGTCGCCTACTGAAATTGATAGACTTTTAAAATTTCGAAAGCAAAACAAATGGGTGAACTCTGCGAAACAGTTTCAAGAAGTTACCAAAGTCTCAGAGTCTTTATTAAACTCCATATCACCCTATTTTAAGTTTCCAGAATGGGTAACAAACCCGAAACCAAGTACAAGTTTCGACTATCAAAATAACACACCTAAAACGTTTGATCAAAAAATAGATCTTAACACCGCAACAGCAAAACAATTACAACGTGTTAATGGAATAGGTGAAAAACTTTCTGATAGGGTTATTAAATTCAGAGGTAAGTTTAAAGATGGTTTCATTGCAGATGTACAGTTGCAAGACGTGTACGGTATTTCCCCAGAAGTTTTGCAAAGGTTGTTAAATGAATTTACAGTAAAAACACCTCGACAAATTGAAAAGTTTAATTTAAATAATGTTACTATCGACCAACTCGTTACTATTCAGCATATAGATTATGAGATTGCATATGAAATTTTAGACCAAAGAACCTTACGCGAAGGATTTAAATCTTTGGACGAATTAACAAAAGTAAAAGGCTTCCCAGTCGATAAAATTGAGATAATTAAATTATATTTGACCCTCAATTAACAAGTACCAATTAAATAGCTATGAATTTTAATTATAGTGAAGAACAATTACTAATTGCGGCTTCAGCTAAAGACTTTGCAGAACAATACATTAGACCAAATATCATGGAATGGGATGAAGCCCAAACGTTCCCTGTTGAGGTTTTTAAAAAAGCTGGAGAAATGGGTTTTATGGGAGTTTTTGTAGATGAAAAATACGGAGGATCAGGACTTGGTTACCATGAATACATCTGTATAATAGAAGAAATTTCTAAGGTAGATCCCTCAATTGGGCTATCGTTAGCGGCTCATAATTCTTTGTGCACAGGCCATATTTACTATTTTGGAAACGAAGCTCAAAAGCAAAAATGGTTACCTAAATTAACCTCGGCAGAGTGGATTGGTGCTTGGGGCTTAACAGAACATAATACGGGAAGTGATGCTGGTGGCATGAACACCACAGCAGTTAAGGACGGAGACTATTATGTACTTAATGGTGCTAAAAATTTTATAACTCACGGTAAAAGTGGTGATATAGCAGTGGTAATTGCCAGAACAGGCGATAAAGGCGATTCTCGTGGCATGTCGGCATTTGTTTTAGAAAAAGGTACACCAGGATTTACATCAGGAAAAAAAGAAGATAAATTAGGAATGCGCGCAAGCGAAACCGCAGAATTGGTGTTTGATAATTGCCGCATACATAAAGATAATATGTTGGGAGAAGAAGGCGAAGGCTTTATTCAATCGCTAAAAGTGTTGGATGGTGGACGAATATCAATTGGTGCATTATCTTTAGGAATAGCAAAAGGAGCTTACGAGGCAGCATTAAAATACTCTAAAGAACGCCATCAATTTGGAAAACCCATTTCCAGTTTTCAAGGCATCTCATTCAAACTCGCAGATATGGCCACCGAAATTGAAGCGTCCGAATTATTATTACATAAAGCAGCATCCAAGAAAAATACTGGAGAGCGTATGACAACCATTGGTGCCATGGCAAAAATGTATGCCAGCGAAGTTTGCGTAAAAGTTGCTAACGATGCTGTGCAAATTCATGGAGGCTACGGTTATACTAAAGAATTTCCAGTCGAAAAATTCTATCGCGATTCTAAACTCTGTACCATTGGAGAAGGAACTACCGAAATTCAAAAACTGGTCATTGCCAGAAATATTTTAAAATAAAATATAATTGCGTTTGTAATTTTATAATTAGTTATATATTTGCAATCCGAAAATTTAAAAGAGAGGAGGTTAAGACACTATGTTAATAATACCAATTAAAGAAGGAGAAAATATAGATAGAGCACTAAAGCGTTTTAAGAGAAAGTTTGATAAAACTGGAACAAAGCGTATGTTACAAACACGTAAGCAGTTTACAAAGCCTTCAGTTGAACGTAGGGCTCAAATTCAAAAAGCACAATACATTCAAAGATTAAGAGATGCAGAAGAAATCTAGGTCTTTGTAAAATAATACAAAAAATCCCACAATGCAAATTGAGGGATTTTTTTATGTAAAATAGTTATACCACTTTAAAGTTTTGTATTTTTAGAAAGCCTAATACATATCAATGTCCTTAACATCCTTTAAAGATTATCTGCTACTAGAAAAGAAATACTCAAAGCATACTGTAAATGCCTATGTTAAAGACTTAAATGATTTTACAAAGTTCAACCAAGAACACTTTAATCAACTAAACATAGATAAAGCAAACTACTCACAAATTAGAAGCTGGATTATTAACTTAGTAGATTCAGGTTTTCAAAATAGAACTGTAAACAGGAAAATATCCTCTTTAAACTCATACTACAAGTTTCTTCTTAAAACAGAATCGGTTACAACCAACCCTCTATCAAAGCACAAAGCACTAAAAGTTAGTAAAAAAGTTCAAATACCATTTTCTAAAGCCGAAGTGAATAAAGTATTAGATGAGTTTAATTTTGACAATTCATTCGAAGGTATAAGAGATAAACTAATAATAGAATTGTTTTACTCAACTGGAATTAGACGTATAGAGTTGGTACAATTACAATTAAAAGATGTCGATCAAGCAAATAAAACTCTTAAAGTTTTAGGAAAGAGAAATAAGGAACGTTATTTGCCGTTATTAGAATCTGTACTTGATACAATGAAACTATATATAAGTAAAAGAAATAAATTAGAAAAGACTATAGATAAACATACTTTATTTTTAACTAAGAAGGGACATAAAATTTATGAAACCCTTGTTTACAGAATAATAAATAACTACTTTAGTAAGGCATCTACTAAGGTAAAAAAGAGTCCGCATATATTAAGACATTCATTTGCTACTCACTTACTTAATCAAGGTGCCGATTTAAATGCTGTTAAAGAACTACTTGGGCATTCCAGTTTAGCTGCTACTCAAGTATATACTCATAATAGTATTGCTGAATTAAAAAAGGTATATGCTAAATCCCATCCAAGAAATAAATAAACACTCTAAATATTGTCTAACTAAAAAAGTAGAATATGAAAGTAAATATGCAATCGGTTAACTTTAATGCAGACCAGAAACTAATAGACTTTATTCAAAAACGAATGGATAAGTTAGAAATGTATTACGATAAAGTCATTAAATCTGATGTGTTTTTGAAAGTTGAAAACACCAGTGGGAAAGAAAATAAAATATTCGAAGCAAAAGTACATGTACCAGGCGATAGTTTAATTGTTAAAAAACAATGTAAAAGCTTTGAAGAAGGTGCAGATATAGCAGTTGCATCCCTAGAAAGACAACTAAAAAAACGAAAAGAAAAATTAAGAACATATTTATAGAGAAAATTTCTCAAAAAATGTTTTGATTAAAAAAAAATATATATACATTTGCAGTCCGTTAGAAATAGCGGACTTTTTGTTGCGTCAAAACAACAAATTATGCCGATGTAGCTCAGCTGGCTAGAGCAGCTGATTTGTAATCAGCAGGTCGTGGGTTCGAGTCCCTCCATCGGCTCTGAAATTTTGAAAAACGTTTGGGATTTTGAATTTAGATTTGAAATTTTGGACACTTTGGGGAGATACTCAAGCGGCCAACGAGGACAGACTGTAAATCTGTTGGTTTTACCTTCGCAGGTTCGAATCCTGCTCTCCCCACAAAAATTCCTACGAAAGCAGGAATCTCAAACTTCAAACACTAAATCCCAAAGGGAATTTATGTTAAAGTTTGAAAACGTTCATTAACAGAATTGGAAATTGGAATTTCTTTTATTGAAATTTCATAAAATTGCGGGAGTAGCTCAGTTGGTAGAGCGTCAGCCTTCCAAGCTGAATGTCGCCAGTTCGAACCTGGTCTCCCGCTCATAATTCCTGCGAAGGCAGGAATCTCATTCAAAATATGAATGCAGAAAAAAAATACTTTGAGTCTTGTTTTCGGTTTTATGAATTTAAACAGAAACTTAAAGCATCCAGCACGTAAAAAAGCCGGTGTAGCTCAGGGGTAGAGCGTTTCCTTGGTAAGGAAGAGGCCACGGGTTCAAATCCCGTCATTGGCTCTTTTAAAAAGTAAATAAAATTGAAAACTAATATAAATTAAGATTAAAATAAATTAAACATGGCAAAGGCAACTTTCGATCGTTCAAAACCACACCTTAATATAGGTACAATTGGACACGTAGATCACGGTAAAACAACTTTAACTGCTGCTATTACTAAAGTATTAGCTGATGCAGGTTATTCTGAAGCAATATCATTTGATCAAATTGATAATGCTCCTGAAGAAAAAGAAAGAGGTATAACAATTAATACTTCTCACGTAGAATATCAAACAGCAAATCGTCACTACGCACACGTTGACTGTCCAGGTCACGCCGATTACGTGAAGAACATGGTAACTGGTGCTGCGCAAATGGATGGTGCTATATTAGTAGTTGCTGCAACTGATGGTCCTATGCCACAAACACGTGAGCACATCTTATTAGGTCGTCAAGTAGGAATTCCTCGTATGGTTGTATTCATGAATAAAGTGGATATGGTTGATGATGAAGAATTAATTGAATTAGTAGATATGGAAATTAGAGATTTATTATCTTTCTATGAGTATGATGGAGATAATGGACCTGTAATACCTGGTTCAGCATTAGGAGCACTTAATGGTGAGCAAAAATGGGTTGATTCAGTTATGCAATTAATGGAAGCTGTTGATACATGGATTGAAGAGCCTTTAAGAGAAGTTGATAAACCTTTCTTAATGCCTATTGAGGATGTATTTTCTATTACTGGTCGTGGCACTGTAGCAACAGGGCGTATCGAAACTGGTATTGCAAATACTGGAGATGCAGTAGATATTATTGGTATGGGTGCTGAAAAATTAGCTTCTACTATTACAGGAATTGAAATGTTCCGTCAAATATTGGATAGAGGTGAGGCTGGAGATAATGCAGGGATCTTGTTAAGAGGTATTGAAAAATCTCAAATCTCAAGAGGTATGGTAATCTGTAAACCAGGTTCTGTAACACCACACGCTAAATTTAAAGCTGAGGTTTATGTCCTTAAAAAAGAAGAAGGTGGACGTCATACACCTTTCCATAATAACTACCGTCCACAGTTTTACGTTCGTACAACTGATGTAACGGGTAACATTGCATTACCTGATGGTGTTGAGATGGTTATGCCTGGAGATAACTTAACAATTCACGTTGAGTTAATTCAGCCAATTGCAATGAATGTAGGTTTACGTTTCGCTATCCGTGAAGGTGGTAGAACAGTTGGAGCAGGTCAGGTAACTGAGATATTAGACTAATACAGTTTAAATAAATATTGTAAGCTAAGGTATTCCGTTTTTTCGGAATACCTTGACTTATGTTTACGGGTTTAGCTCAGTTGGTAGAGCACTGGTCTCCAAAACCAGGTGTCGGGAGTTCGAGTCTCTCAACCCGTGCAAAAAAAATAAACAAATGGCAGGAATAGTAAATTATATAAAAGAGTCTTTTGGAGAGCTTAAAAATAATGTAAGCTGGACTCCTTGGTCTGAAGCACAAAGTTTAACAGTATTAGTTGCTGTGTTTTCTATTATTTTTTCATTGGCTATTTGGGGAGTAGACACGGTTTTTAGTAGAGTTATAAAGGCGTATTTTAATTGGATTTGATAAAACATTTTATGAATGTCTGAGAGTGTTGAAAAAAAATGGTACGTTGTAAGGGCTGTAAGCGGTCAAGAAAACAAGATCAAAAACTATATTGAAAACGAGATTGCTAGATTAGGTTTAGGCGATTTTGTAGACCAGGTATTAGTACCTACCGAGAGAGTGATTCAAATACGCAATGGGAAAAAAGTACATAAAGAAAAAGTATTTTTCCCAGGTTATATCATGATACAAGCAAACCTAAGTGGTGAGATTCCTCATATTATTAAATCCATTACTAATGTAATTGGTTTTTTAGGAGAAACAAAAGGTGGAGACCCTGTTCCATTAAGGCAATCTGAAGTAAACAGAATGTTAGGTAAAGTTGATGAATTATCTGTTGAAGCAGATTCTAATGTAGCAATACCTTTTGTAAAAGGAGAAACAGTTAAGGTTATTGATGGGCCATTTAACGGTTTTGATGGTACTATTGAAAATATAAACGAAGAAAAGCGTAAGCTAGAAGTAATGGTAAAGATTTTTGGAAGAAAAACACCATTAGAATTAAGCTATATGCAAGTTGAAAAAATATAATAATTGTTACACTATATATGTATGTTCTTGAGCTTCCAACTTTAAGAAACATATGAAACTAAATTATTAAAAATGGCAAAAGAATTAGGTAAAGTAGTTAAGTTACAAGTTCGGGGAGGTGCAGCGAATCCGTCGCCACCGGTTGGACCCGCTTTAGGTGCTGCTGGAGTTAACATTATGGAGTTTTGCAAGCAATTTAATGCAAGGACTCAAGATAAGCCTGGTAAAGTATTACCAGTAGTTATCTCTGTTTACAAAGACAAATCATTCGACTTTGTAATAAAAACTCCTCCAGCTGCAGTACAATTATTAGAAGCGGCCAAGGTGAAAAAAGGTTCAGGAGAACCAAACCGAAAAAAAGTAGCTAAAGTTTCTTGGGATCAAGTAAAAACTATCGCTGAAGACAAAATGGTAGATTTAAATGCATTTACAGTTGAATCGGCAATGAAAATGGTTGCAGGAACTGCAAGATCTATGGGTATAACTGTTAAAGGTGGTCAAGCACCTAATTAACCTAAAAAGATTTTAAAATGGCAAGATTAACAAAAAAACAAAAAGAAGCTGTTGCTAAAATAGAAAAAGGAAGACTTTATTCTGTAGACGAGGCATCAGCATTAATAAAAGAAATTACTAACGCAAAGTTTGATGCATCAGTAGATTTAGCTGTTCGACTAGGAGTAGATCCAAGAAAAGCAAACCAAATGGTGAGAGGCGTTGTATCGCTTCCTCATGGTACTGGTAAAGACGTTAAAGTTTTAGCATTAGTAACTCCAGACAAAGAAGCAGAAGCTAAAGAAGCTGGTGCTGATTATGTTGGTTTAGACGAATACATTGATAAAATAAAAGGTGGTTGGACAGACGTTGATGTAATTATTACAATGCCAAGTGTTATGGGTAAATTAGGTCCTTTAGGACGTGTATTAGGTCCTCGTGGTTTAATGCCTAACCCAAAAACAGGTACTGTAACTATGGATGTTGCTAAAGCTGTGGGCGAAGTAAAAGCTGGTAAAATTGACTTTAAAGTTGATAAAACAGGTATTGTTCATGCAGCAATTGGTAAAGCATCTTTTAGTGCTGATAAAATTGCAGGAAATGCACAAGAATTGCTTTCAACATTAATGAAACTTAAACCAACCGCAGCAAAAGGGATTTACGTAAAAAGCATTTTTATGTCAAGTACGATGAGCCCTAGTGTTGCAATTGATCCAAAAATAGGTTAAGCAGTAAAAACTTTTTATTATGACAAGAGAAGAAAAATCACAAGTAATTGAAGAGTTAACTGCTCAATTATCAGAAAATGCTAATATTTATCTAGCAGATATTTCTGGATTAGATGCAGGAACTACTTCAAACTTACGCCGTGCTTGTTTTAAAGCAAACGTTAAGTTGGCAGTTGTAAAGAATACCTTGCTTGAAAAAGCAATGGATGCTTCAGAAAGAGAATTTGGGGAATTACCTTCTACATTAAAAGGCAATACTTCAGTGATGTATTCTGAAACAGGAAACGCACCAGCAAAAGTAATTAAAGCTTTCAGAAAGAAATCAGATAAGCCTTTATTAAAAGGAGCTTTTATCGAAGAAACAATTTACTTAGGTGACGACCAATTGGATATGTTGGTAGATATCAAATCTAGAGAAGAACTTATTGGAGAAATTATTGGATTATTACAATCTCCGGCTAAGAACGTTGTTTCGGCACTTCAGTCTAGTGGCGGTAAATTATCGGGTATCCTTAAAACATTATCTCAAAAAGAGGGATAAAATAAATAGTACGCACTTTTTACACATTATATTAAATTACAAAATTATTAAAACGATAGAAAAATGGCAGATTTAAAAGATTTCGCAGAACAGTTAGTAAACTTAACAGTAAAAGAGGTTAACGAATTAGCTGGTATATTAAAAGAAGAGTATGGTATCGAACCTGCTGCTGCTGCAGTTGCTGTAGCTGCTGGCCCTGGAGCTGGTGGTGGTGAAGCTGCTGAAGAGCAAACAGAATTTGATGTAATCCTTAAAGCAGCTGGTGGTTCTAAATTAGCAGTTGTAAAACTAGTTAAAGAATTAACTGGATTAGGATTAAAAGAAGCTAAAGGCTTAGTTGATGATGCACCAAGCGCTATTAAAGAAGGTGTTTCTAAAGACGAAGCTGAAGGTTTAAAAACTTCTTTAGAAGAAGCAGGAGCTGAAGTTGAGCTTAAATAAGCTTAACTAACCTACAAATTATGGTTTAGGTCTGGAGAGGAAAACTCTCTATGACCTAGACCCTTTTGTGTATATAATTGTTATGTGCACGTTAAATTATTTTTTAATCAAAATTTCGTCCGTCGATGTTAGCAACTAAAGCTGAAAGATTAAATTTCTCGTCTATTATAAATAGAACCGAATATCCTGATTTTCTGGATATTCAGATTAAATCCTTCCAGGATTTTTTCCAGTTAGAGACAAAATCAGAAGAAAGAGGTGGTGAAGGGTTATATAACACCTTCATGGAAAACTTCCCAATTACAGATACTCGTAATCAATTTGTCTTGGAATTTTTGGATTATTTTATCGATCCACCAAGATACACTATTGAAGAATGTATAGAAAGAGGGCTTACTTATAGCGTTCCGCTAAAAGCAAGACTTAAATTATACTGTACAGACCCTGAACATGAAGATTTCGAAACTATTGTTCAAGATGTATATTTAGGTACAATCCCGTATATGACACCTAGTGGTACATTTTGTATCAATGGAGCAGAACGTGTTGTGGTTTCACAGTTACACCGTTCACCTGGTGTGTTCTTTGGGCAATCTTTCCATGCCAATGGAACAAAATTATATTCAGCAAGAGTAATTCCATTTAAAGGATCTTGGATAGAGTTTGCTACAGACATTAATAGTGTGATGTATGCATACATCGATAGAAAGAAAAAATTACCCGTAACCACACTTTTCCGTGCTATTGGCTTCGAAAGAGATAAAGATATTCTTGAAATATTTGATCTTGCAGAAGAAATAAAAGTTTCAAAATCGGGACTTAAAAAAGTTATTGCACGTAAACTTGCTGCTCGTGTATTAAATACTTGGCATGAAGATTTTGTAGATGAGGACACAGGAGAAGTAGTATCTATAGAAAGAAACGAAATCGTTTTGGATCGTGATACTGTTTTAGACAAAGAAAACATTGAAGAAATTCTTGAAGCTGGTGTTAAGACCATTCTTTTACATAAAGAAGATGGACAATCTGGTGATTATGCTATTATACATAACACACTTCAAAAAGACCCTACCAACTCTGAAAAAGAAGCAGTAGAACATATTTACCGTCAATTACGTAATGCCGAACCACCAGATGAGGAAACTGCACGTGGTATTATTGATAAGCTATTTTTTAGTGATCAACGCTATAACTTAGGAGAAGTTGGTCGTTATAGAATGAACAAGAAATTACAGTTGGATATTGGAATGGATAAGCAAGTACTTACCAAAGAAGATATCATTACCATTATAAAATACTTAATCGAATTAATTAACTCTAAAGCGGAGATTGATGATATCGATCACTTATCTAATCGTCGTGTACGTACAGTTGGTGAGCAACTATCTTCTCAGTTTGGTGTTGGTTTAGCTCGTATGGCACGTACTATTCGTGAGCGTATGAATGTTCGTGATAATGAAGTGTTTACGCCAATCGATTTAATTAACGCAAAAACATTATCATCTGTCATTAACTCGTTTTTTGGTACTAACCAGTTATCTCAATTTATGGACCAAACAAATCCATTAGCCGAGATTACTCATAAACGCCGATTATCGGCATTAGGGCCAGGAGGTTTATCACGAGAAAGAGCAGGATTTGAGGTTCGTGATGTTCACTACACACATTATGGACGTTTATGCCCAATTGAAACACCAGAAGGACCAAACATTGGTTTGATTTCTTCATTATCAGTATATGCAAAAGTGAACTCCATGGGATTCATTGAAACACCTTATAGATCAGTCGAAAATGGTGTTGTAGATATAAAGGGAGAACCTGTTTATTTAAGTGCTGAAGAAGAGGAAGAGAAAATGATTGCACAGGCAACCGTTGAAGTAGATGACGACGGAAAAATTCTTCATGACAAAGTTATTGCACGTCAAGAAGGTGATTTTCCAGTAATTGACCCAGTAGGTCTTCATTATACAGACGTTGCTCCAAACCAGATTTCATCTATATCTGCATCATTAATCCCATTCTTAGAGCATGATGATGCAAACCGTGCTTTGATGGGGTCTAACATGATGCGTCAAGCAGTACCTTTATTGCGTCCAGAGTCGCCAATTGTTGGTACTGGATTAGAACGTCAAGTAGCTTCAGACTCAAGAGTTTTAATTAATGCAGAAGGCGAAGGAATTGTTGAATACGTCGATGCAAATGAGATTACTATTAAATATAATCGTACGGAAGAAGAAGCTATGGTTAGTTTTGATTCTGATACTATAACATATCCATTAACTAAGTTTAGAAAAACAAACCAAGGAACTTCTGTAAACTTAAAAGCTATTGTCCAAAAAGGAGATAAAGTAACTAAAGGGCAAGTATTGTGCGAAGGCTATGCTACTCAAAAAGGAGAATTAGCCCTTGGACGAAATATGAAAGTTGCTTTCATGCCTTGGAAAGGATATAACTTTGAAGATGCGATTGTAATTTCTGAAAAAGTAGTTAGAGAAGATGTATTTACATCCATTCATATAGATGAATATTCATTAGAAGTTAGAGATACCAAACTTGGTAATGAAGAGCTTACAAATGATATTCCTAACGTTTCTGAAGAGGCAACTAAAGATCTAGATGAGCATGGAATGATTCGCGTTGGAGCCGAAATTAAACCAGGAGATATATTAATAGGTAAAATTACTCCAAAAGGAGAAAGCGACCCTACTCCTGAAGAGAAACTATTACGTGCCATTTTTGGAGATAAAGCTGGAGATGTAAAAGATGCATCTTTAAAAGCGTCACCTTCTTTACATGGTGTTGTTATTGATAAAAAACTATTTGCAAGAGCTATTAAAGATAAGCGCAAAAGAGCTCAAGATAAGGAAGATATTTCTCAACTTGAAGATGTGTACGATAGAAAGTTTGATGATTTAAAAGAAGTTTTAGTAGAAAAACTTTTTGCCATAGTTGCTGGAAAAACAGCTCAAGGCGTATTTAACGATTTAGGCGAAGAAGTATTCCCTAAAGGAAAAAAGTTTACTTTAAAAATGTTAAATGCTGTTGATGATTATGCGCATTTAGTATCTGGAAAATGGACTACAGACAATAAGACCAATAAGCTAGTATCTGAGTTAATTCACAACTACAAGATTAAAGAAAACGATTTACAAGGCGCTTTAAGACGTGAAAAATTTACAATCTCTGTAGGTGATGAGCTTCCAGCAGGAATCATAAAACTGGCTAAGGTTTACATTGCTAAAAAGCGTAAACTAAAAGTTGGAGATAAAATGGCAGGACGTCATGGTAACAAAGGTATTGTTGCTCGTATTGTTCGTCAAGAAGACATGCCTTTCTTAGAAGATGGGACACCTGTTGATATTGTATTAAATCCGCTTGGTGTACCCTCACGTATGAATATTGGTCAAATTTATGAAACAGTATTAGGATGGGCAGGACAAAAATTAGACCGCAAGTATGCAACACCAATTTTTGATGGAGCTACTATAGACCAAATTAACGGATTTACAGACGAAGCTGGAATTCCTAGATATGGTCATACCTATTTATACGATGGTGGAACTGGTGACCGTTTTGATCAACCAGCAACAGTAGGTGTTATCTATATGTTAAAACTAGGGCATATGGTTGACGATAAGATGCACGCACGTTCTATAGGACCATACTCGTTAATTACGCAACAACCTCTTGGTGGTAAAGCACAATTTGGTGGTCAGCGTTTTGGAGAAATGGAAGTTTGGGCACTAGAAGCCTATGGTGCATCAGCAACACTAAGAGAAATCTTAACAGTAAAATCTGATGATGTTATTGGTAGAGCAAAAACTTACGAAGCAATTGTAAAAGGCGAACCAATGCCAGAACCTGGACTACCAGAATCTTTCAACGTATTAATGCACGAATTGAAAGGATTAGGGTTAGATATTAGATTAGAAGAATAAATATATAGTTGGCAGTCCGCAGTAGGCAGTCACCGGTAAACTATTTTGCTGAAGACTGCAAACTGAAGACTGCAAACTGAAGACTATAAAGAAATGGCAAGAAAACAAGATAAGAATCCAGTACAGAGATTTAATAAAATCTCAATCGGTTTAGCATCTCCAGAGTCTATTTTGGCTGCATCTAGAGGAGAAGTATTAAAACCAGAAACTATAAATTACAGAACCCATAAACCAGAACGTGATGGTTTATTTTGTGAACGTATTTTTGGTCCTGTAAAGGACTACGAATGTGCTTGTGGAAAATATAAACGCATACGCTATAAAGGCATTGTTTGTGACCGTTGTGGAGTAGAAGTAACTGAAAAGAAAGTACGTCGTGATCGTGTTGGACACATAAACCTTGTTGTTCCAGTAGCGCACATTTGGTACTTCCGTTCGTTGCCAAACAAAATAGGTTACCTATTAGGATTACCATCTAAGAAATTAGACATGATTATCTATTATGAGCGTTATGTAGTAATCCAACCAGGAAATGTAAAAAATGCAGAAGGTGAACCATTACAAAAAATGGATTTTTTAACCGAAGAAGACTATTTAAATATTCTTGAAACACTTCCACAAGAAAATCAATATTTAGACGATACCGACCCAGAAAAGTTTATAGCTAAAATGGGAGCTGAATGTTTAATTGAGCTTTTATCACGTATCGATTTAGATTCATTATCATTTGAGTTACGTCATAAAGCAAATACCGAAACTTCTAAACAACGTAAAACCGAAGCATTAAAACGCTTACAAGTTGTTGAAGCATTTAGAGAGGCAAACTTGAATAGAGAAAATCTTCCTGAATGGATGATTGTAAAAGCTGTTCCGGTAATTCCGCCCGAATTACGTCCGTTAGTACCTCTTGATGGTGGTCGTTTTGCAACGTCAGATTTAAATGATCTTTATCGTCGTGTAATTATTCGTAACAATCGTCTAAAAAGACTTGTTGAGATAAAAGCACCTGAAGTTATTTTACGTAACGAAAAACGTATGTTGCAGGAATCTGTAGATTCTTTATTTGATAACACACGTAAGTCTTCAGCTGTAAAAACAGATTCTAACAGACCTTTAAAATCATTATCAGATTCATTAAAAGGAAAACAAGGACGTTTCCGTCAAAACTTACTCGGTAAACGTGTCGATTATTCTGCACGTTCGGTAATTGTTGTTGGACCAGAATTAAAATTATTTGAATGTGGATTGCCAAAAAACATGGCAGCAGAACTTTACAAGCCTTTCGTAATTAGAAAGTTAATTGAAAGAGGAATTGTAAAAACTGTAAAATCTGCAAAGAAAATTATAGATAAAAAAGAACCTGTAGTTTGGGATATCTTAGAGAATGTTTTAAAAGGGCATCCAGTGCTTTTAAACCGTGCTCCTACGTTACACAGACTTGGGATTCAAGCATTTCAGCCTAAGCTTATCGAAGGTAAAGCAATCCAGTTACATCCATTGGTATGTACGGCCTTTAATGCCGATTTCGATGGTGACCAGATGGCTGTGCATTTACCATTAGGACCAGAGGCTATTCTTGAAGCGCAACTTTTAATGTTAGCGTCCCATAATATCTTGAATCCTGCAAATGGTTCTCCAGTAACTGTACCTTCACAAGATATGGTACTTGGTCTTTATTATATGACTAAGTTACGCAAGTCAACAAAAGAAGAGAAAGTTGTTGGTGAAGGATTAACATTTTACTCTCCAGAAGAGGTTGTTATTGCTTATAATGAAAAAAGAGCAGATCTTAATGCTTCTATTAAAGTTAGAACCAAGGATTATAATGAAGCTGGAGACTTAGTTAACAAAATAGTTGAAACTACTGTCGGACGTGTATTATTTAACGATAAAGTTCCTGAAGTAGCTGGATATATTAATGAAGTATTAACAAAAAAATCTCTTAGAGATATTATTGGTAATATTTTAAAAGCTACTAGCGTTCCTGAAACAGCAGCGTTCTTAGATGAGATTAAAACACTAGGATATAAATTTGCCTTTCAAGGAGGATTATCATTTAGTTTAGGCGATATTATTATTCCACCAGAAAAGCATGATATGATTAATGCTGCTAATAAGCAAGTAGATGGGATTAGAGCAAACTATAACATGGGACTAATAACAAACAACGAGCGTTATAACCAAGTTATTGATATCTGGACCTCTACAAATGCAGAGTTGACAGAATTATCAATGAAGCGTATTAGAGAAGACCAACAAGGATTTAACTCTGTATTTATGATGCTCGATTCAGGAGCTCGTGGATCCAAAGAACAGATTCGTCAATTAACAGGAATGCGTGGGTTAATGGCTAAACCTAAAAAATCTAATGCAGGAGGTGGAGAAATTATTGAAAACCCTATTCTTTCAAACTTTAAAGAAGGGCTTTCAATTTTAGAATACTTTATCTCCACACATGGTGCTCGTAAAGGTCTTGCCGATACGGCACTTAAAACTGCAGATGCAGGTTACTTAACACGTCGTTTGGTTGATGTGTCTCAAGATGTAATTGTAAACGAAGAAGATTGTGGTACGTTAAGAGGTATTAATGTTGAACCATTAAAGAAAAACGAAGAAGTTGTTGAAAGCTTAGAAGAAAGAATAGTTGGTCGTACTTCATTATATGATGTTCATGATCCATTAACCGATGAACTTTTAGTGGAAGCTGGAGGGCATATTTCTGATGAAGTTGCTAAGAAAATAGAAGACTCACCTGTTGATGCAGTGGAGGTACGCTCACCATTAACTTGTGAAGCTAAAAAAGGAATCTGTACAAAATGTTACGGTCGTAACCTCGCCACGGGTAAAATGGTACAACGTGGTGAAGCAGTAGGTGTTGTTGCAGCACAATCTATTGGAGAACCTGGTACACAGTTAACACTTCGTACCTTCCACGTTGGTGGTATTGCTGGTAACATTTCAGAAGAGAACAAGTTATTTGTTAAGTTTGATGGTAAAGCCGAAATCGAAGACCTTAAAACAGTTAAAGGAGAAGATAGTGATGGTAATGTGGTAGATATTGTAATTTCAAGAACCTCAGAGATTAAACTTATCGATGAGAAAACAGGAATAACGCTAAGTACCAATAACATTCCTTATGGATCTTCTATTTATGTTAAAAACGGCCAGAAGCTAAAGGCTAACGACGTAGTATGTCAATGGGATCCTTATAATGGTGTAATTATTTCAGAATTTGCTGGTAAAGTAAAATATGAAAACATCGAACAAGGTATTACTTATCAAGTAGAAATTGATGAACAAACAGGTTTCCAAGAGAAAGTAATTTCTGAGTCAAGGAATAAAAAGTTAATTCCAACGCTTCATATTGAAGATTCTAAAGGAGAAACTATTCGTTCATACAATTTACCAGTTGGAGCTCATTTAATGATAGATGATGGAGACAAAATTAATATTGGTAAAATCTTAGTTAAGATTCCTCGTAAATCTGCAAAAGCAGGAGATATTACAGGTGGTTTGCCTCGTGTTACAGAGTTGTTTGAAGCACGTAACCCATCAAACCCAGCAGTAGTTAGTGCTATTGATGGTGTGGTTTCTTTTGGTAAAATTAAGAGAGGTAACCGTGAGATTATAGTTGAATCTAAATTAGGCGATATTAAGAAATACTTAGTGAAATTATCTAATCAAATTCTTGTTCAAGAAAACGATTTTGTTAAAGCTGGTATGCCATTGTCTGATGGATCGATTACACCTAACGATATTTTAAATATTAAAGGACCTTCAGCTGTGCAACAATACTTAGTTAATGAAGTACAAGAAGTATATCGTTTACAAGGTGTGAAAATTAATGATAAACACTTTGAAGTTGTTGTAAGGCAAATGATGCGTAAGGTAAGGATTCAAGATTCTGGAGATACTATTTTCCTAGAAGATCAATTAGTTCATAAATCAGATTTTATTGAAGAAAATGACGAGATTTTTGGAATGAAAGTAGTTGAAGATTCTGGAGATTCTGAAAACTTAAAAGCTGGACAAATTATTACGTCTAGAGAGCTCAGAGATGAAAACTCATTGTTACGTCGTGAAGATAAGAACTTAGTTGTAGCTCGTGATGCAAATCCAGCAACAGCAACACCAATTCTTCAAGGTATTACAAGAGCATCGCTTCAAACAAAATCATTTATCTCGGCAGCATCCTTCCAAGAAACAACTAAAGTGTTAAACGAAGCAGCTGTTAATGGTAAGGTTGATACGCTTGAAGGACTTAAAGAAAACGTAATTGTTGGACATAAGATTCCTGCAGGAACAGGACTTAGACATTACGAAAACATTATCGTTGGGTCTAAAGAAGAGTTTGACGAAATGATGCAAGCTAAGCAAGAATTGAATTATAATTAAATGAGACTCGGTTTTCACAAACTTGAAGTGAAGTGAAAACCGATAGTCAAATTTATCCTGAACCTGATTCAGGATCTTTTTAATAATAAAAAAGTCCTGCTAATAAAGTGGGACTTTTTACTTTTTAATGCATAAATTAGGCTTCCAATCAAGTTGGAAGCAAAAACAAGTTTTAAGATGGCAGACAATAAAAATAAACCAAAACAAGGTCAAATAAATATAGAGCTAGATGAAAAAATTGCTGAAGGCATTTACTCAAATTTGGCAATAATCAATCATTCGGTTTCTGAGTTTGTACTGGATTTTGTAAGTATCATGCCTGGAACCCCAAAAAGCAAGGTAAAATCTAGAATTATTTTGACACCACAACACGCTAAGCGTTTGGCAAAAGCTTTAAATGAAAATGTAAAGCGATTTGAGAATGCACATGGAGAGATTAAAGATTACGAGCAGCCTCCAATGCCATTAAATTTTGGACCAACTGGACAAGCTTAAAAAAAGAAGCTCACTAAAAGAAATTTTTAGTGTCACATTAAGCGCAGTCGAGAGGTTAATTTATGATGGCGCATTCATAATATTGCAAAACCCTTGTAAATACGAGGGTTTTGTTGTAAAT
>CAXBFU010000030.1:0-36382 GCA_963975205.1 uncultured Flavobacteriaceae bacterium | reverse complement strand
GGAAAAGAAACCAACTTAACCGTTTCAGGTCAATTAGAAGCCGAAACCTATGCCATGTCTCTAGGTAAAGTATATACCTTTGGCCCAACGTTTAGAGCAGAAAACTCAAATACGTCTCGTCATTTATCTGAATTTTGGATGATTGAGCCAGAAGTTGCTTTTATGGATTTAGCTGGTAATATGGATTTAGCTGAAGATTTTATGAAATCTGTCCTAAACTACGTATTAGATAACAATAAAGAAGATTTGGCATTTTTAGAACAACGTTTAATAAACGAAGATAAAACTAAGCCTCAAGCTGAGCGTAGTGAAATGACATTGACCGAAAAGTTACGATTTGTTGTTGACAATAACTTTAAACGAGTTACATACACCGAGGCTATCGATATTTTAAGAAACTCCAAACCAAACAAGAAGAAGAAATTTAAATATTTAATTAATGAATGGGGAGCCGATTTACAAAGCGAGCACGAACGCTTTTTAGTAGAAAAACACTTTAAATGTCCTGTAATTTTATTTGATTATCCTGCTAATATCAAAGCATTTTATATGCGTTTGAATGAGGATGAAAAAACAGTACGTGCCATGGATATTTTATTCCCAGGAATTGGTGAAATTGTTGGTGGAAGCCAACGTGAAGAACGATTAGAAGTTCTTAAAGAAAAAATGGCTGCATTAGACATTCCAGAAGAAGAACTTTGGTGGTATCTCGATTTAAGAAAATATGGAACAGCAGTACATTCAGGATTTGGATTAGGTTTCGAGCGTTTGGTAATGTTTGTTACAGGAATGGGCAATATTAGAGACGTAATCCCTTACCCTAGAACACCACAAAACGCCGAATTTTAGCTCCTGTTAAGGCCGAATTTTTTTTTTAAGAGTCTCAATATTTTTGTTAAATTTTTTTCTTCAGCGTATATAATATTTTAATAAAACAATCTGCGTTATAACATAATGTAGTTTGTTTTTTTTATTTTTACTATAAACCCAAATAACACAATGCTTAAGCAGTATTTACAGTTTAAATTATCTCAAAAATTATCGCCTCAACAAATCCAGTTGATGAAGTTAATTCAGTTACCTACACAAGCTTTCGAACAAAGGTTAAGACAAGAATTGGAGGAAAATCCTGCACTCGAAAGTGGCAAGGACAAAACTGATGAACTTGATGATAGTTTCGATAACTCTGATGATTTCAATGATAGCGAATCCATTAATGCAGAAGATATAAATGTTGATGAGTATTTAAGCGACGATGAAATTCCCGACTACAGGATGCAAGCTAACAATTATAGTGTTGATGATGAAGACAAAAGCATTCCCTACGCTTCAGGAACATCTTTTACACAGCATTTAATAACACAATTAAACACTTTTAGACTTGATGAAGAAGAAGAGCTAATAGCTTCGTTTTTAGTAGGCAGTGTTGATGAAAGCGGATATATAAGGCGTTCCCTTTCAGATATTATGGACGATTTGGCTTTTACCCAAAATGTTTACACAACCGAAGAAAAAATAGAAAGTGTCCTTTCAGTAGTACAGCAACTTGATCCAGCTGGTGTTGGCGCACGAAATTTACAAGAATGTTTAAGTTTACAATTACACCGAAAAAAACCAACCCCTAATATTGAATTGGCCAAAGATATTATAGATAAAGCCTTTGAGAAGTTTATAAAAAAACACTATATAAAACTGCTCCAAAAATTCGATATAACCGAAGAACAACTTAAAGATGCCATTTTAGAAATTGAGCGCTTAAACCCAAAACCAGGCGGTTCTTTTTCTGGAAATACACGAATTGTAGAACATGTTGTACCAGATTTTACTATTAAAATTGTTGATGGAGAATTAGAACTAACTCTTAATGGGAGAAATGCTCCTGAGCTTCATGTGTCGAGAGAGTATAGTAATATGCTTAAAGGGTACAAGGAATCTAAAGACAAATCAAAATCGCAAAAAGATGCAGTACTCTTTATAAAACAAAAGTTAGATGCCGCAAAATGGTTTATTGATGCTATTAGACAACGACAGCAAACCTTGTTTATTACAATGAGTGCAATTATGCACTATCAAAAAGAATACTTTTTAACTGGTGATGAACGAAAGTTAAAACCAATGATTTTAAAGGATATTGCTGATGAAATCGAGATGGATGTTTCTACAGTGTCGAGAGTGGCAAATAGTAAATATGTGGATACACCTTATGGTACAAAGTTGATTAAAGAGTTTTTTAGCGAGTCTATGAAGAATGATCAAGGGGAAGACGTATCTACTAGAGAGATTAAAAAAATATTGGAGACTGTTATTGAAGATGAAGAAAAGAGAAAACCTTTAACAGATGAAAAACTTGCTGCTATTTTAAAAGAAAAGGGATATCCAATTGCCAGAAGGACAGTGGCAAAATATAGAGAACAGTTAGATATTCCTGTAGCTAGATTAAGAAAACAGATTTAAGATGAGTGCCTTTTTAAGAAGCATATCCTACATTTTTCATCCCTTATTCATGCCTCTTTTAGGTGCCACATTCTTTTTTTCAAAATCACCTAGACATTTACCAATAGAATTTATAAAAGAGAAGCTGTTTTCTATAGGGCTACTAACAGTAATACTCCCAATTTTACTGTTTTTGTTGTTAAAAACATTTAAAAAAGTACAATCGGTAAATCTTCCAACAGCAAAAGAGCGTATTTTACCACTAGCTCTTAACAGTATTATTATTTTTTTAGTGCTGCAACGTGTGTTGCCAAAAAACGAACTTATAGAGATGTATAGTTTTTTTATTGGAATACTATTATCTACACTTGCTTGTTTAATGTTGGCTATATTACAATTTAAACCAAGTATTCACATGACTGCAGCTGGTGGTATTGCAATGTTTTTTATAGGCATTAGCATACATTATCATATAAACATAAATGGCTCGATTATTCTTATGTTTATAATTACAGGTGCTATCGCAACTTCAAGATTGCATTTGCGAGCACATAATAACATTGAGCTGTTAATAGGTTTGTTTATTGGAATAATACCTCAAATAATTATGCTAAATTACTGGTTATAGAATGTAAAGCATGATGCCTATTTTAAGCATTTTTACATCCAGATTATCACTATTAAGTTGTGCTTTAGAATTAAATATCGAATTTAAAGTATAGTGCATATAAGCATTCCACGAATCGTAACCAATTGCCAAAGTAAGCCCATATTGTAATTGATTAAAGTCCTTGATATTGTTGTTTTTTATTTGCCCTGATGCATTTTTAAACTTTGTGTTTGAAGCAAATACATATCCAAATTTTATTCCTGTATAAATTCTCCAGAACTTATAGCTACTAGCTGTAGATGTACGCCAGCGAAATTCTAAAGGAACTTCAATGAGGTGCTGTACAAACTTATTTTTAGTAAACTCTGAATCATTCAAGAGCTCATAAGTATAAGAATTGTCTTGAGTTTTTAAAATTAGTAGATTATGGTTTATTGAGTTTGTAGAATAGCCTAAACCCATACCAATAGCTATATTACGACGTTTATTAATTGGCACATCCTTAATTAATCCAATTTGAAAACCACTTGAAAAGCCATTTTGAGACATCCCATTTGGCATATTTGTTAACGTATTATATGTAACACCAAAATAGTATTGATCTTCTTTATAGTTATAATCTAAGCTGTCATTAGCTTGTGTAACACTTATATCTTGCGAAAAGGTAAGTTGGACACATACTAATGCTACAATAAAAAATAACAATCGTTTCATAATAGTTACAATAATACAAATATAACGCAAAAGAAAAGCACTCTAAACTAGAGTGCTTTTCAATATTATCTAAAAAATTAAGATTATTTTCTAATTATTTATTATTAGAAACATCTCCTTGTGTTGTGGTATAATTAATTTTTAAGGCATTAACTTTTCTAAGTTCTTGCTTAATGTCGCCAACAATTCCCATATTCGCTTCTTTATCAACTCTTAAAGAGGTTGTTAAATAAGGGATTTCCTCTTCTCTTTTTGAAGCACGTTCGGCTGCTATAAAAGCAGCAATGTCTGTTACTTCAGCAAACTTATCGTTTAACTGAATTCTAGCTTCTGTTCCGTATTTAGCTTTATAATTACTACTTGGTTTACCAACATAAATATACATTACCAAATTTTTCTTTTCAAGCTTTTCAATTTGATCAGCACTTGGTAACCTATTCTCAATCATAAGCGTATCTTCTCTCATTACGGTTGCAACCATAAAGAAGAATAATAGCATAAATACAATATCTGGTAATGATGCTGTATTTACCGCTGGTAAATCGCCTCCTTTTTTCTTTTTAAATTTAGACATACTGTTTAAATTATTTAATTCTAAATTATTGTACTTCTGAAAGCTTTTGAGGATATTCCTTTTTTATTTGGTCTATTACCTCTTTAAGCTTTTCCTTATTCCCTGGCCAATTAACGTCCTTAGCGTTTTTTGTCATTTCAGTAAAAGACATATCGGCAAAACCTTTTTGAGGACCTATTTCTAAGGCTCTCCTATTTCTTAACACGTTATAGGCGCCAACTAATTCATTTTGAACTGAGATGTATGCTTTATAAGATGTTTCTCGGTCATTTTTTAAGGAAATAATTGCTTTGTCTGGATGATCGGATGAGGCTGGGTCTCTTTTACCTTTACAGTAATTACACTTTTCACCGTCGGCATTTTCACCACCACCATTGTCTAAAAACTCAACAGCTGCTGCTCTTAAATCTTTAAGTTCCATTAATTCTTCTTCAACAAGCAATTGATCCTTACCGTTTAACAATACTGTAAAGATATTTTTCTGTTTAATAATCACATCTTCTTCAGATTCTTCTATTGGAGGTAGCTTTCTGCTAATTCCAGAATCTTTTTCCATAGTTGTAGTTACTAAGAAAAATATTAACAGTAAGAAGGCAATGTCGGCCATAGAACCTGCATTAACTTCTGGTGCTGCTCTTTTTGCCATAATTACTTAATCATTTTTTTAATTCCTGTAAACAACATAATTCCAACTGCTATAAATACTAAAAAGTAGAAAAGGTATAATCCTGCTCCTACTAATTGAGAGTTTCCTGCAGTTAAAACCTCACCATCTCTTAAAGGCGTTTCAACACCTTTAGCAAACCCAAAATATGCTATTAATGCCAAAACCACAAAAGCTCCGACATTGGTTAATGTCTTTTTTAATGTTGCTGGATTAGAAAACATTTGTTTTACTGAAAACACTACAACTAATAATACCATAATTCCTAATATAATGTAAGCAATATACATGAAAGGTGATACTATGCTGTCTTGTAAATCAGGTGAAGCTTCAAGAGCATCATCTCCCGCTCCAATAATCCTTACAAGGAAGAATATTGAAATAACTCCAACTATAGCTGCAACAAGTTTTATTATTTTTTGCAAATTCATAATCTATAAAGATTTTAAGTTGTTGTTATTACTTTTTGTGTCTTACCAATAAATCCATCAAAGAAATTGATGCATCTTCCATATCGTTAACTATCGCATCGATTTTTGAAATGATGTAGTTATAGAATATTTGTAAAATAATTGCAACAATTAAACCAAACACGGTTGTTAAAAGTGCAACCTTGATACCACCAGCAACTAAAGATGGTTGCATATCGCCTGCAGCTTCAATTTTATCAAATGCTTGAATCATACCAATTACAGTTCCCATGAACCCTAACATTGGCGCTAAAGCTATAAATAATGATATCCAAGACACATTTTTCTCTAATTGTCCCATTTGTACACCACCATAAGCAACTACTGCTTTTTCTGCTGCGTCAACACCCTCATCTGTTCTATCTAAACCTTGATAGAAAATAGATGCAACGGGACCTTTTGTGTTTCTACAAACTTCTTTAGCTGCTTCAACACCTCCAGATGCAAGTGCGTCTTCAACATTTTGAGTTAGCTTTTTAGAATTTGAAGTAGATAAGTTTAAAAAGATAATTCTTTCTATAGCAATTGCTAATCCAAGAATTAAACATAACAATACAATACCCATAAATCCTGGGCCTCCTTCAATAAATCTCTTTTTTAATTCCTGATGAAATCCAAGTTCTTCTGCAGCCGCTGCTCCATCTTCTTGGGCTGAAACAACCGTATTAACAATTGTAGTAGTGTTCGCATTTGTACTTGCGTTTACAGTTCCGAATGCCATAATACATGCAATGGCTAGAATAGAAAATAATCTTTTCATTGTTCTTGATCTTAATTTTATTAGTTAAAGCGTTAAAGATATAAAAAAATTGTAATTAAAAAATTAAAATTTATTTAGAGATTGCTCCTTTCTATTAGGAAAATCGCAATACACTCTTTTGCAGAGAGGAAGGGATTCGAACCCTCGATACCCTTTTGAGGTATACACACTTTCCAGGCGTGCGCCTTCGACCACTCGGCCACCTCTCTATAACTTTATTTTTTAGTTACAGCGGCTCAAATAACGAAAAAAAGTTTAAACGCTAAAATTTTGGTTGTTAATTTTAAGATATCTCTCCACATATAGAGCTCTCGAAGTGTTCTTTAAATTGTTTTGTAGATAAATTCTTGCTTAGCAGGTGCATTAATTTTGCAATGGCTGCTTCTGTTGTCATATCTTTTCCCGAAATTACGCCTATTTCCTTTAATTGTGTACTCGTCTCATATTGGCCCATAATTACACTGCCTCCCGAACATTGTGTTATATTAATAATATGTATCCCTTTATTTATGCTTTCCTTAAGTGTATTAATAAACCAAGTTTCGCTAGTTGTATTTCCAGCGCCATAAGTTTCTAGTATGACACCTTGAAGGCTAGGGGTTGAAAAAATACTATTTAAAACATTTTTAGAAATTCCAGGGAATAATTTAATGACAGCAATGTTATTATTTAGTGTTTTATGAAGCTTTAATGAAGCCCCTGCTTTTGGCTTAAGCAAATACTCTTTATTTACTTTAAGATGAACACCTGACTCTACCAAATCAGGATAATTTAAAGAGGCGAAGGCTTCAAAATGTTCGGCATTGATTTTTGTTGTTCTATTTCCGCGATAGAGCTTATATTCGAAATAAAGGCATACTTCTTTTATAACTGGTTGCTCTTTTTCTTGTAGGGAAGCGATTTGAATAGAGGTGATTAAATTTTCTTTAGCGTCGGTACGTAAATCTCCAATTGGTAGCTGAGACCCTGTGAAAATTACGGGCTTTGCCAAGTTTTCTAACATAAAGCTTAGCGCTGATGCAGTATAGCTCATTGTGTCGCTTCCATGCAATACAACAAAGCCATCACTGGAATTGTAATTTTTATCAATTATTTCAGCTATTTTAATCCAATAAGCCGGTTTCATGTTTGAGGAATCTATAGGTTTATCAAAAGATATTGTTTCTATTGAGCAAGCTAAAAGCTTTAATTCAGGGATTTTATCTAAGAGACTATCAAAATCAAAAGAACGTAGTGCTCCAGTTTCAGGGTCTTTAATCATCCCAATAGTTCCTCCAGTATAGATTAATAGTATGTTTGGTATTTTCATTTTTAAACTTTAAATATAGCTTTTGAATTGGCTGTGGTAATTTCGGCAATTTCTTGTTTGGGTACACCATATATATTAGATAATTTATCCAGCACATTTATTATGTAACTACTCTCGTTACGTTTTCCACGATATGGTGTTGGTGCTAAATATGGTGCATCTGTTTCTAAAACGATATGTTTTAAATCTATTTGGTTTAAGAACTGATCAATTTTTCCGTTTTTAAATGTTACTACGCCACCTATTCCTAATTTCATGTTGTAGGAAATAGCTTTTTGTGCTTGTTTTAAAGTTCCAGTAAAACAATGAAAAATCCCAAATAATTCTTCGCCTTTTTCTTGTTCTAAAATCTCAAAAATCTCATCGAATGAGTCTCGACAATGAATTACTATTGGCAAATGGTATTTTTTAGCCAATTTAATTTGATGCCTAAATGCTTCTTGTTGAATGTTTAAAGTTGTTTCATCCCAATATAAATCTATGCCTATTTCTCCAATAGCTATAAAAGGTCTTTTTGAAAGGAGTTTTTCAACATGCTCTAATTCGTCTTTGTAATTTTCTTTAACAGATGTTGGGTGTAATCCCATCATCAAAAACACATTGTTGGGATAATCTTCCTCAAGTTTAAACATGGCTTTTGTGTATGTTGAGTCGATAGCCGGAATAAAAAAACGTGTGATGTTGCTTTTAAAAGCTCTCTGCATCATCTTATCACGATCATCATTAAATGCTTCGCTATATAAATGTGTATGTGTATCGGTAATTATCATTTAGCAAAAGTAAGCTTTGATTACTATATTTGAAAGCTCTAAAAAAGCATTATATTAATACAACATCCAACACCAACACCATTTAACTATGAGCTTACAGCAGTTTCTATTAAAAAAAGGATATACCAAAGTAAAATTACATCTTACAAAAACCAATCATTTTGAGTTAAAAGCAATTATTAATGGTGTAAAGGGGAGGTTTATTCTTGATACTGGAGCTTCAAACTCTTGTGTAGGGTTTACTTTTACAGAAACTTTTAATTTGAAAGTTGAAGACTCGGAAGTAAAAGCTGCTGGTGCTGGTGCAATAGATATGGTTACTCAAGTTTCTACAAAAAACATTGTTAAAATTGGCAAGTGGAAATCTAAAAGAACGTCTTTAATATTATTTGATTTAACTCATGTAAATACAGCTTTAGCAAGTCATGATGCGAATCTTGTAGATGGTATAATAGGAGCCGATATTTTGAAAAAAACCAAGGCTGTTATTGATTACAACAAGAAATATTTATATCTTAAACTTTAATTAATAGCAACTCGACTAACTCTTCTATGAAACCATCAATTATTATTGCTGATGACCACCCTTTAGTTCTAAAGGGTCTGCAGGATTTCTTAACCGAAAAAGAATACAATATTATTGATAGTGCTACCAATGGGAAAGAAGCCTATAAATTAATACTTAAGCATGAACCAGATATTGCCATTTTAGATATAAGAATGCCACACCTATCTGGTATTGAAATAGCCCAGCTATGCCAAGATAAGTTAAACACTAAAATTGTGCTTATTACCTTCGAAAAGAATAGTATCTTTTATCATCAAGCAAAACAGCTTAACATTTATGGCTACTTATTAAAAGAGCTTGCTTTAGCGGAAATTGAAAATTGTTTAAAAGCAGTTATTAAAGGCATCCCTTACTTTAGTAAAGAGATAGAAGAACAGTTTTCTAATGAAGTAGAGATAGATATTAATGTTTTAACGCCTTCAGAAAAACGTATTTTGCAATTAATTGCTCAAAATAAAACAGCAAAAGAAATTGCTGGTTTACTAGAAGTTTCTAAAAGAACTATTGAAAAACACAAAAGCCATATTATAAAAAAGCTAAAATTAGAATCGAAACACAACGGTCTTTTACTGTTTGTTAAGGAAAATGAAAGCTTATTTTTATAAAGTTTATTTATTTTTAACTTTAATCATCTGATTTTATGACACATAGATCTATATACGTATTTATACGTATTGTTTGGTATTGTTTTATTTCAGAAATTTACAATGCTATTAATTAGTTCTTAGGGAGAATTATGGAAGGCTCCTGGTTTAATTACTTGGAGCTTTCATTTTCTTTAAGAACAAACCCCAAATATTAATGGATAAAAATTATACTCTTTGGCGTAAAATTTTATTAATTGGTTTAGTTACTATAATTGTTATAGTAATTTCTATTAATTTATTAGTTAGTTTAATATAAAAAGAGGCGTTTGTTTAACAAACGCCTCTTTTTTAATTAACTGTCGAGCTTATTTTAGTTTGACTTATTATCTATCCTAAAGATACACGTATAAAACTAGTTACAGCAACGTCGCCATAAGATTCAACATATTGAGCTACATTTAATTTTTCATCTTTAATGAAATCTTGATCCAGTAAACATTGTTCTTTATCTAGAGTTGTATTATCTGAGATGAAACGTTCCATTTTACCAGGTAAAATTCTATCCCAGATTTGTTCTGGCTTACCTTCAGCTTTAAGTTCGGCTTTTGCATCTTTTTCAGCTTGAGCTAGAACTTCTGGAGTTAATTGAGACATTGAAATGTATTTTGGTACATTTTTAAGGGTTTTTCCTAAACGTCCCAATTCAATATTATCTTTTTCAATAACTGCAATTCTTGCTTCAGTTTCTGAAGCCACAAATGTTGGATCGAAATCTTTATAAGACAATGTTGTTGCTCCCATAGACGCTACTTGCATAGCCAAATCTTTAGTTAATATACCTGCCTTTTCAATAGCTTTATTTAAACCAACAATTGCAGCAATTTTACCAATATGTGTATAAGCACCAACATATGGGGCTTCTATTTTTTTAAATGCTGTGATGTCAATTTTTTCTCCGATAACGCCTGTTTGTTCAATTAATTTTTCGGCTACAGTCATGCCTCCAAAATCAGCAGCTAAGAAATCTTCTTTACTAGTGTGGTTTATGGCAATAGCAACAAATTCTTCGGCTAGTGCTTTAAAAGAATCATTCTTTCCAACAAAATCAGTTTCACAAGCTAGAACAATTGCAACACCAACTGTATTATCGTCATTAATTTTTGTTATTGCTAAACCTTCTGTAGATTCGCGGTCTGCTCTTTTTGCGGCAACTTTTTGTCCTTTTTTACGTAATATTTCTATAGCTTTGTCGAAGTTTCCTTCGGCTTCTACTAAAGCATTCTTACAATCCATCATTCCTGCACCAGTAGCTTCTCTAAGCTTTTTTACATCTGCTGCACTAATTTTTACTGTATTTTCCATAATTTATTAATAATAAAATAAAAGTCGCTTAATTTTTTCTACAAGAAAAGAACTAAACGACTTTTATACTTTTTGAAATAGTTTTATTCTTCTTCTTGAGCCGCAACTGGAGCGACTTTTTCAGTTTTTTTCACTTCAGCTTTTGCAGTATCTTTTTTCTCAACTTTTGGAGTAACATCTTTCCCTTCTGCCTTAGCATCTCTCTCAGCTTTCCTGTTTGCTAATCCTTCGGCAATTGCATTGCTAACGTGTGATAAAATCTTATCAATCGATTTTGAAGCGTCATCATTTGCTGGAATTACGTAATCTACCTCTCTTGGGTCTGAATTCGTATCGACCATTGCAAATATTGGAATGTTTAATTTTTGTGCTTCTTTAATTGCGATATGCTCACGCTTAATATCAACTACAAACAAAGCTCCTGGAAGACGCGTCATATCAGATATTGAACCTAAGTTCTTTTCTAATTTTGCTCTTAAACGATCTACTTGTAAACGTTCTTTTTTAGAAAGTGTCATGAATGTTCCGTCTTTCTTCATTCTATCGATAGATGCCATTTTTTTAACAGCTTTTCTAATAGTAATAAAGTTTGTTAGCATCCCACCTGGCCATCTTTCAGTAATGTAAGGCATGTTTACGTTTCCTGCTTTTTCAGCAACAATATCTTTAGCTTGTTTTTTGGTAGCTACAAATAATATTTTTCTGCCTGATGCTGCAATTTTCCCTAAAGCTTGAGATGCTTCTTCTAGTTTTGCAGCTGTTTTGTAAAGGTTAATTATATGGATACCGTTGCGTTCCATATAAATGTAAGGAGCCATGTTAGGATCCCATTTTCTGGTTAAATGTCCAAAGTGAACACCACCATCTAGTAAGTCTTTTACTTCTACTTTTGTCATTTTGTAATAGTTTACGTTCTGTTGAATTAGCAATAATTAAGTGGTCATTTTTAAAATCGCCTTAATTATTTAGATGCTAAACTAAACTCTGACGTTTGCCGTCATGAGCAACAATAACTGGTTTAAATCTAAGTACTGAATTTGTTTCAATATCTTTTTAATAAAACTTGATTTATATAACTGATAAACAGATCCTCCATCAAGTTGAGGATTTTAACGTTTAGAGAACTGGAATTTCTTACGCGCTTTCTTCTGTCCGAATTTTTTACGCTCAACCATTCTTGGGTCTCTAGTTAATAATCCTTCAGGTTTTAAGATGCCTCTGTTTTCTTCATTAAGCTCACACATAACGCGAGATAATGCTAAGCGAACGGCTTCTGCTTGACCTGTAACACCACCACCAAATACATTTACTTTTACATCAAAGTTGCCTTCGTTGTTAGTTAATACTAACGGTTGGTTTACTTTGTACTGTAAAGTTGCAGTTGGGAAGTATGTGTTAACATCTTTTTTGTTCACAGTGATGTTTCCTTTTCCTTCTGAAACATACACACGAGCAACAGCCGTTTTTCTACGACCAATTTTGTGAATTACTTCCATCTAGTTAACTTCGTTTAAGTTAATTGCTTTTGGTTTTTGAGCTGCATGAGCATGCTCTGCGCCAACAACAACATTTAAATTACGGAATAAAGCCGCACCTAATTTATTTTTAGGGAGCATTCCTTTTACTGACTTTTCTACTAATCTTGCTGGATCTTTTCCAAACATTTCATTAGCAGTAAGCGATCTTTGACCACCTGGATAACCAGTGTGACGAATGTACGTTTTGTCATTCCACTTGTTTCCTGTTAAGTTGATTTTTTCGGCATTAATAACAATAACGTTATCGCCGCAATCAACGTGTGGTGTAAAGTTAGGTTTGTGCTTACCTCTTAAAAGTATTGCTACTTTTGAAGCTAAGCGACCTAAAGTTTGACCTTCAGCATCAACCAAAACCCACTCTTTATTAACAGTAGCTTTGTTTGCTGAAATCGTTTTGTAGCTTAATGTATCCACACTAAATTTTTTTTCTTAATTAAACATTCCTCTCTCAAAAAGAGTTTGCAAATTTACAATTATATATTTGATTACCAAATACTGTGAACCTATTTTTTTGCAAGAAAATCAAGGGATTGTTACATGTTTTATTTATACATAAATATATGATTGTGATTTGTGAGAAAATTATTGTTATATTTATAATCTCCCTTGTTTAATTTAAAATTCGTAATCATGAGATCATTTAAGATTAACAAGCCCTCAAACCAACCAGTTTTTTGTTTTTTCCTTTTCTTGTTTTTTGTTTTAATCGCTGATGCTCAAAATTATGGTGCAACCGATAAAATTACAATTGTTAAAATGTTTAATGGTCAGCAAGCATGGAATTCGGCAGTTTTAACGATTAACGAACCCTGTGGTTACCCAAAAACCGAAGGATGTGGCAAGCCCATTAAAGGGCAATACCCTTTTGATACTAAACGGCAATACAACTCAGGGACAACATTCATGACACATGAGAATTATACAATTCTATTAAAAGCTAATGGTTCAATCTCGCAGGTTCAACCTAACTCTTCGAATCGAATAAAATTAACTAACGGTAATGAAGCCCATAGTCCAAAAGGTGTCGTTAGAATAGTTGCTGAAAAATCAAGGGATTTAACCAAAAGCATCATTATCAATGGCAAGAATGTTAGCGCAAAGATGAAAACTACCGAGTTTTGGGTCGATACTAGAGGCGAGCAAACAAAATTTAGTCCAGTAGAGGGTACAATTTCTATTGTTGAGAAAGTACCTGTTACGGTTGGGTTTAACAAATTTCAAGACCAAACAGAGGATAGGGAACGCGCCCGAAATGCAACATATCCAGTTCGAACCGAAAGATCAGGAGGTCAAGCGGCTTATTCAACTGGAACTCAATCGGCTAAAAATTTCAATTCAGTTGATGATGCTATTTTTAAAATCAATGAATATTTAAAACAAAACAGTAGTTATATGTACCCTGAGGAATTGGCAGAAACATATATTTTATTAGGTGAGTTTTATCTCAATAAAGATCAATATCAAAATGCCATAACCTGCTTTGATTATTCAGCTGAAATATATACCGTTATAGATCCTACAGGGCTTAACGCATTAGAGGCAGAGCTATTTTTAGCTGAAGCTCAAATATACTCTGGCGATCCAGATGGTATTGTTGCTGTTAAAGAAACTATTGAAGAGCTTTTGGAAAATTTAGGGTACTATTACGAAGAATATGTTTATGCAGGTGAAGTCGAGGAATATGATATTCAAAGAGATTATTGCTATGAGTTAGTTGATGCTTTGGATCTTGTAGGTTGGGCATACGACCTTATTAACAATGAACCTGAAGCAGATAAATATTATCAAGCTGCAGCAAATTATCCATGTCAAGATTAATTTAGATGAAATTGGTTTCGCTTAAACGGTTATTGTTTTACATTATTACTTTCCTAGTAGTGATGAATGCTTTTTATTGGTCGGGAATTCTATGGAATAACGCAGATGAAATGTTTGTTAGCAAACTTTCATACGATGCTTCTCAGGCCTCAAGTGTTAGAAGTTCTATTGCAGTTGTAGATGTAGATATCCTACAAAATAATCCTTCTGATTCCGAAGGCTGTATCTCTTGCCAGAGAAAGCTTCTAGTTAATGTACTAAAAACAATAAATGCAGAAAATAAAAAACCAGAAGTAATAATTTTGGACTTTGCATTTTCTAACGATACAACACAAATAAAAGCCTTAAAGAACGAAATTAAACTATTGAAAGAGGATGTTAAGGTATATGCCTCTTATGACATTGATGAATACCTTGCAGCACCAGAAGATCAGCAGGAGTTTTTTAATTTTGACATGAAACAGGCTCAAGACCTATATGATTTTTTGGGAAATAGGTTGCACACTAATTATATAGTTAAATACAAGGCCAATGAGAAGCGGTTTTTAATTGAGCATGAATCGGTAAAATACCTCAATAATTTAAATATGGATGGCAGTATTGACAGTATTGCCATAGAATCTGTCATTAAACGTGTAGCTTTAGACCAAAAAGATTTGGGGTTAGCAGTTAGTTATACCAATAATCTGGTTCCATTAGGGAATAGTGAATCAATGGAGGCAAGTACCTTTAGATTCAATCCTGGTAAGGAAAACCAGTTAGGTCAATTTGAAGCACATCCAAAAAATGACGATGAGAAATTAGACTTCAAAAAGAAAGATTTTATAATTATTGGTGACCTTACCAATGATCGAATTAGTGCAGAAGATCGATCCGATGTTTTTTTTCCAGGACCTTATCTTTTAGCTTGGACCCTAAGTGAAGAACTCGCTGGAGAGGACCAAAAAATAATTAAGCAATACGAAAGTAGTATGCTTATAAACATTGTTCAAACCTTGGTGTTTGCCTTATTAGCTGCAATTATATTCGCTTTGTTATTTAAATACGTTAAACGTTTACAAACGAAACCATGGGCATTGGCATTATTGTCAATTTTAATAACTATTGGTTTTTTTGTATTATTTGTGTTTTTATTTCTATCTCAAAATAAGATTCCTCGAATTGGCTTATCCATTATTGGAATTATTTTAACTGCTTTATTGGCATGGCGTTTCGCCTATAAATTTTTAGTTACAGGAATTGCTGAAGGATCACAAAAATATGATTTGTTTATTAGCTATTCTCATGGTGACAGTGATTGGGTTACAAAAAATGTTTACGAACCTTTAAAAGATTTTAAAAAGCCAAATGGTGAAAAGCTCAATATATTTTTTGATGTAAAAAGTATAGGAATTGGAGAGGCCTTCACTTCAAAATATATGTGGGGAATTGTTGATTCTAAACTCTTTGTTCCAATAATGTCCAAAGAATATTATGGTAAGAATCATTGTAAAAATGAAATGGATTTGGCGTATAAACGTTCTGTTGAAAAATTACTGGATATCATGCCAATTGCATATTCATTTGATTGTGTGCCCGAAATTTACACACACATTAATGTGGCAATTATAACAGTAAACCCAAATTTTATAGAAAATATTAAAGAAGCACTTTCTAAATAATGTATAATCTAATTCTAAAAATGACATTGAATTATTGCTTAACGGATCAATTTTAGAGTTCCATATTATAAAATATAATTAATGCACTTCCAACCAATTATTTCAATGTCTAAATCAAGATTAAGAGGTGCTTTTAGTTTATAAGCATTTTTCCATTTTGGTTTTATTGCTCCTCTAATTAACCAAAATTATTAATTATACCAAACAGCATATCGTTTTCTTCTAAGTTCTAATGCTAAATGCTCTTCCATTTTTAAGGCTTCTGCTCTGGTCGATAATGGAAGGATGTGGTTATAAAGACTAGGCCTTAGATATTCACCATATTTTTGTACAATATTTGACGATAGTTTATGCCCTTTTTTATTTCTATGTCCTGTTTTGTGTTGTAGTAACCGCTCTTTTGGCGTTTTACTGGTCATACCAACATATAAGCATTCCAAGACACCATTAAATTGCGGATTTGCTGCTCTAAACTTAGCATTTTCTGTAAATACTCGTTTAGACAACTCAACAACATAAACTTGGTATTTAGGTATTTATGAGAGTTTAATGTGCTTCCAGCCAATTATCGCCAATATCTAAATCAACATCCAAAGGTACTTCCAGTTTATAGGCGTTTTCCATTTCGGTTTTAACTAATGTTTTAATGGCTTCCAATTCTGGTTTATAAACATCAAACACCAATTCATCGTGTACTTGTAATAGCATTTTAGTTTTGTAACCGCTTTCTTGTAGTTTCTTATGAATATGTATCATAGCTATTTTAATAATGTCTGCAGCACTACCTTGTATTGGTGCATTCACTGCATTACGTTCGGCAGCGCCTCTAACCACAGCATTTCGTGAGTTAATATCTTTTAAATAACGACGACGACCTAAAACGGTTTCTACATAACCATTATCGCGAGCAAAATCGACTTGTTTGCTTATGTATGCTTTTAATTTTGGGTATGTTTCGTAATAGGTATCAATGAGCTCTTTGGCTTCTGTTCTATTTAAATCGGTTTGATTACTTAAACCAAAAGCTGAAACACCATAAATGATTCCGAAGTTTACCGTTTTAGCATTGCCACGTTGTTCACGAGTGACTTCATTTAAAGGCACATTAAATACTTTTGAAGCTGTCGATGCATGAATATCCTCACCATTTTTAAAAGCATTAATCATGGTTTCTTCTTTGCTTAAAGCAGCAATAACGCGTAGTTCTATTTGTGAATAATCGGCAGCTAATAGCGTGTAGTTTTCATCTCTTGGGATAAACGCTTTTCGTACTTGCCTACCACGTTCAGTACGAATAGGAATGTTTTGTAAATTTGGATTGTTACTACTTAATCGTCCTGTTGCGGCAACCGTTTGCATATAATCGGTATGTACTCTTCCAGTAGATGGTTCTACCTGAAGCGGTAAGGCATCAACATAAGTGCTTTTTAGTTTTGCCAATCCACGATACTCCAAAATATATTGAATTATTTTATGATCTTTTGCTAAATAACTCAGTATATCTTCAGAAGTCGCATACTGCCCTGTTTTGGTCTTTTTTGGTTTGTCTACCAACTTCATTTTTTCAAAAAGGATGATTCCTAATTGTTTTGGTGAGGCAATATTAAACGCTTCGCCTGCGGCTTCATAAATTTTAGTTTCTAATGTCGCGATGTCTTTATTCAAAGCCTCAGAAAGAGAATTCAAAAACCCTGAATCTAAATTAATACCTTCAAGCTCCATAGCTGCAAGCACACGAAGCAGTGGTATTTCAATCTCATCAAATAGTTTTTGTGTATTTGCTTCGCCTAACTCTTTTTGAAAATGTTCTTTTAATTGAAGTGTAATATCTGCATCCTCTACGGCATATTCGGTTTGTTTTTCTAAAGCAACTTCTCGCATCGAGAGTTGGTTTTTACCCTTTTTGCCAATAAGTTCAGTAATTGAAATTGGTGTGTAGTTCAAATACGTTTCAGCTAGCACATCCATGTTATGACGCATATCTGGATTTATCAAATAATGGGCTATCATTGTATCAAATAATTCACCTTTAACTTCAATGTTATATTTTGATAATACCTTAATATCATATTTTAAATTCTGGCCAATTTTTTCAATGGATTCACTTTCAAAAAATGGACGCAAAAGCTCGATAAGTTCTTGTGCTTCCTCTCGATTTTCAGGGATTGGCATATAAAAACCTTTGCCAACCTCCCAAGAAAAGGCAATGCCAACCAACTCGGCAGTGATTGGGTTGATTCCTGTTGTTTCTGTATCAAAACAGACTGAAGTTTGTTGCATTAAATTTTTAATAAACAATTTAGTCGCCATACCTGAAGCTATGCTTTGGTAAAAATGCGAAGTGGTTTCAGCAGTTTTTCTTGTGTAATCAGATGTTGTATCAGTAGTATCTGTTGGTTCATTGTTTCCACCAAACAATGAAAACTGTCCAGCTCCTGCAAGCCCCTTTTGTCCTGCGGACGTTTTCCCCAAAGGGGAATTTATTGAAGCTGTTTTTAGAGTGTCTTGCTTATTATCTGCTTTTTTATCTTTGAGTTGTGTCGAAGTATCAACAGAGAAAGTTTTTAGAAAATTATCGGTTAAGCGTCTAAATTCTAATTCCTGAAAAATTTCGGTTACTTTTTGAATGTCAGGGTGGTTTAATTCAAAATCTTTATCATCAAATTTCACAGGAACATCAAGCATAATACGAGCCAATTCCTTTGACAGCATTCCAAGCTCTTTTGAGGCTTCCACTTTCTCCTTCATCTTACCCTTAAGTTCATGCGTATTTGCCAATAAGCCCTCCATACTGCCATAAGTTTGAATGAATTTTTTTGCAGTTTTTTCACCAACACCTGGAAGCCCAGGAATATTATCAGAAGAATCTCCCATCATACCAAGGAAATCAATCACTTGTTCAGGTCGTTCCACTTCAAATTTCTTTTGTACTTCAGGAATTCCCCAAGTTTCATAACCACCACCAAAAACTGGCTTGTACATAAAAATGTTTTCAGAAACTAGTTGTGCAAAATCCTTATCAGGAGTCACCATAAAGGTTTTATAACCTTCTTTTTCTGCTTGTTTAGAGAGTGTTCCTATTACATCATCTGCCTCAAAACCTTCTTTAACCATAATGGGAATATGCATGGCCTTTAAGATGTCTTGTATGTATGGGACAGCAATTTTAATGGCTTCTGGTGTTTCATCACGATTCGCTTTGTAAGCCTCAAACATTTCGACTCTATCTACACTTCCGCCTTTGTCAAAACAAACAGCCAAATGGTCTGGTCGTTCTCTTTTTATAACATCTAGTAGCGAGTTCATAAAACCCATAATGGCTGAAGTATCGACTCCTTTTGAATTAATTCTTGGATTTTTTATAAAAGCATAATAACCACGAAAAATTAAAGCGTAAGCATCGACTAAAAAGAGACGTTTTTGTTCTGACATGTATGATATCTTAAAAATTGGAATTTAATGTCACCTCGAGCGCAGTCGAAAGGTTTTGTTAATAAACAGTTCTCGACTGCGCTCGAACAGACAAGACATTCAAAACTACAAAAACTTATGCTTTAATGACTGTTATTTGGATTGCAATTTGTAATTTTTGTCTCTAATATTTTTATTTGAATAACTTCTCAATTGCCATTCATGAAGGTTCTAGAACTTTAGTAAAGGGCTTAATGATTCACGAGTTGTGAGGCTCAATTTAAAGCTGCATTAAAAAACGCAAGAGATATAGCTAAAAATAAAATGCCTCTGAATTTTTTCAGAGGCATTTTTGCTATTTTACTATTCTGTTAAAATGAATTAACTCATTACAGAAGCTTTACGCTTTAACTGTAAACTTTTTATATATGCCTTAACACTAATTATATCGTTACTCTTTTTAAAATTAAGATCTAAATTTTGTCTTTTTGGGTTGATAGAAATAGGATCAACTTTCTTAATAGTAAACTCTTGATTGATTTCAACCTTAATGTTAATTTCAGCTTTTACCTCAGTTTTAACTTCAGTTTTCTCAATCTTGTTATCGTTTTGCGCAGAAGCGAAAAAAGGAACGATTAAAAATGCTATTACTATTAATACTTTGTTCATGACTTGGGGTTTAATTCTGAAACAAAGTAAAGGCACACAACAGCTTAACATTTTAAAATTTTGTTCAAATGCAGAGAAATCTAGTTCATTTGAATGACTTTGATAAAAATATCGATGAAATGCACGTTTTTTACAATTTAGATAAAAAAACGTCGTGCAGTTTACAGATTAAAAATGTATTTAATCTACTATAAACAAAGGGATAGAAGCAATTCGAATAAAAAAATCAACCCTTTTTATAGATCATGGGTAAAATTGTTTCGATGAATAGCACTAATTTTTTTTCAAAAAATAATCAGATTGTATTTGCTCATTTACACCATCTTGAAACTTGGTCATACTAAACCATTGATGAATGGAGTAACTCCCTGTTTCACCTTTCTTGTTAACTGCAATGTAACCAACCTGAAAATCTTTGTAGTTACTGTTAGGTTTATTAACTATTCTACTAATGGCTTCTTCACAAGCCTCTTGAGGCGATTTTCCTTGTCGCATCAATTCTACCACTAAAAAGCTACCAACCGTTTTTACAACCTCTTCGCCTAAACCTGTTGCCACAGCTGCACCAATTTCATTATCTACAAATAAACCTGAACCAATTATAGGACTATCACCAACACGACCAGCCATTTTGTAGGCTAGCCCACTTGTAGTGCAAGCTCCAGAAATATCACCACTTTTATCAATAGCTAACATACCTATAGTATCATGGTTTTCAATATTGATGATGGGTTTATACTTGGCTTCTACTTTCCATTTTTCCCAAGCTTTTTTTGAGGCTTCAGTTAACAAATCTTCTGGCTCAAAGCCTTGCTCAAGGGCAAATTTTTTGGCACCTTCACCAGCCAGCATCACATGTGGCGTGTTTTCCATGACTTTTCTAGCAACCGAAACAGCGTGTGTAATATTTTTAAGATATACCACAGAACCACAATTGCCATGTTTGTCCATGATGCTAGCGTCGAGGGTTACATTACCATCTCTGTCTGGTAAACCACCTTTTCCGACCGATTGTCCTTTTTCGTTGGCTTCTTCTACTTTGCAGCCTTGTTCAACGGCATCTAAGGCTGTTCCTCCAGCCTGTAATACTTCCATAGCTTTCGCTGTGGCATCAATCACATGCCAAGTGGCAATAACCAATGGTAAAGTTGCTTTTTCGTTTGTGGCTACTACTTTTTTTTCTTCTGAAGTGTTTTCAGTACAACTAGCTAAAGTGCTACCAACAGCTAACCCAACACCAGTTAAGGAGGCATTTTTTATAAAATTTCTACGTTTCATGTGCTTAAAATTAAATAATACTTACTTTTTTTGAGTTTTTATAACCAAACCATAGTATATATGAATAGCAAACTATAATGAAAAGTAATGCGGTTTTAAATCCTATTTGGTCTGTTAAATAGCCGTAAAAAGGTGGGATTAAAGCACCACCAACGATTGCTGTGCATAACAATCCTGAAGCTTTAGGCTTTAATTCTCCAAGGCCATCAATAGATAATGTAAATATGGTTGGAAACATAATGGAGTTAAACAACCCAACTGCCAAAATACTCCACATGCTTACTAGGCCAGTTGTATTAATTGAGATTACTATGAGAATAATTGCAATCGTGGCAAATATGCCTAAAACTTTTCCTGGTTTCATGATTCGTGTTAAATAGGAGCCAACAAAACGACCAATCATGGCACCAGACCAATAAAACGTTACGAATACACCAACGATGGCTTTATTATCATTTTCTATTAAACCAGAATTAAGAATGCCTTCAGCAATAGATTTCATTAAGCCATTTTCTTTAATGACTTCTACTAAATTCATATCAAGAAAATAGTTAACCAAATAACTCCCAATGGCTACTTCGGCACCTACGTAAAAGAAAATACCTAAAACGCCTAGCATTAAATTTTTGTTTTTAAGTGCTTCAGCATAAGTTCCTGTTTGGGTTTCACTTATCATTTTTGGTAATTTTGCAAATAGAAAGATTACCGCAATTAGACCAATAAATAAGGCCAACCCTAAAAAAGGCAGTTGTACTGCTGAGGCTTCTGAAGCTAAATAAGCATCCTTCGCAACTCCTGTTAAAGCTGCAATTTCATCCTCAGTTTTAATGGTATCGCTTAAAATAAATAACGCACCAACTGCTGGAGCAATAGCTGTTCCTAAAGAATTGAAGGCTTGGGATAAATTTAATCTACTGGATGCGCCATCTTCACTGCCTAAAACAGCAACAAAAGGATTTGCAGCAACCTGTAAAATGGTCATGCCTCCAGCTAAAATGAAGTAGGCTAACATGAAAATTCCAAAAACGCGATAAGAAGCCGCAGGATAAAACAATAAACAACCAGTAGCCATCGTTAATAAGCCAAGAATAATACCTTTTTTGTACCCAATTTTAGATAAAATGTAACTTGCTGGAATAGACAACAAGAAATAAGCTCCAAAAAAAGCAAATTGCACTAAACCTGCTTGAAAGTAGGTTAGTGTAAATAGCTCACGAAGTCGTGGAATTAAAGAATCTACCAAAACTGTTATAAATCCCCAAAGGAAGAACAGTATGGTTAGTAGAATAAAAGAAGAACGGTAGGAGTTTGGTTGGTTCATGTTTCTAATTTATTGTTATTTCATCCACAAACAACCAGCTTCTACCATCATGTTCATAACCTAAATGCCATTGAGGTAAAACGCCTAATTTTTTTGCGATAATTTTTACATAGCGATAATTTGCATTTAACTGTTTAAATTCCACATTTTTTATATCAACTTCATCAGATGGTGTTATGTCTTCGAACTTATAGTTTCCTATGGATTTAAAGTTTTTTCCATCATTGGAAACAAGGCATTCCACTTCAGTTGGATAAAAAATCCACGAACGTTGGTCTTTTAGAAAGTTTACTGAGATGTTGTTAATAGGTTTTTCACTTCCTAAATCAACAGTAGCAATTAAGTCTTCATCAAAAAAGCCTTGCCAAGTGCCAGTCCTAAAATCCCTAGTTCCTACAATACCATCAATTAACGCATCATTACCTCCAGCATTATATTGGTTGGCGTATTCAGTTTCCAATTTAATAGAAATATTTGGGTCTATTTTATAGAATTGTGTTTCTATAGTAGCACTTTTCACGGCATTTTTCTCAGAATATACACTTAATTTATTTGGTTCAGAAATTGAAAAAGGTGTTTCATACTTTTTATAGTCATCTTCTCCTAATTTGTAGAATATTGCTGCGCTTTTATCTACATTCTTCAAAACCACTTCGGTTTCATCTTTAAACGCCACATTACCTTTTGCAATAAATGGAGCAGGAATTATTAAATGGTCTATTATTTCGGTTTTTGGTTCGTGACCTTCTTTTGTTCCCCATTCTGATGGTTGATTTGTCATTTGGAATTCTAGAACACCTCCATCAACAAGCTCGTTATGATAAATAAATGTTCGGTCAAATGATTTCCCGTTTAAAGTTGCAAATTCAATATATTTATTAGTGCTATTAACATCATGAGCCACTATGGTAAATTGTTTGCCATTCTCTAAATTGATGGTCGCTTTAGGAAACAATGGCGTCCCGATAATATATTGGTTGGATGCTGGAGTTACCGAATAAAAACCCATAGAACTTAAAATGTACCAAGCACTCATTTGTCCGCAATCTTCATTTCCCGAAATTCCGTCAGGCGTATTCTTATATAATTCGGTTAAAATTTGATGGACTTTTTCTTGTGTTTTATGTGGCTTGTTTACAAAATTATACAAATAAGCCATGTGGTGACTAGGTTCGTTACCATGAGCATATTGCCCAATAAGTCCTGTGATATCAGCTTGATTACGTCCAGAAGTTTCAGCTTCTGCTGTAAATAATTCATCCAGATTTTCTTCGAGTTTGTCTTTGCCACCAAGCAAATCCATAAACCCTGAAATATCTTGTGGCACATAAAAGCTGTATTGCCATGAGTTGGCTTCGGTGTAATTAAAATTGACTTCATAAGGGTCGAAAGGAGCAAACCAAGTATTACGAAAGCGACCTCTCATAAACTGGGATTCTGGATCGAAAATATTTTTGTAGTATTGCGCACGTTGGATATAGGTTTTGTAATCATCCTCTTTTCCTAGGGCTTTTGCCATTTGCGCAATGGTCCAATCGTCATAAGCATATTCAAGTGTTTTAGACACCGATTCACTTTCAAATTCTACAGGAATATAACCAATAGATTTGTATGATTCCAAGCCTAATTTATCTTGATTGGCCGAATGTTTCATGGCTTCAAACGCTTTGTCAACATCATAATCTCGTAAACCTTTTAAATACGCATCTGCAATAACAGGGACTGCATGATAGCCAATCATGCAACCTGTATAACAGGCGGACAAATCCCAAATAGGCATGATGCCACCTTCGTCATATTTCGCTAAAAATGTGTTGATAAAATCGTTGGTTCTGTCCTGTTCAATAATGGTGTAGAATGGATGCGCAGCTCTGTAAGTGTCCCAAAGTGAAAATACTGTGTAGTAATCGAAATCTTGGGTTTCGTGAATTTTTAAATCCATCCCTCGATATCTGCCATCGACATCTTGATAGAGGTTTGGAGCGATACTTACATGATACATCGAGGTGTAGAAGTTGGTTTTATAATCATCATTATCGCTTTCTACCACAATTTTTTCGAGTTGTTGTTCCCAAGCGTTTTGAGCTTGGGTTTTAATATCTTCAAACGATTTTCCGTCCAATTCTTCTCGTCTGTTTTTGCGAGCACCTTCTTCATCTACTGGTGAAATACCAATCTTAATTTCTAATGTTGTATCCTCTGAAGCATCAAATTCAAAAGCAGCTTTTACTTTTTTTCCTTCATTAACATCATTTAAAAACGTCATACTTTTAAAAGGCCTAGAAAAGACCATGTTATAAAACAAATATTGATCTGTTGCCCAAGCTTTTGAGTGTCTGTGACCACCAATTTCGGTATTAGAATACACATTTACTTTGGAGTCTAGCACTTCGTCGCGATGTTCCAAATCTAATATTACAATCTGTTTTGAGCTTTCTAAAAACTCATATTTATGAATGCCACTTCGTTTTGAAACGGTAAGTTCTACGTCAATTTCTGTTGAATCTAAATGTACCTTGTAATAACCAGGTTTAGCCACTTCATTGTCATGACTAAAATATGCTTTGTAACCTTTTTTTCCATCAGCTCCATTGTTAAAAACAACTTCGTTTGTTGGCATCAATAAAATATCACCATAATCGGAAACTCCTGTACCGCTTAAATGGGTGTGTGAGAAACCGTAAATATAGCTATCGGAATAGTGATAGCCAGAGCAACCATCCCAACCATCGAGTCGTGTATCTGGAGACAATTGCATCATGCCAAAAGGCAATGTTGCTCCAGGATAGGTGTGACCATGGCCACCAGTACCAATAAATGGATTGACATAAGACGTTAATGATTTGTCCTTTTTGACTGGATTAAGATTCGTTTTTTTAGAGCAACCAACAACAATAAATGATATTGCTAAGCAATAAAAGAGATGTTTCATAAATGGATTAACTAAATAGAGGCAGAAAGATAATAAAACTTAACTAATCATTTAATAAAATGGCAAGGTTAAAAGAAATGGTATATGTCAGTTTTTTTAGAAAAAAGCCCAGTATTGAAAACTGCCATATTTTCAGTTAATAAATCATTTTAAACCGTTGATATTGTTAATGTTTGCTAAAAGGTTTAAAAAATAGAGGTTTTGGAGTTATTTTTGTATTAAAAGGAAAAGGAAAAGGAAAAGGAAAAAAGAAAATGATAAAGTGGTTAATTTTTATTGCAATTTATGCAATAGTAGATTTTTATTCTTTTCAGGCAATTAAAACGGTTACCAAAAATAGTTGGATCCATTATCTACATATTTTGGTATCTGTTGTTGTTGTGGGAAATTTTATTTACCAATTTACACAAGCTAGCGACGGAAGGGTATTATCTCCCGAAAAAAGTTATGCCTTTGGTTTTTTGCTTACGATTTTGGCATTAAAGATTGTGATTGTTCCTATCATGTTTAGTGAAGATGTTTTTCGAGGCATTGTAGGGCTTTATAATAAGGTGTTTTCATCAAACGACACGTTTCATTTACCATCACGCCGAAAATTTGTTAGTCAGCTGGCTTTAGGTCTTGCGGCTATACCATTTACGTCCCTACTTTATGGAATGTACAAAGGTAAATACAACTTTAAAGTACTAAAATATACCTTGTATTTTGAAGATTTACCCGAAGCCTTTGATGGCTATAAAATTACCCAAATTAGTGATATTCATAGTGGTAGCTTTGATAATAAAGAAAAGGTTTCTTATGCAGTAGATTTGATTAATGAGCAGCAATCGGACGCTATTTTGTTTACTGGTGATATGGTTAATAACAAAGCAACCGAAATGTTACCATGGAAAAATACTTTTAAGAAGTTAAAGGCAAATGATGGTATATATTCGGTTTTGGGAAACCATGATTATGGCGATTATGTAGATTGGGATTCAGCTGAAGAAAAACAACAAAATTTAGAAGATTTAAAAAGTATTCAAAAAGACATAGGGTTTGATTTAATGCTTAATGAAAGCCGATTTATTGAAAAAGAAGGACAACGTATAGCTATTGTAGGTGTTGAAAACTGGGGAGCAGGAGGTTTTAAAAAGGCAGGCGATTTAAATAAAGCAAAAGCACAAGTTGATTCGAATGATTTTAAAATACTGTTAAGCCACGACCCATCGCATTGGGAAAAACAAGTAATTGGTGACGACTACCATTACCATTTAACATTAAGCGGACATACACATGGTATGCAGTTTGGCATTGAAATTCCTGGATGGATTAAATGGAGCCCTGTTAAATGGCGTTACAAATATTGGGCTGGAATTTATAAAGAGGCTGGCCAATATATTAACGTAAATCGCGGCTTTGGTGTTTTAGCATATCCAGGACGTGTTGGGATTTGGCCAGAAATAACAGTAATAGAGCTAAAAAAAGGCACAAATAATGTGTAATAGTAAGGAAATGCTATATTTACTATAAAAATGTTTATTTTTATAAATAAGTCATAGTGAACTTAATAGAATACTTGATTTAAAGCATAGTATAAAAAAAATACGTAGGTTTGTATAAGCACATTTGATTTAAAACTTTAAAGTATGTCAAAGTTTGGTGAATTAATAGATGTAAATATTCCAGTTTTGTTGGATTTTTTCACAGAATGGAACGAACAGTCTGTATCAATGCATGCAGTTTTAAGAGACGTAGCAGCAGCTTTAGGTGATAAAGCTAAAGTTATTAAAATTGATGTTGAAAAAAACAAAGATCTTGCAGAGGCCTTACGTATTAAAGGATTACCTACTTTAATCATCTACAAAAACGGTGAGATGAAATGGCGCCAAAGTGGTGAGCAAGACGCTAATACCTTAATTGGTCTTATTCAGGAATACGTTTAAATACAAATCCTTTTTCTGTAAAATATTCCAATACTTTTGGAAGGACATAGGTCATATTTTTAGAAGCTTTAATGCTATCATGTAATACGACTACACTTCCAGAATCAGCATGATTTATAACGTTATTTAAACAGTTTTCTTTGGTTTGTGAGTTATTCCAATCAACCGAAAGTACATTCCACATAACAATTTTATAATCTAATTCTTGAAGTTTTTTAATTTGCTTAGGTGTTATTTGGCCATAAGGAGGTCTGAATAATTTCTGATTTCTGATTTCTGATTTCTGAAATTGGGTATTAATAACCTTTTGTGCTTGTGCAACATCATTTAAATAGGCATCAACAGAAGTTTTCCAGCCTTTTACATGGTTATGTGTATGATTACCTATGCCATGACCATGTTTAATTATTTGTTGAAATAAACTAGGATGCTTTTCTATGTTTTTTCCAATACAAAAAAATGTTGCTTTTGCGTTAAATTGTTTTAAAGTATTAATAACCCAATTGGTAATATTAGGCGTTGGGCCATCATCAAAGGTTAAATATATATCCTTGGTTGTTGTGGATATATCCCAAATTAAAGTTGGAAAAAGCGCCTTAACAACCTTAGGAGTTGTTATTGGAGTAAAATTCATCTATTCTGTACTATCGCTAGGAACAATGGTTGTATCTGTTGGAATATCCTTATCTGTTGTTCTATTAAATTCCTCGGGAGTTTCACCAGTAAACAACCTAATGAAATTGTTGTATTGTTGCATTTCAGCTTCAACAAACGATTGCTCTTCATATCTCATTAAAACATCAATTAACCCTCTATATCTTGCAATGTCGGTAGAAATTTCATCAATATGTTGGGTTTGTTTTTGGTCGGATAAAGTGCTAAAATAAGTTAAGCTTTCTTGATATTTTTTTGAAACATCTTTGTATAATTGTCGGCCTTTCTCATTGGCTTCAACTTCATAATAAGCACTAATAAATGGTTCGAGCAAGGTGTAATAACCAAATTCATCGACAGGCATTTTTTCCATGGCCAAATCGGTCATTTCTTCGGCTTTATCTAATTGCTCCTCGTTTATGAGCGCTTCTACTAAACGCGCTATATTACCACGAAACGAAATTCCGTTTTTTCTTGTTTCAACATCATGGTAAATATTTTCACCACTATTTCCCCAATCCCAGTTTTTTACTTGTGTGTACATTAATTCACTATCAACTCTACCCATATCAAAAGGATTTGCTTTGTCAACTGGGGTTTTTATAGGAACTAGTTTGTAACATAATCCATCTAATTGCAAGTAGTCTTTCATCCAAATATAATCGTCGTCTCCAAAAGCACCACCTGTAAAATAAATTGGACGCTCCCAATTATTATTTGCCACGATATCTAACATTAATAAGCGGTTTTTATATAAGGCATTTCCAGAAATTGTAAGATCTATATAAGGCACGATTTTATCTGCATCTTTAGGTTTTACAATCCCATGTTTTAATACCGATTCTTTATCAACAGGAACTCTTAAATGCCTAGTTGGTAAGTAATTAGTCTCTAGGTCTTGGCTTCTCATTACACTTGTGTCATAACCATTTTGCTGAAGTACATATTTGTATTTAGCTCTTGGATTATCGCTAGTTATAAAGTTTAAAGCTTCTTTTATATCTAGTGTATCTTTAATAACATCTTCAACAGGTAATGCATCTCGTGTCCCATATTTATATTGATCGTGTGTTAATTGCGATGGAATTGGATCACTTTCGTAAGCTTTACGTTTCATTTGGTCTATATACCAATCAGTTTGAAATAAACTCGTGTTAACTACTCTAACATCTGTACGTACGCCTTCAATTTCTTGTAAATACCATAAAGGGAAGGAGTCGTTGTCACCAATGCTAAATAAAATAGCATTTGGCGCACAGGATTCCAAATATTTACGAGCCATTGAGTTAGCGGTTTTCTTTCCAGAACGATCATGATCATCCCAATTGTTTGCAGCTAAAATACCAGGAACCAAAACTAAGCATACAAGTGTTACTGCTGGTGCTAAAAGCTTGTGTTTTATGAATTTTGAAAGAAAGTCATAAAAAGCATAAGCTCCAAAACCAATCCAAATAGCAAATACATAAAAAGACCCAACGACCGAGTAATCGCGTTCTCGTGGCTCAAATGGGCGAACATTGGTATAAACTTGAATGGCCAATCCTGTAAATAAGAAAAACACCAACATAACCCAAAACAACTTTTTATCAGAATTAAACATAAAGAACAACCCAATTAAGCCTAACAACAATGGTAAAAAGTAATAGGTATTCCTACCTTTATTGTTCAACACATCACTAGGTAAATTGTCTTGAGACATGCCAAGATGTATTTTGTCAATAAATTTAATACCACTAATCCAGTTACCATGCATATCGTATTTGCCTTGTATGTCGTCTTGTCGTCCAGTAAAATTCCACATAAAATAACGCCAATACATATAGCCTAATTGATATTCGAGCATATAAGCAATGTTATTTAATAGCGAAGGTTTTTCAATATCTAAAAGTTGTTGCCCATATTGTCTTAAAAAGTTGTGGTACTGCTCATAGTCAATTTCTCCGTTTTGAACTCTGGACATAAAATCATTTACCAAAGCTCTTACTTCATTGTTCATTTGGTATTCAGGCTTTATATTAAAGTCTAGAAAACCTGTGTACATCATATAATTTTCGGCATGCTCTCCACTCCACATTCTTGGTAATATTGATGCATGCTCGGAGTTGTAATTATAAGTTGCATTTTTGTAATTATTTACTATAACATATTCTCCTTTTTCGTGATCTTTTTCATATTTAGGCTTATCATCACGATAAGGATTGTTTTCATCCTGTCCGGAATATTGCTCAGTAAACTGCGGACCATAAAACAAATACGTTTTTGGATACTGCTCTAAATTGTAATAAGCTAGTAGCTCTCTTGCGCTAGAAGGGTTATTTTCATTTATCACAACATTAGCATTAGCCCTAATAGGCAACATTAACCAAGATGAAAACCCTAATACTACAAACGTTAAACATAAAATAGTTGTATTTATGTGCTTGTATTGTTTTTTGCGAGTGTATTTTAAACCATAATAGATGGCAGCCACGATTAATAATCCTGCAATAATAGAACCAGAATTAAACGGTAAGCCTATACTATTTACAAAAAATATTTCCAAGGCACTAAAAAAGCGTAGAATGTTTGGTGCTAATAGCTTAAATATAAATAACAAAATAGCTACTACAATTACATTTGCTAGTACAAAATTTTTCACTGTAACCGTTTTATAATTCTTAAAGAAATAAATAAGTCCAATGGCTGGAATAGTTAATAAGCCCATAAAATGAACCCCAAAAGACAATCCAACAATAAACGAAATAAGAACGAGCCATTTATTCCCTCTAGGCTTGTGCATATCCTGTTCCCATCGAAGCCCTAAATAAAACATGATTGCCATAATCATTGTAGCCATGGCGTAAACCTCTGTTTCTACAGCATTAAACCAAAAAGAATCTGTAAAAGTAAAAGCAACACTACCAACCAAAGATGCTCCAAGAATTGCTTGTCCTTGACCTAAAGACATTGCCTCACTTTTTATAACCACCTTTTGTAGAAGTATTGATATGGACCAAAACATAAACAAAATAGTAAAAGCACTTGCCGCAGCACTCATCATATTAAGCATTAATCCAATTTGTGATGATTCCAATGCAAAAATTGAGAAAAAAGCTCCCAACATTTGAAAGAAAGGTGCTCCTGGAGGATGTCCAACTTGCAATTTAGACGAAGTTAGTATGTATTCTCCAGCGTCCCAGTAACTTACTGTTGGCTCTACGGTTAAACTATAAGTTATAAATGCTATTAAAAAAGCAATCCAACCTAAAATGGTGTTCCATTTTTTGAAGTTGTTTTGTGTCATAATGGTTGTTTGTTACTGATGGCGAATTTAATAATAAAAATATTACACAAGGCTATTTTTAAGTAAACGTTAAGGGTTTGGTATTATTTTCTTATAAAAATACTTGTGCAAATAAAACTTTGTTATAAATTTGCAACCTCAAAATAAGAGAATGGCCTATGGTGTAACTGGCAACACGTCTGGTTTTGGTCCAGAAGAGTCTAGGTTCGAGCCCTAGTAGGCCAACAAAAATCCAACATAATGTTGGATTTTTTTATACTTGTAATTTACAAAATGCAGAATAGGCTATTATTTCCCTCATTAGGTAAATCAAGCTAAAAAACCTTTGTAAAAATCAATAATAATGTTGTATATTTGCAGCGTTGTAAGAAAAAGAATAAGCGAGGGGACGAAAAGTCCCCTCTTTTTATACTAAAAAATGTTCAAAGACACAGTTCAAACATTATTAAATACTGCACTTGATGAAAGACAAGATTTGTTTTTATTAAGTTTTAGTATTTCAGAAGCAAATGCCATCAAAATAATAATAGATGGAGATAACGGTGTGCTTGTTGAAGATTGCATGTTTATAAGTAGAGCTATAGAACATAATTTAGATAGGGAAGAACACGATTTTTCTTTAGAAGTGGCTTCAGCTGGAGCAACAACACCATTAGGCCACAAAAGACAATATAAAAAGAATATTGGTAGAACCCTAGAAGTGAATGCTAATGGAGAAAAGTTTGAAGGCGTCCTATCTCGAGCCAATGAAGAAGACATTGTGCTAACATGGAAAGCCAGAGAGCCAAAGCCAATAGGTAAAGGAAAAGTTACAGTAGAAAAAGAAGTAACGTTACCTTATCAAAATATAACAGAAGCAAAAGTTAAGATAAAATTTTAATCCAGAATAATTATGGAAAATATTGCGTTAATTGAGTCATTTTCAGAATTTAAGGACGATAAACTAATAGATCGTGTAACCTTAATGGCTATTTTAGAAGATGTTTTTAGAAATGCATTAAAAAAGAAATTTGGCGATGATGATAATTTCGACATTATCATCAACCCAGATAAAGGTGATTTAGAGATTTGGAGAAACAGGATTGTAGTTGCCGATGGTGAAGTTGAAGAACCAAATCAAGAAATTTCTTTAAGTGAAGCACGTAAAATCGAACCAGATTTTGAGGTTGGTGAAGACGTGTCGGAAGAAGTGAAACTTATAGATTTAGGACGTAGAGCTATTTTGGCATTGCGTCAAAACTTAATCTCTAAGATTCATGAGCACGACAACACCAATATCTACAAGCAATTTAAAGACTTAGTTGGAGAAATTTATACAGCAGAAGTGCATCATATTCGCCATAGAGCTATTATTTTGTTAGATGACGAAGGCAATGAAATCATATTACCTAAGGATAGACAAATCCCATCGGATTTCTTCCGAAAAGGAGAAAATGTTAGAGGTGTCATAGAAAGTGTCGAGCTAAAAGGGAATAAACCAGCAATTTTAATGTCTAGAACTGCACCTGTATTTTTAGAGAAACTATTTGAACAAGAAATCCCGGAAGTATTTGATGGTTTAATTACAGTAAAAAACGTCGTAAGGATTCCTGGTGAGAAAGCCAAAGTAGCGGTAGACTCTTACGACGATAGAATTGATCCTGTAGGAGCCTGTGTTGGTATGAAAGGTTCAAGAATCCATAGTATTGTTAGGGAGTTAGGAAACGAGAACATAGATGTTATTAACTATACTAACAATTTACAACTCTATATCACCAGAGCTTTGAGTCCAGCAAGAATTACTTCAATAAAAATTAATGAAGAAACAAAACGAGCCGAAGTTATCTTAAAGCCAGAAGAAGTAAGTAAAGCTATTGGTAGAGGTGGACACAATATTAGATTAGCAGGCCAATTAACAGGCTATGAAATAGATGTATTTAGAGAAGGCGTAGAAGAAGATGTTGAATTATCTGAATTCTCTGATGAAATCGATCCATGGATAATTGAAGAATTAGCAAAAGTAGGCTTAGACACTGCAAAAAGTGTTCTAGAGCAAGACGTTGATGATTTGGTAAAGCGCACCGATCTTGAAGAAGAAACAATTAATGAAGTAGTAAGAATTCTAAAAGAAGAATTCGAAGAATAAAAAATTATTATATATTAGGTGAGCAAAGCAACACATTGTTAGTTTTTCATCAAATTTTATAAGCACAAAAACATAAACAGTTTTACACTGTTGATATTTAAAGGCAATTTATGGCTGAAACAATTAGATTAAATAAAGTATTAAGGGAGTTAAATATCTCTATAGATCGTGCTGTTGATTTCTTAGAAACCAAAGGCATCGAAATAGAGAAACGTCCTACTACTAAAATTACTACAGAAGTTTACAATATTCTTTCAGGAGAATTTCAAACCGATGCCAGTAAAAGAGTAGCCTCCAAAGAAGTAAGTGAAGCAAAGCTTAAAGAAAAAGAAGCTTTGAGATTAGAACGTGAACGCGAAATTGAAGAAAAACTTCAAAAAGAGGAAGTTGCTAAAAAAGAAGTTGTTAAAGCCAAAACAACACTAGAAGGGCCGAAACAAGTTGGTAAAATTGATTTAGACAAACCTAAAAAAGCCGATACTCCTAAAAAAGAAGAAGTAGCAAAAGCCCAGCCTAAAAAGCCAGTTGCTGAAGAAAAAGTAAAAAAACCTGTAGCTAAAAAGGAAACTCCAAAAAGAGTAGAGAAGAAAAAGGCAGAAGATGTAAAAGAAGCAAAAGTAGCTGCGCCCAAAGTTGAACAAACCGAACAACCAAAAGACGAAAAAGTTACTACCAAATACCAAAAACTTTCAGGGCCAAAACTTTCGGGCGATAAAATTGATTTATCACAATTCAATAAACCAAAGAAAAAGAAAGAAGATAAAAAACCTGATGCCAAGTCAAGTGCAGACGCCAAAAAGAAACGTCGTCGTATTAGTAAAGTAGGTAATGGGAATGCTCCTGGAGGACAAAGACAAGGTCAGCAAAGAGGTGGAAATAGAAGCAGTGGAAAAGGTAGAGGACAACGTCGCTCACAAGTGGTAAAAGCAGAACCTAGTGCCGAAGAAGTACAAAAACAAGTAAGAGAGACCTTAGAGAAACTTCAAGGGAAATCCAGTAAAGGTAAAGGCGCAAAATATAGAAGAGAAAAAAGAGATCAACACCGTCAACAAACAGAAATTGATCAAGAAATTGCAGCAGCTGAAAGTAAAACAATAAAAGTAACCGAATTTGTTACTGCAAGCGAGATGGCCACCATGATGGATGTTTCTGTAACACAAATTATTTCAGCATGTATGTCACTTGGTATGATGGTAACCATGAACCAACGTTTAGATGCAGAAACACTTTCAATTGTAGCCGAAGAATTTGGTTATGAAGTAGAGTTTGTTACTTCTGATATTGAAGAATCGATTGAAGAAGTTGAAGACAAAGAAGAAGATTTATTACCAAGAGCACCTATTGTTACAGTAATGGGTCACGTAGATCATGGTAAAACATCGCTTTTGGACTATATTCGTGAAGAGAATGTAATTGCAGGAGAATCAGGAGGGATTACTCAGCATATTGGAGCCTATGGTGTAGAATTGGCTAATGGTCAAAAAATAGCATTTTTAGATACTCCAGGTCATGAGGCATTTACGGCAATGCGTGCTCGTGGAGCGCAAGTTACAGATATAGCAATTATTGTTGCAGCAGCAGATGATGCTATTATGCCACAAACCAAAGAGGCAATTTCACATGCACAAGCAGCAGGAGTCCCTATTGTGTTTGCTATAAATAAAATAGACCTACCAAATGCTAATCCAGAAAAAATTAAAGAAGGATTGGCTAACATGAATTTATTGGTTGAAGATTGGGGCGGAAAAATCCAATCACATGACATTTCTGCTAAAGTTGGAACAGGTGTAAAAGAATTATTAGAAAAAGTATTGCTTGAGGCCGAATTATTAGAGCTTAAAGCAAATCCAAATAAACCTGCAGTTGGAACCGTTGTTGAAGCATTTTTAGACAAAGGGCGTGGATATGTCTCTACAATTTTAGTGCAAGCAGGAACGCTTCGAGTTGGCGATTATGTACTAGCTGGGAAAAATAGTGGCAAAGTAAAAGCGATGCACGATGAACGCGGAAATGATGTAAGTGAAGCTGGACCATCAACACCAGTATCTATATTAGGACTGGATGGAGCACCACAAGCAGGAGATAAATTCAATGTATTTGAAGATGAACGCGAAGCTAAGCAAATTGCAGCAAAACGCACACAACTTCAACGTGAGCAATCGGTTAGAACGCAACGCCATATTACACTTGACGAAATTGGACGTCGTATAGCATTAGGCGACTTTAAAGAACTTAATATTATCCTTAAAGGAGATGTTGATGGCTCAGTTGAAGCATTAACAGATTCTTTCCAAAAACTATCTACCGAAGAAATTCAAGTAAATATCATACATAAAGGTGTTGGAGCGATAACAGAAAGTGATGTGTTGTTAGCTACAGCATCCGATGCTATTATTATTGGATTTAACGTGAGACCAATGGGTAATGCACGTCAAATAGCAGATAAAGAAGAAATCGATATCAGAATGTACTCGATTATCTACGATGCCATTAACGATCTTAAAGACGCTATGGAAGGTATGCTATCTCCAGTATTTAAAGAAGAAATTACTGGTAATGCAGAAATAAGAGAGATTTTTAAAGTCTCAAAAATAGGAAGCATTGCAGGATGTATGGTAACTAACGGTAAAATATTTAGAAATTCCGGAGTGCGACTAATTAGAGAAGGTGTGGTAATTTACACAGGTGAGTTAGCGTCCTTAAAACGATTTAAAGATGATGTTAAGGAGGTTTCTAAAGGTTACGATTGTGGTATGCAAATTAAAAACTATAACGATATTAAAGAAGGTGATGTGATAGAAGCATTCCAGGAAGTAGAAATAAAAAAGAAATTGAAATAATTAAGCTTCTCGATTTATCCATTGAGTGGATAAATCGAGAAACAGGTTACATAAAAAGGCGCATTCAGAATTTAGCTAAGTTTTAGAATACACCACAAAAAAATCC
>CAXBFU010000029.1:0-40172 GCA_963975205.1 uncultured Flavobacteriaceae bacterium | reverse complement strand
GCTGGTGGTACATTAGAATATCTAATTTTTTCACGAATGGCTGCAATTGTTAGAATTGCTAAAAAGAACCCTATTCCAGAACCAATTCCATATACTGTTGATAAACCTAGAGTTGGAATTTCTCGAGACTGCATAAATAATGACCCTCCAAGAATTGCACAGTTTACAGCAATTAATGGTAAGAAAATACCTAATGAATTATATAGTGATGGTAAAAACTTCTCAACAACAATTTCTACCAGTTGTACCATAGTTGCAATGGTTGCAATAAAAAGTATAAACGATAGGAAGCTTAAATCGTAAGCAGCATATTCTTCACCAAGCCAAGACAATGCTCCTGGTTGTAAAATATATTGGTCTAATAACCAGTTTAGCGGTACAGTAATCGTCAATACAAAGATAACCGCAGCACCCAAACCAACTGCTGTGCTTACTTTTTTTGAGACTGCTAGGTAAGAGCACATTCCTAGGAAAGTGGCAAATACCATGTTGTCTATAAATATCGATTTTAAAAATAATTCTATATGTTCCATAGCCCTTTTGTCCTTCGGACATTTTCCCAAAGGGAAAAATTTAGTTAATAATTACTTTCTATTGTTTATCTTCAGTCTTCAATTTTTTGCATTTTACTGCCAACTGTGGACTGCTTACTGCCAACTATTTTTTAATCTTCAATTAAAGCTCTATTTCTGCTACGTTGTACCCAGATAATAATTCCCAATGTAATCAATGCCATTGGTGCCAATAACATAAACCCATTGTTTTCATAACCTAGTGCATATAATCCTGTTTTTTCAATTGGATCTCCTAAAACAGGAATTCCCAATAAGGTTCCTGCTCCTAAAAGTTCCCTAAAAAATCCTACCATGACTAAGATAATTCCGTAACCTGCTGCATTACCAATACCATCAAGAAACGATTGCCATGGGCTATTTGCTAAAGCAAAGGCTTCAAAACGTCCCATAATAATACAATTTGTAATAATTAACCCTACAAAAACAGATAAGGTTTTACTGAGCTCATAGGCATAAGCCTTAAGCACCAAATCGACTATAATTACTAAAGTGGCAACAACAACCAATTGAACGATGATCCTAATTTTTGAAGGAATGATGTTACGCATTAATGAAATAAGAACGTTACCAATACCCAACACAAACAATACTGCAATTGCCATTACAATTGATGCTTCGAGCTCAGCTGTAATTGCAAGTGCCGAACAAATACCAAGTACTTGAATGGTTACCGGATTATTATCAAATAAAGGGTCTTTGATTAATGCGGCGTCTTTTTTAGATAGAAGTCCCATAAACTAGTTTTTTAAATTTTTAAAATAAGGTACGTACAGTTTCAACTCAGATTTTATCATTGCTGCCACACCATTACCTGTAATAGTAGCTCCTGCAATGGCATCTACCTCATTATCTGTTTTATCGATGTTTTTTGGATCTGCATTTGATTTAGTTACATTGACACCTTTAAATGCACCATTTGAATCCATTAAATTTTCGCCAATAAAATCGTCCATAAAAAAACGCTGGTTAATATTTGCTCCCAATCCAGCTGTTTCGCCTTTATGGTCAAAAAAGGCACCTAAAATCACCATATCCTTGTCCATAGCCACATAAGCCCATATAGCGTCCCAAAGACCTTTGCCTCTAATTGGTGCGATGTAATATGTTATGCCTTCTTTTTCACCAATCAATAAAGGTAATCGTCTTTCATGTTTAGGGTCTTTTGCCAAGTTGTGCTCCTTTTTAAGGTCTAACAAATAAGCATTTTCATCTTCGGTTACCTCATCACCTTGTATAATGAGTTGCTTGGTTATATATTTTGTGAATTCGCCGCCAACCTTATCTTTAGAAACAAAGCTCATATCGTTACCTTCATTTTCATTTACTCCCATAGCGTACAAAATATTAAGTTGCTTTTCTATACGCTTGTTTTCGTCAATTCTTTCTTTAAATCCAGCTGCTGCAAATGCTAATAATGAGCCAACAACTATTACCATGCCTATGGCAAATAGTATGGTGTATGAATTTTTATCTGTTCTCTTTTCCATCTTGTTATGCAGTTTTTGCTTTTAGGCGTTTCAAACGGCGTTTTACATTCCCTTGCACCACATAATGGTCTATAGTTGGTGCAAATACATTCATTAACAGTATTGCCAACATGACGCCTTCGGGATATGCTGGATTGAATACGCGAATCATTATAGAAATGAATCCTATAAAAAACCCATAAATCCACTTCCCTCTATTAGTTTGCGAGGCTGTTACAGGGTCGGTTGCCATATATACTATACCAAATGCTAAGCCTCCTATTAATAAATGGTGCCAAAACTCGGTACTCATCAAGCCATAAAATTTACTTCCTTGTGTAATCCATCCAGCATCAACTACACCATTAAAAATAAGTCCCATAACTATGGCTCCAATAACTGAAGAAAGCATAATGCGCCAACTTCCTATTTTTGTAAAAATTAAGAATAGTCCACCTAACACTATTAATAATGTTGAAGTTTCGCCAACAGAACCAGGAATAAATCCGTAGAACATTTCCATTACACTATGTGTAATTGGGTTGTTTTGAGCTATTCCACCAAGAATAGTCTCACCAGAAATAGCATCGAGGTTTGCGCCTGCCGCAATTTCATTGGCTCTTTCTACAGCACCTTCTACCCAAACTTTATCACCACTCATCCATGTTGGATAAGAGAAGAATAAAAATGCTCGAATAGTTAATGCAGGATTTAAGATGTTCATTCCTGTGCCACCAAATACTTCTTTGCCAATTACAACGCCAAAGACTACAGCAACAGCAAGCATCCAAAGTGGAATATCTACAGGCACAATTAACGGCACTAACATTCCTGTTACTAAATAACCTTCCTCTACTTCGTGTCCTTTTATTATTGCAAAAATAAATTCGATTCCCAAACCAACACCATAAGACACAAGAAGCAATGGTAAAATTTTCCAGAAACCAATGGTGAAGTTCGATAAGTTCCAAAACTCTGAACTAAAAAACCCAAGGGCTCTTTCTACCTCTCCCAATGCTAGGTAATGTTGGTAACCAGCATTGAATACCCCAAAGATTAAACAAGGAATCAGTGCTAAAATCACTGTATTCATGGTACGTTTTAAATCGTCGGCTGCTTTTATGTGAGTTCCGTTATGAGTTGTCTCATTTGGCATGAATAAAAATGTATGGATAGCAGAAAATGCTGGCAACCATTTTTTATCTTTATTCTTTTCTTTAAAATTATGTAATTTATTTTTCAAACCCATTATCCTATCTCTTTAAGCATTAAGTCTAAACCTTCTCTTATAATTTTTTGATGTGGTTGTTTAGACACACACACAAATTCTGTTAATGCAAAATCTTCAGGAGCAACTTCGTACATGCCAAGCGCTTCCATTTCATCAAGATCTTTGTACATACATGCTTTTAAGATTTGCATTGGGTAAATATCAAACGGAAACACTTCTTCGTAAGTTCCTGTAATAACAAATGCACGATGTTCGCCATTTGTATTGGTATTTAAATCGTATTGTTTTTTAGGCTTTAACCAAGAAAAAGTAAGTGCTCTTGAAGTAGATATTTTATTAAAAATTGGCTTCGTCCAGCCAAAAAACTCGTAATCGTCACCTTCAGGAATTATAGTAATTACATTACTGTAATAATCTAAATAGCCATTTGGTTTTATTTGCTTTCCACTTAACACATTTCCAGAGATAATACGAACATTGGCATCTTTTTCAACACCATGATCGTAAATCATAGTTGCAACTTCACTACCAATTTTAGTAGTAAAATATCTTGGTTTTTGAACTGAAGAACCAACTAAAGCTACAACTCGTTCTGCGTTGAATTTTCCAGTAAGTAATAATTCTCCAATTATAACTAGGTCTTGGGCGTTTACTGTCCAAACGACCTCGCCTTTGTTTATTGGGTCTATTTTATTTATTAAAGTACCTACATTTCCTGAGGGATGTGGTCCTGAAACTTTATGAATAGTAACTCCTGTAAGTTTTGCTAATGGTGAGTTTGAATTTTCCCCAACTGAAACATTTACTTTACCATTAGTTAATTTTCCAAGCGCATTCACAGCTGCTTGTAATTCGGCTTCTTTTCCTTGAAGTGTAAAATCTAAATCGGCTGCCAAGGGTGCACTTGCATATCCTGAAATAAAAATCGCCTTTGGTGATTTATTAGGATTTGCAATAACATCGTAAGGACGTTGTTTTATAAATGGCCAACAACCAGATTCAAGCAATCTAGCTTTAACAGCTTCTGATGTTGCATTATCTAAATTAATAGCTCCAAAATCCTGATACGTTTGCTCTTTATCAGCTTGAATTTTAATGGCCAAAATTTTACGTTTTTCCCCACGAGAAATCTCTATGATCTCGCCAGAAACAGGCGATGTAAATTTTACATCTTCATTAGCTTTATCAAAAAAAACAGGATCTCCTGCTTTAATTTTAGCACCAACTTTTACAATCATTTTAGGAATAATACTGTGGAAATCTTCTGGTCTAATAGTATAAAAGTTACTGACGATAGCATTTTCTTTTACTTTTTCGGCAGCACCTTTTAGTTTTATATCTAGACCTTTTTTAATACGAATGTCGTTTGACATATGTTTGAGAATTGAAATTAGTTGTCTAAAAATCCGTGCAAATTTAAGCATTAAATAAACAATTTTCATAATAATTTAGCTATAATTTTAGCAAACATTTTCTTATTTAAAAATGGAATACAAAATTGTCTATCTTTAGCAATTACTAAGACAAAAAATATGATTAAATTCTTTAGAAGAATACGTCAACAAATGCTCGACCAAAACAAAACATCAAGATATTTTAAATACGCATTGGGCGAAATTATTTTGGTGGTTTTTGGAATATTAATAGCCTTACAAATCAATACTTGGAATGAAAACCGTAAAGCCGCAAATGAAGAAACTAAAATCCTTAAGGCATTACAAGCCGATTTTAAGGTTTCAAAAAATAGAATAAAAGAAACCATAGTTATACAACAAAAGGCCTTAAATCATGGCAAAACTCTTATACAAATACATGAACGTAAAGACTTGAAAGAATTTGATTTTTTTAACACCCAACTAGATTCATTAGATAACTTAATAGGGTTTGGCACATCCTGGTTTAGAACTGAACCTGTAACAGGAGCCTACAAAGCTTTAATAAGTGCAGGGAAAGTAGATCTTATAAAAAACGAAAAATTAAGGCACTTGCTAGCACAGTTTGCTGCCGATTTGGAGTCTGGTTTTGAAGATCAAGAATCAGCGATGTTTTTATTAAATAATTTGAACAACAAAGTGAGTGATTTTGTATTAAAAATAGCAAGTAACAAATATAGAGAACGATTGCAATTAAACTCTAGAAAAACAGACACTTTATTTATTGCTGAAAAATTCTTTAAAAACGAGTCTTTTTTTGGTGACCTGTATAATAAATTGGCTTTAGAATATAATCGATTAGCTAGACAACAAAGCATGCTAAGTCAAACACAAGCAATATTAGTAACCATTGAGCTGGAATTGACCCAAGAATAGTTTTAATAACTTAGGCATAGAATTTGCTTATCTTTACCCAGATAAATTTATTTTTTGATGATTAAACATAAGCTTTTTGCATTACTTTTAACAACTACTTTTTTAACCTTTTCTCAAGCTGAAAAAGAAGTTAACCCTCCCAGTTTTATAAAAACCATTAATTTTAAAGGACAAACCAATGAAAGTGAGTTGCCAATAATTAAACTAAATGAAAGAGTGCAATTGTCGTTTGACGCTTTAAATGGCAATGAAGACGATTTTTACTACGTAATAGACCATTATAATTTTGACTGGACCCCTTCAGAACTAATGAAATCTGAATATTTACAGGGCTTTGATAATATTAGAATTACCGATTATGAAAATTCGTTTAATACCTATCAAATTTATTCACATTACCGACTACAAATTCCAAATCAACAAACCAGAATAAAAAAATCCGGCAACTATATTCTTAAAATATTTGATGATAATGACGATATCGTATTTAGCAGGAAATTCATGATTTATGAAAATTTAGCCAATGTTGGTGTGTCCATTAAACGTTCACGTGATGTTAAATACATTCTAGAAAAACAATCGGTAGATTTTAAAATATCATCACCTACCATTTTATTCAATAACCCAAAGCAAACCGTAAAAGTTGCCGTCATTCAAAATAATAATCTAAATACAGCTATTACCAATTTAAAACCACAGTACACGCTTGGGCGTGAACTTATTTATAAATACGATACCGAATCGAGTTTTTGGGGCGGAAATGAGTACTTATATTTTGAAAACAAAAATGTTCGCGCTGCCAATATTGGTGTGCAATATATTGACTTAAAAGATATTTACGAGCATTATTTATTTACAGACATTATTAGGGCAGACAGACCTTATACCTATAACCCAGATATTAATGGAAATTATTTAATCACAGCTGTTGATGCAGACAATTTAGATATTGAAGCAGATTACACAGTTATTCATTTTTCACTACAACATCCAGAAATGTTTGATAAGACTATTCATGTGTATGGAAGTTTTAACAATTATGCCATAACCGAAGAAACCAAAATGACTTTTAATCCAGCATCCGGTTATTACGAAACTTCACTAATTTTAAAGCAAGGCTTTTATAATTACAAGTATGTTATAGTAAACGAAAACGGAGATTTGGATGAAGGTGCCATTAGCGGAAACTTTGATGTAACCGAAAACAATTATAAAGTTTTAGTCTATTACCGCAATCTTAGCGCTCGTTATGACCGCCTTGTTGGTGTTGGTGAAGGCTCGTCAACGACTATTACTAACTGATTGTCCATTAAATTGTTAAAATTACCATAGAAACAGGAATTTTGAAATTCTAATACAATTATTTAGTATTTTTGATAGAATCAAATTATGTTTTTTACTCAAAAACAATCATGGTACAACAAGTTACAAAAGGCATAAAAATTTCGGTAGAAACAAATTTTGAAGGTACTTTTTATAAAAATTATAAAGTACACTTTGCTTTTGGCTATAAAGTTACCATAGAAAATCAAAGTAAAGACTCTGTACAATTAAATTCCAGATACTGGAAAATTCTAGACGCCTTAAACAATGACGAAATTATTGAAGGCGAAGGTGTTATTGGCAAAAAACCAATTATAAAACCAGGCGAATCTCATACCTATAATTCAGGCTGCTTACTAGCATCTCCATTTGGTGCCATGCAAGGACATTACAACATGGTAAATTTTACTAATACAAATAAATTTAGAGTGGTGATTCCTACTTTTAAACTAAGTGCTCCTTTTGCGCTTAACTAAGTTTCTTTATAAAATCAAACCTATAAATTTTTTGTTGCTGCTCAATATGGTAGAATGCACAATTTGAATAATGCACAAAACGGTAAGTTTCTTGATAGTTAAAATTAGTATTGTCCACTTTATACAACCCATCAACATCGATATTACCATGAGGCGACACACGTCTAAACCTGTACTCGTGTTCAACATCCGTAAGGTGCAATTCAAACCAAGCACCTGCAGCAATACCATCTAACCATTGTGCATGATGACTTTTAATTTCGATATGTTTAGGTTTTAATGTTCCTATAAAATTTGGTTTATGTTGCTTCAACCTATCCAAAAAATAACGTCTATTATCTTTTTTTACTGAAGATTGATATGTTGTAATATAGCCTTCTTCACTAATTTCATAGACAAAGTTCTCAGTATCAGCAATAATGACGTTTCCAATGGTACTTGGAGTAAATTTTTTTGATTTTTTTAAACGTTTTTTAATTTTAAAATCGGTTACCGAAGCAATTAAACTATCTGTCACAAATCTAGCGCAATTGCAACCATCTTTGATAAAGGCTGCATAACGAATAAAATGCCTGTTTTGCATTCTGGTAATATGACTTCGAGCTTTATCATAATCAATAGCATTGCAGACCGATGCTATTAATTTTCCATCGCCATGAGTTAATTTTGGATGTGTTGCCAAAAAAATTAAAATGTCATTTAGATTTTTAATTTCATCATTATCAACAACAGCGGTAATTAAAAAATCCAATTCATGATCTGTGTCTTTTCCACGAACGCGACCATTTGGGATTGGCGTAATATAACGTCCAAAATCGTGATATTCTAAAACACCAGTAGTCTTATCAATTAATACAAGTGCATTATGTCCAGCTCGAACATAATTTTTCTTGCCAACACCTAAAAAACGCAAATAAGGTGAGTACCACTCATCAGCAACCATAACAATGGTTTCGGGATATGCCAATGTTAAAATAATTCCTGAATTAGTCATTTATTGAAATGGGGAATTGAAATTTATGTTCCGTTTTTGAATTCGTTTGGAGGTTTTCAAACGTCATAACAACCTCGCTTTCGTTTTTCTTTATTTGTGTGATGCTCGTGGTTTTAACAAAAATACGATCCATAATAACACCATAATCTTCATTGCCTTCTCCAGCAGTTTTATGAAACTTTAAAATGGCGTTTGAGTACAAATTATTTTCAGTTTTAAAATCTTTAAACCATTGCAACCTATCTTGTTTCATTTTGGTATTATATAAAGAAGATGACGACCAAATTTTTGGTTGTAAAGGCAAGTTACTGAAGTGTTTTCTAGTACCATCCCAAACGAGCTCTTTAAATTCCAAGGTAGAATTCCATTCAACAATCACTAAAGTAAAAGCTTCAATACCATCCAAATTATAATCCTCAATGGATTTATCTAGGTTATTCGACACAAGTAAATCTTTCATTACTATTCCTCTGCTTAATCGATACGAATTTTTTCGTCTATGCATATCAAACCCTCCATTTAACACACACAACACACGTTGTTTTTCGCTTACTCCAATCCAAGAACCTCCTGCGACTTCATCTTTAGGAAACAATAGTTTTGTGTTTTCAACGGTATAAAAATCTGGAGACAATGTTGTTCTATGAGGTGCTTCATCTCTATTTGAAGTCAATACAAAATCGTTCTTTCCTAAAGGAACAAGCGTTACTGTACACATAAATTTTTAAGTCTGTAAACCATTGAGCAACTTACAAAATATCATCAAAAAAATTGTAACTTTGCAATCATTTTTAACAATTATAAAAACTAAAAAATATTATGGGAAAAGGTTTCTTTAACGTACCTATTGCAGTGAACGAACCTGTAAAAGGCTATGCTCCAGGATCTCCAGAACGCGATGCTGTTTTAAAAGCATACAAAGACATGTTTAACAGCAATACCGATGTACCGATGTACATTAATGGCAAAGATGTTACTACTGGAAACACAAGAACCATGTCTCCTCCTCACGACCACAAACATATTGTTGGTCAATATCATGTTGCAGAACAAACGCATGTTGAAGAAGCGATTGCAACAGCTTTAGAGGCAAGAAAATCTTGGGCAGAAATGCCTTGGGAACAACGTGCAGGCATCTTTTTAAAAGCAGCCGAATTAATTGCTGGACCATACAGAGCAAAAATAAACGCAGCAACAATGATTGCGCAATCTAAAACAGTACATCAAGCTGAAATTGATGCTGCTTGTGAGCTAATTGACTTTTTGCGTTTTAATGTACAGTTTATGACTGATATTTACATGGAACAACCTGAAAGCACAAGTGACGCTTGGAATAGAGTTGAATATAGACCATTGGAAGGTTTTACCTATGCTGTAACACCTTTTAACTTTACTGCTATAGCTGGAAATTTACCTGCTTGCATGGCGTTAATGGGTAATGTAGTAGTTTGGAAACCTAGCGATAGCCAAGTATATTCAGCTAAAGTTATTATGGATGTATTTAAAGAAGCTGGTGTTCCTCCTGGTGTAATTAATGTCGTGTTTGGTGATCCAGTGATGATTACCAATACTGTGATGGCTAGTCCAGATTTTTCAGGCTTACATTTTACAGGCTCAACATTTATTTTTAAAGAGCTTTGGAAACAAATAGGAAATAACATTCATAACTATAAAACCTACCCAAGAATCGTTGGTGAAACTGGTGGAAAAGATTTCATCGTTGCTCACAAAACAGCCAATGCAAAACAAGTAGCAACAGCTATTTCTAGAGGTGCTTTTGAGTTCCAAGGGCAAAAATGTAGTGCAGCTTCAAGAGCTTACATTCCAACAAATTTATGGAGTGATGTAAAAAACTATTTATTAGAAGATATCAAGTCATTTAAAATGGGCACTCCCGAAGACTTGAGCAATTTTATTACAGCAGTGATTCACGAAGGGTCTTTTGATAAATTGGCAAAGTATATAGACCAAGCTAAAGCCGATAAAGATGCTGAAATTATAGCTGGTGGAAATTACGATAAGAGTAAAGGTTATTTTATTGAACCTACTGTAATTGTAACTAAAGACCCAAAATATACAACCATGTGCACAGAGTTATTTGGTCCTGTGATGACTATTTATGTGTATGATGAAAATGACTATTCTGAAACTTTAAAATTGGTTGATGAAACCAGCGAATATGCATTAACAGGAGCCATTTTATCTACTGATAGATACGCCATAGATGAAGCGACTAAAACACTTCAAAATAGTGCTGGAAACTTCTATATTAATGACAAACCAACTGGAGCAGTTGTTGGCCAACAGCCATTTGGTGGTGCCAGAGCATCAGGAACAAATGATAAGGCTGGTTCTGCTCAAAACTTATTACGTTGGGTCTCTCCAAGAATGATTAAGGAAACATTTGTAACACCTACTAATTATAGGTATCCGTTTTTAGGATAAGCATTTAATAATGAAATACATATAAAACCCTTAAGCAAACCACTTAAGGGTTTTTATTTTGATTTTTTAGATATTTCTTTTGTATATTTAAATGCTATTATTCCATCATATTATGAAAAACAATTACTACCTCATCCTAATTTTATTCCCTAGTATTTTAATTGCACAAATAGAAAGCGCCACACTAAATATTAACGCTACAATTCCATATCAAGGCTTTGGTGAAAGCACACCTTTATTAGGCAGTGCAGAATACAAAATATTTTATAGTGGTAATACAGCTGTGATTGATAAACCTATCGTTTTTGTTGATGGTTTTGATCCAAATGACTCAAGAGACATTCCTTCGATGTATAGTTTACTAGATTATGGAAGTGAAAACCTTGGCGATGTAGTAAGAGCTGAAGGCTATGACCTAATCGTATTAAACTTTCCCGAAGAATATTTTAGCCCAACAGACGGAACAACAACTATTAAAGGTGGAGCAGACTTTATACAACGAAACGCTTTCATTTTAATGGAGTTGTTGAATGTTATAAACGGTTTAAAAATTGGGCTTGAAGAAAACGTAATAATAGGCCCAAGTATGGGAGGTCTTATATCTCGTTATGCGCTAGCTTATATGGAAGATCAAAGTATAGATCACGATACACGTTTATATGTTTCATTTGATTCTCCACATCTAGGCGCTAATGTACCAATAGGAGTTCAATACACTTTTAATTATATGGTAAATGGCGATCCAGAAACTACTGAATTAGAACCGCTTGTCGATGGACTACTTAATAGCGCAGCAGCCAAACAAATGCTAATTGATCATTATCTAGGACACGTTGATGGCTCTGGTGTCCAGCAAGATGGTTCTACCCACACACCTAAAGGTGCTCCAAATTTTAGGGATGCTTTTCAAACAGAATTGGATGGATTAGGATTTCCTACTAATACCAGAAATATTGCAGTAACAAATGGTAGTGGTCTAGGTGAGCTCACAGGAACACCAGGAATGGTGCTTATAAATCATGTTTTTAACATTGCTACTGGCACAACGGCATCTTTAAATATTAATTTTGCACCAATGGCGACACAAAATATAACAGTATCAAATGTTGGAATTACAGTGTTTGGCTTTCCTCTTTATTCATTTTCAGCAACTGCAGAATCAACAGCAGCTTCTGATGGATTAGATAGTGCACCTGGTGGATTATTTGACCTTTATTCATTTGATGATGGATCCACTGCCTTGGTCACAGAATTTGTTAATAATTTAAATTCTCAGTACTTTAATTTTATCCCTACTTTAAGTGGTCTTGCAATTAGCAGCGAAACCAATTGGTATGCCTTACCAGACGAAAATGACTCGCCATTTGACGATGTATATATACCAACTAATAATGAGCCACATGTAGAACTCACAGGAGGCTTAAATGGAAATGTGGAATATGTTCTTGAAGAAATAAGACAAGGATCTCTAAGCACGCCTGAGTTTAATGTTATAAATATGAAATTAGCCCAAAATCCAGTTTCAAATGAGTTAATTATTCTATCTAGAGAAAAAAACAATAATACTCAAGTAAAAATTATAGATTTAACAGGGAAAATAGTTTTTGAGAGTAAGGTTTCACTAACCAATAGAACAGTAATACCTTTAGAATTATCTTCTGGATTATACGTAATTAATCTTAGAACCAAGGATAATCTAAACAAGCAATTTAAACTAGTGGTAAATCGTTAAACCAGCAATTTACCCTTTATATTTTAAGGGTAAATGCACTACTTTTTTAGTATTGAAAAAATCTTCTTCAAAATAATCACTTAGATTATATAAAGTCGCTTTTGGGAAATTTTTAAGCTCTTGGGTTAAATCTCCTCCTTTTAAATATAGTATGCCATTTTTAAGCTCATGCTTGCTTTTTTTAATCACTTTGTTCTTAACCCAACTAACAAAACTTGGCATAGCAGTAACTGCACGACTTACAATAAAATCAAAAGTATCGTCCATATCTTCAGCTCGTTTATGTGATGTTATTACATTGGTTAGACCTAAACTTTCGGTAACAGCATCCACTACTTTCAATTTCTTATTAATACTATCAACCAGATAAAAAGAGCATTCAGGAAACATAATGGCCAATGGAATTCCTGGAAATCCGCCGCCTGTACCAACATCTAAAATTTTTGTCCCTGTTTTAAACTGTATTATCTTAGCAATACCTAGAGAGTGTAATACATGGCGTAAATATAATTCATCAATATCTTTCCTTGAAACCACATTAATCTTAGCGTTCCAATCGGAATAAAGTTCAAATAGTTGGCTAAATTGGTGTTTTTGAACATTAGAAAGTTCAGGGAAATATTTTTGTATTAATTCCATTAAATACTATTTTTAGACAAAATTAACTTTTTAAGCGAATAATAAATCTTTTGTAAAAAGATAATCGATTTAATAATTAATATATTTGCAACTTATTATATAAAAACGAAAAACAGTACGTTATTATATAGATAATAAACAAAACATGAACAAACAAACACTTACTTTTTCAAGAACTGACTCAGCCAAATTTTTCAGAACTTTAAACAAACGTGTCAACAATTATTTTAAAGAAAATAATATTAAAAAAACAGGGAACTGGAAATTATATACAAAGGCAATCTTAATGTTTACATTATTACTTGGTCCTCTAGTACTCTTACTAAGCTTTAATTTACCAACTTGGGCTTTAATTTTATGTATGATTATTATTGGTGTAGGTATGGCAGGCGTTGGTATGAATGTAATGCACGATGCCAATCATGGTTCATTTTCTAGTAAAAAATGGGTTAACAAGCTAATGGGAAGTAGCATTCATATTCTTGCCGGAAACGATTATAATTGGAAAGTACAACATAATGTTCTGCACCATACGTACACAAACATTCAAGGTCATGATGAAGACATTGATGCTGGAAGGATTATTCGTTTTTCAAAACATTCTAAATGGTTTAAAATACATCAATACCAAAAATATTATGCTTTCTTTTTATATGGTTTGTTAACTGTAAATTGGGCAATCACAACCGATTTCAAACAAACTTATCAATATTTAAAAAGAAAATTATCGTATGGCGATTTTCCAAATCCAGCAACTCAATGGACAAAACTCATTATTGGTAAAATAATCTATTATGCTATCTGGGTAGTTTTACCTTTATTATTAGGATATACTTGGTATCAGGTTTTAATAGGTTTCTTTATAATGCATTACACTGCAGGAATTATTTTAAGCGTCATTTTTCAATTAGCACACGTAATGCCCAACACCGAGATGCCTTTACCCGATAAAGATGGTAATATGAAAAATACTTGGGCCATTCACCAATTATTTACTACATCCAATTTTTCACCAAAGAGCTGGTTAGTGGAGTTTTATACTGGTGGTTTAAATAGACAAGTTGAGCACCATTTATTTTCGCACATTAGCCACGTTCATTACAAAAAAATAGCAAAAATAGTAAAAGACACTGCTAATGAGTTTAGCTTACCTTATAATGAATACAACACTATATGGAAGGCAATTGCTGAACATTATAATCAATTAAAAGCATTAGGCAGAAAACCTAGTTTAGCTTAGTTTTTTTTGTATTACGAAACACATTATTGCTATGAATCTACTTTCTAAGAGAGTATTAAATATGTCAACTTCGGCAACTTTAGCTATGGCTGCTAAAGCAAGAGAATTAAAAGCTGAAGGAAAAGATATAATCAGTTTAAGTTTGGGTGAACCAGATTTTAACACACCCAATTTCATTAAAGATGCTGCCATTAAAGCTATTAACGAAAACTATAATTCCTACACTCCAGTTGATGGCTATGTAGAACTAAAAGAGGCTATTATCACTAAGTTTAAGCGCGATAATAACTTGACCTATACCTTACCTCAAATTGTTGTATCCACAGGTGCAAAACAGTGTTTGGCAAATGTTGCAGCTACCATGATTAATCCAGGAGATGAAGTGATTTTACCATGCCCTTATTGGGTTAGTTATAATGATATTGTAAAATTAAATGAAGGTGTTCCTGTTGAAGTAAAAACGTCTATAGACAATGATTTTAAAATGACTGCAAGCCAACTGGAAGCAGCCATTACACCAAAAACAAAAATGCTTTGGTTTAGCTCGCCTTGCAACCCAAGTGGCTCTGTATATAGTAAGCAAGAGTTAAGAGCCTTGGCAGATGTATTACAAAAATATCCAAATATTTATATAGTATCTGACGAAATATATGAGCATATCAACTTTGTTGGTGGCCACTCAAGTATGGCGCAATTTAACGATATGTACAATCGTACTATTACAGTAAATGGTGTTTCTAAAGCATTTGCAATGACAGGTTGGAGAATAGGTTTTATTGGTGCACCAACCAAAATTGCAAGAGCTTGCAACAAAATGCAAGGTCAAATAACCAGTGGTGCCAACTGTATTGCACAACGTGCTGTAATTACAGCTATGGAAGCAGACCCTTCTACAATTAAATACATGGTAGATGAATTTAAGGTACGTCGTGATTTAGTACTAAATCTTCTAAAGGATATTGAAGGTTTTAAAACCAACACTCCCGAAGGCGCTTTTTACGTATTGCCAGATATTTCAAGTTATTTCGGAAAAACATTACGTGGCAAAACCATTAACAATGCTACCGATTTTTCTTTGTATTTATTAGAAGAAGCATTAGTTGCAACTGTAACAGGTGAAGCCTTTGGAAACGCCAATACTATTAGAATTTCTTATGCAGCATCACAAGATGAATTAATTGAAGCGATAAAACGCATTAAGGAGGCCGTTAGTTAAATTTTGAAAGAACTATCATAAAGTAAGGGCCACATTTTATTTAGCACAACTCTGCCAAAGGTTACTAAATTACATATAGATTGAAGATTGTTGTTAATTAAAAGCGACTAATAACGCAATGGCAAAAACTAACAGTTTTAAAATTGTATCAATACCAGAAGTATATTGATATTGAAAACTCTTTATACGTTGCTTTGCCCCAAATACAGATTTTGGATTGGATTGAAAAAAGTTATTACGGGTTTCTTGTTTATAATTCGATGTTAATAAACCCTCGTTTTTAAAAACAAAAGGCGTGTGTTTTCGTTTGGGTAATGGTTCAAATTCTTGGTGTATTAATACTAATTCCATGATTATATTTTTTGATTGATATATACATATAAGACGGTTAACAAATAAAAATGTTACAAGTTATGTAATGAGAAACCATTAAAAATAAATTGATAAAATCATGGGGAATATTATAAATATTGAAGAATTCATGATTTAAAAAAAAGAAAAAATGATACTTTTTTATCTATTTCTCCAGAAAAAAGGAGTCAATAAAATAAGCACAGTAAATAGCTCCAAACGTCCAATTAGCATTAAAAAAGAAGCCCACCATTTACCAATTGCTGGCATGTCGTAAAAGTTATTTACAGGTCCAAAATCTCCAAAAGCAGGCCCAACATTTCCTAAGCTTGAAGCAGCGACACCAATAGCCGATGTAAAGCCCAATCCCAACATAGAAAATACTAATGCGCCAACTATAAACGATAACATATAAAGGATGAAAAACGCTAGGATATTAAATATAATTTTCTCGTTAATAGACTTTTTATTATAACGTACTGGCAAAATAGCATTAGGATGCAATGTGCGTTTAAACTCCATAAATCCGTTTCGAATCATTAATAAATGTCTCACAACTTTTACACCTCCAGCTGTACTTCCTGCAGAGCCACCCAAAAACATCAACCCAAAAAAGAATACGGTTAAAAATGGTGTCCATAAGGTAAAATCGGCCGTAACAAAACCTGTAGTAGTAATAATTGCCAACACTTGAAAAAACGCATGTCTTATAGCGCTTTCTGCTTCGCCCAAAACCATTGGGTGTGAAATAGTAGAGGCTGTGACATCTGCTTTAAAATAAATAATTAGAGATGCTATAATGGTAAAAATCACAATGAATTTAAAATACAATTTAAACTCTTCATCTTTAATAATTTTTTGCACACGGCCTTTAAATGCAAAATAACTAAGCACAAAATTGGTACCTGCCAAGAACATAAATAATATAACAATGTATTGAATAATTGGTTGTCCATTCCAATACGCTAAACTTGCATTCTTGGTAGAAAACCCACCAGTTGACAAAGTACTCATAGAGTGGTTAATTGCATCAAAAAACGACATGCCAGCAACTTGGAGCAAAATAGTTTCGGCTGCTGTATAGCCAAAATAAATTAACCATAAACGTTTTGCTGTATCTGTTATTCTTGGGTGCAATTTATCGGCATTTGGCCCTGGAGCTTCGGCTGCAAATAACTGCATACCACCAATTCCTAATAGTGGTAAAATAGCTATAGCCAGTACAATAATTCCCATACCACCAATCCAGTGTGTTAAGCTCCTCCAAAATAAGATGCCTTTGGGCAAAGACTCTATATCATTTAAAATGGTAGATCCTGTTGTTGTATAACCAGAAATGGTTTCAAAAAAAGCATTAGTGAAACTTGGAATAGAATCGGTAAGAACATAAGGCAATGTGCCTGAAAGTGCCATGACTACCCAACCAAAGGTCACCACAATATAGCCTTCCCTTTTGTTCATTTCCTTATCATGCTTCTTGGTTATTAACATGACAAAAACACCAATAGCCATAACGATAATTCCAGATAGTGAAATATTAAGAGTAGCACCATCATTATAAGTATAGCTCATTATGGAAGCGAGTAACATAAAACCACCATTAAATAATAGTAGTAATCCAAGAAAATGAAAAATTATTTTATAGTTGAGTTTCATCTGTAAATTCCTGTTTTTTTTATGGCCAGATGTAATTTGCATAGTTAATGATAAGTTCAATATCAAAAAATTTTAGCGATGCTTATCTCATCTGCTAATAGAAAAAGTTTTCAACTTTTTTAATTGCTTGTGGCAAGCAACAAACTACTACTCTATCTTCTGCTTCTACTTTAAAATCCCCTAAAGCAATGATACCTTCTTCATCTCTAATTACACCTCCAATGATTGCAGAACGTGGAAACTTAATATTCTTTATAAACTTATCGCAAATTTTTGATTCTGGTTTTACAATAAATTCTAGCAACTCAGCGTCCATATTATTGAGCTTGGTCATGGCTACAACCTCTCCTTTGCGTATATATCTAAATATATTGTTTGCTGCCAGGAGTTTTTTATTTATAAGTGTATCTATACCAATGGAATGAGATAATTCGAAATAATCCATGTTTTCAACTAGAGCTATGGTTTTTTTAACACCTCTAGAGTTTGCTACAAGACATGACATAATATTTGTTTCGGAATTTCCAGTAACCGAAATAAAGGCGTCCATATCTTCAATATTTTCTTCATCCAAAAGTTCTACATTTCTCCCATCACCATTAATAACAAGTGTGTTTGGGAGTTCATCGGCAAGATCCATGGCTATATCTCTATCTTTTTCTATTAATTTTATATTGAATTTATTATCGGTTAAATCTCTTGCTGTTTTCGATCCAATTTTACCTCCTCCAAGAATCATCACATTCTTGATTTCGGTCTTGAATTTGCCTGTAAGCTTGCATATCTCCTCGTCGCCTCCTTTCGAGGTCATAAAAACAACATGATCCCCTTCTTTTAGGAGCGTATCACCTCTTGGAATAATAGTTAAATGCGATCCAAAGCGTTGAATAGCTATAGGCATAAAATGTACTTCAGGTATCAATTTTGCTGCATCTTTTACAGATTTACCTACAATTTTTGCGGTTCTTGAAAGATTAAGCCCAAGCATTGTTAAAGCACCATCATCAAATTCATAAGTATCACTGAAAACAGATTGGTTTAAAAGCAGCTCGATCTCAGAGGCTGCCAACGATTCTGGTGAAATCAACTCATCTATTCCAAATTTTGTAAAACCAACTTCATCTTTTAAATCTATAAACTCTGTGTTGGAAATTCTGGATATGGTTTTTTTGGCTCCTAATTGCTTTGCTAAAACACTTGCTGTGATGTTTGTAGTCTCAGAAGATGTGACTGCAATAAACAAATCGGCATTGTCAACTCTACACTCATTTAAAATAGCGATTGAGGTGGCATCGCCTTTAACAACCTTTATATCTAAATGTGTATCTGCATAAATAAGGCTATCCTTTTTTGAGTCTATTAATGTAATTTCTTGTGATTCGTAAGATAAAAGTTTTGCTAAATGAAATCCCACTTCACCTGCTCCAGCAATAATAATCTTCATCTGGTATTATTAAATATAAAGATGTGCAAATATAATTTATTTTTAGGGATTTGTATGCGAATTGCATTTCTTTGCACTAAATATAACTAAGCAACTAATTTTTTAACACATTTATGGCTAAAAAAGTAAAGCCTTACAAAAATAGCGACTTGAGTAAAAAAGAGCAGGTCACAAAAATGTTTGACACCATCTCTAAAGAATATGATGGCTTAAACCGTGTGATTTCTTTTGGCATAGATGTGAAATGGCGTAAAAAAGTGGTGGACATAGTTGCAAAAAAACAACCAAACATAATACTTGATATTGCTACTGGAACTGGTGATTTGGCAATAAACTTATCCAAAACCAATGCTTTTAAAATTATAGGATTAGATATTAGCGATGGTATGTTGGAAGTTGGCAGACAAAAAATAGTCAAGAAAAAATTGAATAAAACCATTGAAATGGTGTTGGGCGATTCTGAGAGTTTACCTTTTGAGGATAATACTTTTGACGCCATAACCGTTGCTTTTGGCGTAAGAAATTTTGAAAACCTAGAAAAAGGTTTAACTGAAATTTTACGTGTTTTAAAACCTCAAGGAATTTTTGTGATTTTAGAAACATCGGTTCCCTCCAAATTTCCTTATAAACAAGGTTACAACATTTACACTAAAGGAATTATGCCTTTAATTGGTAGATTATTTTCTAGAGATAAAGTAGCTTACTCCTATTTAAGCGAATCGGCTTCAGTTTTTCCTTATGGAGAAGCGTTAAACAATATTTTACGTAAAATTGGGTTTATTAATGCGGAAGCATTGCCACAAACATTTGGTGTGGCTACCATCTATAAAGCAACTAAGCAGTAACTATGAAGAACCTATTTTTAGTTTTATCATTACTAATAATTACACAAACAGCTTCGGCGCAACTTTTTAGTAAAAACAAAATCCAAAATAACCAAAACATGGATAAGCCCAAATGGTCTTATGGTTATTTTTTAGGATTTAATAGCTATGATTTTAATTTCGATTATTACGAAGATTTACCAGATATACAAATTTTGAAATCGGTTGGTTTTAGTGTAGGATTGGTTGGTAACATGCGAGTAAACGATTATATAGATGTTCGCTTGGAACCTGGTTTGTTTATCACCAAACGCGAATTAAACTACCATAGTAGTTATTTTAATGGTGTATCTTATAATGACTCAGACCTGCTAAGAGAAGTAAATTCTACATATATTCATATTCCTTTATTATTAAAACTATCTACAAAAAGGGTTAATAATATTAAACCTTTTGTTGTTGGTGGCTTTTCTACTGCTATAAATCTTTCTAGCAACGAAAGCAACCCTGATGATAACAGCAATGGACAATTTAGAACAAAAAATGGTGTGATTTTTTACGAACTAGGAGCAGGAATCGATATTTATTTACCTTGGTTTAAGTTTACGCCTTCTATTAGAGGTCTTTTTGGTTTAAATGATGAATTAGTTAGAGACACAGACCCAAATAGCCCTTGGACAAGTAATATAAAAACAATGAAGACCAGAGGGTTGTTTATTAATTTCACGTTTCAGTAAATTTTAGTTTTCAGTCTCAGTTTTCAGTCTAAGTTGTTGTAGAGGCTAGTTTAATGCTAAATACTGTAAACTGTAACTGCGACTGCAAACTGAGACTACCACCTTTATCACCTTCTCTTAAACTCACTTAATAAAATCGCTGCTGCATTAGCAACATTTAAACTTTCGGTTGCTTGCAATTCACCAAAACGAGGAATGGAAATACGTTTGGTTACTAATTTTTCAATTGAATCACTAATACCATTGGCTTCATTTCCCAAAACTAAAATTCCAGAACTAGATAATTTGGTTTCATATACATTTTCACCATCCATAAATGCACCATAAATATCATCGTTTTGAGCTTCTAAAACCTCCTTTAAATTTACATAGTTAACATTAACTCTAGTAATAGAACCCATAGTGGCTTGTACTACTTTTGGGTTATAACAATCTACTGTTGCTAGACTACATACAAGATCCCTTACACCAAACCAATCACATAAACGTATAATGGTACCTAAATTTCCAGGATCTCTAACCTCATCCAATGCTACAACTAGTTTTTTAAAGTCATTAGGGGTTTCATCAGGAATTCTAAATACAGCTAAAGCCGTATTGGGAGATTTTAAAAAACTGATTTTTTTAAGTTCATTGTCAGAAATTTGAGTAACCAAATCATCTAAAACATCAAACTCTATCGTAGTTGTATATAGCTGATGTAATTGCAAATTAGATTGTAAAAGTTCAAGAATGATTTTTTTGCCTTCTGCAACAAATAACTTGTGTTGCTGGCGGTACTTTTTTTGTTTTAAACTTGTTATAAGTTTTATTTGACTTTTACTTAGCATTCCAACAAATATTAATTTTTGGCGTTTTTAAATTTATATAAAGAAACAGATTAATTACAAACAATAATAACCTCTTAGCTAATTATTTTTTTTCGATGGAAATAATGTATTTTTGAAGCTACCAAGGGTTTACTTTTTTATGAACTTTAATTTTTTCCTATTTAATTGAAACACTTCTTTACAAAAATATTATTTCTGGTAATTTTTTTTAGCGGTATTGTGTCCTGCAATGTCGTTAAAAGAGTTGGTGAAGATGAACATTTACTTACCAAGACCTCTGTAACTGTTAATGACAAAAATACGTCATCAGAAAATATAAACAACCTTGTTTACCAAAGAGCAAACAACAAGCTTCTTGGCTTTCCCTTAAGGCTACATATTTATAATTTGGCACGTCCAAATATAGACTCGATTTTAAATGAAAAAATATATAGCAACCCAAAAAAGTTAGAACGAAAAATTAAGAGGCTCTCTAGAAAACAACTGGAAAAAGACATAGAAACCAGAAAAAACTTAAATAATTGGCTAAAAAAAACTGGTGAACCTCCTGTAATTTTAGACAGTTTAAAAACCGAGCGCTCTAAAAATCGATTAGGTGGTTATTATGCTGCTAATGGTTGGTTTGACAGAGAGGTAACTTATACTATTAACAAAAAAGAAAATAAACGAGCTACAGTCGATTATCACGTTACAACTGGCAAGCCCTATTTATTAGATTCTATTTACAGCTCAAACTCATCTAAATTAATAGACTCGCTTTACCAAAATGCCCAAGCAAATAGTTTATTAATAAAAGGAGAACAGTATAAAGAAGCTAATATTACAAATGAAAGAGATAGACTAGCAGAATCATTTAGAAATTCGGGGTTGTATCATTTTACTCAAGATTACATTGAGTTTGATATTATCACTTCCGATAGTATAAAAAAAGCAGATGTAGATGTAAAAATTAGAAACCGTGTTATTCGTAATGAAGATTCGGTTACAGTAGTACCTTTTAAGCCTTTTAAAATTAGAAATGTAAATATTTTTACTGACGCTTCATTTGAAAATGATGGCGAAAAACCTCAAGATAGCGCTAAGTACGGTAATGCAAGGTTTTACAGTTATGGCAAGCTACGTTATCACCCAAAAGCCCTTCTGCAAGCTATTTTTATTAATAGAGGCGATTTATTTAGTGCCTTAAATAGAGCACGCACCTATCGTTATCTTTCTAAATTTGGTGTTTTTAAATATCCAAATATCGAATACCAAGTACATGAACAAGATTCTTCTTTAACGGCAAATATAAAACTTACTCCAAGAAAAAAATATGGTCTTGGTTTTGATGTTGACATATCGCAAAGCAACATCCAGTCTGTTGGCTTTTCTTTTAATACATCATTACTTATCCGAAATATTTTTAGAGGTGCCGAAACCCTAGAGATATCAGCTTTAGGAGCAATTGGAGCATCTAAAGATGGCTCTAATAACGACCAGTTTTTTGATATAAATGAGCTTGGTGTCAATACAAAATTAACAATCCCAAGATTTTTCTTTCCTTTTAATACAGAAAAAATCATCCCTAAATACATGTCTCCCATAACCAGATTAAGTTTAGGGTTTACAAGTCAAACCAATATTGGTTTAGATAAACAAACGGTTAATGGAATTTTTAATTACAATTGGAACCCTTCAGGAACGGTTACAAATAATTTAGACCTATTTAACATACAATATGTTAGAAATTTAAACCCTAGAAATTATTTTAGTGTTTATCAAAATTCATTTAACCGTTTAGAAAATATCGCACTGAATACCTATAACACACCACCTGATTATATTTCAATCAATACCAATGGTTTAGAAAGCTTAATTCAAAATAAAGCAGACGATTTCATTAATTTGGTCTTACAAGATTCAGGCTTTGAAACCACAAACCCTAACGAATATAAAACAGTAAATAATATTAGAGAGCGTAAAGATAGGCTTACTGAAGACAACTTGATTTTTGCAACCAATTTTAGTTATGTGAAAGATAGACGTGAAAGCTTAGTTGATGAGACCTTCTCTATATTTAGATTTAAATTGGAATCGGCAGGGAATTTATTAACCACTACATCAAAATTATTAGGGTTAAAAGAAAACAGCGACAAGAAATACGAGTTGTTTGGCGTCCCTTATTCGCAATACATTAAAACCGAATTCGATTATATAAAACATTGGGATATTGGAAGAAACAACGTTATAGCCATAAGAAGTTTCTTTGGCATTGCGATACCTTATGGCAATTCTAACAGCATTCCATTCTCTAAAAGTTTTTTTGCTGGAGGCGCCAACGACAATAGAGCTTGGACAGCTTACAATTTAGGACCAGGAAGCTCCGATAGTAACAACGAATTTAATGAAGCTAACATGAAAATTGCTCTTAGCTTTGAACATCGTTTCAACTTATTTGGTAGCCTAAACGGAGCACTTTTTATAGACGCTGGAAACATTTGGAATGTATTAGATAATGAAAATGACCCAAATGCTACTTTTACAAATTTTAATTCCCTTAAAGATATTGCTATTGGTTCAGGATTTGGGTTGAGATACGATTTCGGTTTCTTTGTGTTTAGAGGTGATATTGGTTTTAAAACATATGATCCGTCTTATAAAACAGCTAACCGTTGGTTTAATGACTATAATTTTGGAAATGCAGTATATAATATAGGAATAAACTACCCCTTTTAGCACAATTTTTCTTTTTTCACCTATAACGATTGCGTATATTTTTTAATTTTTTGAGCCTATTTGCAAACCTGTTTTGATTAAAATTTATGTAGCTTTGTATTTTACAATCATCTATAAAAAACATCACAAAATGGGACATAACATTAAAGCTGGAGTAGCAACAGGTAAAGAGGTTCAAGACATTTTTAACCTTGCTAAAGAAAAGGGTTTTGCATTACCAGCCGTAAATGTAATTGGCTCAAATAGCATAAATGGTGTTTTAGAAACAGCAAGAGATTTAAATGCACCTGTAATTATACAATTCTCTAATGGAGGCGCCCATTTTAACGCTGGGAAAGGGTTACCTAACGAGAACCAAAGAGCAGCTATTGCTGGTTCCGTTGCTGGTGCAAAACATGTGCATTTATTGGCTAAAGAGTATGGTGTTCCAGTTATTTTACACACCGATCATTGCGCAAAAAAACTATTACCTTGGATTGATGGCCTTTTAGACGCAAGTGAAGTACATTTTAAACAAACTGGCAAGCCTCTATATAGTTCGCACATGATTGATTTATCGGAAGAACCCATTGAAGAAAACATAGAAATATGTAAACAATATTTGCAACGTATGAGTAAAATGGGAATGACATTAGAAATTGAACTGGGTATTACAGGGGGCGAAGAAGATGGTGTCGATAATACAGATGTTGACGATTCAAAGCTATACACTCAGCCAGAAGAAGTTGCCTATGCATATGAAGAATTAAGTAAGGTCAGTAATCAATTTACCATTGCAGCAGCCTTTGGAAATGTACATGGTGTTTACAAACCAGGAAACGTAAAGCTAACACCTAAAATTTTAAAGAATTCACAAGAGTATATTTCAAAAAAATATAGTGTTGGCCCAAATCATATCGATTTTGTGTTTCATGGTGGCTCTGGCTCTACCCTTGAAGAAATTAGAGAAGCCATTGGCTATGGCGTTATAAAAATGAATATTGACACAGATATGCAATACGCTTTTATGTGTGGTATTCGTGATTATTTTAAAACTAACCAAGCTTATTTACAATCGCAAATTGGAAACCCTGATGGTGATGATGTTCCAAACAAAAAATTCTACGACCCAAGAAAATGGCTCCGTGAAGCTGAAAATAGCTTTGTTGAACGCTTAAAGAAAGCATTTGAAGATTTAAATAATGTAAATACATTATAAAATTTATGTAATTTTGCGTTCTAACTAACTAATAAAATTAGATGAGTAAAATGGCTTGGTTTAAACGCAAGGATAAAGGAATACAAACTCCTACAGAAGCAAAAAAAGATACTCCTAAAGGGTTATGGTACAAATCTCCTACTGGAAAAGTAATAGATACCAAAGAATTAGAAAAAAACTATTATGTAAGCCCTGAAGATGGTTATCATGTTAGAATTGGCAGTAAAGAATATTTTGAAATCCTTTTTGACGATAATAGCTTTAAAGAATTAGATGAGAATTTAGAGTCTAAAGACCCTTTAAAATTTGTAGATAACAAAAAATACACAGACCGTTTAAAAGCTGCTAAAGAAAAAACAAGTCTTAAAGATGCCGTAAGAACAGCTGTTGGGAAATCCAAAGGAAAAGATATCGTTATTGCTTGTATGGATTTTAGTTTTATTGGAGGCTCTATGGGAAGTGTTGTTGGTGAAAAAATTGCTCGTGCCGCAGATTATGCTTTAAAAAATAAAACTCCATTCATGATTATTTCTAAATCTGGAGGTGCCCGAATGATGGAAGCCGCTTTATCTTTAATGCAATTAGCAAAAACCTCAACCAAATTAGCACAACTGGCAGATGCTAAAATACCATACATCTCTTTATGTACAGACCCTACAACTGGTGGCACAACTGCTTCTTTTGCTATGTTAGGAGATATTAATATTAGCGAACCTGGAGCCTTAATTGGTTTTGCAGGACCACGTGTGGTTAGAGACACCACAGGAAAAGAATTACCCGAAGGTTTTCAAACTGCAGAGTTTTTACAAGAACATGGGTTTTTAGATTTTATATCACATAGAAAAGACCTTAAAAATCAAATTAATCTTTATATAGATTTAATAACAAATGAGCCTTTAAGAGCATAAAAAACAATTTATTGACATCTTTTTGTGATTTTTGACTACTACTCAATTACGGTTTTACTGTACTTTCCTTTAAAAATGATGCCTGAAGAGACCTAATATTTTAAAAATAATTCTTTGAATTAACTTCTTTAATTTCTAAATTTAAAGTAGTTCTATCTCCCTTAATTAGAATAATTAATAGCATTATACAATATACCTAACATTAGGTGTCATTGTATGCTAGCTGTATAATAATTTATAATAAAAAACAATTACTATGAAAACCCTAAAACTATTTTTGTTTTGCACATTGCTAATAAGCGCATCCTGCAAAAATGACGATGACACACCAACCAACCCAATAGACCAACTGCCTCCTGCTACACAAACAGGTGCTAATACTGCTGGTGCTTTAGTTAATGGCGAAGCTTTTTTGCCTAATAATGGTAGTTTAATCCCTTTAGTATTGAATTATATTGATGGAGAAGATTTCACATTAGGAATAACAAATAAAGTTAATAACTTAAGGAAAGCAATTGTAATAAGTATTTATAATACTCCATTACAAGTCAATCAAACGTATCAATTAAATACTGAATTTGGAGCAAATTCAAAAACTGGTGAATACTTTATAAATACAGCTCCTCCACCTTTACCAAATTATTACTCAACTACACCGGTAATAATTGGAGAATTAACAATCACGAATCACGATTTTAATAATGCAATTTTAAGTGGTACATTTTGGTTTGATGCCATAAATAGCGTAGGCGAAATTGTTGAAATTAGAGAAGGACGCTTCGATATGGAATACTAATCTTAAAAATCAATTTAATTATGATATAAAATAACCTCTAAAAAAGAAAGACCACTTACAAGGTAAGCAGTCTTTCAACAAAACTTAAATTAAACAACCGTTCAACTTTGTTCAATTCAATTTATAAAATTATGAAAAAATATATTTTATTACTATGCTTTTTAAGCATTTTTAAACTTTCCCAATCTCAAACTGAAATTAATTACGATTTTGCCAACCAAATGAACAGCCTATTTGCACCTTTGGATAAAACCAAAGTACCACATGGCATTTTGCTCGATTATGGTATGGAGTTTACCAATGTACCAGCTTTTAATGGCACTCTTACAGATAGTACCTATACCAATATTGCCATTTTAAAGCAACTATACAATACCTTGTTAAGCTCCAGAATACAAAATGTAACTACTGGTTTTGTAACACCACAACAGTTTAACACCAATTTAGCCAATAACAGAAATGCAAATGCTATTGCCATAACAGGCTTGTTTTTTAAATATGCGAAGTTTAACGACGATGCACTGGCTAATAATAAAATTACCTATGCCAATGGTCAGTTGGATGATAAGTATATAAATGGTGTTTGGCAAAATCCTTATGAAGATAAAATAACCTTTGCCATGACACCTGCTATTAAGTTTTATAAAGGTTATAATTTAAATATAATAGTACCATCGGCTATTTTTTATTCCAATTATACATCACAAATACAAAGTATACAAATAGATTTTAATAATGGTTTAGGCTATATAACTGTACCTTTTGACCAAAATGTTGCGGTAAGCTATAGTAGTTCTGGCACTAAAACGTGGAAATACAAACTAACCTTAACAGATAATAATGTAATGTACAACCAATCGTTAATCAAAATAGAAGATGCTATTAAAACACAGCAAGGTGCTTTAAGAAGCAGTAGTTCTTGTTTTATGCCAGATGTAAACATTACAGCAAGTACAGCTTATCTGGGGGGATTTGGTACTGTAAAATTAACCATTGATGATGCTAACTGCGATGGTATTAAAAAACCGCTTATTGTTGCCGAAGGTTTTGATGTTGGCTCAATTTTTACCCCAGAAAATCCTGAAGGCTTATTTGACTATGGTGATTTTAGAACTTTTTTATCTTTTAGTGGAACAGAATTAAGAAACCTTATTTATAATAGTAATAAAGACTACGACATCATTTATATAGATTGGGGTAATGGTGTAGATTATATGCAGCGTAATGCTTATGCTTTAGAGGCCGTTATAACTTATGTTAACCAACAAAAAGCAAATAATAATAGTACGGAAGAAAATGTGGTTTTAGGGCAAAGTATGGGAGGTATTATAGCACGTTGGGCTTTGGCAGATATGGAAGAAAACAGTATAGACCATGACACACGTTTGTTTATCTCGCATGATGCACCACAACAAGGCGCAAATATGCCTGTTAGTCTTCAGTTTTTATATCGGCATATAAACAATCAGTTTATTCAAGCTGGAAATACACTTCTAGGAAATGCTATTACAATACCTATTTTGGATGATCTCGGTGCTTCTACTTATTTATCTTTGTTAGATGCTCCTGCATCTCGTCAATTGCTAAAGAATTTTTCCACATTAAATTATGCTATAGATAATACAACACATGACAGCTTTTATAATGAACTCAAAAACAAAGGACTTACCAATAATAGTGGAGGCTATCCTATTTACAGCAGAAATATAGCTTTAAGTAATGGTAGTGAGTGTGGTGACACTCAAGATTTTAATCCTGGAGATGATATAGTAAATTTATATTCAGATAGAGGTCTGTCATTTTGGGGAGACTTGTTAAGTCTTATCTATAATCCATTAGGAGGTTTAGCAGGTGGCTTATTCGTAGATGCTGATTTTTTTGGAGTAGCTGTATTAGGTCTTGTTCCAGGACATTCAAGATACAACATAAATTTTTGGGCTAAAACCATACCTTACGGCTCTGGAAATCAAATTTATAATGGACGGATTTCTTATAGTAAGCAAATTTTATGGATTGGCCCAACAATAGTAGTAAATATTACAGATATTGATAAAGATCAACCAGCAGGCGTGTTGCCTTATGACACTTATGGAGGAGGGTTTTATAATGTAAATAATTTCATTGACACATCAAGTTTACCAAGTGAGCTTTATATTAGAGATAAGTTTAATTTTATCCCTACAGCAAGTGCACTGGATATTGGTGAAAATAATATTACTTTGGATGATTCCGATTATTTACGTTCTTATGTTGGAGGTAGTCCACCAAGTGCTCCTAAAAATAGTCCTTTTGTTAATTTTTCAACAGAGTTTGACACTAATCCTAATGCACACAACAAACAGCACATTTCATTTAATACCAGAAATGGAGATTGGTTAGCAGCAGAGTTAATTGGCACTAACATTGAGTTTACCAATTGCTCTTTTGTTTGCGATGATGGCTCTGCAACTATTACTGGGGGCAATACATCATGTACCTTAAATACTTATAGTGTAAACGTTAGTGGAGATGCTTTGGTTAACTGGTCTATAAGCAATACAAGCGTTGCCAGTTTATCGTCCCCAACAGGAACAACCGTAACCTTAACGACACCACCAAACAGCTATAGAACAGATATTGTTTTAACAGCCGTAATAAGCTCATCAAAATGTGGTAGTAGTATCACATTAACTAAAAATATACGTATAGGCAAACCAGATGTACCATCAAGCATAAATGGTCCTGCCATAGTTAATACAGGGGCTTTAGTTAGTTATAGTGCTGGACCATCAATAGGAGCTACATCTTATGCGTGGTACTTGCCATATCCCTATACAACGGTTTCAACTTTTGATTATTTTGGACAGAACTGGCAACTTCAAGCCCCTGGAAACACCAATATTGCACGAGCATTTACCGGATATGCCAAAAATGCAGGATATGTACAAGTTATGGGAGAAAATGCCTGTGGTAAGGGTGGCGCAAGATTATTATATGTACAACACGCTAGTACCGGTGGCGGTGGCGGTGGCGGAATCGCTAGTGTTGACCCTACAGATAATGTTAAAGAAGTAATTTTATACCCAAATCCTGCAAAAAATAAAGTAACTGTTAGTATAAATTTATTAGATGAATATGAAGGCGGTTTTCCACCAACTCTTATCTATGGTATTAAAATATTGGATTTAAATTCAATTGAAAGACGATTTTATGAGTTTAAAGAATTTAAGAATACAGATGAAATAAATGTTGCATTTTTATCAACAGGTCTATATACTTTAATTGTTTATACTGATACTGATACTTTTATAAAAAAATTACTTATAAAATAATGTAAATAAAGGGTATTCAGTTTCAATAAAAATAAAAGAGGCTTCAAATTAAATTGAAGCCTCTTCTTATCATCAATAATTTTACAAGCCTAATTAAGGTTAATATCTCTCACTGTACCATTTTCAAACGTAAAAGTCGCTTGGTTATCACAATCGCCATTGCCATAATCAAACACACCTGCAAAATTTGTACGTTGTACATCTATCGAGCCGCTTACAAAAAAGCGACATATAACTTCTCTTCGTAATGGAATAACAACCTCATAAGAATGTGTGTTTCCGTTTCTAAACGTCGATGTCCAATTACCAGTCACTTCAAAAACATTATCGCTCCACACGCCACTTCCATGTCCTTCTATCCATTCTCTAATCTTTGTTCCTGTTCTTGAAGCCTCTGCACCATCAGGCCAAACTACTGTAATATCTACGGTTTTGGTAAATTGTGGGTTACCATTATCATTAGAACGTTCGCGTAAAATTGTTTTAGTTCCCACTATACTTTTATCGTTAAAGTAAAAGTCTTCAAGTGTTTTTGTAATTAAAATTTCTCTAGCATCTGGGTCTCTAGTGTAGGATAAAATAATTTTACCTTTTAAAATATTATTTCTCACTTCACAACCTTCAGTACCAAAATCTATTGTTAGCTCTCTATAGTTTTGTTGCGCAACTACTGTAATCGTTACACAGTCAGGTAAGGTAAAAAACTCATTACCATTAGTAGTTCTTCCAGAAGTATCTTCATTAGTCTCTTGCTCTTCATAAGCATCAATAGCAATATCGTCCATGGTTTCTAGAGCTACATCCATTTCAGCAGATAACATTACTTCGGTAGAATCGAGGTCTTGTGCTAAGTTTTCAACAGGTTCATTATCACTACAACCAGTAATAATAAGGGCTAACCCTGTTGCTACCATAAACATTTGTTTTGTTACATTTAAATTTTTCATCATTGCAAGTTTTAAGTTTATATATGTTAAGACTTTCTTAAAATAAAAAGGTTTAATTCATTTAAGATTAGATAACAATATATATTCAGTTTTGTTGCACAAAAAGCAGATAAAAAAAATTGTAAGTTCCTAATTTTTACTATCTTTGCCGCTTGAATACGAAAACCGTAATCAAGTACATAAAAATCATTTACAATAATATTAGCATGTATTTAGACAAAAAAGAAAAAGAGAAAATCTTTAAAAAGCATGGTAAAGATGCAAAAAACACAGGTTCTGCAGAAGGGCAAATTGCATTATTTACTCACAGAATCAACCACTTAACTGAGCACTTAAAAAACAATCGTAAAGATTTTAATACCGAGCGTTCATTAGTAAAATTAGTAGGTAAACGTCGTGCTTTACTAGATTATTTAACTAAGAAAGATATTTTAAGATATCGTGCCATAGTTAAAGAATTAGGATTAAGAAAATAATAAAAAGAGGCTTCACGCCTCTTTTTTGTTTTAATATAACTCAAGCGCAAGAGTTTAAACTGCGCATTGAAGAAGCTAAATATAGTTTTTCATTGGTCAGACACCTAGGTGTCACACAACAACTACAACAACACAGCGACCATTGTTTAACATTATTCCGACAATAATTAAATCGTCAGAATTAGAATTAAAAAATTTATGATTCCAAAAGTTTTTAGAGAGGTCATAGACCTTGGTGATGGAAGAGAAATCTCCATTGAAACCGGAAAATTGGCAAAACAGGCACATGGATCTGTTGTTGTTCAATCTGGGAAATGCATGTTATTATGTACAGTTGTTTCCAATTACAAACAAAGTGATGTTGATTTTTTACCCTTAACGGTAGATTATCGCGAAAAATTTGCAGCCTCAGGACGTTATCCTGGAGGGTTCTTTAAAAGAGAAGCAAGACCTAGTGATGGAGAGGTATTAACCATGCGTCTTGTTGACCGTGTTTTACGTCCATTATTCCCAAAAGATTACCATGCAGAAACCCAAGTAATGATTCAGTTAATGTCTCATGATGATGATGTTATGCCAGAAGCAATGGCAGGATTAGCAGCATCTGCAGCCATTCAATTATCAGATTTCCCATTTGAATGTGCCATTTCTGAAGCAAGGGTTGGTCGTATTAATGGCGAATTTGTTATTAACCCAACACGTGCTCAATTAGAAGAATCTGACATCGAAATGATGGTTGGAGCTTCGGCAGATTCAGTAATGATGGTGGAAGGCGAAATGGATGAGATTTCCGAAGAAGAAATGGCTGATGCCATTAAGTTTGCCCACGAAGCCATTAAAGTACAAATTGATGCTCAATTACGTTTAGCAGAAGCTTTTGGCAAAAAGGAAGTTCGTCAATACGAAACTGCAGAAGACAATGAAGATTTAGCTAAAAAAATACATGATTTTGCTTACGATAAGTGTTATGCAATTGCTAAGAAAGGCACTTCTAAAGCAGAGCGTAGTGAAGCATTTACAACCGTGAAAGAAGAAGTAAAAGCTTTGTTTACAGAAGAAGAGATGGAAGAATTTGGCCACCTTGTTAACAGTTATTATAGCAAAGCAGAAAAAGAGGCTGTCCGTGAATTAACTTTAAGTGAAGGTTTACGTTTAGATGGTCGTAAGACTGACCAAATAAGACCCATTTGGTCCGAAATAGATTATTTGCCATCAACACATGGATCGGCTGTTTTTACAAGAGGAGAAACTCAAGCATTAGCCACTGTTACATTAGGAACTTCAAGAGATTCAAATAAAATAGATATGCCATCTTACGAAGGTGAAGAAAGTTTTTATTTACATTATAATTTCCCTCCTTTTTGTACAGGTGAAGCAAGACCATTAAGAGGAACATCTCGAAGAGAAATTGGTCACGGAAACTTGGCACAACGAGGTTTAAAAGGAATGATTCCTGAAAACTGTCCTTATACAGTAAGAGTTGTATCTGAAGTATTAGAATCTAACGGTTCTTCTTCAATGGCAACTGTTTGTGCAGGAACCATGGCTTTAATGGATGCTGGTGTCCAAATGATAAGACCAGTTTCTGGTATTGCCATGGGATTAATTTCTGATGGAGATCGTTATGCTGTATTGTCCGATATTTTAGGCGATGAAGATCATTTAGGTGATATGGACTTTAAAGTTACAGGTACAACCAAAGGTATTACAGCTTGCCAAATGGACATTAAAATTAAAGGCTTGCCTTATGAGATTTTAGTAAATGCACTAAAACAAGCACGTGCAGGTCGTTTACACATTTTAAATAAAATTGCTGAAACCATTACAGAACCAAGTGCAGATGTGAAACCTCACGCTCCAAAAATGGTAACCAGAACAATACCTAACGAGTTTATTGGTGCTTTAATTGGTCCTGGTGGAAAAGTAATTCAAGAATTACAAAAAGAAACCAATACAACCATCGTTATAAACGAAGACCCTGTAACAGAAGAAGGTATTGTTGAAATTCTTGGAACAGATCAAAATGGTATTGACCAAGTTTTAGCGAAGATAGACTCCCTAATGTTTAAACCAGAAGTTGGTAGCATTTATGAAGTAAAAGTTATTAAAATGCTTGATTTTGGAGCTGTTGTAGAATATACCGAAGCGCCAGGAAACGAAGTGTTATTACACGTTAGTGAATTGGCTTGGGAACGTACAGAAAATGTAAGTGATGTTGTAAACATGGGAGATGTTTTTGATGTAAAATACTTTGGAATAGACAAACGTACTCGTAAAGAGAAAGTGTCTCGAAAAGCAATTTTACCAAAACCGGAAGGCTATGTAGAAAGACCACCAAGAGATAACAATCGTGGACGTGATAATCGTGGTGGACGTGATAACAGAGGAAGGGATAATCGTGGTCGTGATAACAGACGTGACGATAGATAACCTAGAGAAGATAAGAAAGAAGGCTAAAAAAACCTTCAATTCTATGATAAATATAAACCTCTCAAAATTAATTTTGAGAGGTTTTATAGTTTAAAATAGACCCCTTTGCAAACCATAACAAAACGTTAAACCCATAACAAAATTAGGAAATCTGTTAAAATGGTTTATATTATATGTTATGACATTTAAAGACAAAGAACAACATTTAGATTTTTTAAAAAACTCCATTACCTATTTACAAAATTTAGGCTACAAAAATATCAAGGCAGATATGGAAGGCTTCGAAACACCAAAATCTTATTTCAAGAAAGGCAGTAACGTTAGTATCACACCAGATATAGTCGCTGAAAAAGAAGGTAGAAAACATATTTTTGATATTAGCTTAAAAACTCCAAGAACCAATTTATTAAAGTCAAAATGGCTATTCCTAGATGCTTTTAGCATACTAAAATCTCATAGCTTTAAATTAATTACTACTCGTGGACACTACAAATTCACTAACGAAATGCTAAACGACATCAATTTAACAGACAAAAAATTAATTAAACTTTAAATTTTTGTAACATTTAAGTAACATTACACGTATAACTATACGACAGGAGTATTAATCTCAATAATTAAAATAGAAAGCCTTTAGATGAGACAACTTAAAATTACGAAGCAGGTTACTAATAGAGAAACTGCATCGTTAGATAAATACCTACAAGAAATTGGAAAAGTTGACTTAATTACAGCAGATGAAGAAGTAGAGTTGGCACAGCGCATAAAAGCTGGCGACCAAATAGCGTTAGAAAAATTAACAAAAGCTAATTTACGTTTCGTAGTCTCTGTAGCTAAGCAATATCAAAACCAAGGACTTACCTTACCTGATTTGATTAATGAAGGTAATTTAGGGCTTATAAAAGCTGCACAACGATTTGATGAAACCAGAGGTTTCAAATTTATTTCGTATGCCGTATGGTGGATTCGTCAATCGATTCTTCAAGCATTAGCAGAACAATCACGTATTGTACGTTTACCACTAAACAAAATTGGTTCTATTAATAAAATTAATAAAACCTATGCATTCTTAGAGCAATCTCACGAGCGTCCACCAAGTGCCGAGGAAATTGCAAAAGAATTAGACATGACAATTAACGACGTTAAAGAATCCATGAAAAATTCTGGGCGTCATGTATCAATGGATGCGCCTTTAGTAGAAGGTGAAGATTCTAACCTTTACGATGTTTTACGTAGTGGTGAATCGCCAAATCCAGATAGAGATTTATTACACGAATCGTTACGCACAGAGATTGAAAGAGCTCTCGAAACATTAACGCCTCGTGAAGCAGATGTAATTCGATTATACTTTGGTTTAGGTAACCAACACCCAATGACTTTAGAAGAAATTGGTGAAACTTTTGACCTTACCAGAGAACGTGTTCGCCAAATTAAAGAAAAGGCAATTCGTAGATTAAAACACACATCTCGAAGTAAAATTTTAAAAACATACTTAGGATAGTTATATTTATATCCTAATAAACGCAACAAACAGTTACATAACTGTTCGTTTTTTGATTGATGAAAGAACCCAGAGCTGATTACTCTGGGTTCACTTTTTTATAATTTTATAAAAAATTATTAAACTTTAAATTAAATAGTATGCCATATACTTTGTGTTATGTTAGTAGTGCTAAAAACTCATTATCAAATTTAGATCTTGAACACTTATTTCGTGTGAACAAGCGAAATAATACCGATCTAAACATAACTGGTGTATTAGTATATAACTATGGGAATTTTCTTCAAATATTAGAAGGAGATAAACAAGAAATCACTATGCTTTTCTCAAAAATTAGCCAAGACCCAAGACATAGTAATATAATTAAGCTCATAGACACCACTATTGAGGAACGCATATTTGATGGCTATAATTCTGGATTTGTAATTGTTGAAAACTCAAAAACACTTAATCAATTAGAAAAATATTTAAAATGGATAAGGGAAGCCGAACTTAAAACTGTTGACAAAATCATTAATATCGTCGAGAACTTTATTGCCAAAAAATAAAATAAAGCTAGAATTAAATTATTTTTGTTCCCAACAAACAATTACTAAACACAATGTCTTCAAAATTAATAGCACCTTCAATCTTAGCAGCCGATTTTGCTAACCTTCAACGCGATATAGAAATGGTAAACAACAGTGATGCCGATTGGTTTCACATTGATATAATGGATGGTGTTTTTGTGCCAAATATTTCTTTTGGAATGCCAGTTTTAAAAGCTATTTCTAAACATGCAAAAAAAACCATCGATGTACATTTAATGATTGTAGATCCAGATAGATACATAAAAACCTTTGCTGATTTAGGTAGCAATATTTTAACGGTTCATTACGAAGCATGTACACATTTACATAGAACCCTTCAAGCCATAAAAGCTGAAGGCATGAAAGCTGGAGTTGCTCTAAATCCGCATACTAATGTGAGCCTCTTGGAAGACACCATTAATGATATTGATTTGGTTTGTTTAATGAGTGTTAACCCTGGTTTTGGAGGTCAAAGTTTTATTGAAAACACTTATGATAAGGTTAAACAACTAAAAAAATTAATTGCTCGAAAAGGAGCTTCTACTTTAATTGAAATTGATGGTGGTGTTACCAATAAAAATGCTAAATCACTTGTTAAAGCAGGAGCAGATGTTTTAGTTGCTGGCAGTTATATATTCAAAAGTAGCAACCAAATGGAAACTATTAAAGACTTAAAAGCTTTAGCTAATTCTTAGAATGTTTTACCAATTAAGGAAAATCTACTCATTGAGTTGTTCTAATAAATAATTTATTAAATCGGTTGTGGTTACAATACCTACCAACTTATTATTATCTACAACTGGTATAGCATGAAACTCTTTTTTTGATAAAATTTCAGCAACCTCTTTAATAGTTGTTTTAGAAGTTACACTTACTAAGTTTTTAGCCATAACTTGCTCTATGGTAAACATGTTGTAAACTATAGAGTCCACATAATCTTCAGTTTCATCTACAGCATCAGCAAAACTAATGCGTAATAAATCTGTAAAGCTTAACATGCCTTTTATACTTTTCCCTCTAACAACTGGAATATGCCGAATATGATTTTGTTTAAATAAGCGCTCTGCTGTTTCTAAACTATCTGTTGTATCTAAGGTAATGACATTTTTCGTCATTATTGTCGAAATTGGTGTGCCTCTTTTCATGCCTCAAGTTTTTAATTCAACATTAAAGTTAACTAAGAACGTACTGTTAAATTATGACAAAAGTCATACAGATGTAATAAACAAATTAATATTTGGCATAACTAAAGTTAAGCATCTGCTTAACTTTATTATAAATACTTGGAAATTGGCTTTTAAACTCAATTGGAGTTTCAAAAAAGTATTCAACTAGTACTGCAAGAAATTCAAATTGGTTGGTATAAGCATACTCCCTAAAGTATCTAGAAGTAATTAATTCGTCTCGCATTGGCTTGCTATTAGAAAGGAGTTCTGTTAATTCTCGAAATGCATCTTTAAATATCGTTGCGCTAACATCACGCTCCTTAATACTATTTAAGTGTATGGCATGTGCAAATTCATGAATGCCCAAATTTAGATTATCATCGCCTATATTATAACCTTGCTCAAAATCTTCCCAAGAAAAGACCAAGGATTTTAGCTTAGGGTTAAACTCTCCTTTGTGGTAATCGCCATTCGTTTTAGAATAAAAAGGTTTTGGATAGACAAATATCTTATCTATTAAACCAATAAAATAATCTCTAAACCCAAAAGTAAGCATTACTGCTGTTGCCGAAATTAGCACCCTAATTTCGTCGTTTATCGCTAATCTATCTCTTCCAATAAAAGTTTTGTCCTCAATAAAACATGCTACACGATGTTCAAAATACCTTCTTTGTTTTTTTGTTAGTTTATTATAAAAGTTGAAGCCATTACGTAGTATAGATTGTTGATTTGGATTAAGTCTTTTCAACCTAAAATAAACATGATTATAAAGAGGTTTTTTGTTACGAATTACATAAGCCATTTCAAACATTCGAAATCCGAAATAAAAGATCATTATAAACAATGCAATTAAAAACACTGTAATAATTGTATTATCTAAAGAAGAGCTTTGCAAAATAATACCATTAATCATTAGTTGATGAACGCAAAAGATGCATTTTAATTGTTACTCTACTAGAGAATTAAATTGTAATTAATACATTTCTTTTTTCTTAAATAAGTATGTTGAAGTTATAGCAGTAAATCCAGCAACTATAAACGTTAATAATCTAGACGAAATAATGTCATCCAATCCAGACATAATCCAAAATATGGTAAATATGAGACCGGTAATAATAGTTAGTAAAGCTGGAATACCATGAAAGCGTTTCCAAAATAAGGTAAGGAGAATAACTATAGAGAATGTAGATCCAATTCCTGCCCAAACATATCCAACGATAGCATATATTAAATCACTAGGCGAAAAATATGCTAACAATAATGCAACAAACGACAATAGCGCAGTAACGACCCTAGATTGCAACAGTGATTTTTTTGAATCTATTGAAGCCTTTTTATTAATTTTTATAATATTCTCAGATAATTCTGTGGCCGACAAAATGAGCAAGGAGTTGGCAGTTGAAATAATGGCAGCCAAAACACCAGTTATTAATATACCGGAAACAACTGGGTGAAAAACTGTCGTTAAAACTTCAGGCATTACAGTTTCTTGATCTTCCAAACCATTGGGTCCAAAAATTGCAATTCCTATCCAGCCAACCAAAAGTGCTCCTGTATATGCAACAATGGTCCAGATAACACCAATATTTCTAGCAATTTTAGCATTCCTTTCATCTTTAATTGCCATAAATCGCATGGTCAATTGAGGTTGACCTCCTAAATATCCAAAAAACCACGAAAAAGCTCCAGCGATTATTATTCCGCTACCTAAGCCTTTAACAATATTTAGTGAATTGGGAAAGAAACTATTTAAATTTCCAAATAAAGCAGAGTCTTTGTTTAAAACTGCTCCTCCTGTCATTGTAGAATATGGTTCACCAGATTTTACCAATGCATCAGATATATTATGTGCAAATACAGTCCCTTCTGGCATATCTGCTAAATATATAAATCCAGCGATTGGAGCCACAATAAGTGTTACAATCATAATAATAGCCTGAATAACATCTGTATAAGTTACTGAACGAAAGCCACCATAAATTGTATAAGGAATCACCAAGATAACAACAATAAGCATTGCAAGATCCTTATCAATTTGAAACAAGTTATTCAATGTCTTTCCACCACCAATAAATTGCGCACCAACATAAAAGAAAAAGAAAAAGACGATGGTTAAACTACCAACAATCCTTATCCACTTCCCTACTTCGCCATGACGCTTGGCTATGTAGTCAATAAATGTATCAACTTGATATTTTTCTGCTTCATTTCGTAATCGAGATGCTAATAAAACCCAAGCAATTATAATTCCAAACACGCAACCTATGGCTGTCCAAACTTCCATTAACCCTGTTGCGTAAGCTGCTCCAGGCAAGCCTAAAAGTGCCCAAGAAGATTCACCAGTAGCCCTTTCAGAAAGTGCTGCAACCCAACCAGGTAATTTACGTCCAGCAATTGCAAAATCTAAACCTGTTTTTACTTGTCTCCCTTGGTATATTCCATAAAAAATGAGTAACACCATGTAAACAGACATGACAATTAATATAATAGTCTGGTTCTCCATGGCATAAATATAAACTTGTTTTTACGAAAATAGGAAATAAAAAAGCAAGCATATTAAAAAAAGAGAGAGGTTATCTAAAAAAGTAATAAAGAACTATAATTTGTCATTCTGAGCGCAGTCGAAGAATCTTAAATATAAAAATGTTAGATATTTCGACTGCGCTC
>CAXBFU010000028.1:0-46062 GCA_963975205.1 uncultured Flavobacteriaceae bacterium | reverse complement strand
CTTGCGGCACTAGATCCTAAGTCTAGCGTGTCTACCAATTCCACCACGCCTGCAAATCCCAATAATTATTGGGATGCAAATATAAACAATCCTTTTAATATTCAAATCTATCTACAAAAAATAATATCGCTTTTCGTACTTTTAAGGCTCATTAAAACTTATTCTAAATGCAAGGTATAAAAACATACATTAACGATCATAAAAATCGTCTTTTAAATGAATTGATTGAACTTCTTAAAATTCCATCTATCAGTGCAGATTCTGCATATAAAAAAGATGTTTTACTTACAGCAGACTTTGTTGCCAATAGCTTAAAAAAAGCTGGCTGCGAGAATGTTGAAATTTGTAAAACCAAAGGCTATCCTATTGTATATGGAGATAAAATAATTAACCCAAGCTTGCCTACGGTTCTAGTTTATGGCCATTATGATGTACAACCACCAGACCCTCTAAATCTTTGGGATTCACCTCCTTTTGAACCTGTAATCAAAAAAACCAATCTACATCCAGAAGGTGCTGTTTTTGCAAGAGGTGCTTGTGATGATAAAGGTCAATTCTATATGCATGTGAAAGCAATGGAGTTTATGGCATCTACAAACCAACTACCCTGTAATGTGAAATTTATGATTGAAGGCGAAGAAGAAGTTGGCAGCAACAGTCTGTCTAATTTTGTGAAAAAAAATCAAGATAAACTGTCTAATGATGTTATCTTAATTTCAGATACTGGAATGATTGCTAAAGACACTCCTTCAATTACAACAGGATTAAGAGGTTTAAGCTACGTTGAAGTTGAAGTTACAGGACCAAATCGTGATTTACATTCAGGTTTATATGGTGGAGCAGTTGCAAATCCTATTAATGTTCTTACTAAAATGATTGCTTCTTTACACGATGAAAACAATCATATTACCATTCCTGGATTTTATGACAAAGTTGAAGTACTTTCAAAAGAGGAACGTGCACAAATGGCAAAAGCACCATTTTCATTAGAAGCCTATAAAAAAGCGCTCGATATTGAAGATGTTTATGGTGAAAAAGGCTACACAACCAACGAACGCAACTCTATTAGACCAACACTAGATGTTAACGGAATTTGGGGAGGCTATACAGGAGAAGGTGCTAAAACAGTTATTGCTAGTAAAGCTTATGCTAAAATATCGATGCGATTAGTGCCTAATCAAGATTGGAAAGAAATCACCCAATTATTCAAAACCCATTTTGAAAGTTTGGCTCCAAAAGGCACTACTGTAAAAGTAACACCTCATCATGGTGGTCAAGGTTATGTAACACCAATTGATAATACAGCTTATCAAGCAGCTTCCATGGCATACCAAGAATCCTTTGGAAAGAAGCCTATCCCACAACGTAGTGGAGGCAGTATTCCAATTGTGGCACTGTTTGAGCAAGAACTAAAAAGCAAAACCATTTTAATGGGCTTTGGACTGGATAGCGACGCTATTCATTCGCCTAACGAACATTTTGGGCTTTTTAATTATTATAAAGGCATTGAAACCATTCCGTTTTTTTATAAATATTTTACTGAATTATCTAAATAGCAATATAGATTAATCTATTGAACAATAACCACTATAAAGAGTTCCTATTACTTAATCTAGCAACACTATTTATTAGCACATCTGGTGCTTTAGGCAAATTTATTGCTATGCCAACGCCAATCATTGTTTGGTGGCGTTGTGCTTTAGCATTGGTTTTTCTATTTATTTTTTCAAAAATCTTTAGGATAAATCTAGCACCTAAATCCAAAAAGGAGTTGCCTACAATTATTATTAGTGCTTTATTTCTTGGTGCTCACTGGATTACTTATTTTTATTCTTTAAAACTCTCCAATGTTGCTATTGGAATGCTTTCACTTTATACATTTCCTGTAATTACAGCCTTATTAGAACCCTTATTTACCAAAGTAAAACTTGAGTTAAGCCATATTTTTCTAGGTATTTTAATTTTATTAGGGATTTATATTTTATCTCCAGATTTTAATATGGAAAATTCCCAGGTTAAAGGACTATTATTAGGAGTATTATCCGCTATTTGTTACGCCTTGAGGATTTTAATTTTAAAGGGCCACGCCAAGAATTATCATGGTACTACCTTAATGATTTATCAATTGGCTGTTTTAACTATTGTACTCGTACCATTTATGTTTTTTATGGATACTAGCGGAATTAAAACCCAATATCCTTACGTGATTTTATTAGCACTACTCACAACTGCCGTAGGACATTCGTTATTTGTGCATAGTTTAAAATATTTTTCGGCAAGTTCGACAAGTATTATTAGTAGTTTTTTGCCAATTTATGGGATTATAATTGCTTATTTCTTTTTGGGTGAAGCTCCAAAATTGAACACTGTTATTGGCGGAAGTTTAATTATGTTAACTGTTATTATTGAAAGTGTGCTGTCTAAAAAAAGGAGGTGAAAAAATCGTTTATTCCTTCACAATCTTATAACTCAATTTACGTCCTTCATTTTCAATATTTACAAAATAAATATTGTTGGAAAACTGTGATAACTCAATTTCGTTATGTGGTTTATCTATCACTTTTCTTAAAAGTTCCTTCCCCTCAATAGTAACAATAGACAATTTTGCTTTATTTATATTCTTAGGAAGACGAATGTTTAATATTGATTTTACTGGATTAGGATAAACTTCAACAATTTCCTTGTTAAATTCAGTAGTATTGAGCGTATTAAAATTAATACAATTACTAATCTCTACACATGAACCTAAAGTTACTTCTACAGCATAGTTTCCATTGGAAGGTGGTGTAAACGTTTGTCCTGTTTCAGAAGGAATAATTGCCATATTATTATTGCAGTCTAACCATCTATAGGTTGCTCCTGATTGATTTGCAGTAATATTTGATATGGTTGTCGTCACAGTATTATCAACAGCTTGCAAACTGCCTTTTGTTGCCATATAAGTTAGTGACAGCTTCGTTAAATCTGTAAAGTAATCCATATCTAAATCAGTAAATCTATCATTAGCTGTATGGTAATTTGGTGTTTCATCGCCATTAAACCAAGATTCTCCCATTAATACTGCTGGATAACCGTTGTTCCAAAACCAAAAATGATCGGAAGATCCAGTTCCAGGGTCCACAACATTGGCATTTAAATTTAACCCTGAGCTGGACAGTGCAGTTAAGATATCGTCTTTAAGAGTTAAAGAACCTGCAATGTTCATAACATCGATATCAAAATCGTTATCACCATCACCATCATAAGCGAGCATATCTAGGTTTAAAACACCTAGAATTGTATCGCCATTTGCTGCAGCAGCATCAGCATAATATCTAGATCCAACCAATCCGTTTTCTTCTTGATCCCAAAGCGCATATATAATGGTATTGTCGAAACATTGGGTCGATAATATTCTGGCTATTTCCAAAACAGCGGTGGTTCCGCTTGCATTATCATCGATACTATAATCATCCACACTATCATAATGTCCGCAAACAATATAAATATTGTTAGGGTTTGTTTTTCCCAACTGTGTGGCAATAATGTTTCTTCCATTATACGTTGTAGCTCCATAGGTAACATTATATGCTTGGTCGTTAATGCTTAAGTTAGTAAACTTTGACAAACGTTCTTTTAAGTAATCGGCTGCTAAATCGTTGTTTGCACTTTCCCTATTTAAAATAGTCACAGTGGTCCCATTTACTACAGTTGGGTCTTCGCCGGAAAACTCACGAATTACCTTAGTTAAGGTATCTTGACTAACTTGATTCATCAAATCTAAAATGGTTTGAGCCGACAGTGAATACGACACAATAAAGGTTAGCATTAGTAAAGAAGTAAGCCTATACATTTTGGGTGTTTTAATAATACTGTATCAAATATACAAGATTTATAAAAAAAGGCTCGTTTAAAACTAAACGAACCCTTTATTATCTATAAAATCAAACATTAAAATCGGTAATTAAAACTAACTAAACCTTCAGCATTTTTTTTGTTCTAAATGTTGAGCAAATTTAGCGCTAAACTTTATTCTAGAAAGTAACATTTGTTACAGAAGCAGCTTACCAATTTAAAACAGATTTTGTTAAAAATATCTTTAATTTGATACAAAAATTTGGTTTTTATATTTTTTATTCTACATTTGTAGAGTTAATTCTAATTTTGTAGAGCAATGCAATTATCCAAAACCGAAGAACAACTAATGCAACATTTGTGGAAACTCGAAAAAGCGTTTATGAAAGATCTTTTAGATGCCTACGACAATCCAAAACCAGCAACCACAACTATTGCAACCTTATTAAAACGCATGTCTGGAAAAGGGTTTGTGGACTACAATCTCTACGGAAAATCGCGTGAATATTATCCATTGGTAAAAAAGAAAGATTATTTCTCCAAACATGTAAACGGTTTAATTAAAACCTTTTTTAATGATAGTGCTACGCAGTTTGCCTCGTTTTTTACTAAAGAAACACATTTAACAAAGGAAGAACTCGAAGATTTAAAAACACTTATTGATAACGAAATAAAGAAGAAATGATGCTAATTTATATTTTAAAATTTAGCGCATGTTTGGCTATTTTCTTAGCCTTTTATAATCTCTTTTTAGAAAAAGAGAACATGCACCAGTTTAAACGCTATTATCTTCTTGGAATATTACTCATTTCGGCAATTATTCCATTAATAACCTTTACTCAATATATAGAAGTTCAACCGATTGCAAATGACTTAAGGTTAGCTCAATTAAGTTCTGATGATGCTATTATTGGTGAAACAGAAAATTTAATTGATTATCTCCCAACCATATTGTGGAGCATTTATGGAATTGGTGTGTTTCTATTTGGAATAAAATTTGGATTGAACCTTACCAAAATGGTTAATAAAATTCGAAACAATCCGAAACAAAGGAGTAATAGTTTTATAAATGTATTGCTTAAAGATATAATTACACCTCACACCTTTTTTAGCTATATATTTTTAAACAAACACAAATACGAAACACATCAAATACCACAAGAAGTTTTATTGCATGAACAAACACATGCTGAGCAAAAACATAGCATTGATGTATTGTTTATTGAACTTTTTCAAATCATCTTTTGGTTCAATCCACTAGTTCATATCATTAAAAATTGCATAAAATTAAATCATGAATTTTTAGCCGACAAAGCAGTAATAAACAAAGGCATTGAAGCATCCAGCTATCAACAAATTTTATTAGCCTTTTCTACAAACGTCAAAGAGCCTCAATTGGCAAACGCCATCAATTATTCATCCATCAAAAAACGATTTACAGTTATGAAAACAGAAACATCAAAACAAAAAAGATGGTTTAGGAGTTTAATCCTACTTCCATTATTAGCATTTACACTTTATAGTTTTAGTGACAAAATTGAAATCATTAAAGGAAAAAATCAACTTGAACTTTTACAACAAAATAATGACAATCCAATTGTGGATGAGTCATCGAAAATTGTTGTCGAAAAACAAGATGGTGCATCTAGAGAACAAATGAAAGAATACAACCGTTTGGCAAAGCATTACAATTCAATGCGTGAAAAACAACGTATTATCAAGCAAAAAGACGTTGAGAGAATGGAATACATCTACAACTTAATGAATGACAAACAGAAAAAAGATGCAGAGCCATTCCCAAATATTCCACCTCCACCTCCAGCACCAAATGCTCCTAAAGTTATTGAAGTTGAAGAAGTCTTACCTCCACCACCACCTCCAGTTCCAGCAAATGCTTCACCAGAGCAAAAAGCCAAATACAAAAAAGTGATTGCTGAATATGCTAAAAAATATCCTGAAAGTGTGACTAGATACAAATCTAAATCTGGAAAAACTATTGAAGAAGTAGAAGTCCCTACGAGTATGCTTCCACCACCTCCTCCACCTCCTCCTATTCCTGAGAATGCTACTCCTGAGCAAAGGAAAAAATATGAGGAAGCAATTAAAAACCACAAATTAGCTGTAGCTAAGTCTAAACAAAATTTAGCTAGAGTTAGAGAGGTTAATGATGCTGAAAGAGCTAAACTTATAAGAGTAAAAGAGCAATATGTTGCTCAAAGAAAAGCTTCACAAGAAGCAAAACTAGCAAGAGTTGCTGAAATGAAACAACGACAAGAAAAGCTAAGACAAGAAAAAAAGGAATACTTAGTTAAAAGAGAAACCCTAAGCAAAGAACAAAAAGCACAATTAAAAAAAGTTAAATTACGAAAAGTAAAAGAACAAAAGGTTGAAATTGAAAAACGTCAAGAACAACTAAAAAAAGAAAAACTAAAGCATGTTGAAGAGCGAAAGGTAAAAGCTGAAGAAAAAAGAAAACATGCTATGGCTATGAAGCTAAAGCGTCAAGAAGAAAATATAGCGAGACAAAAAATGAACATTCCTCCGCCTCCACCACCAAAGTCCCCTCTAGATCATGTTGTTGAAATGGCTAAAAAAGATGCTATTTTCTATTTTGAAGGAAAAGAAATTTCAACTGATGAAGCTATTAAAAAATTAAAACAAAATAAGAAGATAAATATTAGGACTTACAACAAAGATTCAAAGAAGCCAAAAGTCTATCTTTCAACAAAACCAATAGTGGTTGAAACCAAAGAAAAAAACTAAACATTTATTAAAAGCCTCGATTTTCGAGGCTTTTTTGTAACAAATAGTAAAAAAAAGCGTTCTAATAGACAATCAATCAAAACAATCTATTATGCTTAAGCAATTCTTCATTATCTGCTCTGGTTCAGATACAGATATTCTCAACGACTGCTCAATTGGCGAACAAAACAAATATGTAGGTATAGGTGCTACCGTTTTTTTTACTGCTTTTATGGCGTTTATCGCTGCAAGTTATGCGCTCTATACAGTCTTCGATAATTTATTTGCTGCTATTGGGTTTGGCCTTGTTTGGGGTTTACTCATTTTTAATTTAGATAGATATATTGTGTCAACCATCAAGAAAACAGGTAATGTTATTGATGAACTTATACAAGCGTCTCCAAGAATTTTATTAGCTGTAATTATAGCAATTGTAATTGCTAAACCTTTAGAGCTAAAAATCTTTGAAAAGGAGATTAATCAAGTATTGTTAGAACAAAAAAACGATTTAACGCTTGCCAATAAAGATCAAATTGCGCAACAGTTTACCCCAAAAATTGAAGAGTTACAAAACAATATAAAATCGTTTCAAAATGACATTGATACTAAAGAAGCTGAAGTAAATAATTTATATGATACTTATATAGCTGAAGCCGAAGGTCGCGAAGGTACAATGCTACTTGGTAAAGGCCCTGTTTATAAAGAAAAACGAGAAAAGCATGATGCACTTTTAGCAGAATTACAGCAATTAAAAACCGATAATAAAGAAAAAATTGTAGCTGCCGAAGCTCAAATCGCTCAACTACAAAATGATTATAACACCCAAGTCTCCACTTCACAACCAATCATTGATAATTTTGATGGCTTAATGGCTCGTGTTAATGCTCTTGGTAAATTGCCTTGGCTACCTTCGTTTTTTATATTCTTGTTATTTTTAGCTATAGAGACCTCTCCAATATTTGCCAAACTTATATCACCAAGAGGAGAATACGATATTAAAACTCAAGAAAGCGAATCTGAACTAAAAACTTGGGCAGAACAAAATTCTTATCAAAGAAATGTCTTATTGAATGCTGATAATATAATTAACGATCGTGTTTATGGCGATATTTCTACCGAAGAAGAATTGTTCGCTTACAAAAAGAAAATGGCTCGCGAGCTTATGAAAAAGCAACAGGATGCATTTTATAAAAAGCAAACAAGAATTCTTTAGAATCTAAATCGTTTATCGCATTATTTTCTATTATTTTTATGGTTGAATATTTGACTGTAAAAACTAGAGTTAATGCCAAACAATACCATTGAAATTTCTAATGTTCAAGCAGAGGATATTCTTTTATCCTTATTTGATATAACTGGAACCGTATCCTCTTTACCTGGTTATGATGACTTTAATTTTAAAGTGAACGCTGATAATGGTAATCATTTTATTCTTAAAATTTCCCGCCCAAATGAAGATGAAAACAATCTATATTTTCAGCAAGAATTATTGCAATATATTGCTGATAATGATAAAGATGTTATAGCTCCAAAAGTTAAAAAAGATAAAAATGGAAACTCCATTTCTGAAATCATTGATGAATTTGGCAAGCAACGAAAAGTACGTTTACTCACTTGGATTTCTGGCAGAGTTTGGAGTAGTGTTAATCCACAATTAGATGATTTACGGTTTAGTTTAGGAAAAAAATGCGGTGAGTTAACAAGTACTTTAAAAGGTTTTAAACATGATAAGTCGTATCGTAATTTTGAATGGGATATTGCACAATCATTATGGACAAAAAAGCACCTTCATCTTTTTAATGAACAAGAAATTGAGATTATTGCCTGTTTTATAAAACAGTTTGAAAACAAATTTGAGTCTTATAGTTTACTACGAAAATCCATCATCCATAACGATATCAATGACAATAATGTTCTTGTATCTTCAGAGTTAATCAATCCTAGAGTAACAGCATTTATTGATTATGGAGACGCAATGCACACACAAATAATTAATGATGTTGCTATAGCTTGTTCTTATGCTATTATGCGTAAAAAAGATCCCTTGGATGCAGCATTACCAATTGTTAAAGGCTATCATTCTACATTTTCGCTCCAAGAAAAAGAATTAGAACATTTATATACTGCTATTGCAATAAGACTGGTAATTATTGTTACCAAAGCAGCAATGAGTAAAATTGAAAAACCTGACAATGCATATTTATGGATTAGTGAAAAACCAGCTTGGGAGGTTTTAAAAAAATGGTATCAATTATCGCCAGATTTTGCACATTATTGTTTTAGAGTCGCTTGTGGTTTGCCAGCACATCCTGATACTGAAAAGTTTAATAAATGGGCTTCGAAACATCAATTCAATGTTTCAGACTTATTCCCTACTGCACCAAGCAATGACTTAAAACATATCGATTTAAGTGTCTCCAGTACTTGGATGGGACACGAAAAAGAATTCAATGATTTAGACTTGTTTCAATTTAAAATTGATAGGCTTCAAACTAATCATCCAAACAAAGTACTTGCTGGAGGTTATTTAGAACCTCGACCAATTTATACCTCAACTGCATATGATAAAGTTGGTAACAATGGTCGTGAGAGTAGAACTATTCATTTAGGAATCGATTTTTGGTTTCCTGCCAATACACCTGTTCATGCCTTGTTTGATGGCGAAGTGGTAACTGCTTGCAATGATACTGGCGATAAGGAATATGGTGGATTAATAATCTTAAAACATCGAGTTGAAGATTTTGAATTCTTCACCTTGTATGGACACAACACCGTTGAAAGTGCTACCAAACACAAACTTGGAGATATCATTAAAAAAGGTGAGAAAATTGCCGAATTAGGCAACTATCCCGGAAACGGAAATTGGGCACCTCATCTTCATTTTCAGATTATGATGAGCATGCTCGATTACAAAATAGATTTTCCTGGTGTTGCTTATTTTCGTCAAATTGGGGTTTGGAAAGGGCTTTGTCCAGATCCAAATTTACTGTTCAACTCTGATGCTCTTAAAGGTTCAAATAGTTCAACAAATAAAGAACTCATTGCATACAGAAAACAACATTTAGGTAAAAGTATAGGTCTTCACTACAAAACACCAATTAAAATGGTTCGTGGTGCTGGTGTTTATTTAATGGACCAATATGCACAGAAATATTTAGACACAGTAAACAACGTAGCGCATGTTGGTCACGAGCATTATAATGTTGTCAAAGCTGGGCAAGAACAAATGGCATTGCTAAATACCAATTCAAGATATTTACATGACACTATTAATACACTCGCCGAAGAACTTATTAAAACCTTACCTCCAGAATTAAACGTTTTACATTTTGTGAACTCTGGGAGTGAAGCCAACGAGTTGGCTATTAGAATGGCAAAAACCTATTCTGGTGAAAAAGACATTATAGCAAGTGAGTTCGGTTATCATGGTAACACGAATATGTGTGTTGATATTTCGTCTTACAAATTTGATGGCAAAGGTGGAAAAGGTGCTCCAGAACACACTCATATTTTCCCAATTCCTAATGCTTTTCGTGGCAAGTATTGCGGTAAAAATACAGCAGATAAATATGCCGAAGAAGTCAAAAATTGTATTAAAAAAGTTCAAAACAAAGGACGCAATATTGCTGCCTTTATTATTGAACCAATTATTAGTTGTGGTGGTCAAGTAGAATTACCTGAAGGTTTTTTAGCTAAAGCCTATAAAATGGTTAGAGATTTTGGAGGCGTTTGTATTTCCGATGAAGTACAAACAGGTTGTGGTAGAATGGGAACAGCATTTTGGGGCTTTCAGTTGCATGATGTGGTTCCAGATATTGTAACCATAGGCAAACCTTTGGGTAATGGTCATCCAGTTGCAGCTGTTGCTTGTACACAAGAGGTTGCAGAAAAATTCGCCAATGGTATGGAGTATTTTAACACCTTTGGTGGAAATCCGGTGTCATGCGCTATTGCAACCGAAGTTTTACGAACCGTAAAACGAGAAAAATTACAACAAAATGCTTTGGAAGTTGGTGAGTTTTTAAAAGCTGAGTTAAAAAAACTTTCAAAAGAATTCCCAATTATTGGTGATGTTCGTGGTCAAGGCTTATTTCTTGGTATTGAATTGGTGGATGACAAGTTGAATCCTTTAGCAAAACAAACCGACTATTTGTCTAACAGAATGAAAGAACATGGTATTTTGATGAGTATTGATGGTCCTGAACATAATGTGTTAAAAATTAAACCTCCCATTGTGTTTAGAAAAGAAAATGCAAAAGAACTAATCTTCTATTTAAGAAACATTCTTGCTGAAGATTTTATGATTACTTATTAAAACGTTTAAAGTAATCTGTTTTAAGCTGCATCGTGTGTTTTAATATGCTGATAGAGCTCCTTGCATCCTAACCCAACAATAGTTAACTTCTTATTATTAGCAATAGCTGTATTATGTAATTTTGTTATAGCACTAACACCCTCACGATCTATACTATTTAATCCTTCTATATTAATTGTAAGCTGATCGATCTTATCAAATATATTCTTAAAAGTATGCCGAAATGTATGCAGGTTTTTTTTAGTAAGATTACCCTTTATCTTAAAACAATTATCACAATTAGAAATTTCCAGAACCATAGGCTAGTTTTTTTAAAAAGTTGCTGAAAATCAAATATTTAATCTAAAATCGTAAAAAAAATAATACAAATATATATTTTTCGATAAACGGAATAAATATTAGATTTGGTAGCAATTAAAATCATTCTCACTAATTATGAAACCCATTGTTAGAAAAGCAACTGAAAAAGACCTACCTGTTTTGATGGAATTTATGAAGGGTCTCGTTGAAGCAGAACGACCTATGGATCCGACCATAAAAGATGGACAGGTTGTTTATTATGATCTTTCTAAAATTATGCAGAAAAAAGATTCTGATTTATTTGTGGTTGAACTCAACAATGAATTAGTTGCTTCTGGTTATGCTAAAATTAAGGAAGATAGACCTTACCTAAAACATGACAAACAGGGTTATTTGGGTTTTATGTTTGTACCAGAAAAACATCGAGGCAATGGTTATAATAAACTCATCATGGATGTTTTATTAAAATGGTGCAAAGATCGAAACATCTTTGAAATACGATTGGATGTTTACCAAGACAATCCTTCAGCCATTAGAGCTTATGAAAAAGCTGGTATGAAAAAGCATCTTATAATGATGCGAATGAACTTAAACGATTAAAATTTTCTATCAGGATTAAAAGGCTCAAGATTTAAAGATGGTTTTTTATTTGAAATGATTTCCGAAACCAATTTCCCAGTTGCAGTGCTCATACTCCATCCCATCATAGCATGACCAGCAGCAATAGTTAGGTTGTTGCATTTTTTGGGCTTTCCAATATAAGGCAAACCATCTGGTGATACTGGACGCAAACCACATGCCGCATTGTCTTTTTCTTCAACCGTTAATTTTACATCTGGATAATATTGAGTTGCAGCTTTTGCGATTGCATCAACACGAACTTTGTTTATATCATGATTTATTCCTGCAATTTCCATGGTACCTGCAAACCTCGTAAAACCATTCATTGGAGTTACTGCTGCTTTTGCTTCAGCTAAAATCGCAGGAATTGTAATTCCTGTGTCTCTTTCGGTATTTATACGATAGCCTTTACCTGCTTGAAGTAATAATTTCACACCTAGTTTTTTTGCCAAAACACTAGTCCAAGACCCTGCTGCCATTACAATTTCATCAGGTTGATAAGTTGATTTGTTTGTTTTAACAGTTTTAATTTTTCCATCACTTACATTTAAATCTTCTACTTTTTCATTAGAAGAAATTTTCACTCCAGAATTGATTAAGTGAGTTTTTAATTCTGTCATAAATTCGTGAGGTGTTGAATGATGGTCACACTCAAAATAAGCAGCACCTATTGCGTTAACTGTTGCGTTAGGCTCCATTATATTGATTTCTTCCCTGTTTACCTCTTTCGCAACCAAACCTAATTCTTTAGCATATTCAGCCACTTTAAGTTCTTCCTCCAACATTTTTTCTGTTTGGCACAACATAAAAAGTCCTTTCTTATCGTAATGAAAGGTAAAGCCATTTTCTTTTTTAATATCTGTCATCAATTCTTGGCTCAATACTGTGATATCCCTGATTACTGGAGCCGCTTTTTCAACATGTTTTTGGTTACATGATTTATTAAAAGCCAAGGACCATTTTAAAAAATCGGCATCTAAACGAGGTTTTATGTATAATGGACTTGCTGGATTAAACATCCATTTTAGGCCTTTTTTCATGACTCCTGGAGCAGACAAAGGAATTAAATGACTTGGCGACAAATAACCAGCATTTACATAAGATGCTCCTGAATCTAAATTAGATTGGTCAACAACAGTTACCTGATGCCCTTCTTTTTGCAGGTAATAGGCTGAACTTAGCCCAATAATTCCGCCTCCAATAATTAAGACTTGTTTACTCATTATTTTAACTTTATCGAGACCTCACAGGTTTTGAAAACCTGTAAGATCTCATTTTTGGTTCTATTAATTGGTTTTATTCAAATCACCTGAAACCCATGTGCATAAGGATCATCCTCATCATCAATAATAATTGTATTATAACCATATATTTTTGCCCAACCTTTAATGCTTGGAATGATTGCCAATTTGCCGTCTAATTTAGTTTCTTTTTCAATACAACCAATAAATTTACTGCCAATAAAACTTTCGTGAATAAAATCTTCTCCTTTTTGAAGCTTCCCTTTATAATGCAGTTGTGCCATTCTTGCCGAAGTTCCTGTTCCACAAGGGCTTCTGTCTATTGCTTTATCTCCATAAAATACGGCATTTCTTCCTGATGAAGTTGGATCTAATGGGTTTCCAGACCATAACATGTGCGTCACATCTCGAATGGTGTCATTTTCAGGATGAATAAACATATTTGGGTATTTTTTATTAATACGTTCTCTAACGACTTGTGAATATTGAATAATCTTACTCGCTGTAAAATCATGCACTCCAGAAAAATTTTCTTGAGGGTCAACAATGGCATAATAGTTTCCGCCATAAGCTACATCAAAATTAATTTCACCCAATTCTGGACATTCAATAGTTAAATTTTCTGCTGCCAAATAGCTTTTTACGTTGGTAAGTTTTACCCAATCTACTTTTCCGTTGGTTTCTTGGTAATCGATTTCAACCAAACCAGCTGGAGCCTCCATTTTAATTTTTCCTGGGATTCTTGGTTTTATTAGTCCTTCTTCAATAGCAATCGTGATAGTTCCAATCGTTCCATGACCACACATTGGTAAACATCCAGAGGTTTCAATAAATAAAATGGCAAAATCGTTTTCTGGTTGGTGTGATGGGAATAAAAAACTTCCGCTCATCATGTCGTGACCACGTGGTTCAAACATCAATCCTTTACGAATCCAATCGAATTCTTTCAAAAAATGTTGGCGCTTTTCGCTCATTGTTTCACCAACCAAATTTGGATGTCCTTCGGTTATTACACGAACTGGGTTTCCGCAAGTGTGCGCATCAATGCAAACAAATTTAGTTCTACTCATTTTATATATTTTAACACCCTCCTTAATCCTCCCTCAAGGGAGGAATCCTTATCAATTCGATTCTTGAAGGGGTTATGTAAATGTTTTACTGATTCAACAATTCTTCAATTCTCGTTTCTAAGAATAACAAAACACTGAACATATTTTGTTTGGACTCTATATTTTAAAACACCCTCCTTAGTCCTCACTCAAGGGAGGAGTCTTTATCGATTCCCTCCTTGAACAGGTTATGTAAGTATTTTACTCATTCAATTTTTTCTGTATATAAGCATCCATTCGTTTTTCCATAATGGAGAGTGTTACAGTACCTTCTTCAAGAATGACTTCATGAAACTCACGAATATCAAATTTTTCACCTAGAGCAAATTCCGCTTTTTTACGAAGTTCTCTTATTTTTATTTCACCAATTTTATAAGACAATGCTTGTCCTGGCCATGAAATGTATCTATCTGTTTCTGTTGTTACCTCATGAATAGATAAGGCTGTATTTTCTGCCATATAATCCAACATTTGCTGTCTTGTCCATCCTTTTGCATGCACGCCAGTATCAACCACTAATCTGCATGCTCGCCACATTTCGTAAGTTAGTTGTCCAAATTTCTCATAAGGCGTCGTATATATACCCATTTCATCTGCTAAATATTCAGAGTATAATCCCCAACCTTCGCCATAAGCCGATAAATATAAGTTTCTTCTAAATCTTGGAATCGTTTCAGGTAATTCATTATTCAAAGAGATTTGTAAATGATGGCCTGGAACTGCTTCATGTGCTGTTAATGCAGGAATGGTATACAGTGTTCTGCTTGGTAGATTATAGGTATTAACCCAATAAAATCCAGCCGTTGTTTCGCTACGCGAACCTGAATATCTTCCTCCAGTATAATTAGGTGCAAGGTCAGCTGGAACAGGAACAACACCATAAGGTTTACGAGGTAAGGTGATGAAAAATTTAGGCAACTCCGCATCAATTCTTTTAGCAATATCACGTGCAAACATTAATAACTCTTTTGCTGTTTTTGGGTAAAATTGTTCATCTGTTCTCAAAAATTGTAAGAACTCTGCAAAACTACCTTTGAAACCTAAATCATCGATTATTTTTTGCATTTCTGCTTTGATTCTTGCGACTTCTTTAAGTCCAATCTGATGAATATCCTCTGCTGTGTACTGATTACTTGTTGTAAAAAAATTGATTCTATTTTGATAAAACTCTTTCCCATTTGGTGTTGTTGAAATCCCTAAACCTTTTCTTGTATTTGGGAAATATTCGTTTTGAAAAAAGGTTTTTATTTTTTTGTATTCATCGACTACATTTTTTTGAATACTCGTTTTTGCAGCTTGAATTACTGAATCTTTTTCGGTTGAGGATAATGATTCTGGTAAGTTTAGAAATGGTTTATAAAATTCACTCTTAGTAACATCTGCAACGATGTGTTTGTTATACGTATCATCATAATTATTAAAAACGGCTCTAGGCTGTGCCATCCCTTCTATTATTGAAGCTCTCAACACATCTAAGTTGTAATCAATGCTTTTAGGTAAGTTTTCAAGCCTGTTTAAATAATCAATAACTTGTTTTTTATTATTGAGCGTTCTATTTCCCATTCTACTTAAATTGAGATGGAAAGCATATTCGTTTGTTATCGTGTTTAAATAGGTTTTATAGGTATTTGAATCTATTTTATCTTGTAAAACGAACAATAATAATTCTCTCGATATTTTTTCGGTTTCAGATAAACCTGCTTCTGAAACTTGCTCTAATTCTTCTTTTAATTTCATTGAAAAATCAGCTTCAGCTTGATAGTATTTTGAAGTATTCTCAACAGATTCGTTCCACTTAAAATCATAATCTCTTTCTGTATCATACTTAGCAATTATGCTATTCAATTTATTTGAATTTGACTCTTGACCAAAAGAGAACAAACCTATTAGAGTTAAAACAAGTAAAATTTTGAAACGTTTCATAAGAAGTGCTTAATTGTTATATTTTTTTGTTAGTGAGTTTCCCATTCACATTTCGTGTTATGTTTAATGGGTTTTCATTTTTTAACTCATCAGGAAGCAATTCGCTAGGCCAATCTTGAAAAGAAAATGGTCTCACAAATCGTTTAATGGAATCTACTCCAACAGCAGTAAAACGACTATCTGTTGAGGCTGGATAAGGCCCTCCATGAACCATTGAAGGACAAACCTCAACACCTGTTGGCACGCCATTATAAATTATACGACCAACTCTATTTTGCAAAGCCGAAATAATGTTTGAATACTTTTCTGCTTCATCATCTGCTATTAAAGTTCCTGTAAGTTGCCCTTCAAGGTTGCTGATAATGGCTTCCATCTGCTCTATACTTTCACATTGAACAACCATAGAAAAAGGCCCAAAAACTTCTTGATGAAGTGTTGTATTAGCTAAAAACGTTTTGCCTTCAACGGTTGTAATAGCTTGTCTTGCATAGTTTTCTTTTACATTAGTATTGTAATTAGCAACAACATTCAATTCTGGTTGCGCTATTGCTTTTGCTTTATTGTTTTCATAGGCTCCATATATATTTGGATGCAACATGCAAGATGGTTCTATTTTTACAATTTCATTAGCTAAGGTTGTGATGAAGTGGGTTAAATCATTTCCTTTTAATCCAATAATCAACCCTGGATTTGTACAAAATTGACCTGTACCAAGTGTTATGGAGCTTGCATAGGTTTTAGCCAGAGATTCACTTCTATTTTTTAATGCATTTGGCAGCATTATGACTGGATTTATGCTTCCCATTTCAGCAAAAACTGGAATTGGTTCTTCGCGTTTTGCAGCTAAATCGTATAAGGCACGACCTGCGCGAATGCTTCCTGTAAATCCAACTGCTTTAACGTCTGGATGTTTTACCAATTGTACACCAACTTCAATCCCCGAACTATTAAGGTTTGAAAACACACCGTTTGGCATATTTGTTTTTTCAGCAGCTTTTATAATTGCAGAAGCTACTAATTCACCTGTTCCAGCATGCATAGGATGCGACTTCACAATCACTGGGCAACCAGCTGCTAAGGCTGCTGCAGTATCACCTCCAGCTGTAGAATAAGCCAATGGGAAATTACTTGCTCCAAAAACAACCACAGGACCTAAAGGAATATTCATTTTTCTAATATCTGCTTTTGGAATTGGTTCTCTATCTGGAATTGATGTATCTATTGTAGCTTCTACCCAAGAACCATTTGCAATTAACTCTGCAAAAGAACGCAATTGAAAAATTGTTCGCCCACGTTCTCCTTTGGCTCTTCCTTCTGGTAACCCAGTTTCAGAACAATAAACAGAAATAAGCTCATCATCTAACGCAAGAATTTCATCAGCAATTGCATTAAGAAAATCTGCTTTTTCCTGTCCTGAAGTATGCCTAAAATTCTTAAATGCTTTTGAAGCCAGTTCAACAACTTCGTTTATTTCAGCTGAAGTTGCTTCGGTAAATGTATGTTCGTTCTCAATATTTAATTGAGGGTTAAACGTTTTGTATGTTACATTCCCTTTTGCAGAACGTTGATTTCCTATATAATTTTTTCCTGTAATCATGACACTTACCTTAATCCTCACTCAAGGGAGGAATTGTTTTATTTAAATTGTTAACTATTATTAATTCTTCGTATATGTGCTTCAACATTTACTCGTTTGTACACAATTTTTGTTGAAACTGGATATTTTTCCAGTAAATTTTTTGGTCTAATTGGTCGCTTTTCAAAACCTCCTCCACAGTTAGGACACACATGCTGTAATGTTGTTTCAACACATTTCGTACAGAATGTGCATTCAAACGTACAAATCATTGCTTCCTGCGAATCAAAGGGCAATGATTTTTTACAATGCTCGCATGTTGGTCTTATTTCTAACATTTTTCCTTACTAAACTAAAGCTTGTAAATTCTTGTATTCAGGTAGTGTTGGTCTAGTTCGCATACCTTTAGCAATAATGGCTAATACTTTTTTTCTTTCGTCTGCAACCAGAGGTAAACGTGGTGCACGAACATTTTCTGTACCAATTCCTGTAGCTACTTCTGCTAGTTTAATATTTTGTACTAATTTAGGATTAATATCCAACTCTAGCAATGGCATAAACCAACGATATATTTCTAAAGCTTCTTTTATTCTTCCTGCTTTTTGTAATTCGTAAATAGCGACTGTTTCTTTTGGGAATGCACACACTAAACCAGCAATCCAACCATCGGCTCCCATTAACAAGCTTTCGAGTGCCACAGTATCTACTCCTGTCATAATTTTAAGTCTGTTTCCAAATCTATTCTTAATTCTAGTTACATTAGAGATGTCTCTAGTAGATTCTTTTACTGCTTCTATGTTATTGCATTTTAACAATTCTTCAAACATATCTAAAGTCACTTCAATTTTATAATCTACTGGATTGTTGTATATCATTATTGGTAAAGATGTATTGTTTGCAACTGCTTTAAAATACTCGACAGTTTCTCTATCTCCAGCTTTATATCGCATTGGAGGCAGCATCATTAACCCATTAGCGCCATCATCTTCAGCCTTTTGAGCAGCAGCAATTGCTCCTTTTGTAGATTGCTCAGCAATATTCATTAAAACAGGCACTTTTCCATTTACCATTTTAACTGTTTCCTGAGTTAGAATACTTTTTTCGTCATCTAATAAAGTACTTGCTTCACCTAAAGTTCCGCCTAAAACAATGCCATGAACTCCTGCATCTAATTGTGCTTTAATGTTGGTTTTAAACATTTGCAAATCCAAAGTATCATCATCTTTGAACTTTGTTGTTACTGCTGGCATTACGCCTTCCCATTTTAAACTCATTGTAATTAATTTTGTTTTAGTAAAAGTAGCACAGAAATCATATAGAAAATAATGTCTTTTTATCCATAAATGATATTATATTATCCATAAATATAAATAATGTTTAAATATTGAATATTATTAGCATATATTTGAAAAAAGAGTCAAGTTCTGCAAAAAATGAAAGTATTACCTTTTCAAATACCAAAACCCGAAAACAATGCCTTAGTTTATCAAGAAGACAAAGAAATGGTGTTCTATGATAAATTTCATCAACACGAAGAAATTCAAATAAGTTATATTGCTGAAGGTGAAGGCACTCTTGTTGTTGGAGATACTATTAATTATTATAAAAAAGGTGATGTATTAGCTATTGGAAGTAACTTGCCACATGTATTTAAAAGTGATAGTTCTTCAAATAAGGTTTCAGTGATGTTGACATTTTTTTTTCTAAAAGATGCATTTGGAACCTCTTTTTTTGAGTTAGATGAATTCGGGGAACTAAAATCATTTTTTAAAAACGTAGATTATGGTTTTAAAGTTTCTCCTAAATCAAAAACCCTTGAAACTTATTTTCAACAATTAGCTGAATGCAGCAAATTGAAACGTTTCATTATACTATTGGACATCTTAAAAATTCTTTCTAAATCCAGAGTTCAACTATTATCTTCTTTTATATACGATAAAAAATTTACTGATAGCGAAGGGAAGCGCATGAGAGATGTATTGGATTTTACTATGCAAAATTATCATTTACAGGTTAGTTTGGATGACGTTGCCAAAGTTTCAGCGATGACAAAAAATGCATTTTGCAAATATTTTAAAAAGCGTACCAACAAATCTTATTTCACATTTTTAAACGAATTGCGTATTGAAAATGCGTGCAAGCTATTACAAACGACTAAAAACTTATCAATTGCAGAAATAGCTTATAAATCTGGGTTTAATAACATTTCTAATTTTAACAGGCAGTTTAAATCGGTTAAGAAAATAGCACCTTCGGAATATCGAAAAGCTAAAGCTATTTAAATACTATATCTTTTTTACGTAATCTGTAATAATAACGATTTGTGTTGGACCAACTTTTCCCTCGATATATTTTTCGTTATCTCTATCCAAACGAATATTTCTTACAGCTGTACCTTGTTTTGCAACCATACTAGAGCCTTTTACTTTAAGATCCTTAATTAGAACTACCGAATCTCCTGTTTCTAAAATTACCCCATTTACGTCTCGATGTATCACTTTATTAGTGTCGTCTTCACCTTCGCCTGTAGCTTTTGCAAACTCAAGCGTTTCTTCATCTAGATACATCATGTCTAACAAATCTTGAGGCCAGCCTTCATTTTTCAATCTAGATAACATTCTCCAGGCAACTACTTGTACTGGTTTGTGTTCGCTCCACATACTATCGTTTAAACATCTCCAATGGTTTGCATCTGTAACTTCTGGGTTTTCAATTTGTTCAAGACAAGTTTTACAAACCATAAGTGAGTTTTCTAAATTCTCATCTTTTGATGGTGGGACAGTAAAAACTTGAAGATTTTCATCATTTGTACATAATTCACAAGCTGTATTACTACGCTTTTTTAATTCTCTTTCTAAGCTCATTATTGAATTTTATTTTCTTTGCAATGATACATTTATATGGTGGCTTCTACAAGTTGTTTAGTTCCTCTCTTAATTTCTTTGTCATTCCTTTTACAACCATGTCGTAACTATGGTCTATGAGTTCTAAAATAAATTTTGGTAACAGTTCATTTTTATAAATTGCTAGAGTATTCCAATGTTTATTACTTACATAAGGTCCAGCGTAAACACTCTCATAATTATCTCTTAGTTCTTGTGTATATTCTGGGTCACATTTTACTGTAATTACTGCTTCTCCTCTTTCAAACTTATCTAAAGGTGCCATCAGGAACATTTTGTTCATCACTTTAAACACAAGGGTATTTTCGTCAAAAGGAAAACTTTCGGTTGCAGCTTTTTTTGACAAACAATGGTCTCTAATTTGGTCTATATGCATTATGAAGGTTTTATTTTATGAGCTTCTTATTAGTTTCTTCAATTTTTAAAGACGAATAATCCAGCTTCCATCCAATGGTTTTTACAATAGTTTCAATAAGCAATATTGCTTCAAGAGCTTCTTTTTGAGCTGCTTGAAATAAACCACTTTCAGGGATTTTATCTTTAATATGAATCTTGGCTTCGTTTTGTAAATCGGTAAGGTCGTTTGCTTCAAATTTATTGAAATAACCATCTTTTTTATCGTAATAATCTAAAGTGGTTTCTATTGACAACACTTCTGCTTCAGGAAAATTATGCAATACCAAAGTTTTAGAACTAGAATTAGCTTTCATACTAATTTTTGATAAATCAAATCCAATATATGCCTTAGCATTAACCACAACCAGTGCTTTCTTTTTACTGGCTATGAGTTTTAGAAACTTTTGTTTAACGTCTTGATAATGATATATTTCAGCAAAATCGCCTTCAACAGTTATAAATTTACAAACGCTTTTTACTTTATCCAAAAGAATAACAGACTGTGAATTGGCCAATTTTTTTGATTGCTGATATCTAATAAAAACAATGACTCCAACAGTTAACAATACACCCACTACTAATCCTAAAATGGCTTCCATATTATTCGTGTAATTTATACAGTACAGGTTTACTTGGCGATGCATCGTTTTCAAATGGCGCAATTTGAAGGTTTAAAATGTACTTACCATCTTCAATAGGGTTAGGCACATAAATAAATTCAGTAATTGTAGCTTGGGTTCTAATTTTTCCATTGGTGTTCCAAAAAGCATTGTGTGCAAGTAATTGGCCATTATCCTTTTCTTTATCCACACTTGGTAAATCGATAAGCAAATGCTTGACGCCTTTGTTTTTTAAGTACACCGCAGCTTCTTTCAACAAGTAAGGAGGATTTGTATTTGAATAGTGCTGTGATAGTTTTTCGGTTGTATTTGGCAGTGTTCTAATAATGACTGCTTCCCGTTTTTTATTGCCAATTGCAAATCGGAGCTGTTTTGCCGAAATCACAAAATCGTCACCTAGTTTTTCCGGTGCTACAGTAATTACTTCAGCCACAAAAAAGAACTGTTTTAGACATTGATTGATGCTGTATTTTTTCTTGGTAATATGACCAACGCATTCGGTATGTGTACCATGAGCATGTGGATTAAAGCTAATATTGTTAAAATTAACTGGCGCACCATGCTCGACGCTTCCAACCCAATCATCAATTTTAACTGGCTCAATACTTGGCTCTTTAATATACCATGCATTTACGTTGTTTTTTGTAGCACGTAACGGAATGGATATGTCTAAAGGTTGGTCTATATATATGGCGTATGTACGACTGTTTACGTTTATAACTGCTTTCATTTATGTAATTGGGTTTATTGGTAAATTTAATGATTAAATAAGAAACAAGTCTGAAGCTATTCCATCAATTAAAAATTTTCCTTTTTGGGTTGCTGTAATGTGATCTTCTTTTATTTCTAATGAGTTGCTTTCTAAATAAATTTTTGTGGAATTTAAAAGATTATGTTTAAACTCTATACCAAAATCCTCCTGAACTTTAGACAAAGAAATGCCCCAAATAGTTCTTAAACCAGTCATAATATATTCATTGAACCTGTCTTTTTCTGAAAGTGTTTCAACAGTTGATGGTAGTTCGTTTTGCTCAATAGATTTTATGTACCTAGTATTATTAGAAACATTCCAACTACGCTTATTCTGGTTAAAAGAATGCGCTGAAGGACCAATTCCTAAATAGGGTTTTCCTTGCCAATAACTTGTATTGTGTTTTGAGTAATAATTAGGCTTTCCAAAATTTGAAATCTCATAATGCACAAAGCCTTGTTTTTTTGTTTCAGTAATTAAGTGATTAAAATGCTTTAAAGCTAATTCTTCATCAATTGGAGGATAAGTGCCTTTTTTAATAAAGCTATCTAATGCTGTTTTTGGCTCTACAGTTAAGGCATAACTTGATATGTGGTTCACACCAAATTTAAAAGCAGTTTGTAAGTTTTCGTTCCATTTTTCTAGGCTCATGTTTGGAATCCCATAAATTAAATCGATAGTAATATTATCAAAGTAGCGAGTTGCCATAGACAAGCATTCTTTTGCCTCCTCAGAATTATGTGCACGATTCATGTTTTGTAAATCATCTTCAAAAAAGGTTTGAACGCCAATGCTTAAGCGATTGATTCCAATAGTTTTGTAGTCTTCAAAAATAGTTCTCGACTGCGCTCGAACAGACAATAAATCGTCAGGATTGGCTTCTAAAGTGATTTCTGGGTTATCAATTACATTAAAGTTGTTATAAACTTCATTAATCAACATACTCAATTCTTCATTCGTTAATAGTGAAGGTGTTCCGCCACCAAAATAAATGGTTTCAATTGTTTGGTTTTTAAGTTCATCATTTCTAATTTCTAATTCTTTTGCAAGAGCTTGAACTATTTTATCTTTCTTTTTTAATGATGTAGAAAAATGAAAATCGCAATAGTGACATGCTTGCTTGCAAAATGGTATGTGGATGTAGATGCCTGACATTTAGTTTTCAGTTTTTAGTAGCAGTCTTGATTAGTTTAGAGATTCAATTCATGTTTTGCAAACAACTGCATACAGCGACTGCAACTGTTTACTTTTATCGAATTTTATCTTGATTCTGTTTTACAAAACTATCCCAACCTGAGTAACTTTTACCTACAGTAATTTTCCCAGAGTTATAAAAATGGCAAACTGCAGCAGCTAAACCATCGGTTGCATCCAAGTTTTTTGGGAGGGTTTTTAAATTTAACATACTTTGTAGCATTTTTGCGACTTGCTCCTTGCTTGCATTACCATTTCCAGTGATTGCCATTTTAATTTTTTTTGGTAAATATTCGGTAATTGGTATTTGTCTTGATAAGCCAGCTGCCATAGCAACGCCTTGGGCTCTTCCTAATTTAAGCATACTTTGTACATTCTTTCCAAAAAAAGGTGCTTCAATAGCTATTTCATCAGGATGGTGTGTATCTATAAGTTCTATGGTTCGCTCGAAAATGAGCTTTAGTTTTAGGTAATGGTCATCATATTTTTTTAAATTAAGTTCGTTAAGTTGCATGAACTGCATGTTTTTTTTAACCACTTTTATAAGCCCAAAACCCATAATGGTTGTTCCTGGATCAATCCCTAATATAATTCTTTCTTTAGCCATTAATCACAATATCTACAACCACTTAATGCTACTGAAAGTCCTACAGTTGCATATACTAAGTCTCCATTAAATGAGTAACCATCTGTTACAACATCGTATTTATCTTTACTCGTCAAACTCTTTACATAAGCAGCATCTACAAAAATGGAAAGCTTACGCGATAGACTATAGTAAACATCCAATCCTATTAACCCATTTAAGTAAGTATAAGTGTTTTGAGAATCATTTAACAGAGGTTTTGAAAAACTCACTCCAGGTCCTACATGTGCTTGAACAGACATTTCTTGAGGTAAAAAATTTAAAGTGTTCGTAAAATCAAAAACAAACTGTGTATTAATTCTAGTGTAATTTAACTTAAATTCTAATGAGCCATCATCGTTCTTTGCTCTATTAAAACCAACATCCAACTTTGCTCCTAATTTGTTGGGTTTAAACATATAACGAATGCCAAAATTAACTGTTGGTAAATTAACATCTTTAGCGTAATAACCATCATTTTCGCCATTGTCTATTGGGTTATTTACCCCTAACGCTAGTTGCAATCTAAATTTTTCGGTATCACCTTGACTAAACCCAAAAGATATGGCACTTACAAACAGAAAACAGAGTAAAGGTCGTTTATATTTATATTTTATAAAGGTCATTTACAATAATAGTTTTAATTTGTGACAAAATGATTAGTGGATTACCATACAAAACTAAGCAATTCTTTTTTGTACTTATTAAGTTAAGCATCGTTATTGGTGCTGCCTATTTTATTTACAACAAACTTACAAATAACAAAGAACTGGATTTCTCTGTTTTTATTGGTTTTTTAAGCAAAAACAGCCTTTTTTCGATTAAAACTGTTCTTTTTTTGCTGTTTTTAACCTTTTTTAATTGGTTTTTTGAAATATTAAAATGGCAAAATCTTGTGTTTTATGTGAAGCAAATTTCTTTTTTTGAAGCATTGAAACAAAGTTTAGCGTCGCATACAGCCTCTTTATTTACGCCTAATAGAATTGGCGATTATGCTGCCAAATCCATTTATTTTGAGAGTTTTTTGCGTAAAAAGATCCTCCTTTTAAATTTAATTGGAAATATGACCCAAATGCTCATGACACTTTTATTTGGAATAGTTGGCATTATTATATTTACTTCACAATATCAAGTTGACATTTCTTATTACAAATTAACACAAATTTTAATTTATACTTTACTGTTTTTTGGCATCGTTGGTTATGGTTTGTTACATAAAAGATTCAAAATTAAAGGATTTTCAATTACTAAAATAAAAGCCTTTGTAATAAGTATTCCTGTGAGAATTCAATTGAAGAATTTACTGTTTTCAATGCTAAGATACCTTATTTTCTCTTTTCAATTCTATTATTTATTTTGTCTATTTGGAGTAAATATTACCTACATAAATGCTATGGTATTAATAAGCTCTATGTATTTACTAGTTTCAATAATACCAACCATTTTTGTGCTTGATTTGGTCGTTAAAGGAAGTGTCGCTTTATTTATTTTTGGTTTTGCAGGCATCAATAATATTACCATTTTAAGCGTTACTACACTAATGTGGCTATTAAATTTTGTGCTTCCAAGTATTTTTGGCAGTTACTATGTGCTAAATTTTAATTTGCCAACAGCTTCTAACATCGATGACTAAATGATTTTTATCATTATTATTACTACAATTCTATATGGCCTTTTAATAGGTTGTTTTGCAATTGGATTTAACAAAATAAAACCTTTTAACGAGTCTTTTTTAAGGCATTTAACACGTTTTACAATTATTATTCCTTTTAGAAATGAGGAAGAAAATTTACCCGATTTAATCAAGTCTTTAGAACATTTAAACTACTCTAAAAATCATTTCGAAGTAATTTTTGTAGATGATGATTCCACCGACAGTTCCTTAGAGCTTAGCTCAAGATTGTTAAGCTGTTCGCCGTTGGATTTTAAAATTATTCCGAATATTCGATTATCTAATTCACCTAAAAAAGATGCAATAACCACAGCTATTAACAAAGCTAAATACCATTGGATTGTAACAACTGATGCCGATTGTGAAGTTCCTAAGGCATGGTTAGAATTTAGTAACTCCTTTATAAACAGTTACGATGTTGCCATGATAGTGGCTCCTGTAACTTTTAAATCTTCAGATTCTTTTATTAACCAATTTCAGGTCTTGGATATGTTAAGTCTTCAGGCAGCAACTATTGGAGGTTTTGGTGTCTCGCTTCCTTTTTTATGTAATGGTGCCAATTTAATGTATCGAAAAGATTTGTTTAAAGAACTTAATGGATTTAAAAATAATGATGACATTGCTAGTGGCGATGATATCTTTTTGCTTGAAAAAGCGGTAAAAAAATACCCGAAACTGGTAAAGTATGTAAAATCTAAAAAAGCTATTGTACATTCTAAAGCTGAAACGTCTTTAACTGAACTTATCCAACAGCGTATTCGTTGGGCAGCAAAAACAAGCACTTATAAAAATACCTTTGGAAAATTTGTTGGTTTGGTCGTTTTAATGATGAATTTAGTGATAGTCGCTACTCTTTTTTTGAGTGTTTTTGGGTTATTTAACTGGTTGTATTTTATAGTATTTTTGATATCAAAACAGTTAATTGATTATCTATTACTAAGTAAGTCAGCAAAATTCTTTAATCAAACGCAGGTCTTAAACTTATACTTTTTTAGTAGTTTACTTTATCCGTTTTTTGCGGTATTTATTGCTTTTAGGGCAATGTTCTCAAAATACAAATGGAAAGGTAGAAGTTTTAAAAAATAAGTATCTTTCCAATCGAAATGCAAAAACTAACTAATTACAAAACGTCAAATCCTGCTTTTTCCAATTATTTCTGGGAACACAATCCTGAGACTTATAAAACAATGAGTGTTAGAGGCATTATTATTAAATCTTTATCCTGTATTTTAATTATTGCTTTAATTACTGGGCATGTTTGGAAATTACAAGACAGTGGTATAAATGTCAGGTGGTTTACATTAGGTGGAATGCTTGCAGCCATTGTTATTAGCATCGTAATTTCGGTAAAGCAACATTGGGCACACATTTTAGTACCATTGTATGCAGTTGCCAAAGGGAGTTTTTTAGGTGGTTTTAGCGCTTATATTAAGGTAAAGTATCCAGAGCTACCATTTCAAGCCATTGGTGTGACCATTGTTACATTTTTTACTGTTTTAATATTATATCAAACACGACTTATTGTAGTCACCAAAAAACTCAAGAGTGTCATTATTACAGCTGCAGTGAGCATATTTGTGGTATATTTTATTTCGTTTATTTTAAGCCTTTTTGGAATTAAATCGTTTGTTTGGGGAACGTCTTGGGTTGCCATCGGTTTTAATGTTATTGCTGCTATTGTGGCTGCCTTTACATTGTTATTGGATTTTGATTATATTGAAAAACACAAAAACAAAGCCAATAAATACAAAGAATGGATTGCCACTTGGGGATTATTAGTGTCTCTTGTTTGGTTGTACACCGAAATTTTAAGGCTCATGCGAACTTTTGCTGTAAAATTCTAACTACTCTACCTTAATTATTATAGGTATTTTAAATTCTGTTTTAACCTGTTGCCCTCTTTTAATAGCTGGGGAAATTTTAGGTAAGTTACTTAGGCTTTCAGTTAAAAAAGTGTTTATTTGAGGGATTTGTGAACTGATTTTTGTGTTACTTTCAATATGCAAGACATGTAAATCTCCTTTTTCAGAAATAAAAAATGACATTTCAATGGTGTCGTTTAAATCTTGGGTAACAACTATTTTCCTTAAAGCAAGTTGGGATGTAATATGATTGGTAAGCGTAGTTTGAAAACATTGCCTACGAAGCTCTTTGGTTTCTAAGGAATTACAATTATCGAAGGATGGATACTCATCTACTTCGTTCCAATTAAACGTTTGCATTTCTTCGTTGACAATGTCTTGAGAATTCACTTTTTTCTTGTCGTAATAATCGCAAGAGGATAGGCAAAGAATTAAAATAAAAATCTTCAGGTACTTCATTTTTGAAAACTGAAGTGGAAAAATACGATTTTTTTAATTTAGTTCTCTTTTAAAAATTGTGCTTCTTTTAATTGCTTGATTTTGTATTCTACCATCTTATTATATTTACTCTTTGGAAATTTTTTTAAAAAAGCTTCATACAAGTTAATTCTTGTGTCTATGTCTTTATAATATTCGTTTTTTGAATTTATTAAAAAGAAATGAGCCTGTTCGTTTTCTGGGTTTTCATCTACAGCTCTTTTATAAGCATCAATAGCTTCTTTATATTTTTTTTGTCTATTATACACAAACCCTAACTTTACATACTCCTGATCTAATGGAATATCTTGTAACAATAAAGCTTGTAGCATATATTTTTCGGCATTTTTAAAATCTTCCACACGTTCAAATAACTCGCCTAGTATAAACAAATTAGTAGTGTTCATCATATCGAACTCTAATGCTTTTTCGCCGTGTTTAATTGCTTTTTCAAATTCATATTGATGCATATAACAGTTTCGTAATTTTTCATGAATAAACTGCGACGATTCATTAAGTGTTATTAACTTTTCAAACCATAATGCAGCGTTTTCATACTCTTTTTTCCAATAATAATTTTGTGCTTTTAGGCTAATAAGCTTTTTGTTAGTTGCATACGTACTTAAGCCTATATCAACAAACTTGTCAACCGTTGTAAAGTGTTGTTTTTTTAGATGGTATTTGGCAATTTGGAAAATGGCTTTTTGATGTGTACTATCTAAATCAAAGGCATTTCTGAATCGATTCTGGTCGGTAGAATCTCGCAATTGTTGCAGTACCAAACCACTTTCGTAGTGATAATTAGGGTTTTTATAATCAATATCAATAAGCTGATAAAATACCTCTAATGCTTCCTTATACTTTTTTACGCGAGTTAATAATTTACCATATTCAAATAAGGTTAGTACATCTTTTGGGTTCGCTTTTAAACTGTTTTCATAATTAATTAAAGCCTCATCATAGTTACCCATAGCGATATATGCCTTTGCAATTTTATTATAAACCTCCTCTTGGTTTTTATGGCTTTTGTATGCTTTAATCGCTTTGGTGTAGTTACCGTGTATGTACAAACTATCTGCAAGCTGCAAAATCGAAGTTTGAGCTTCGGCTTTAAATGCTAAAAAAACTATAGTTATTAAAAGTACTTTCTTCACTTTTTAATTCTTGTTTTTTATATCTCCTTTTTTGTTTGAAACACTATCTTTTTCGGCCACTTGAAAAATGATTGGCAAGGAATAAGGTACACTTACTGTTTTACCTTTTTGTTTTCCTGGAATCATTTTAGGCAAACTTTTAATAACCCTTACTGTTTCCTCTTCTAGTTGCGGATGTGGTGCTCTAGATTTAACACCAACAATATTACCTTCTTTATTTATTTTGAACATGACTCTAATTGTTTGTCTTCCTGTTAAGCCTAATTCTCCAGCTAAATCTGTATTAAAGTTGTTTTGTACATGTTTTGTAATAGCAATAGAAGTACATTCTCTTTGTTCCTTTATTGTAGAAAGTGTTTCGCAACCTTCAAACATTGGTGGCTGTTCTATAACCGTAAATGGAACTTCAACACTTTCAATTATTTTTGTTTCATTTTGTGTTTTAATGTTTTCCTCTTGTATCATTTCAGACTTCATAAAACCTTTTCCATCTGTAATGATTAAAGCACGAAAAGAATCATCATTTATCATTAGTTGTATAAAGTTTTCTTGGCGCTTTTTTTCTTCTTCGGTTAAATTCTTAAAATCATCAACCACCAATCTTAAAACACCATCATGAGTGTTGTTTTCCCAAATTTCTTTGGCTTCATCGGTTTTTTTCCATTTTAAGTATTCATCGTAAGTTCTAACTAGTTTATGCTTTAACTCTTTTAGTGACCTTCTATCTGTATCGGGAATATCGTTAGTTAGACCCAACATTTCTTGATAATATATTTGAGTTCTATAATATTCTTCTCTTGTGGCTAAGTACTTATCTGTTTTTTTGTGAAATTGTTGTAGTGCATTAAACTTGTTTTCTGTCTTTTCTTTTAACTCACTTAATTCCTTTTTTAGCTTTTCTTTCAATTCATTGTCAGACATAACCTGAGTAGTTTCATTAGAAACTTTAGTGTCTTGAGCAAACGATGAAGAATACGCTAGCATTAGCAATACTACGGGAATCAACAAAGCATACTTTAATTTTACTATTTGTTTTGATTTAGATTTAGATAACATCATGATTCGTTTTTTGATTAGTGATTTTTTAAAAAATGCATTGATGAATGATACATTTTCAGTTTCAAAAATCTGGGTTAATAAATTTTGATAATAGTCCGATTTATTTTGGGTTTTTAGTGCTTCTTGGTCGGCAATATATTCATGCAACGACCTTACCCTTGCTTGATACATATACACTAAAGGATTAAACCAAAATAAAATACGTTGTGCTTCGAAAAACAATAGGTCTAAGGTGTGCTTTTGGGTTACGTGTACCAACTCGTGTTTTATGATGATATTTTGTTGTTCTTCTTTCAAATTAGATCCTAAAAACACATAATTAAAAAACGAAAATGCCGACGTACTGTTTATTAATTTTACCAACAAGACATTACCTTTCCATCGCTTAGGGTTTTTGTAAATTAACAGGCAAATATGCGCAATCTTAAAAATAAACAGCAAGCTAGTTATAATAATTCCTAGATAGAAAATTGTTTCGATATTCCAAGAAAACCCTTGGTTAGCAATTTCAATTTCTGGCAGGATAACCTGAGTGGTTTGCTGTACTGTATTGCCTATAAATATTTCAGGTAAAATCACAATATAATCTTGAGGCACCATTTGGTTAAAGGCAGTAACTTTAATAAAAGGTAATATTAACGATGCCAAGGAAGTCCCTATTAAGTAAACCCTGTTCCAATTGAAGAAGGTTTCTCTTTTTAAGAACACATCGTACACCAATAAAAAGAATGCCTGAAAAGCGATGATTTGTATAATATACTGTACCATAACTATTTCTTTTTATTAATTTCCTTTAACACCGATTCGAGCTCGTTTAAATTGATATCATTCTTTTTTACAAAGAAAGAGACCATACTTTTAAACGACCCATGGAAATAATTATCTACCAATTTATTGATGGATTGGTTGCTGTAATCTTGTTGTTGCACAAGAGGAAAGTATATATGCCCTTTGCCTTTCTTTTCGTAATCTACAAAGCCTTTGTTTTCCAATATCCTAACAATTGTAGATACTGTATTATAAGCTGGTTTTGGCTCAGGCAACACATTTATAATTCCTTTTACATTGGCTTTTTTTAATTGCCAAAGCACTTGCATAATATCTTCTTCGGCTTTTGTTAACTGTTTCATAATCATTTCCCAAATTGATTGGGGATTTTTTTAATTAAACATCAAGGACCTTTATAAGCAGGCTGTCTAAAAAATGCTTTTGTTGTCATTTTGAGCATAGTCGAAAAATATAAATAATCTATAAATCAACATTTTAATTTTTAAGAGATTCTTCATTTTCATTCAGAATGACTCTTTTTAGACAGCCTCAGCATATTGATTTTAAATAGAATCAATACGCTAATATAACTAAATATTTAGTTTTAACTAATTTTTTAGTTTAAAAATGTAACATTTAGGATGTATCTTCGTCAAACATTAAGTATTGACCATATATATATAATTGATGGATATATTTTTAGTTTTTGTTGCAGCACTATTTATGTTATTAGGCATTATAGGAAGCTTTTTGCCTATACTTCCAGGACCTTTAACTAGTTGGTTTGGGCTTTTAATTTTGCACTTAACAGATGCTATCCCTATGAATTGGGTGTTCCTTGGCATTTGGCTTGCTATTGCAATTTTAATTTGGCTGTTAGATTACTTTATTCCAGCTATGGGAACCAAAAGATTTGGAGGCAGTAGATATGGTATGATCGGCACCACTATTGGGCTTTTGGTTGGTTTGTTTTCTCCCATTCCATTTGGGATTATTATAGGTGCTTTTGTTGGTGCTTTAATTGGAGAGCTCATAAATAAGAATGACAAAGACGTTGCCATAAAAGCAGCTTTTGGTTCTTTTCTTGGATTTTTAACTTCAACTTTTTTAAAGTTTATTTTTGCAATTATTTATTTCGGGCTGTTTTTTATGAAAGTTTGGGAGTATAAAAGCTCCCTCTTTTAAAAACAAAAACCTTATGACCAACAGAGTTAGTCATAAGGCGTGTCAATTGCTATTAATTCAACAAATAATTAGAGGGATAATTAATTCTTCGTTGTCTATTCAAATATATATAGAAACTTATAAGTTTTGCTGTGGTAAAACCACAAACTTGTTGCGGTAAAACCGTAATTTATAGCAATAGTAAGCTATTCAAGAAGTTTTTAAAATTAAAATAAAGTGGGTTTTATTATTTAAGTACGAAAAGATTTACGCCTTTATTACAAAAATCCTTTTTCCCGTGCTTCTTTTAGCAAGGTTTCGTCCCTACCATCTTCAACATCGAATTGTAATTTTAATTGTTTTTTGCGTTTTTCAATGGCACTCAATGATAGATCTATATAGTCGATAAGGCTTCGAGTTTTAATACCTTGTGACAATAAATGAAGAATTTTACGGTTGGTATCGTCTAAATAAATTTTACTTGTAATGCTTTTATTTAAAAACGAATTGACTGTACTGCTGTAATATGGTGGATTGTTTAATATATGCTGAAAAGCCTCGGCCAATTCGCTAGATGTTAGGTCGCTTTTAATTAACAAACCTTCTGGGTCTATACTTCTAATGATATTCAAAATTCTGAATGACTCATTGAACATAGTTAAAATAACAATTCTAGCTTCTGGCAAATAATCTCTTGTTAATATTGCAAGGTCTTCACCAGAGGTGATCAACCCATCTTTTGAGGCTGGTAAGCTTATGTCAAAAAAACAAACATCGTACGAGGTTTCTTGTTTAATTGATGCCTTTTTAATGAGCTCAAAAGCCATATCACAATCGTGTGCAATATCAATATCTAAATGTTGGTGTGGTTTTTTAGTGGCTACCAAAGTCATTTGGTAACCTTCGATAATCATTGGGTGATCATCGACCATTAGTATTTTTAAATGTTGTTCCATAATAGCTATACCACTGGAATAAATATTTTAATAATTGTTCCAATATCAATTTTGGAATAAATTTCGGCTTTCCCTCCTATTTCATTAACTCTTGAGTCAATGTTTTTTAGGCCTATTCCTTTTCTGGCTTTATTGACGTTAAACCCAGAACCATCGTCTTCAATGGCACATAAAATTACATTATTTTTTAATTGGAAACTAATTTTTACAAAACTTGCATTAGCGTGTTTATATATATTCTGCATTGTTTCCTGTAACATTCTGTATATGTGAATTTTAGTTTTGTTTGGCACTTCTTCCCAATCTATATCACTATCATTTAAAAACTCATACTTGAGGTTATAAGCAGTAGTCTGTGTTTCGACCAATGTTTTAACGATATCTAAAAACCTTGAGTCTGAAATAAAATCGGAATTTAAATCGTGTGATATTTTTCTAATCTCAGTTTCAATGGTCTTGAGTTGGCCTATATAATGGCTTCTGGATTTAGCTGCATCTTCGGTTTGTACTAAATTTAAACTATCTAAACTCAACCTTGTGCCAAATAATTTTCCTAGGATGCCATCATGCAACTCTTCGGAAATGCGCTTTTTTTCATGTGTTCGCCCTTCATTAATCTTATCTTGTTGGGCTAGCATTAAATTATAAATCTCCTCGTTCGCTTTTTGCTGTTTTTGTATAAACTCCAGTTTGCGGTTTTTGGCTCTTTGGGTAATAACAACGTATAATAAGGTTAAACTAATTAATAAACCTACAGAGATTAAGAGGAACAACAACCGTTCTTTAGAAAGTTGTACGTTATCGGCCTCTATTTTATCAACCTCAAAGCGTATTCTTGCAAATTTATTTCGAGCGGTTCTTTCGTCTCGCAATAAACTATCATTAAGTTGTATGTATTCATTTAAATAATTTTTTTCAACCTCGCCTTTGTCAGTTTCGGACATTAGTTTTAAAGATTTTAGAACGATGTCGTTGGCATTTGTTTCTCTTGCTAGTTTATAATTTTGTTTACTTAAGTTAAGAGCAGCATCTTTTTTGCCTATATCATAGTAAAACCTAGACATATCTGTTAAGATTGCCATTTTTCTAATGGGATCTGTAAGACTGTCACTTAACCTAATGCCTTCTTTAAATTGAGCTTCAATACTATTAGTATCCTCTTCCAATAGGTGCCTCGTATAAGCCACATTTCCTAAAACAATAATATAGGTTTCAATGTCAAGTTGAAATAACCGTTTATCATCGAGAAGTTCTTGAAATATTTGTAATGCCTCGTTTAAATCACCCTTCTCTCGTAAAGAAAAACCTATGTTATTTTTTGAGCTAAACTCGTAATAAAGCGGTTCTTTCATTTTACTGGCAATTTCCAAGCTTTTTTGATAATACTCTATAGCATCATCACGCTGTTCCAAACGTTCGGAAATAATAGCCAATAAATTGTAAAGTGTCCATAAAGTATCTAAGTTTCTTTCGGTAGTTGGTAAAGTTTCTATTAATGAAATAGCACGTATCGCTGTGGCTTCGCTTCCAGTATAATCCTTGGCTGTTTCTTGAATATTAGCAATGTTTAACAAAATTTCACCTTCTCTACGTACATCACCTATATCTTGGTATATTTTTTCAGCATTATAGTAATAATAATAGGCACTATCAATTTTTGCGTTATTGGCGTAATAGTAACCTAGACCATAATTTACGTTGGCTATTGATGTAGAATCGTTTAGCTTAGTAGCTAATTTCAAGTTTTTTAAACTACTATTTTTATACAATTCGCCTTTATCCATATCTAAATACCTAAAGGCTAAATTGATATTGCTTTTTAATAAGGTTGAATCTATTTGCAGTTTTTTTGATAATTCACTGGCGTTTTTGGCATGAACCAGCCTAAGCTCTAAATCTATATTTCTGCTTCTGGATAGTTTTCTAAGCAATTCAATACTGTCCAGTTTTTGCTCCATATCTTTACTTTGGGCAAAAGCGTTGTGAGACAATAAGAGCAGAATAAATATAAATGAGTAACGAAACAATGTAATAGTATTTATTGGCTATCAAATTTAGAATAAATTATGACAAAAGTTAAACCTATTACAAATTCTTGGTTTATTACATAAAAAAAGCTCCTAATGTTTCCATAAGGAGCTACTTAATTATACTTTCTTTATGATATACTAAAGGTCTTGATCTGGCCTTTTGTCTTTTTTTACTACACCTGCTATATACTTAAACTCTGTTTTATCTACTTTTTGAAAAGTATCAGCAAGTTCAACATCATTTTTTTTACTAGTTCCAGAAATTGTTAGACAAAATACTGCAACTATCATTAGTGTGATTTTTAGGGATTTCATAGTTATTAAGTTTGGGGTTATTATTATATCTATTATTTTACATTTTTTAATGTACTAATAGTTATAGTTTGTGAGGGAGCACAATGGACTAATAATAACTAAACACACTATGGCGTTTAAATTGAGGGCATACATTTTAAAATAAAAACGTATTGATAAAAGGATTAATTAAATATCTTAAAAAGCAAGAGGGAATTGTTTGGGGCTTAATAAGTGCAGTAAATGTAGAATCAGTTTCAATGAAGAATTAAAAAATACGATTAAGTGTATTAAAAAATCGATGAACTGTTATTTAAAAGTATTTTTCCTACAAATAATATAAGTTTATCTGAATTTTTTGTATTGCTAATATATGAATTAATGTTTGGCGATTTACACCATTGCTTTTCTTAATACCGAAATTGGGTGCTTGGACATTTTATAAACACCATCACCTATTTGATGCCTGCAACTTGTACCTGAAGCAACAATAATTGTGGCTTCATCTACATTTCGAAGTTTGTTAAATAAAGATTGTTCTCCAATTTGCATGCTTAATTCGTAATGCTCTTTTTCATATCCAAAAGATCCTGCCATACCGCAACAACCAGTATTCATGATGGTAACACTATAATTTTTGGGCAAAGACAGCATGTTAAACGTGTGCGACATATTACTTAATGCTTTTTGATGGCAATGACCATGTATTTTAATTGTTTTTACTTCTTGACAAAAGCTATTCGAGTTTATTTTTCCTTGCTTTATATTAGTATCAATAAATTCTTCGATGGTAAACGTATTTTTAGAAAGTGTTTGAGCGGCTTGTTTGTCATTAGCCAAACGCAAGTATTCGTCCCTAAAGGTTAAAATGGCAGAGGGCTCAATACCTACTAATGGTATTTCGCTACCAATGAGGTTTTTAAATATGCTTACGTTAGTATTTGCTATCTCTTTGGCTTTATTTAAAATTCCTTTAGATATATAACTTCTTCCGCTTTCAACATGGTTAGTAATATGTACCTTAAAGCCTAAATGTGATAACAATGTTACAGCATCAATCCCTATTTCGACATCGTAGTGGTTTGTAAACTCATCTACAAACAAATAGAGCTCACCGTTTTTAAATGTTTGTTTTTTAAATGACTCCTTATGCTTTTGAAACCATTTAAAAAAAGTGGTTTTATATAATTTTGGAATACTCCTTTTTGATGCAATTCCCATGACTTTCTTGGCAACTGAAGATTTTAAGATGGCGTTTGTGAAAATTGGGAATTTACTCCCTAAATTATTCCACTTATTATTTGACGCTAACAGCTTGGTTCTAAAAGGTATGCCGTTGGTTTTATAATATTGATACTGAAACTCGGCCTTTAACGTCGCTACATCCACATTGCTTGGACACTCACTTGCACAGGCTTTACAACTTAAACAAAGGTCAAATACCTTTTTGAGTTCCTCACTATTAAACCTGTTTGTTTCTTTAGAGGTTGTTAAAACTTCCCTTAAAGCATTTGCACGTGCTCTTGTTGAATCTTTTTCGTTTTTAGTGGCTCTATAACTTGGACACATTGTTCCTCCAGCAAATGATGGTTTTCGGCAATCGGCTGAACCATTACATTTTTCGGCAGCTCGAAGGATTCCTTTGCTATCGGAAAAATCAAGAATGGTTTCTATTTTAGGCTCTATTCTATCTTTTTCGTATCTAAGATGTTCATCCATTTGAAATGGATCTACAATTTTGCCCTTATTAAAAATATTATGAGGATCGAATGTAAATTTTATTTTCTTTACCAATTCATAATTCTTCTCACCAATCATTATAGGTATAAATTCTGCCCTAACAATTCCATCGCCATGTTCGCCACTAAAAGAACCACCATACTTTTTAACTAAAAGTGCCGTTTCATGGGTAATCTGTCTAAACAAATGTACATCAGTTGCTTTTTTTAGGTTTAACATTGGACGTAAATGTAATTCGCCAGCTCCTGCATGCGCATAATAGACTGCTTTTTGGCTATACTTATCCATTATTGCAGTAAACTCTTTAATATACTCAGGAAGGTCTTTAAGCTCAACAGCTGTGTCCTCAATACATGGCACCGCTTTTTTATCGCCAACAATATTCCCTAACAGACCTAAGCCTGCTTTACGAAGCTCTATAGCTTTATCTATATCATTATTTAATAAAATTGGAAATGCATATCCAAAGTCATGCTCCTTTAAATGATCAATTACATGTTTAGCTTGTGTTTTGGCTCTTTCTAATTTGTTTGCCCTTATTTCTAACATTAAAATAGCTTCAGGATCTCCTTCTATAAAAAATCTGTTTTTTAATTGCTCACGATTATCTTTGGTGCAATCTAAAATGGTTTTATCCATAAGTTCGCACATATATAAATTATAATCCATGGCGTGGACTACTGCTTTTAAACTTTCGTCAATAGTGGTAAAATGTGCTGCTATTAGCACAGTATGTTTTGGAGGTAGATCATCCAGTTTTAAAGTAATTTCGGTAGTAAAGGCAAGCGTCCCTTCGCTTCCGCATAACAATTTTGCAATGTTTATAGGTTTACTGGAATTACTGAATATTTCTGAATCTATTATAGCATCTAATGCATATCCTGTATTCCTGCGATGAATATTTGGTTTAGGAAACTCCTTAGTTATTTCTTTTTGTGTTGTTTCTTTAGAAAACTCATCTGAAATCATTTTATAAATAGCGCCTTCTACACTGTTTTGCTTCATTTTTTCTTGAAACTTATCTTTTGAAATCGAGCCAAACCTAACTTGGGAGCCATCACTTAAAATGGTATTAAGAGTTAACACTTTATCTCTAGTCACACCATACTGAATGGATGTGGTTCCAGATGAATTATTACCAACCATTCCGCCAATCATACAACGATTGCTAGTTGAGGTGTTGGGTCCAAAAAATAAACCGTGGGGTTTTAAAAATTCGTTTAGTTGGTCACGAATTACTCCAGGTTGAACTTTTACTGTTTTTGTTTCTTTGTTAAAATCAATAATTTTATTAAAATGCTTAGAGACATCAACAACAATACCTTTGCCAACACATTGACCAGCTAATGAAGTGCCAGCTGCTCGTGGAATAAGTGTGGTTTTGTTTCTCTTAGCAAAATCTATTAATAATTTAATATCGTTTGTAGTTTTTGGTATGGCAACTGCTTCAGGAAGCATTCTATAAGCAGAAGCATCTGTGGCGTAGATAGTACGATGAAGCGCATCTAGATATAGTTCTCCAGAGAAATTATCTTTTAAATTCTTGTATCGTGAATTATCTTTATGCAATGCTTATATATTACTTTGTAAATATAAGCAATGTCTCTTTATTTAGTCTTCCGATATTATTAATCTAAATTTTAACCAGACTTTTTGTAAATTTCATAGCGTAAATCCAATCTTATGAATTTCAAATTTCTCCTTAAGTTATTAGCTATTGGTTTTTTTGCTTCTAGTTGCAATCAAAACATTACTTATGATATTGTAATTTTAAATGGCCAAGTATATAATGGCACTGTAAATAGTGCGATTTTTGCCGATATTGGTATTAAAGATTCAGTTATTATAAAAATTGGCGATTTATCTAAAGCCACAACCAACCGTGTGATAGATGCCAAAGGTCTTGTCGTGGCTCCTGGTTTTATTGATGTGCATGCGCATTTGGAGCCAATTCTTGAATTGTCTAATTGCGAGAGTCATGTAAGACAAGGCGTAACAACAAGTCTTGGTGGACCAGATGGCTCTAGTCCTTGGCCTTTTGGAAAGTATTTAGACACTTTGGAGCAAGTAGGCGTTGGTATGAATGTAGCCTATTTAATTGGACACAATACGGTTAGAAGAAATGTTATGAATTTAGATAACAGAGTTCCAACAAAAGGTGAGTTAGAACAAATGAAAGCTCAAATATCGCAGGCCATGGACGAAGGTGCTTTTGGTATTTCAACAGGGTTAAAATACTTGCCTGGGAGTTTTTCTAAAATCGATGAAGTTATTGAACTATCGAAAGTAGCGGCTTTAAAAAACGGCATTTATACATCGCACTTAAGAGATGAAGGTTTAGGCATTTTTGATGCAGTAAATGAAGCTATCACAATTTCTGAGAAAGCAAATATTCCTGTAGTGCTTACACACCATAAAGTAATTGGGAAACCAATGTGGGGAAAAAGCAGTGAAACACTTTCTCTTGTAGATTCTGCAAGAGTAGCTGGTTTAAATATAATGATAGACCAATACCCATATAATGCAAGTTACACAGGAATATCTGTGTTAATTCCTGCTTGGGCAAGAGCTGGAGGGAATAAAGCTTTTATTGAGCGTGTGGCAAACCCAAAACTAAGAGACAGTATTAAAAATGGAATTATTTTTAATATTTTAAATGATCGTGGCGGTGACGATTTGGATAGAATTCAATTTGCAAAAGTAGGTTGGATGCCAGAGTTGGAAGGTAAAACTTTAAAATATTGGTGCGAATTAAAAGGTTTGGATACAACTATAGAAAATGGTGCTGATCTTGTGATAGAAGCTCAAGTAAATGGTGGCGCATCTTGTGTATTTCATGCCATGGACGAAAGCGATGTGGAAAACATCTTGAAGCATCCGCAAACCATGGTGGCTTCCGATGGAAGATTGGTAAAACATGGCGATGGTCATCCACACCCAAGATGGTATGGCACTTTTCCACGAGTTTTAGGTTATTATGTTAGAGAAAAAGGAATTCTTTCTTTAAGTGAAGCTATTTACAAAATGACGGCTTTACCTGCAAAAAATTTAGGACTAAAAAACAGAGGTCTTTTAAAAGAAAATATGATGGCTGACATCGTTTTGTTTAACCCTGAAACAATTATAGATAAAGGGACTTTTGAAACACCTCATCAATACCCTGAAGGTATTTTATATGTCATAATTAATGGTCAAATAGCCATAGATAATCAAGAATTTAAAAATATTAAAGCTGGGAAAGTTTTAAGAAAAAATTAAAATAAGGCTTCATCGTAAAACCGACCTACCATGACAATGAAGCTTTTAATTATGTTTTTTAATACTTGATAAAACTCACTTTAAAAATCATCCTCACTAATTTTTTAGGTTAATCAAGAAACCTCACAGTCCCGACGCTTCGGGATAAAAACCCGTGAGGTTTACTAAATTTTTTTACCATGTACTAAATTAAGTTTTAAAATTACTTAACTATAATTTTTTTATTAATTACTCCATGCGATGAAGAATTAAATTTTAAAAGATAAACACCATCGCTTACATAAATAGAAACTTGTTTAGTTGACATATCTATATCGTGTACCGAAATTTCTTGACCAGTTATATTGTAAATAGCCAAATTAGTTAAAGCGATGTCGTTGGTGTTATTGATTATGATTTTTGATGTTTTAGAGTCGTAATATGCCAATAAACCATGGTTTATTTCGGCTATATCACTTTCTATTAATGGACTTTGTTGTTGAAACACGATGGAAAATCTGTCTTCATAAACACCTGTTTCTAATTTTATGCTAAAAATATCATTGTTTATTTTAAAATTTTCTCCTGTACTATTATCTTTTATAAAAACCGAAGTACTTGGGTCTATATTTTCAAGTTCTTCAATTCTAATACTAATAACGCCACTTTCTTTAACAATTAATCCCAATGGGAATTCCTGAGCATTATTTAAAGCATTTACTCCTTGTATCACAAATTTCCCTCCTTCTATGTTCCAGTACATATCTTCTTCATTAACATCTGCCATAAACGCATCATACCCAAAATCAAACCCTTCAGATGCATTACTATCAACACCTAATAAGAGTTGACGATGATAGCCTTTAGGCGAGTCGTAGATTATTCTAATAGATGGCGTTTTTTCAACTTCTTTATTAATGTTGTTCGTGTTTTTTGACTTCTTATTACCAGAAGTTCTCATAAAGGTTGAGGTCAACACAGCATCTTGTTCTGTCACAAAAGCACGTTGGCTATTTTTAAAGACGATATTACCTCCCACTACAGCTGAAATAGCCGTTGGTGGATTATTATCGTTAAATTGTCCATCTAGGGCAGTTGACACAAAAAACCCTTGGTTTACAGGAATATACTCGCCTGGAATTTTTGTTCCGATAGCTGGACCTCCAGCATTTGATGAATTATTAATCCTTACATCATTAGAAATTGCTGCAGTCCCTCCTGTTAAATTTCTAGTAGCATAACCACCAACATAGTCTCTTAAATAATGTGAATTCTCTTCTCCAAAATGATCCCAGAAATAGAGCGCACCATTAATGACATTTACAGTATTATTGCCACCGTCGGCATCACTTAAATGATCTAAAATAAATTGTGAAGCATCTATGGCCGAAGGATATGGGTTTCCAATTAATCGTTCTACATCTCCCGAACTTTTATCTAACGGTAAAGTAATGTCACCATTATTTGGCAATCCTTTAAATACATAATTTTGATTGGTTGAAATCGTTGTTGAACCAGAAGTCCCTTTCATTGTAAATCCTTCACCAACAAGTAATGATGATGTTTCATCAATAGGTTGCCACGAAGAATAATCGTCTTCAGGCCCATAAAACTTATACATCCAATAGGTACTAAGTGTTCTTGGCGTGGTAGGCGTATTAGAATCTGCTGCTGAATAAGCTGCATTAAATGTTAAGCCTAGATAACTAGCAGAATTTGTACCATCATTCAATACTCCTGTTAAAGTATGATTAGGGTTGGCACTTGCAACTCCTGTACCTCTTGTAACGGTATTACCAGTTATTGGGCCTACCGAAGAAGACCAATAATTATAATTAAACCCATTGGCTGTTCCTTGTTGGTCTCTTTCTATATAACCACCACTATCTGCATCAACAATACTTCCTTCGGTTTGTATTAATTGCGATTCGCCTACCAAATCAATGACACCATCAATTTCTAAATAATGTGAAACTGTTAGTGCTTGACCAGTATTATCTTCAATTGGAGTAGTAGCTACTGGGTCTGCAATAGTTAATGTTCCAGCTGTTTGCTTTAACCCTAATAGTGTGATATCTCTATCACCAGAAGTGATATTATGTCCTATTTCAACAATATTCCAATCAATCATTGTAACACCATCAATACTCAATGAGTTTGGCATGACTTGGGCGATACTATTGCTCCAAGTTGTAGGGTTATCCCATGCTCCATTTGCTACCGAAACATATGGTAAAGGTGTTGTTTGGTTATCAAGTATGGTTTTGGTTTTGTTGAGGTAATTCAATCTTAAAAAGTAACGGTCGTCGGTTAACCCTTCAATTGTGGAGCCATAAAACGAATTAAAATCGTAATACACCCTTAAACTACTCCATGGGATATTTACCATTTCATTACTTGAAGAAGCTTGAGGTAGTATTTTTCCATCTACATAATCGGTACCAGCTATATCAAATCTTTCAATTTCTTGGTTCATCAAGTATCGTACTTGAGCTTCTGATAGTGCAATATCCCAAACATAGACCTCGTCAATTTCACCCAATAATGGATTGAAAACAACATTTTTATTTGTATGTACTACGCCAACAGAAAAATGATTGTAATTTGGTGAAGGATGTACCACATTTTGAACGGATTTATCCAATACACCATCCACATACATTAAGAGTGTTCCGCTATCGTAGATATATGTAGTATGATGCCATTTACCGTCATCTAAATCCATGTTTGATGTATATTTTGGTGTTACCGCATCATCAATAAAAACTTCAGCGTTTCCTGTTGTATTTAGTCTAATTTGAAGTTTATCTCCTTTAGCCATAATGGTTCTATCACTTGAATTAGCAGCAACTTTTATCCATGCTGAAATAGAGAATTTATCCACATTTAGGTTGAGCAAATTATCGCCAACCAAATAATCGCCCGAAGCTATACTTATAGAATGATTTTCAGATAATTTGGGTGCTACTCCAAATGTAAAATAATTGGTTCCCTCAAAATTATACCATGTTTCCAAGTTTGTTCCACCATCGGATCTTAACGGAATAACATCAATAATATCACCATTGGCAAAATTGGCATTATCAGCCACAATCAAAACATATTCTTCGGTTGCTGTTTTTGTAAAACCACTAAAGGCCGCTAAAGGTATGGAGACATATACTGATTCAACATCACCATCAATATCCTCGTTAGATTCTACAATTTTCCATTTTCTGTCAATACGAGTTAGTGAGGTGGTCACTCCTAAAGCAATAGTGACGGTATTTGTATTGGTTCCAGTAAAAGCGCCATTATTATTTCCCCAAACCAGAAAGTCGCCATCGGCAACAAATTCGTTTGGGTTTGCACTATTGGTAGCCGAAACCCCTCCTAAACCAATGGTTACAGAGTTTGTATAATTTATAGATTTTGATTGTTTCTGGTTTAAATCTGAAATTGAGTCTCTACCAATTCCTGCTACATCATAATTATATCCAGCGTTTACAGTAGCATCCCAAACTTTAGTGTTAAAAGAATTTATATAGTCCTTTTGAGCTTCAGTTGAGGCACCCAAAGTGATTCCGAATTTAATTGCTAAATAAGACTCTACTTTTTGTCTATCGGCATCGCTTAAACGCTCAGCAAATGTAAATATCTCTGCCACTCTACCATTTAAACTTCCAGCAATATCAAAGTTCTTTCCTACCCAATATTCACTTCCTACTATATTCGTGAAGGTAACGTCCGAAACGTTAGTTGTTGTTAAAACATTGGAATTGTATAAGATATCTTGTTTGTTTGGGGACGACGCTGCATCGTTCCTAATGTTTATAATTCCTGGGCTTGCATAAGACCCTGACGTAACAGCATCTCCATTATAACTTCCACCTGCATCAACATCCTGATTGTACGATAAAACTTCCCCTGTAAATTCTGATGAATAATCTCCAAAACCAATACCAGTGATATCACCAGCACTTCCAGAATCAACTCCTGCGAAAATTGTGTTCCTTGCAGAAGCACTCGTCATGGTTGCGTCTGGTACCATTACAATAAAAACATCGTGATTATAGAAACCGCTTAATGTAGCATTGTTATTGAACATATATTGCTCTGTAGCAGCACCATTTTCAAATTTAACCACTGGGTTAAAATTAATATTATCTGCTGGTGTATCTAAATAGGTTGGTTCATTTCCAGGTACAGTTGTGGCATCTTTGCCATTGGTTCCTAAATCCAACCAATCGGTAAGGCTAGAACCTGATTTAACAATCCCTCTTGTAGATTTTAGCCACAGTTTAAAATTTGATGTAATACCTCCAGGCCCTGGAATGCTCTCATTAAACATTTCGGCTTCAACAATTAAAGAAAAGGGGTTAATATCTGGGTCATTACTACTAACACTAATGGTTGCGGTTTGAGTCCCTAAACCTCCATTTGGCGCTGTAAATGTTATATCTAAATAAATGCCATAATAAGGAGGAAGTCCCGTAAATGATATAATATTAGGGTCTGGGTTTTGATCATGTATTGATGCTACAGTAAAATCAGGATTATTGCTAACTATATTAGTAATATTCATTGAACAACTACCAATATTTGCAATTAAATATCTTCTTGTCACCGTATTGCCTTCATCAACAACACCAAAGTAGGTTCCATTAGTATCTGCTGTAGTAGTATCCGCATCATTTATATCCTGCCATGGGTTACCACCTAATACATAAATTTCGGGTGACGAAGTAACCTCTAAAGTAAAAGTAAAATCTGGTTGATTTCTAACCTCTATAGTAACTAAAGTACTTGCAGTGCTACAACTAGGGCTTATATTTTCTATTTCAAAATCTAGGTTTTTATTTCCGTTGCCATTACAGGATATTTGTTTTATGTTCTTTCTTGGATTGTTTGGAGTGATATCAAAATCGATTGTATTTGATATATCTACATCTCGAACTCTTAGTCGCTTGCTATTTTTACAACTAGAGGCATCAATATTGGTTATTCTAAAGTCGAGGCTTGTTCCGGCATTTATAGTAATTGTAGCTCCTTGAGTAACTATAGCTCCACCAATTACTTCCACTTGCATTGTTTGTGAGTAAGCAGTAGAACTAATTAGCAACAAAAAAGCTAATATACTAAAAGCCAGATTCTTAGGGATTTGGGCTATTTTCATTATTAATTATTTAGGGCGATTATTATATTTAAATTATCGTTTAAATGCAATAAACATCGGTAAAAGTACAATAATTTATTGAAATTCCAAAAAAAGAAAAAAAATACTCATAAAAAAATTTAGATAAAATAATTTTTGAATACCTTTATATTGTTATAATTTAACACAATGGGATAATTAAAGGAAGGGTTGCTTAATTTAGGCAGCCCTTTTATTATTTAAGAAATCTTGCTAGATTACCTTTCTTGCCTAGAATTATCGCTCGTACTCCATTAATTATGAATTCAACAGTAAAAAACCACCGTTAAAAACGGTGGCTTTGATTTTCAGATTAGACCCAAAGG
>CAXBFU010000027.1:0-46337 GCA_963975205.1 uncultured Flavobacteriaceae bacterium | reverse complement strand
GGATTTTTTTGTGGTGTATTCTAAAACTTAGCTAAATTCTGAATGCGCCTTTTTAGCTTATACAAAAATAGAATACAGAACCTCTTAAAAGTGAATCATCAAATTATATTGGAGAGTAAATGTTTTAAAGTAAATGATTAATAAGATTCAATCTATTTCTGATTAAAACATTTAACCAACATCTTATATAATTGGGGATGTTTCTTTTTAAGCAAGTCCGGACGTTCAAAAAAATACTCTGAAGCAACCGCAAAGAATTCAGCTTGATTGGTTCCTCCATATTTTCTGATATCAGAGTGGTTATCATTTATCGCTTCCATTTCTTTATGGATTATGTTTAACCAAGGTATTGCATATTGATGTTCTAATAGCCGCTCCGGCACACCGTCTGTTCTATCATCCAACTTATCAATAAGATGTACGAATTCGTGTATGCCAGTATTACTTTTATCGGTTGTATTATTAAAGCCGTAGTACAATGCTTTTTTAGAAAGTATCATCTGTTTCTCGAACCTTCCATTCCCAACTATTCCACCAATATTCCGTGAGTCATCGTTACTGCTAAATTGCATATCCTCATTAAAATTATCTGGATATAAAAGGATGCCGCTTAAATTTGTGTAATGCCATTCTTTAAAGCCGAAAACAGGGATTACTGCGCTTGCCGCAATTAAAATCTTGTCCAATTCTTCTAGTTCAAACTGCACAGCATCAATATAGACCTCACTTAAAAATAGCATCATTTTTTGCTGAAAGATTAGCTGTCCGTCTTTTGATAGATTTCTATAAAACAGCACATTATCCATTAATAATTTGTGCCAATGCTCTGGAAATGGCTTTACACTATGGCGTTTCGCTTTTCTGTAAAAATGAACGGCGAAGAAAACAATTATAACAGAAATTAAAATATAAGCCATACTATAAGAAAAGTGTTAATCTACAGCTTCGGCCTTAAATCCTACTTTTTGCAAAGTCGCCTTTACATCTTCTTCGGTTGCACCATCACTTTCAATGGTTAGGATTTTATCAGGATTAGCGGTATCCACTTCCCAACTTTCTACACCATCTTGTTTGTTTAAGAAAGGGGTTACTTTTGATACACACCCACCACAATTGATAGTTGTTTTAAATTTTAAAGTTTTCATTGAATTTGAATTTATAATTAATATTAAAGTTTTATTCGTTTAAGTCTTAAACTATTTGCAACTACAGATACGCTGCTGAACGCCATTGCCATTCCTGCAATCATTGGGTCTAATAAAAACCCATTTATGGGATACAACACTCCTGCTGCAATAGGAATACCTATAATATTATAAATGAATGCCCAAAATAAGTTCTGACGTATGCCCAGCACGGTCCTCTTTGATAGTTCCAATGCTTTTGGGATGGATTGTAAATCTGACGTTATCAAGGTCATTTTTGCGACGTCCATTGCTATATCCGAACCCTTACCCATTGCAATACTCACATTAGCTTGCGCCAAAGCGTGCGAATCGTTGATACCATCACCTACCATTGCTACTATCTTCCCATCTGCCTGTAATTTTTCGACAAAAGTTGCTTTGTCCGAAGGCATTACTTCGCCTTGGTAATTTGTTATTCCTACTTGTTTTGCAACAGCCGATGCGGTTTTATTGTTATCTCCCGTGAGCATATAGACCTCGATGCCCCTTTCTTGAAGCATAGCTATAGCTTTTTTTGAAGTTTCTTTAATCTTGTCTGCAATGGCCAGTATCGCGAGCACTTGATTTTCGTTACCAAAGAATATGACTGTTTTTGCTTTTTCTTCGAGACTTTCTGCTGCTTGTATTAAAGAAGCGTCGATTTGAATATCCTTTTCGACCATTAGTTTATGGTTGCCCACATAATATTTTGAACCATTCTCTGATTGCGCCTTTACACCTTTTCCCGTAATGCTTTCGAAGGAAATGATTTCTGCTTGTTCGATATTTTCTTCTTTCAAATGATTGACGACTGCTTCTGCCAAAGGATGTTCTGATTGCGCTTCGATGGCCAAAAGAATTTCCTTGTATTCATTTTGATTTTTAAGCTTATCCTTCCAGAGTATATCGGTTACTAATGGTTTTCCTTCTGTAATCGTACCCGTTTTATCCAGGATTACTGCATTTACTTTATGGCCGAGTTCTAAACTTTCGGCATCCTTTATAAGAATATTATTTTCAGCTCCCTTGCCGATACCCACCATTATGGCGGTAGGCGTTGCCAAGCCCAAGGCACAGGGACAAGCGATAACCAAAACGGCTACAGAGGTCAATAAGGCTTGCGAGAAGCCATTGTCACCACCTACTGACATCCAGACGATGAAGGTGACAATGGAAATACCCAATACCACAGGAACAAAAATACCGGCAATCTTATCGACCAGTTTTTGAACGGGCGCCTTACTCCCTTGCGCTTGCTGAACCATTTTAATAATTTGGGAAAGCAAGGTTTCTCCACCTACTTTTTCAGCGGTAAATTGAAAACTTCCTTTTTGATTCACCGTACCAGCGAAGACCTTTTCCTCTTGGGATTTCTGAACTGGAACGGGTTCTCCCGTAATCATACTTTCATCTACATACGAGCTTCCCTTGGAAACTTCGCCATCCACAGGAATCTTTTCTCCGGGACGTACCAAAATGGTCTGACCAACCTGTACGGATGAAATAGGGATTTCCCTTTCTTCCCCATTCTCAATAATTTTAAGGGTTTTAGGTTGAAGACCCATTAGTTTTTTAATGGCTGAAGATGTATTTGATTTTGCCTTTTCTTCCAATAGTTTTCCCAAGGAAATAAAGGTGATAATTACGGTAGCCGCTTCGTAATACACGTGAGGTTCGATACTGCGGCTTAACCAAAATTCAGGAAAGAAAGTATTGAACATACTAAAGAGGAAAGCGATTCCGGTGCTCAAAGCGACCAAGGTGTCCATATTTGCTTTGCCGTGTTTGGCCTGCTTGAAGGCATTGATAAAAAAGCTACGTCCGAACCAAAAAAGAATTGGAAAGGCCAATACCAAAGAAATCCACTTTCCAGGTTCCCATTGCATATAAAACATTCCCAACACGAAAATGGGTAGCGTAAGTATAGCCGACCAGATAGTACGTCTTTTTATGTCCTGATAGTGCTTCTGCTGAAGTTCTTGCTGTACTTCTGAAGGGTCTTCGGCATCTATTATAATATCATAACCGACCTCACGAAGCGCGTTTTGAAGTTGAGTAGGGTTCAACCCATTGTCATACTCTACCAAAACATAACTGTTCGCGAAATTGACGTTTGCGTCAAACACACCATCTGTCTGTTTTAATACAGATTCAACACTTACTGCACAAGAGGCACAGGTCATTCCCGTAACAGGAAATGATTCTTTTATTCCCTGTTTATGACTCTCTTTTTTGGTTTCAAATAGGTTGATTGTCTCCATAAATCCATTTTTATTGTACTCTACAAATTTCAGGATTAAAAGACATTAATGTGTTACGTTATATGCTGAATGATTTGTAGAATTTGCTGATTTTGGGAGTAAGATGTTTTAATAACAAATCAAAATCCAATATCTATCGATTTTAATCTACGACCGTTTTTGATTAGCGATCTATATTATCCCGATTTAATATAATACGCCTTAATTTATCTGAATAAACATAACATCACTATTTAGTGTTTAAAGTGAATATAGAAGGTTTAAAACCTTAGCTATCTTTTAGATTAAGCTTCTACGGTGTAAGACCACAAGATATTAAACTTAAAATCACTCTGAAAAAATAGAGCTAGCTAAATTTACAATTTTGAATGAGTTTATTTTTTTGAATATTTTTTTAAAAAATAATCTGATACCCTACCTGATACTTGGTTGCTATTTGTTGTTTGTAACAATTTATAGATAATATCTGTAATATACTGAAATTGGTCGACTCATTCTTTTATAAAATCTGGAGCTAACGCATTAATCTCCTCATGTATAATATTCGCCTCATCATCCTTTCCTTCAGAAACCAATCTTAAATAACGGAAATATTTTAAGCCAACATCTACATAATTAATTTCGTTTGGTGGCAATTCGGAAAGATAAGAGTCATTATTTGCAGGAAGGTTTGTTGCCAACTTTGTAAATAGATTTTCCAATTCCTGTTTAACAATATAGGTTGCCTTGCCTGAATTGGCCTGTTGTGATAAAATGGGTGCGTTGAATTCGACCGTACGTCGATCATCATTATTTATTGTAACACCTAAAAGGCGGTTTTTGATTGCCTTTAAGTTTCCAAGATAAAAAAGACCTGCCATATGATCCGAAGCAGCACTGGTAGTATCGCTTTCATTGCCCACAACATTTAAAATGTTCTTTTCGATAACATCCTGCCTTAATTTAGACCCAGCTTCTTGACCAATAAGAGCAATACTTGCTCTAGTATTCGAAAAATCGCCACGCCATAAGGTTACTTCAGGAAAAACAGAGGCAAAAGTAGCTGCAATAATTTCAAAACTTTCTGGTGTAAGTTGGTATAAAGGCAACCACTGTGCAAAAATACCGCCTTTTTTAAGGTTCTTTTTGGCTTGCTTAAAATGCTCAATGGTATATAAGCTCCCTGTACCTGCATGCCAAGGTGTAAACAAATCTCCTACAATCACATCAAATTTCTCATCAGTGCCAAGTAGAAAATTTCTAGCATCATCTGCAATAATTTCAACCCGTTTATCATTAAAAAGATTATTCGTCCAAGAAGAAAAATATTGTTTAGCAGCAGGAATGACATTCGAAACCAACTCAACAACAACTACACGTTCTACCTCATGACTAAGTGAAGCACCTGCTGTAATTCCGGTACCCATTCCCAAAAAAAGTGTTTTTTTGGGTGATGGATGTACGAGCAATGGAATGTGACCTTGCATTTGTTCGACTAAAATAGAACGAGAATCTCCCAGTACATAAAAATTGTCCAGTCGCATCTGTATGTTATTTTTAGATTGAACTATCGATACCACACCATCACTTGATTGCCAAGTTTTTAAAATCGTTTCGCCTTTTTCCAATTGCACAATAGGAGGATTTGTTAAAATAGTTACACTAAACACACCTACTGCCATAATTGCCAGCCATTTTAAGCGCTCTTTAAAATTAGATGAATACGTAATATACAGTGCTAAAACTCCATAAAATAAGGCAACGAATTTAAGGCTCATCCAAATGCCAACAGCATCCAATAGAATAAACCCAATTATTATTGGCCCTATGGTGCTACCAATAGAATTGAATAAAACCAATTTACCCACAAATTTTCCTGGCGCTTGATTTTTAACTGGTACGGCTTTTAATAAAAATGGAAAAATGGCACCAAAAATTACGGTTGGAAAGAAAACAACCATAAAGCTAATCTTAAATACAGCCCAAAGATAGTTTAGCCAAGATGCATCTGGTGCGAGGTATTCTAAATTATGTGTTAATGTGTTAAACACAACAGGAGACAGCCCAACTGTAATGGCTCCAAAAAAAAGCAGTAATAATAACACCTTGTTAACTGGAAGTGACATTCTCACTAATATATGAGACAGGAGTCCTCCAAATCCCAAGGCAAAAAGAAACACCACTAAAATAGCAGAAAATGAATACACTGAATTTTGTAATACTTGAGCAAACATTCGCGTCCAAATTGTTTCAGCTGATAAGGCCAATAAACCAGAAGAAAACGCTAATAACACAAACTTTGATTGGCTTATCTTTACAGAAGACCAATTAGAAGCTGTATTCAGTTTTTTATTAGATTGATTAGAATCTGAATTACTCTCTTTTTTCGAGAACGGTTTGTTATAAGTGGGTAATCTGTCTAAAATCACAGCCAAAACTCCTATACTTGCTGCTAAAATTATAGCAAAATAGTATGTGGCTTTAACACCGAAAGTAGAAAGAATATAAAAACCAGCTAAGAAAGCTCCGAGTGATGCGCCAAGGGTATTGACAGCATATAAAATGGTGCCTCTGCTCGCAAGTTTATGATGCACTTTGCCCACATATTGGGCTAGTACAGGAAAGGTCCCTCCCATAAGTACAGAGGGTAAAATTAAAAGCGTGATACTAAAAATAAATTTTAAAAGGGTAAGCATGCTTCTCTCTCCATCAATAAACGCAACTACTGTAACATAGTGCGTTTCATAAAATTTTAGACCAGGAATTAAAAGAAGTGCTGTTAGGGCGATACCTATTTCAACAAGTCCATATCCCAATAATGGTCTTTTGAATTTTACAGAAGCTTTTCCTAAAAACCAACCTCCAATTGCTAGTCCAAGAAAAAATGCCGATAGTGTGGCAGCTGTGGCGTACGAGGCATTCCCAAAAATTAATCCCAAACGATACATCCATACAACCTGTAATATTAAACCAGTGACGCCAGATAAGAAAAATAAAGTTGCAAGAATGGAGAAACGTTTTGAGCTTAATGGTGTTGAATGATGTGGCTGATTGGTCATGGTTAATATCTAATATGCACGCAATTTAAAAAATTATATGAAGTTTGAAATAAAAAAAGAGGCTCTTTTATGAGCCTCTTTTTATGACTAAAGACAATTAAACTTACCACAAAGTGTTAAAAGCATTCTACGTAATTTGGGTTGTTAGCTTCAGATTGAGGGACAGGAAATGTTAGATTAGAATCATAGTTCCCACCTTTAAAATATGCTCCCCAAGGGAAGACATCAGAGGCTTGCATCCCGTAAACATCAACAAGACGTCTTAAATCTCCATGACGATGACCTGTACTATACAGCCAAAAAGCGCGTTCTTCCATATGTGCTAACATTAGTGCATCACCTGTTAAGGCAGAAAAATCTAATGCTGGTAGGGGTGGGTTCATGTTTGCTCTAAGTGCATTATGGATTGTATGAGTGCCAACACCACTATCAGAGTCTGCAGCTGCTTCCGCTTCAATTAGGCGAGCTTCAATACCAGAAGCCAATACAACAGATGCATTTGAATCGGGAAATTTTAACTGGTTGTAATATAAGGTAATATCATCTTGCCCAAATGCTGTTCCACCATCCCAAGGAACACGAGGGTCATTTGCAGAACGAAACATAATACCGTTAACCCCTTTACCATCGGCAACAGAATATTGACGTCTAAGAGTAGTCATAATATATATACCATTTTCTTGTCTTCTACTATTTACAGAATGCTCTATGTTGTAAACAAAGTCTGAAGGAACTGATGCTACTTCATTGGCAGCAGCTGTTATTTGACCTAATCCAAGTAAAGCACGGGCTTTACCTACTCTAGCCAAATTAGCTAAGTCAGAGTTACCACTACTACTGGAAGCAGCTTGATCAAACCAATTGATTGCTGCATTAAACATATCTGTTTGTGATAATGGTTCTCCATAAATAATGTCTCCGCCTCCAGAAGGTACTTTACTAAAAGGAACAGCACCACAAAAGGTTTCAGCAAACAATATATAAGCATATCCTACAATGCTTTGCATTTCACTTTCTACTTCTGGCACACCTCCAAAACCTTGAGCTAAATCAATAGCTGCTTCGGCACCAGCTCGTGCCCTATGTAGGTTTGAATAAATTACATCTATTGTGCCATTAGTATTTTGAAGAATCCTGGTATCAGCTTCTCTACGTGTTGGAAAGGTACCAGAATAATCATACTCATCGGACATAAGTCCACTCATTACGGTTAATCCAACAGTTCCTCCGTGACCTGCAGCAGAGCCGCTTAAGGCGACTGAAAGATCACCTAATGAACCCGCTTTAAGCGTTTGAATACCAGCTTCACTGTTTAGAGATTCAGGAGTCACGATATCTGGATCGGTAACATCAACTATGTTATCGCACGATACCATTCCTAAAGTTAGAAAAATTGATAGACAGGCTAAAATTAACCATCTAAATTTCCCAAACTCATTTTTATTTTTTATTAAATTTTTCATAATTTAAATATTTCGTTTTAATAATTAGATGTTAAAATGATAGGTTTAAACGAACTTTCCAAGAACGCGTTGGAGGCTGACTAAGGAATTCCTCAGTTGCAAAATTGGATTGACCTGTTGAACTAATCTCAGGGTCTAACCCAGAATAATCAGTCCAAATACCTAAATTTTGACCAGATAAAGTAAGGCTCACTCTTGAAAATCCAATATTACTTACAAATTTTTGAGGTGCATTATACGTAAGGGATATTTCTCTTAACCTCCAAAAAGATGCATCTTCAATATATCCAGCATTGGTACCAAGAAATTTAGACGCTACTGCTCTTGCTTGTCCAGCAAGTGATGCATTAGGATCATTTAATTCTTGAGTATTACTGTTTCCATTTCTCCAAGCTGCTGTATTGTTATACAATTTTTGACCACCTTTATAATTTAATAATCCTCTAAAAACCAAGGCATTATTAAATAGACCAACAGTTGGAGTAAATGAAATATCAGTAGTAGCAAATGGAGTTCCTAAATATACAGTTTCTCCTACTTGAACTTCAGTTTCGCTAATAAAACCATCTCCATTAGCATCACTATAAGTATATTCTTCATCCCAATAGCCACCAAGTGGATATCCTTCAACATGTCTTTGCACGCCATTAAAAATAACAGGCTCAATTCCTTCTCCTAATTTCTTAAGTTCTGTATCAATAAATGATGCTACTATACCTAAATCGAAGTAGAACTTTTCAGTTTCTACAATGCTTGCATTTAAAGAGATTTCCACACCAGTATTTTTTACAGAGCCTAAATTTTCGAAACGACCTGCACCTACACCTAATGATGGAGGTAATTGTCTAAAGATTAAAGCGTCTTGTGTTTGTTTGTTAAAGTATGTTAAATCTAGACCTATTCGGTTAGAGAATAATTTAACATCTGCACCAAATTCTAATTCTTCTGAACGTTCTGGCTTAAGATCAGGATTTCCTACACCACCAATGGTAACACCTGTAACGCTTACACCATCAACAGTTGCAGCAATTGGGTTGAAAAAGCGTAAGGCATCATTTGTTCCAGGTTGAACCCCAGAAGCTCCCCATGCACCTCTTAATCTTAACGAATTGATCCAGTCTTTATCATTTTTATTAAAGAAATCTTCATTAGATATTAACCAAGAAGCACTTAATTTAGGATAAAACACAGATTTGAATGAAGATCCGAAAGAACTGCCTCTATCTGTACGAACTGCACCAGTTACAAACAGTTTATCGTTAAATCCTACTTGCTCTTCTATAAAAGCACCAATAGTACGTTGCTCAATAGTTTGCTCATTACTTAAAGTAACGGCTGCACCTGCAATTGAATTACTTCCAGCTACTAATTGTAAACCTGTTGTAAAAGTACCTTGAGTAAGTTTTTGTAAATATTGAAGACCTACAGATGTACGTGATGTAATGTTTTCAGAAAAATTAGTGCTATATGAACCCACAGCATCCAATGTGTAAACAAAATCGTTAAACCTGTTTGAAAAACGAGCGCCTTCATCATAATTTAAAAATGCTGGAGCCTCTCCAGTAGGAAAAAATTGAGTATCCCATCGCGAAGTAAAATCTAGACCTCCAAAAACACGAACATTTATTTTTTCAGATGGTTTCCAAATGGTTTCTAAACCAGTTGTAAAACGATTTACTAATTGTCGAGTATCTATAGTGAAAAGCTCATCAGGTGTAAATTCACCCCAACCATCATTGACATCAATTGAAGAGGTACCGTTAAGACCCTGACCCATTAGACCCAAGGCAAAATTATCATTTAAAGGTAACTCTAAATCGCTATTAGTATAACTTGTAGTTAAGCTCATTTTTAATTTATCTGTGACTTGAGCTCCAAAATTTCCTCTAAAATTTGTTTTCTTAATGTTACTTACTGGCAATACCCCTTCAGTGTCGCTTATGCTTCCAGAAAGAAAATATGTGAGTGCTTCTGTACCTCCAGATACGCTTATACCAGTTCCAACCGACTGTCCTGTACGGAAAGGCGATGTACGAGAATCGTTAAGTGGTTGAAAAGAGTTTACAACACTATGTACAAAAGTGCCATCGGCAGCTTCATAATTAAAACCTGGATTTCCAGAAGCATCAAGTGCCTGATAATTTTTAGGGTAGGTAACTACATCTTCTACGAAGCCAGTTTCCATAAATGCAGACCATCTTGGTTCACCAACACTACCTTTTTTGGTTGTAATTAAAATTACACCATTTGCAGCAATAGAACCGTAAAGTGTTGCTGCTGAAGGCCCTTTTACTACTTCAATAGATTCTATATCTTCTGGATTAATATCATCCAATCTTGAAGGAGATTGCCCTCCAGTTTCGAATGAGATTGAGTTAGATTCGTTGTTAATTAAAACCCCATCAACATATATTACAGGTTCGTTAGATAATGAAGCACTATTAGAACCTCTAATTCTAATTCTTGATCCCATACCTACTGATCCTCCACTTGCACCAATTGAAACACCAGAAGCTTGACCTTGAAGAATGTCAAAAACATTATTGATTGGTCGTTCTTTTACGTCGTCTGAAACTTTTAAGTTGGCTATTGAGTTACCCATCTCTACTCTTTTTCGAGCACCAGTTGCTGTAATAATAACTTCGTCTAGAGCTTGGTCATCTTCTACCATTCTAACATTTACAGTAGTATTTGACCCTACTACTTTACGAACAGTTTTCATACCTACATAGGTAAAGACCAATACCGCTTGGTCTGAGCTAACGTTGATGCTAAAATTACCATCAAAATCACTTACTGCTCCTGTTGTAGTACCTTCTACGGTAATATTTACACCTAATAATGGTTGGTTGTTAATGTCTGTTATGTTTCCAGTAACTTCTTTTTGTTGAATCAGTATTGTTTCCTTTACAGGCGAAGCGTTTTCTTGATTTTTTAACGGATCAACTTTTAAAATGATTTGTTTTTCAAAGACTTCAAAAGCTACGTTTGAATTTGAAAATATTTGTGATAAAATAGATGAGATACGTTCTCTTTTGGCTATAATAGTAACTTTCTTTTTATAGTCAACTTCACTATCATTGAACATGAATTTAAAATCACTTAATGATTCTATTTTATACAAAACGTTTTCAATAGTAGCATTCTCCATATTTAATGAAATCTTAGTTTTTTGTGCATAAGAATCATTTGCATAAAGATTGAGAAAAGAAACTATTAGAAATAATGTAGTAAGCTTCATTTTTAAATCGAATTTTATTTGAAAAGAGGGAATTCTCTTTTGCTTAAATAGATTTTTCATATTTTTGTAATGAATTTATTGGTTAATATTATTAATCATGTTTTAAATCGGGAAATGTTACAGCATTTTCCGGTTTTTTTTATCCTTTTTATTGAATTTTAAACACAAGGATATAAGTCTTTTTCTTGATTTTGTTTTAGTTTTTTTAATAGTTTTTTTATACCATATTTTTAAAAGTTTTTAGTTTATTATTATTTGATTGTTAATCATTGAGTAATCAATGTTATAATTTTTATGAAACGTTTCTAATACTTGTTCAATAGTTTCAATATCAAAACTAGCTGTAAAAAATTCGTCATCTAACGTCTTATTATTATTCATAATTGTAACGTCGTAATGTCTTTCCAGTTTTTTTACAATATTTTTAAAAGGTAAATGTCTAAATAGAATTCTACCATTTATCCATGCGGTATGCATAGCTACATCTGCTTCAATTATTGAAATTTCTTCATTTTGTTTATCCCAAGAAGCAAGATATCCAGGTTTTAATAGAGATGCTGTTGTTTCATTGTAAGCTGTATTGTTATTATATACACTTACCGAGCCTTCTACCAATACGGTATTTATTATGTCGTTTTCAGGATAAGAAGATGCGTTAAACTTTGTGCCAAATACTCTTACTCCTACATCGTTCATGTTAACGATAAATGGATGTTTGGAGTCCTTGGTGACATCAAAAAAGGCTTCGCCGTTTAAAAACACTTGCCTTGTTTCGCCTTTTATAAATTTAATGGGATATTTTAACGAAGTTCCTGCATTTAAATATACATGTGTGCCGTCTGATAAATTTAATTCAAATCTTTTCCCGTAGGGTACAGTTAGGGTGTTGTAAACCAGTTTTTCAATGTTGGTTTCTTTGTCGTATATTAATTGATTTCCTTTTTGTGAACCAACAACGGCTCCATCGTTAGTAACAACTTTTTCGGATCCGTCTTCCGAAAGCACTTTTATTTTACCATCTTCCATTTGCAGGATTATGGCATTTTTATCTATACTTGTTACTTTGTTTTCTTGGTGGTTAAAAAAATTATTCTGAAAGATATAACCAATACTTAAAAAGAAAATTGCCAAAGCAGCATACTTGAATATTTGATTAGACCGGAGTTTATATAAAACATTTTTATCTTTCCTTATTTTATCAAGCAAAAGTTTCTCTGTCTTTTTAGTGTTATACTGCGTCATATTGTTGCAAATGGCATAATTTATTTTTGCGCTCTGGCTAAATACTTGTTTATTATTACCATTATTAAGTTTTTTGTTTAGGTCATCTAATTCGGAAGCAGATATTGAGTTTGTAAAATATTTTGTGATTAATTTTTTACTAAAGGTGTTTTTCATGCCTTGTTTATATTATAACGAAGCTTATTTATAAAACCCTAATCTTTTTGAGTTTTTTTTATTAATATTGTTGTAATTAATTCAAATAGTTAATTAATCCATAACTAATGAAGCATAACTTTGAAGATAATTCGAGTTTAATTATTGGCCTAAAGAAGGGAAACGTAAAAGCTTATTCCTTTTTAGTTAATTGTTATAACCATAAGTTATGTGTATATGCCAATAGTTTGATAAACGATAACGCTTTGGCAGAAGATATTGTACAAAATGTGTACATAAAAATTTGGAAGAAACGGCATTATCTAAAACCGGATTTTTCAATGAAAAGTTTTTTGTACAAATCTGTTTACAATGAGTATATAGACCAATATAGAAAAAACAGATCGGTTACCGAATTGGAAAAAAAATATATTGAAGCTTTAGATTACATTGTTGAAGAGGACGATACTTTTTTGGAAAGATTATATGCTTTGGTACAAAAAGAAATACAGAATTTGCCTCCAAAATGTAAAAATATTTTTATTTTAAGTAAGCATGAAGGGTTGAGTAATGTCGAGATTTCAGAATATCTTAATGTTTCGATAAAAACGGTTGAAGCCCATATCACAAAAGGATTTAGTATTATTAGAGAAAAAGTATCTTATAACATGGACATAAATACCTTCGTGTTTCTATTGTTTATAAAACCGTTACTACTATTTTTTTAGTTACCCTTTTTATTGCTCTCTTATTCCTATGCTTGTTTTTATTAAAATATTTACTTATCCATTATTGAAGGATTATTTTTGTGCAATGTTGTGATGATTATATTGCAAATTACACCTCATCCAAAAATTTTCGTCTTCTGTTAATAGACTCCTTAAACTGTGAAGGTGGCATTCCTGTTACTTTTTTAAACTGGTTACTTAAATAAGCAACGCTACTATATTGTAGTTTAAAAGCAATCTCACTCAAAGTTAATTCATCATAAACAATGAGTTCTTTTACACGTTCAATTTTTTGGTTGATAATGTATTGCTCAAACGTGATACTTTCTACTGAAGAGAATAACGAACTTAAATATTTGTAATCTAAATTGAGCTCTCCACTTATAAAATTCGCCCATTTTATATTAAGATCATCATTAGAATGATGCGTTTTTTCAATTACCAAGTTCTTCATTTGTTCAATGAGCTTGCTTTTGCGATCATTTATAAAACTAAACCCAGAAGATTTAAGTGCTTTAGATAGTAGATTTTTTTGAGATATAGTAAGCTGATTTTTTAAAACAACCTGACCCAAAACTACTGTGTTATAGGGTATCTGTAAATCATTTAAAATACCGGAAACTGAGGTAACACATCTTGGACAGACCATATTTTTTATATGAATAATGTTGCTCATGTTCATTATCTTTTTAGAAATAAAATTTAGAGAGTAGTAACAATGCTAGTAATACAATTTCACTTTATTCTATAAATATAACACCTATTTTAATTTTAAAACCGTTTGAGCGAATTGGACGTCTATTGTCTTGCCCAATCCAGGTATCACACTTTCCAGCCCTGTATCTTTTACCAAAACCTGTCCACTTGCACTAATTACACATGACATTGAAGAACTTAGGTAAACATGAGTAATTGTTGCTTTAAAAAGTGCCTTATAGGTGTTGTCTTTGTAAGTTATAGACACCAACCAATTGAAATTAATGGGGTCGTGAACTTTTGATAAAAAATCGGTACTCGGAACATCTCCCGAAAATCGTAAAATAAGTGGGTCTTCTTCTTGTGTTAGGATGGTGTTAATCTCAGGATTATTTGTTGATAAGGTTTTGAGGTCAAGGATACCATTTACTACTTTGTTGCTATAATCCAGATATAATGAAAGTTTGTGTGTTTCTGCTTTGAGCAGTTTATCACCTACCATAGTCATCATCTCAAGATGCCCATCTTCAGTCTTATAAATGTTTTGTGCACTAACTGTATAAAAGCTAATAATTTGAACACATAAAAATGTTAATGCAAAATTAAAGATGCGTGGAATATGTTTGATTGTAATTAACATAAATAGAGTGGTTTTTAAATAGTTTTTATAATTAATTGTTCCTTAATTGCAAAGTACAAGTTAGCACTTAACGTTTGGTTTAAAGATTTTTATAATGCTTTTTATAATATTTAAGTCTTTTTTCTCTTTTTCTTATTAATTTTTCTAATGGTTGGCGATGATGTGTACCAAAGTAAAAATCCGCTTAAAACAGTAATTAAGCCCAATAGTGAAAATGTTCTTAAAATAATATTATTAAAATCGTCCCTTCCTTCATAATCCATGGTATGCGTCATCCACAAAAAATCGAACCACCTCCAACTGCGATGTCTTACGGTTTGAAAATTTCCGTCATTTACCGAGACATAAGATTTAAGAGCTTCGTCATTATCATAAGAAATTACATAAGCAGGCAATAGTTTTTCACGATACTCATGTTTTTTATCGACTTCATTTATTCGTACAACATTAGTAACCTTTAACGAATTATCCATAAACCGATTGGCTACATACAATGCTTCAGTTTCAGTAACCCCTTCTTTTAAATCTCCGTTTAATGCATTGTAAAGCTGTTTCTGGTTTATCCAATAATAGGGTATGCTATTAATATCTCTTAGTTCAATGGTCTTGATTCCTAAAGGCACATCTAATTGAGATGGGCTTATTAAGGTTTGAAAAGATTTGGGCTGGTATTGTAAATTTCTAAACTGATCACCGTGAATATCGTCAATATCAGTCCAACTAAAATACAGACCACTAATGGTCCATAACAAAAACTGAATTCCTATAAAAAGACCCAAATATCGATGGGTCTTTCTTATTTTTAAAGCTGTATGCCTGTTTACCACTAAGTATTACTTTTTATTTCTCGAAGAAGTATGTGTTTTAATAATTTTCCATTTACCATCCATTTTTTTCAAAATCGAAGTTGCTACTCCTTTTTTAGTAATAGTTCTGCCTACTCCTTTGTCATTAGGCTTTAATATAATGGTATAAACATACGTTTCTGTTGTAAACGCATAATTGCCATCAACCTGAACATCGATTTCATAATCGGAAAATGTAAAACTTTTAAAATGCCCTAATTCTGGTCCTAAATGGTGTTCAATATAGTGAGCATAAGTGCCTTCTACTCCTCCAGATTCAAATACATTTGAATCTTCTGCAAACAAATCAAAGGTTCCTTTGGTTGTTAGGTTTTGTATGGCATCTTTATAAGTTTTCATTACTGTTATAACAGCTTCGCGGTCGTTTACACTAGTCTTTTCAGTTTGCCCATTTGTAACTGTTACAAAAAGAAGGATTAAAAGTGTTGCTAATTTTGTGATTTTCATAAACTTGTTTTAAACTATTAAAATTATATTCTCTATTTTCTTAACTAAATAATTGAAGCACTAAAGCTCCTATAATAATTGTTATAATAATTGTGTATAGGATGTAATTAATCCATTTTTTAAATACAGATTTCTCTGATTGGTCTTGACAATTGCTTTTACAACAATCTTTCATTGTTATCATTTTCAATTTTGCCTGACAAAGAAGGGAATTGCTATTAATTATTAAGGAAAAATTATTACCCCTCCTTGTTCAGGCTACTATTAATCAAATAATAGTTTTATTTTTAAATTTTATTGTGCCCGACGAGGGAAGGGATTAACACTAATCGTTAATAATTCAACCCTTCCCAAATCAGGACTTTACTAACACTAAAAAGGGAATGCTTTAACTAACACCAATCAACAATGATAAGTTCCATTTCCTTATTAATATTATATATTTAATATACTTACTAAGTTAAGTATATTCTTAATTATTAATCTCTTTTTGAACTTTACCACATGTAACCATTTTACTGCCATAATATGGGTTTTTTACTTCGTTACTAGTGCTTAACCATGTACTGCCTCCTTCATACATTGGGCAGAACTGCTCGTAAAGTGTGTTTTTTGTACCAGTGATTGCAACCAAATCGGTAACATCTTTGCTTAATGTTTTAAAATGTTCTCTTTGGTGGCCAAGTTCGCTTTTAGCAATATGCTCGGCATGTTCGGTGGCATCTTCAATGATGTCGGCTAGTTCTTCTTGTTGTTCTTTTGAATAACTTCCAGCATCAAACGCTTTAAAAGAAGCAACTAATTTTGTTCCTGCTAAAGCTGCTTTTTTTGTTTCATCTGCTACCAAAGCGTTTTTCAAGCTAAAATAGTCACTTAAAATCGCTTCGGTTTTAGCATCACCTTTCTTATGCATCATTTTACCGTGATCCATTTTACTATGATCCATTTTCATTTTTTCTTTTTCTTGTGCATTAGTAAAAGAAATTGTTAACATTAGCATTGCTGCTATACTCATTTTTAAATTTTTCATCATTTTTTATATTTAAATTGTTTATAAACTATCTTTTAATTGTGTCATCCATTTAATTATTTCCTGCTTCTCTGTATCTGAAAAGATGGCATCTCCATGAATAAGCGTATAAGAACTCAAAGGCATTTCGCCATCTTCAATTTGACTGATGATGGATTTTAGTTTGCTATTTTTTCTTCGGTTTGATAAATCATCCCATTCGTTGAAATTAAGCTCGGCCTTTCCCTCTTTTATGTGGTCTTCCAGCAACCAAGCAACCGGTTGTATTTTATTATACCATGGGTATTGAGTGTTATTACTGTGACAGTCATAACAGGATCCCTCTAACTTCTTTTGAATATTTTCAGGAACTTTATTGACCCGCATAAAATCGGTAGAAGGAACAGTATCACTTTGGTTGCGTGATGTGGGAATAAATTGTATTCCTACAAATACAATTAATAAGACAAGAGCTATTTTTTTAACAACCTTCATTTTAATTTATCTGCTTTTGTATAGTGCCACAGGTTGACATTTTGCTTCCCATATAAGGGTTCTTGATTTCTTCAACCTCACTCAACCAGATGGCTCCTTTACCATTACTTGCCATTGGACAAAAATCTTGGTACAATGTTTTTTCTGTTCCTAATAAAGCTACCAAATCATTTATATCTGTGCTTAATACCTCAAAATGTTCCCTTTGGTGATCTATTGGGCTTTTTACAATATGCTCGGCATGCTCCTTGGCACTTTCAACGATTTCCATGTATTCTTTGTGCGTTTCTCCGGTTAAATTGCTCATATCAAATTCTGAAAAGGCTGCAACTAACGCTGTTCCTCCTTTTGCTGCTTCGTCTTTACTGTCTGTTGTTAAAGCATTTTTAATTTGAATGTAAGCATCTATAATTGGTGTAGTTGCCGTGTTTTTTTGAGTATTATCTGCATTAGCTTCTACCTCAGACGTGTCTGAAACACTAGCTTTATTCTCATTATCGCTATTAACTTCTATTTGAGATTCTTCTTTATTCGTGTTTTCTTTTTTTGCATCTTTACAGGATACGGATGTTAGACCTATAAATGCCATTGCAAGAATTACTGTTGTTACCTTTAAATTTTTCATTGTTTTAGTGTTTTAGTGTTAATATTAATTTGAATTGTTTTATGTTTTGGCAATAAATATAATATTATATGCCTAAAGTTTTTCAATTATATACTCCAACTTTTTGGTTATCTCTTGTGCGATTTCATTTAAGGCATGGTTTTCCACAGCTAGCATTGAAGCCATAGGGTTAACGGCTGCAACTTCAATGACGCCAGCTTCAATTTCCTGGACTATAACATTACAAGGCAGCATTGTTCCTATTTTATCTTCTGCAAGCAAAGCCTTATGAGCATACGGTGGATTACAAGCTCCTAAAATTCTATACTTCTTGAAATCTACATCCAGTTTCTTTTTCAGGGTCTCCTTGACATCGATTTCGGTAAGAATGCCGAAACCTACTTTTTTCAGTTCGTCTGTCACCTTGTCGATTACTTGGTCAAAATCTCCTTTTAAGATTTTATTGAAATAATAGCTCATCTTCTTAATTTTTTGAATTTATAATTCGTTTTTGTTCTTCGTAATCTTCCTTGGTAATTTCTCCCTTGGCATATCTTTCTTTTAGAATATCCAAAGGATTTTCATGCTTCGGTTGTACTCTCCCTGATGAAAAATACCAAAGCCCAATAATTATTGCAATTACTAAAATTATCCAAGCGTACATCATACCATTCTGTTTTTATTGTTAAAATCGTATTGAAAGTCCGCCGCCACCACCAAAACGGTTGTCATAACTTCCCACTAACGATACATTTCTGGAAAGGAAATATTCGGCTCCTGCACTCCAAACGGTTTCAGATTCACTATTAATGCCTGTAGGTAAGGAATTTACCCAACCAAAATCCAATTGGTATTCATAGTATCCAAACACCGAGAATTTAGGAAACAACATCAGGTTTCTTCCAATACCTACCCTTGGTCTTAAGTCGCTATCAATCCTTGCATCAAGATTAAACAGATAAGGTGTTAAAAAACGAACGCCGGCAACGGCAACCGTTTTAAATTCGTTGAAACTTCCATCTATTTCATTTTCAATATTTACGCCACCAAATACTCTTAAATAATCGTGTAAATATCTTTCATAGGTAAATTCTGCTTCAAGGTTTTCATTATAACCATATTCCACCGATGCATTAAATTGGTTTCTCATATTCGACGCCACCAGATTCAAGGTTGTATTTTGGGACGAAGCATCTACCATGCCCCATGAATAAAAAAGATCGGTTTCTGCCACGGCAATTGATGCCGGAAATTCTTTCATACGAGCATCGGGTGGCGTGTCATAGCTCATTACTCTCGCCATTCCACCCATTAAATGATATAAAATATGGCAATGGAAAAACCAATCGCCGTATTCATTGCCATAAAATTCAATGGTTACTGCCTGCATTGGTGGTACATTTACCGTATGCTTTAAGGGTGAATATTCACCACTCTCATTCAATACCCTAAAAAAGTGACCGTGCAAATGCATGGGATGGTGCATCATTGTCAGGTTATTGAGTGTTATTCTGGTCACCTGGTCGCCTTCAATTTTTATGTTATCGGTTTCAGATAACGGTACACCGTTCATGCTCCAGATGTACCGCTGCATATTTCCAGTGAGATTCAGTAAAATTTCTTTTACGGGAACATCTTTGCCATAGGCTGTCTTTTCTGGTGATTTCAAGAAGTTATAATTGTATTCTGAAAATAAATCCATACCACCCATTTCGTTCATGCCACCCATTTTTTGGTCTTCCGTTTTCATGTTATCCATCTTCATTTTTGAATGATCCATATTGGTATCTTCCTGCTTCATAGCTCCCATAGCATCGCCTTTCATCTGCATGCCATACTCATCCTTCATTTGAAAACGCTCATCTTTACCTGGGCGATACTTTAGGGCGTGCGCTCCCATTTTCATGTCCATTTTAGCCATTTCTTTCATCATACCGATCTTATCAGGTCTTGGAAGGGTTTTGGCAGCAAGTATTTTTCCATTACCAAAAAATGCCGAAGCTGCTCCAGAACCATCTTGTGCCATGATTTTAAACTCCACTTTACCTTCTTGAGGAATAGTGACTATATAATCGTAAGTTTCTGCAATACCAATAAAGGTTTTGTTCTTTTTTACAGGTTCTACATCGATGCCATCTGCCGATACCAATAGTGGGTCAGTACCACCAAAGGTCATCCAAAACGAGGTCGAGGCGCCACCATTAATAATACGTAATCGTACTTTTTCTCCTGGTTTAAATTCGGGATAATCAATTGTTTCTTCACCGTTGATTAAAAATGCTGGATAATATACATCGGCAATATCGGCGCCTTCCATACGCTGTCTCCAAAAATTGAGTTGAGCCCCTAAAGCACCTCTCGAAATGACTTGGTTTAGTGGTGTAGCGGTTCCTTTTCTAATACCATACCATTCGTTTCCGCGCTTTAAATTACGTAGTACATGCATTGGGTCTTCATTGGTCCAATCGGACAACATCAATACCAGTTCTTTATCATACTCCAATGTTTTTTGCTTTGGGTGGATAATAAAAGATCCAAAAACACCACTTTGCTCTTGTAAGAGCGTGTGTGAATGATACCAATAGGTACCGGATTGCTTTAATGCAAATTCATATTTAAGTGTATGACCAGGCTCAATAGGTGGCGTGTTTAAATAGGGTACACCATCATAAAAATTAGGCAATAAGAGTCCATGCCAGTGGATGGATGTCTCCACACTCATCTCATTTTTCACGTAAATAACGGCATATTCTCCTTCGGTGAATTCAAGGACAGGTCCTGGGATACTACCATTGATGGTCATACCCTTAACTTCTTTTCCGGTTTTGTTTACAATAGCTTCATTGATTGTAATGGTATATTCTCTAACCGGAAGGTTGTCAACATTTCCTTCAACAGATTTTTCTGTTTGCGCCAGAACATTTGCACCTACAAAACACAATACAACTATGTAGATCAGATTTTTCATTGTATTAATACTTTATGATTTCTTTTTATAGTTCTGATAATTTTCTTCTGATTCAAAATAAGCCACTTCCCCTTCTTTTTTCATCAGTACAATATAGGCCTCTGTTTTGTCAACAGACTTATTACTATAAGGGTCTATTGCTGTCCTGGCAGTTTCTTCGTTATTTAACTTACCTACACACATTTCACAACAACCATAATAGGTCTTACCATTCACTGGCACTGCAATTTGAGGCATGCCCATATAAGCATTGTTTACCATACATACTAATTCATTGGGCACTCGAGAGCCTACTTGGTAATTTTGTTGTGTATCTTCAACTTTAACTTCGGTAGTGGCTACAGCTTGCTCTTTAGCTTCTTTTTTTTCTGTTTTTGAATTACAGGCAACCAAACTAATTGCCAATACAGCAATTATTGATAATTGCTTTGTTTTGATTATTATTGTTTTCATCGTTTTATTTTTTAATGTTTTTATAATGATTATTTTTTAGGAATTTCTCTATAAATCTATTTGTCTAATGTGAGTTTCCTTAAACGCAAAGAATTGGAAATCACGGAAAATGAACTGAACGCCATAGCAGCCGCAGCTATTATTGGCGAAAGCAACAGCCCAAATACCGGATATAAAACCCCTGCGGCCAATGGAACACCCAGCACATTGTAAATAAACGCAAAAAATAGATTTTGCTTAATGTTTCTCATAACTCCCGTACTTAAGCTTTTGGCCTTTACGATGCCCATTAAATCGCCTTTTACCAATGTAACTTCCGAGCTTTCAATGGCCACATCTGTGCCTGTCCCCATGGCAATACCAATATCTGCTTGTGCCAGTGCAGGCGCGTCATTTATGCCATCGCCAGCCATAGCTACTATCTTGTCTTGTTTTTGTAAGTCTTCAATGAGCTTTAATTTATCTTCCGGTAAACAGTCTGCTTTAAAGCTTGATAAGTTAAGCTCTGCCGATACCGCTTTGGCTGTGTTTTCATTATCGCCTGTCATCATTATCACTTCAATGCCCTGCTTTTGAAGTGCTGTGATGGCTTTTTTACTGGTTTCCTTGATGGCATCAGTAATGGATACATAACCAACTACTTTTTGCCCAACAGAAATATAGGATACTGTTTTTCCTAATTTTTGCTCGTCAACAATTTTATTGTCAATGGCTTCAGGTATTTCGGCTTTAACTTCATGCATTAGTTTTTTATTGCCAAGCGCAATTTTATTGGAATTTACAGTACCAACTACACCTTTTCCGGTTACCGCTTCAAAATCTTTCACTTCTTCCAACACCACCTTTTCCTCTTTGGCATAATTTACAACAGCTTCGGCAAGAGGGTGTTCACTGTATTGATTTACGGATGCAATATATTTGAGAAGTAATTTGGCATCGTTGGTTTTTGATAGGTCCATAACTTTTTCAACCGATGGTTTTCCTTCGGTAATAGTACCTGTTTTGTCTGTAATCAATACATTGACTTTATTCAAATGCTCAATGGCCTCGGCGTTTTTTATGAGTACCCCATTTAAGGCACCTTTACCTACGCCTACCATTACAGACATTGGCGTTGCCAAACCAACGGCACAAGGGCAAGCAATAATCAATACGGCAATGGCATTTACAAATGCGTAAACCATGGCAGGTTCCGGACCATAATAACGCCATATTAAAAAGGTGATTACAGCAACCACGATAACAATTTGAACAAAATATTTGGAAATTTTATCGGCCAGTTTCTGAATAGGGGCTTTAGATCTGCTGGCATTGTTTACCATTTGGATGATTTGCGACAATAAGGTTTCCGAGCCTACTTTTTCGGCCTCCATAATAAACGATTTATTGCCATTTATTGTTCCTGAACTTACTGGTTCACCTTCATATTTATCCACAGGAATGGGTTCGCCGGTAATCATGGATTCGTCAATAACGCCATGGCCTTCATGTATTTTTCCATCAACAGGGATCTTATCTCCCGGCTTTACACGCAATAAATCACCTTTTTTAATATCGTGGATTGAAACTACTTTCTCTTCGCCATCAGCTGTCACTAAAACAGCTTCACTTGGTGCTAATTTCAACAATTCCTTAATGGCACTACTGGTTTGGCTGTGTGCTCGTGCTTCTAATAGTTGACCTAACAATACCAGAGTTAAAATTACCGTAGTTGCTTCAAAATAGACAAAAACGGTGCCTGCTTCGGTTTTAAACTGATCCGGAAACAATTCCGGAAAAATCATTCCGAACACACTAAACAAAAAGGCCACCCCAGTACCAATGCCAATAAGTGTAAACATGTTGAGGTTATAGGTTTTTATAGATTTCCAACAACGTATAAAAAACATCCAACAGGCATAAAATACAACAGGAAGAGACAATACGAACTGAACTATATTCCAGTTTTCCTGTGATGTATAATTCAACAAAAAGTTATTTGGCAAAAAATCTGCCATGGCAATAAACAACACCGGAACCGTAAACAGGGTTGCTATCTTCATTTTTTTGAGTAGTAATTTATAAGTCTTGCTCTCTTCACTTTCTGATGGTTCCATAGGTATTAAATCCATACCGCAAATAGGGCAAGAACCGGGAGAATCTTTGATGACCTCAGGATGCATAGGGCAGGTATATTGTACCTCCTGTACCATTTTTGGCTGCTCAACCAAATCCATACCACACACTGGACAGCTTCCGGCCTTATCATAAGTTTTTTCACCTTCACAGTGCATGGGACAATAAAACACACCATTTCCGTCTTTTACAGGTTCGTGTTTATGATGGTGCGCAGCATGATGCCCATGGTCGTGTTTGCTTTCATGTCCAGGCATTTCTATGGTATAATGTAATCCGGACTTTAGGAGTCTTTCCTGCAATGTGTTGAGTGGCACGTGGGATGTCATTTCAATTACAACTTCTTCGGTGTCTAAATTTGCATGTACTTTGGTCACCTCTTTTAGATTACTTAAAGAAGTTTCTACATTGGTTTTACAACCACTACATGTCATTCCGGTTACTTTATATGTATGTTTCATCTGTTTGTATTTATTTGTTTTTACAAGTCAGGTGTAATATGCCACTGAACATCTTGGTTGGTGTCAAAAATTGTTACGGCTCATTTCATGATGCTTATAAAATAGTTTGTGATTATTTTTGTCTGCTTTAATTGTTTAATGTTTAAGCAGTAATGCAAATATCCTTATTTAATCAAACGATGTTGTATATTATTTTCTTTTAAATGTGTCTAATTAGCAACACGTTGTGTTTTAATACCATCATAAATATTTGTAACTAATATCTGTTTTGGTCATTATCCTTTTCTTTCTCCATCCCTAACACGGACCTGACTTTCAACGCTGCTTACATAGATCAAGCCATCTCCTCTCTTACCGGTCCGAGCGTGAGTTCTAATGGTATCTATAAGTTTATCGACATCTTCCTTGTTGCAAACAATTTCTATTTTAATGATCTTATTATGTAAGAACGGGAATTTCAAGCTTGGAAATTGTGTATCCTCATCTGAATAATCGCCTACACCTTCGCCTTCAAATACTGTAAAACAACAGAATTGGTCCTTCTTTAAACTTTTAGCTACTTCGTTTAACTTTTCTGGTCGAATAAATGCTTTAATCTCTTTCATCTTTTTAATTGTTTTATTTGATTAATAAGCTGGTTTAACAATGCTTAAAAAACATTTATTAAACCAGCGTTGCTATTAATTACATAGACTTAAATATTTCTTTAACACTACCACAACTTGCCATGGCTTTATTCATATAAGGATTTACAATATTGCTGGAATTGGAAAACCAATAAGAGCCTTCTCCACTGTTTGCCATAGGGCAAAACGTTTTATAAATTTCGCCTTCCACAACATTGTCTTTCAGTAAAGGTTCTAGAGCTGTTGTGAGTTCAGCAAACACAATACGTTGCTCTGTGATATTGGATTTTGATGCCATTTCTGAAGCAATTATTTTTGTCTGTTCGGCATTGCCGTATTTTTTTAAAAACCCAACGAGCATTTTAGAAGCCTTTTGTGCTTTTTCTGAATTGGCTTCGATTAATGCATCTTTAATCATGGTATAGTGCATATAGGCTTTGGTAAGGTTTTTATTGTTTAGCTTTACCATTTTGTCGTTATGAGCCATCATATCATGATTGCCCTTTTTCATATTCGTATTACCGTGATTATGCTGTGCATAAGTAAAGTTTGATACGCTTGCTATGAAAACGATTATTGCTATTGATTTTAATTTTAATTTTTTCATTAGTTTTTATTTTTATACTTCAAATAGTTTTCTTTAGATTCGAAATAAGCAACTTCCCCTTCTTCTTTCATCAATACAATATAGGCTTCTGTTTTATCTACAGGTTTGTTACTGAAAGGATCAATACCTGTTCGTGCAGATTCCTTTTCATTTAAAGTACCTACACACATTTTGCAGCAACCGTAATACGTTTTGCCATCAACAGGAACAGGAATTTGGGGTTTGCCCATATAGGCGTCGTTTACCATACAAACCAATTCGTTTGGTACTTGTGAACCTATAACATAATTCTGTTGTTCGGTTTTATTTTCTGTATGTTTCATATCCTGTTTGCTGTGATCATGTTGCGCATAAGTAAAATTTGATACGCTTACCATGAAAGCAATTATGACTATTGATTTTAACTTTAAATTTTTCATATGTTTTTATTATTTTATAATGACTGTTTTATTGTCTCCACAGGTTAACATTTTGGCTCCTAAATATGGGTTTTTAATAGCTTCATCAAGGCTTAACCAATAGGCTCCATTATTGTTGTCGGCCATTGGGCAAAATTGTTCATAGACCTTTTGGTTAACTCCAAATAATTTTACTCCTTTTGATAAATGCGCTGATAAATGCTTAAAGTGACTACGTTGTTCTTCAATATCTGAAATCTCGGAAATAGAACTAGCCGATCCTGAAACTTCTTTTGAAATGGTCATCCAGTGATTATGTGCTTCATGATCTGTCAATTGTTTCATATCCACCTTTTTCATGGCATTCAATAAGGTTTTAGCCGATGTACTGGCTGTACTGCTATCATCACCTACAAAAGCATCTTTTAGTTTAATGTAAGCGTTGAACACTTGCTCTAATTGACCTTTAAATGCGTCGGTTGTTGTAATACGTTGGTTCATATCTGTATGGTCGGTATCATTTTCCATTTTGGTATGGTCTGCTGCATCATCCTTTTTTGCATCACTCATATCCATTTTAGAATGATCTACGCCATCTTCTTTTTCGTCACTTTCCATAGGTGCACCACCATGATTATGGCCTGTACTTACCTTACCACCTTCAGGGTTCATCATGCTTTTTTGGCCCAACAATTGTGCTGAGGCATCAATCCTGAACACGCCATTAGTGGCAACAACTTCGCCTTCTTCCAAACCATCCTGAACACTGTAAAACTGTCCCATATCCTGACCAAGTTCTATTTCTCTATATACGAACGAAATGGTTTTTTCGTGTGGTACTTTTACATAAACCACAGCGCGTTTTCCGGTCCAGAGTACAGCCGATTTTGGTATAACAATAGTGTTCTCCATACCTTTCATTTTAGCACGAATGATACCGCTGGCATACATTTCCGGAAGGAGTTTGTTACCAGGATTATTTACTTCAACACGTACTTTGGCAACTCGTGTATTGGATGATACAAAAGGATCCACATAAGTGATTTTGCCTTCAAAAGTCTTGTCTGGAATTGCCTGAATTGTAAACTTAACCTTGTCATTAACATTAATCCATGGAATATCTGCTTCATAAGCTTCAAACATCACCCAAACAGAATTTAAATTGGCAATGTCAAACAAATTTCCTCCAGACATAATGTAATCACCAAGCTCTACGTTGCGCTTCATAACGTAACCGGAATGATCTGATAGAATATCGATTTGTTCCTGTACCTTTCCGGTTGCTTCAATGGCATCAATTTGCTTATCCGAAAGCTTCCATAGCTTCAATTTATTGCGTGATGCGGTATAAAGTTGTGGGTAAATATCTTTAGACTTAATCGCTTCAAATAATTCTTTTTGAGCAGAGATTAATTCCGGTGAATAAATGCGTACAATTTTTTGACCAGCATATACTTTTTCTCCCGTAAAGTTTACGTACAAACGTTCAATACGACCAGGAATGTGAGACACTTGAGAGTACAATCTGCGTTCGTCTGGTTTTACTCTTCCTAACAATCGTATTTCTTTGCTAGCGTTTGCTTTTTCAACTATTGTGGTTTGTATATTTGCCAATTGATAAGCTTCTTCGTTCATTACAATTTCGTTGTCTGCAATGTTTTCTGAAGAACTGTCCTCTTCTACCAACGGAATAAGCTCCATTCCACAAATTGGGCAATTTCCAGGTTCTTCCATGCGTATTTGTGGGTGCATGGAACAAGTCCACAATTGTGTTACAGGGTCTTGCACAAATTCGTGTTCGCCTTCTGCATGTGTTGTTTCCGAGCTTCCACCGGAAAACACGTTTCCTAAAATAATTCCGAGTATTAAAATACCGGCTGCTATAATATAATTTTTATATTTTTCCATGATATTCATTTTATTGTCCTATTAAGTAATCCATAAATGCTACTGCGGCATTTTTATCTGTTAATGCTTTTTGATGTTCTAATTCGTATTTAAGTAATTGACGTTCTATGCGTAATACCTCTTCAAAATCTTTGGCGTTTGTAGAGTACGATATAATTAATATGTCCAATACTTTTTTGGCAATTTCCGACTGCTTTAGGTTTAATGCAATTCGACGGTCGCCGTCGTTAAAATCCTTATACGTGTTTTCATACAACGAACTCAAGGTGTTCTTTTTGTCCTCTTTTCTGGAAATTTCGGCTTCTTGCCTAAACTGTGCTTCCTTAATCAAGGCTTTATATTTTTTTCGATATAAAGGAATAGTAACACCTACCGATGGAAACAAGAAAGCATCTTTACCATTATCTGAAACCGAAGATCCAGCATTTTCACTAACAATGGTATAACCAAGTCCTATTTTGAATTTTGGTAAACCTTGTTTTTGTGCAACAATTTCCTGATTTAAAAAGGCATTCAATTTATGTTCTATGCTTTTTATTTGATGGTTTGACGCATAAATTTCATCGAGCATATTTAATTGATCTAAAGGAATTTCTTCCTGCCACAAGACTTCCGGAACGATAATTTCAGAACTATCATCTATATCTAATAGGTTATTGAATTTTACCTGTAAGGCATCCTTGGTGTCCAGAAACAGTGCTAATTGATTTTCCAGATCGTTCAACTCCAATTCCACACGCAACTCATCAACAATAGAGGCTGTTCCAGCTTCAATTTTAACTAATGATAGACGTTTAAAAACTTCGAGAATTTCAATATTCTCCTTTGTTATTTCAATAGCCTTTTCAATAAAATAATAATTATAATAAGCTGTTTTTACTTCAAAGAAAATATTGGATTTTGTGTTTTCAAAGTCTTCATATTTAGCTTTTGCCAATTCGGTGGCAACATCTTCCTGTGCACTCAAGAGGCCAAACCAAGGAAAGCTTTGTGCTAAATTAAAAGTTGCTCTTTGTGGGCCAACCCTTGTTTCTGGCGATTGAATAAAATACCCAAAAGCAACACTTGGATCAGGTAAAGCACCTACTTGAGGTACTTTTTCCATGGCAGCCATATAATCGTTGAATTTTGCCTTTAGGGCAGGATTATTATTGGCTGCTATTTCGAGATAGTTATTTAAATTTTCTTGACTGAAAAGGCTTGTAGTAAGCATCAACATCAGACTAAAGAAAAGATATGTTTTAGTATTCGCTGTCATCTTTTTAAATTTAAGCATTACTTTGTTTTAATTGTTTTTTTAAGCCTTTTTCTTTCCACATACTGTACAGCACTGGTACTACAAACATGGTCATTACCTGTAACAGCATACCACCAAATGAAGGGATTGCCATGGGGATAACCACATCGGAACCTTTACCACTAGATGTAAGTACAGGGATTAAAGCAATGATAGCAGTTGCTGCGGTCATCATTGCGGGACGAACCCTTTTTGAGCCTGCTTCAATTACCGAAGCCCGAATTTCTTTAACGGTTTCTGGATGTCTCTTATCAAATACTTGGGTTAGATAAGTTCCCATAATTACCCCATCATCGGTTGCAATCCCGAACAAGGCAATAAAACCTACCCAAACGGCGACGCTCAGGTTTATGGTGTGCATCTGAAACAAATCACGCATATATACCCCAAATACATCAAAATTCAAGAACCATTCCTGTCCATATAACCAAATCATGATAAAACCACCAGCGAAGGCTACAAAGATGCCAGAGAAAACCATCAGTGAAGGAATCATTGATTTAAACTGAAAATATAGAATTAACAGAATTACAATCAGAGAAATAGGCACCACGATCATTAAACGTTTTGATGCTCTTATCTGGTTTTCGTAATTTCCCGTAAAACGATAGGTCACTCCATCGGGTAAAGAAAATTCACCGCTATCCATTTTTGCTTTAATAAGCGCTTGTGCATCTTCAACCACATTGGTTTCGGCATATCCGTCTTTCATATCAAATATAACATAGCCTGTTAAAAAGGTATCTTCACTTTTTATGACTTGTGGTCCTCTTACATAAGTAACATCAGCTAATTCCCCCAATTCTACCTGAACTCCAGCAGGTGTTGGTATTAATATCTTTTTGATATCATCCGGATTATCCCTATACTCCCTTGCATATCGTACACGAACTGGGAAACGTTCCCTGCCTTCAACAGTGGTTGTTAATTGCTTTCCACCTATAGCAACCGATAGCTGCATTTGCATATCTTTTACACTTAAGCCGTATCTTGACATGGCTTGACGGTTGAGATCTATTTCTAAATACGGTTTGCCAACAACCCTATCAGCAAACACTGTTGGTGGATTAACACTTGGCACTTCTTTTAATATGTTCTCCAATTCAAAACCTACTTTTTCAATAACTTCTAACGTTGGTCCAAATACTTTAATACCCATTGGAGCACGCATTCCTGTTGCTAACATGATTAAACGTGTTTGAATAGGCTGCAGTTTTGGAGCAGAAGTCAATCCTGGGAATTTGGCGTGCTTAACAATTTCATTCCAAATATCATCTGGTTTTTGGATATGCTCTCGCCATTGCCTAAAGTTTTCACCGTCATCATCTGGAATAAGTTCTTCTTCCGTTATTTTACGAAACTCGTCAGTACCATATGTATAGGTGGTACCATCTTTTAAAACAAAAGCGTTGTTTTTATTAACTTTAAAACGCTCTCTGTGTCCATCTTCATCAAGAATATATTCTGGCACATAATTAATGGTGTTTTCATACATGGATGTAGGTGCAGGATCAAGAGCAGAGTTTACACGTCCCCATTTACCTACCGCAGACCCGATTTCAGGGATGGTCATGACGTGTTTATCAATACTTGCAATAACTTCCATATTTTCAGAAATACTAGAGTGTGGCATGGTAGTGGGCATTAGCAAGAATGACCCTTCATTTAAGGCTGGCATAAACTCTTTCCCCAACCCAGGGAGAGCTTTGTCCAGTTTTTCCCAAACCACATTGTTTTTAGTGAATTCCGGCATAAAACCAAGGACTTTGCCAAACCCTAACCAAATGGTTATTCCGAAGAAAACCACCAGAATGGGGATCAATAAAAATTTCCATTTATTATCCAAACACCAGGTTAAAATGCTTTTGTAAAAATACACTACAGCCATTAATGCCCCCAAAACAACACCTATTACTATTATCACAAAAATAAAATTGACAAATGTAGAGTTAGCAACTCCTAAAGGCATCCATTCTATAGTCAGGAAGTAGACTAAAATTACAATTGCGATGGCTATATTGACATAATTGGCTGTTTTTTCGGAATAGGGAAGCTTTAATTTTCCTTTTAAAAAGGTTTTTTCCGGTACTTGTGTCAATAGATTATTTATACCAGTGGCAATTAGGGCTATGGCAATAATGCTTCCGTAAGCGATTAGGAAAACAAATCCAAAACTTATTAAGATTGCATTAAATATTCGGCTCGTTCGCTTTGAATCAATTCTAATGGAAAACAGAACCTTTGCCAAGGCTGGAATAAACATAATACCAATGAACAGTGCTGTAATCAACGCAAATGTTTTGGTCCACGCCAAAGGACTAAATAACTTCCCTTCTGCGGCTTGCATTGCAAATACTGGTAAGAAACTCACAACAGTGGTAGCAAGAGCCGTAATTACAGCTCCTGCAACCTCCACCGTGGCAATATAAATGACCTGCACCAATTTTTTACCTCTTACGCCTTCATTTTCGGGCATTTCCAGATGCCTGACTATATTTTCGGTAAAAACTATCCCCACATCGATCATTACACCAATAGCAATGGCTATACCCGAAAGGGCAACAATATTGGCATCTACGCCAAAATATTTCATTAGTATAAAGGTCATCAATACGCCAACGGGCAATATACTCGAAATTAATATGGAAGCCCTAAGATTAAGAACCAATACGATTACCACCAAAATACTAATCAGTATTTCATGAGAGAGCGCTAGTTCTAGAGTTCCAATGGTTTCCTGAATTAAACCAGAACGGTCATAAAATGGTACAATAGTTACTTTGGAAACTGTGCCATCTTCTAGTGTTTTAGACGGTAATCCTGGAGCAACTTCATCTATTTTAGCCTTTAGGTTTTTGATTACAGCTTGCGGGTTGGCACCATAGCGTGCAACAACTACTCCACCTACAGCTTCCACACCACTTTTGTCCAAACCTCCTCTACGGGTAGCTGGTCCAAACTGTATTTTGGCAACGTCCTTTAAACGTATTGGCACATTATCCCTAACAGTTACTACACTTTCTTCAAGATCGCTCAGATTTTTAATATACCCTAAACCTCTTACCAAGTATTCTGCCCTATTGAACTCCAATGTACGTGCGCCAATGTCGAGATTACTGTTTTTTACAGCGTTCATTATTAGTTTTACGTCCACGTTATTGGCTTTCATGGCATCAGGATCTATCTCGATCTGGTACTCTTTTAAAAAGCCTCCAATTGAGGCAACTTCAGAAACACCACTAGTTGCGGTTAAATAATAACGCACATAAAAATCCTGTATGGTTCTTAATTCATGTGGGTCCCAGCCTCCTGTTGGTTTGCCTGTTTTGGCATCCCTTCCTTCCAAGGTGTACCAATACACTTGCCCTAAAGCTGTTGCATCAGGTCCAAGTGCAGGCGTAACCTCGTTGGGAACTGTACCAGGTGGTAGAGAATTTAATTTCTCAAGGATTCGGGTTCTACTCCAGTAAAAATCGACATCGTCTTCAAAAATGATGTAAATGCTGGAAAGCCCAAAAATGGAATTACTTCGTATGGTTTTTACATTTGGAATACCAAGTAATGCGGTTGTTAAAGGATAGGTGATTTGATCTTCTATATCCTGTGGTGATTGCCCCATCCATTCGGTGAAAACGATTTGTTGGTTTTCACCAATATCAGGGATTGCATCAACCGGAACAGGGTTTCGCTCAATTAACGAGGTTTCCCAGTTAAAAGGCGCAGTTACAATACCTCCAAGGATAAAAGCAAGGAGTAGAATAAATGTTATTAGCTTATTTTCAAGAAAATAACGTATGGTTTTATTAAGCATAAAATTTGATTTTAAGTTTTAATATGTGTTTTTGAAATCTAAATGTGGTTACAAGTAGCTCATTTCTAAATAAGTGAAACACAAAATTTAATTTCGTTTAAATCGAAATATTTTTGCACACTTATAAAGACTGTGTAATTAAAACAGAAAAAATCAAATTATAAAAACCTCATCAAGTAACTGAATGTCCTTGACTAAAATGGGTGAAGAGTAATTTTTAAAAGGAATGACTTTATCATCAATCCCTTTAAATAAATTAATGTATGTGTCAACAAAAGATGTTATAAATAGTTGCTGTTGAAAGTTTAACTCAACAGATGATGTTATTAATTCATCTTGACCATCAACAAAAACTTTTTCATCACGACAGCAATTCTTAGAAGCCTCTGAGCAATCATCGGCAGAAATTGTTGCTTTTAACATTTCTACACCACAAGACTCAACATGCCCAAAAAAAGAAGAATCAACCAGACTACCTCCACAGTAATGGCTTTCAACCGTATAGGAAGAAGTTGAAAACAACACCAATAGTGCCATTAATAAGGATGATATTTTTTGAAGTAGTTTATTCATTGATGCCGCAAAGTTATGAAAAAATTCAAACTCAACGAATATTTAACAATTAATTATAAAATGAGGAAACAATTTTTTACTAATCAAATTGATTTTAAACCCTTTAAATATTATTAAAAACAACTTGCTAAATAATTCAAATATTATTTAACGTGAGTTCGATATAAAAGTCATTGACTATAAGCTGATTGAAATAAAAACACCCCTAATGAGCTTCGCTCGGTATCTTCAACAAAAGCTGTCGCTTTTATCTCGATAATCCTCAAGGGGACAATGTCATCTTTGGGAATTCCTTCCTTGAGGGAGGAGCAAGGAGGGTGTTTACAATAAATAAACACATATCACGCTAACAATCAAGTAATTATATTTTGACTATATATTTTTGTTATATTGAACTCACGTTATTTAAAAATAATAGGTAACGGATTAATAATTTTTTTTCAGTATTTATTCTTAATTAATTTGAACATGATTGTTTTGAAAAAATTTGGTTCAATCCCAATTTTGATATCGAGTACAACCGGTTTCCTCTTTTTAATGTAGGTCGTTATACCTATTTATTTAGGACAAAAAAATCAAAAAAGTTAAAATACTGGAAGCCACAATGTAGATTCCCATTTTATAGTTAATGTTTCCAATCATTATTAAATTAACCATACCAAAATCATCTACAATATCATAAACCTTTTTAGCGACACTTATGCCATATCAAGAGTCCTGTCGATGCAAGACCTAGTCACCCATTTGGCATTAATTTTGCATTGACTTACTAATATTAATAAAAGGAAATATGACAAAAATCATCTTTTTGTTTAATTAAATAGAATAAGTTTGCGTGTCTAAAATATGTTTGACCTGTATTTTTGCATTGATTTTTCAAACATCAAATAGTGCATATTTTTAAGGTTAAAAAATATTTATTAATTTAATGATGTGAAACATTTTTTTACAAAAATAGTGTCCTTTTTATTAGCGGTTGTAGTTGTATTTAGCACCTCTTCATTTATAATAGACATGCATTACTGTTGCGATAAGCTAGTAGATATGGCTATTTTGGGTAAAGCAGAAGTTTGTAAAGACATGGTTCAAAAAAATATCCCTTCTTCTAAAAAACCCAGCATACAGGAAAAGGATTGTTGTAAAACTCAAACTTTTGCAAAACAAGGTGACGTTGACCTCAATAAACCCAATAATGAAATTAAAACTCAAGCACACATTTCCATAAACACCTTATATTATAACTACATCAACCCATTTTTAGGGCTCAATAAAAACATAATTCCTTTTAAACAGTATAGACCACCCTTGCTAAACAAGGACATACACACACTCTATGGGATCTTCTTGATTTGATTTTTTAAAGCATTTATTGATGGCCTTAATTATTTTCTGGCTAAAAATGATTGCTCCTTTTTCTCAACAAACCACTTTAAAACACTAAATTGTATAAATAAAAATCCGTTTGCAATATTAAGCATAAGCTATATAGTAATACGATACACAAAATGATTACAACCAAAGAATTTTGGATTAAAAATATGGTATGCAGTCGCTGCCTAAAAGTTATTAAGCAAGAGCTTCAAGAACAAGGAATGACTGTGCTTTCTCTAGAATTAGGAAGGTTGTTGGTAGAAACTCATGACTTAAATAATGAAGAAGTCATAAAAACCGTATCAAAAGTGCTTCACAGCAATGGATTTGAAATAGCACAGAACGAAGAAGAAATGCTTGTAGAAAGAATAAAATTAATCTTGATAGAGCAGCTCGTTGAGTTGCCATTACATATTAAGGTAAATATTTCTCAACTATTGGCTTCGGTGCTTTATCGTGATTACAAAACGTTGAGCAAATTGTTTTCATCTTTAGAGAAAACAACCATAGAAAAATATTTTATCAAACTTAAAATTGAAAAAGTGAAAGAACTCATCCAGCTAAAACAACATTCTTTTTCTGATATAGGACACTTACTTGATTATAGCAGCGTGAACCATTTGTCAAGACAATTTAAGGATATCGTTGGAATGAGTATGACAGATTATAAAAATACTGAAAACTGGAAACGCAGTTTTTACGATGAAATTATATAAATAAAAACGAAAAATATGCAGATAAGGTATCCGCATATCAAATACATTTAATTTTAAAACCAAATAATTATGAAAACAAAAAAAGTGCTAATAAGTCTTACATCTACAGCCTTGTTGTATGTGCTGCTGGTTAGCTTCGCTTATCCAACAAACGGTCGTTATGAAACCGAGCAACAAAAAAAGTGGGTAGCACCAGCAAGTGCAGATAAAATGGTAAACCCTATTAAAGGCGACGATGCCAAAGCTATTGCTTCGGGCAAAAAGCTCTACAAGGTAATGTGTTTTGTATGCCACGGAGCCAAAGGCAAAGGCGATGGTATGGCAGGAGCAGGTTTAACACCTAAACCAACAAATTTGACTACTGAAGCATTTCAATCTCAGTCTGATGGAGCAATTTTTTGGAAAATCACAGAAGGAAGAGCACCAATGGCTTCATATAAAACATCCATTCCAGAAAAAAAACGCTGGGAAATTATTAACTACATAAGAACACTTAAGTAATGAAAAAACTAATCATACTAATATTGATAATTGGATTTGGTCATACAATTTATGGTCAAAATTACAATAACTTTGATACTGACAGTACTAAAACCGAAGCATTTAAACCAAGTAAATCACAATTCATGATAAGGGGTTATGGACATACTGGATTAAACTCGGTAACTAGCGATGGTGAAACCGAATCGTCTTACGTAGGGTCTGCATTTGCACCCATCTTTTTATTTAAACACTCCGATAAGCTACTTTTCGAGGCAGAGCTAGAGTTTGTTTTAGAAGGTAACGAATTAGAAGTTGGCCTAGAATATGCTAATGTAATGTACGTTCTTAATAAAAACATGACCGTACGAGCTGGTAAATTCTTGCTGCCATTTGGCACTTTTATGGAACGATTACACCCTGCCTGGATCAACAGGCTTCCAACAGCTCCATTAGGCTATGGACATGATGGTATTGCGCCTTCATCTGGTATTGGTGTAGAACTGCGAGGGGCTTTTGACCTTGGAGGACCAAAATTGAATTACTCAGTATATTCAACCAATGGCCCACGAATAAAAGATGGCAGTATAGAACCTGAAGAAGCAGGCATGCTACAGTTTCAAAATTATGAAGACAACAACAACAGTAAAGCATTTGGAGGACGAATTGGATTATTGCCTTTTGCAGATTCTTCAACTGAAATAGGATTTTCTACATATTCAACAAGTAAAGTTGGAGCTAGAGACTCACAATACGAAAATGTAGGCGCATTTCTTTATGCCTTCGATTTTGCTTTTGTAAAACAGTTTTCAGGGTTCGGAGTTATTGACATTAAAGGCCAGTATAATAACTCAAACGTAGATGATGCCACTTATACTGAACTAGATGAGTTTGGTAATCCAGAAGAATATACTTTTAATAATGAAAGCAATTCATTTTATACACAATTAAGCTATCGCCCAACAACATCTGAGAGTGACTTTATGAAGAAATTGGAGTTTGTAGGAAGATACTCAAATTATAATGCACCTGCTGACGCTGAATGGTCAGGAGAATCCGAACAATATGCCTTTGGATTAAATTATTGGCTAACTTGGAGATCGCTTATAAAAGTTGCTTACCAAACAACCGATAGCGTTGGTGGTCATGATGGAGGTGGTACAGCCAATGGCTTCTTTGTACACTGGGCTATAGGATTTTAATAACTTTATAAACATAATAATTATGAAAACAATACATAAAATACTAATAAAGGGTTCTACGCTACTTGCTATAGCAGCAATAGTAGTTAGTTGTTCTTCAACAAAAGACACATATGTTAATGCAACAGATGTTGAAGAATTCAAAATGGAAAAATCAGGAGCTCAAATGTGGGGCGAAGCATGTAATAGGTGTCATTTAGCACCTTCACCTGCAGATTACAATGATACCGACTGGGAGACCATAGGTTTGCATATGCGAATTCGCGCAAATTTAACAGAAAAGGAAATCACAAAAATTGAGGCCTTTCTAAAATCTGCCAATTAATAGCTAAACACAGTACATTCCTTGTTTTTCTCTATCACTGAGGCTTACAGGGAATGTACTTGCTTTTGAATACAAAAAAATTAATAAAACAAGAAATCATGAGAACACTAGTCATTATTTTTTTAGTAATTGGGCTTACTACACTTAACAGTTGTAAACAAGAAACAGATGTACAAACAATCCTTCAAAATTCAGAAACGAGGAGTGAGATTATTAAATCCATTACAGAGAACCACGATTTCATGACAGAATTTATGACAACAATGCATGACAACCAGCACACAATGCAAATGATGCAGGGTAACAAAAATATGATGAGCTCAATGATGCAAGGAGATGGAATGCAAATGATGATGAAAGACAGTACCATGATGAAGAATATGATGAAAGGAATGATGAAAGATGGCAACATGATGGGCAATATGATGCAAATGATGCACAAACAAGGAATGATGAGCGAAGAGTGTATGCAATCCTGTATGAAAATGATGAGTGATAAAGGAATGGGTATGAACATAACAGACGAAACAACCGAAGAAGATCATACCGAGCATCACTAATCTTTTAACAACAAAAAATATAAAACAATGAAAAAAAATCACTGGATATGGATGGTTATTGGTTGTGGGCTACCACTCCTACTCATATTTTTTGCACCAGCATTAGGTATCACAGGTTATAACGGCCTTTTTGCCTTTATAATCTTAATGTTTGCGATCCACCTATTTATGCCACACGGTTCTCATGGCCATGGAAGACATAATCATTCAGGTAAACATAATAATCATGAAGATGGTGAAGAAACACATTCCAGTGAAACAAAAGATGAACACAAAGGGCATCAACATCACTAAATACTTAAAACAATGAAGCAAAAATTTCAAATAAACGGTATTAGCTGTGGTGGATGTGCTACAAGGGTCAAGAAGACATTGGAAGAACACCCAAACATCGAAAAAGCAGAAATATTATCGACCCCTAAAAGAGCTACACTCATCACCATGAACGAAAACCTTTCAATTGATGAACTGCAAAAACAGCTCAGCAAACTTAACGGATACACAATTACAGAAATAAATTAATAACAACTAAAAAATAACATTATGCATTTTTACGACGGACATTTTGGCGGTATGCACCTAATATGGTGGATTATATGGTTGGTATTCATAATCTGGATATTCTTTATTCCTACAGATATCCCTTATCAAAAAACAAAGAAGGACAGCCCACTGGAAATTTTAAAAAAGCGTTTCGCTAAAGGCGAAATATCCAAGGAAGAATTTGAAGAATCAAAAAAGATTTTAAACTCAAACAACTAATTTAAAACTAGAAATCATGAATCGATTAAACGTAAAAAAACTAGGGTTTGCTTTTGGTTTAACAGGTGCCTTAATTTATCTAGGCTGTATGATAGTAATGATGACAGCAGGACAAGAAGGAACGATTACCTTCTTCAATAGCCTTATACACGGCTTAGACACTACCAGTATTATAAGAATGGATGTACCATTATGGGAAGCTGGTTTAGGAATAATACAAACATTTATTTTGGGATGGCTTATTGGTGCTTGTATTGGAGCTTTTTACAACGCTCAAATCAAAACCAGATAAAACCTCTGGACGAACTAAAGACTTGTTTTGCAAAAACAAGCACCTTATTCCAGTAGCTTTGCTTAGGTATTGAGCAAAGTATTAAAACAACTGTTTAGCTACCAAAAAGACCTGTTAAATTTTAACATAATTATACAAATTAATAATAGGTAGTATTCAAAAAGTCTAAGTAAATTTAACTATGAAAAAGACAAGAACAGTTTTTACCCAAGTACTATTAGGCGCAGGAATTTTTTATTTCTTAGTACACCCATTCACAATGGTACTATACTGGTTTGAATACAGTAACACACCCTTTTCTACATCACTTTTCTTTGAGACCTTAGGCACAAGGTTAATGGAGTCCTTTAGTTTTAACATGAAGGGCATGAGTGGTTTATTGACACTTCTTGGAGCTGTTCTAGGTTTGGTTTCCGGCTTTGCTTGGATTCAACTTAAAAAAAAAGACAGCCTAATCAACACACAACAGCGTTTGTTGTTAAGGGACATTGCCAAAATCATCGCTAATGGTGAAGACGAACTTGTGGAATTCAAATCCTCTATCCGCTACGACTATTTTAAAAAAACCACCAACCGCAACCTTGAATTGGTTATTGCTAAAACCATTGTTGGTTTTATGAACGCTAAAGGTGGACGATTGATTCTTGGAGTTGATGACGATGGTCAAATATTGGGTCTCGAAAAAGATTTTAAGACCCTAAAACACAAAAATAAAGATGGCTATGAGCGTGAGATATTCCGAATAATATCGGTATATTTAGGTCATAAGGCCTGTTTTAGTAACCATGTTTCCTTTTATACCATCAATGAGAAGGAAGTATGTGTTGTTGACATTGAAGCATCAAACGAACCCGTTTATGTAAACGATGGTACAAACACCACCTTTTACGTGCGCACAGGCAACGCCACATACCCTTTAACTGTAAAAGAAACGGTAGATTATTTAAAAACTCAAAAAACTTAAAACACTATGCAATACGTCTGGTTTATTTGGTCGCTAATTATATTAGCACTTTGGGCATTGATCTATGTGTCCAATAAAGGAGTAAGAAAAGAAATGCTCAAAATGAGCCTAATTACTATGCCTTTTGGCTTGACGGAACCCTTGTTCGTTCCAGAATATTGGTTTCCACCATCATTATTCGATTTGGCAATTAAAACAGGATTTGACATTGAAAGCATAATTTTCTCTTTCGCCATTGGCGGAATTGGCACAGTACTCTACAACCTCATTTTTAAACGAAGCCTTGCAGAAATATCACAAAACGAACGAAATCACAGCAGACATCGGTTACATATTTACATTCTGTTTGTACCAGCAATAGTATTCCTTATCCTAGCACTATTCACATCACTAAATCATATATATTGTGGTACTATCGCCATGTTTATTGGTGGGTTGGCAACCCTTTATTGTCGCCCTGATTTAAAAGGAAAAATATGGGTTGGAGGCATCTTGTTTACAGTATTGTACTTTATCTATTTTGGAAGCATCCTTCCGTTCTACCCTCAATATGTAGAGCTATACTGGAACCTGGACAACCTTACCCATATACTTATATTTGGTATTCCTATTGAAGAATTAATCTTTGCTTTCACTTTTGGGATGTACTGGTCTGGACTATACGAACACCTTTATTGGCGAAAACTTATAAAATCTTAAAATAAATCATAATTATTTAATAACAACAAAAATGAAAAACACATATCAAAATCAAAACAGTAATCGTAGTCAAGTTATTTCGGTGAAAACATCCAATACAGCTTATAGACTACTAATAAGTCTTTTAACTTTGTCCTTACTATCACTCCTGTTTTTTTCTTGTTCTAATAAGAAAAAAGAAACTGTAGAAACTAGCGCAGCAAAGGTAACTACTGAAGCATCAACAAACGCCCAAGATGCTTTAGCTTCAGTTAATAAATTCGAAATCGTTCCAAACGTAAAAGTATGTATGGTGAACGATATGTTTATGGGTATTGATCAAATTCTTGTAGAAGTAAACGGACTTAATTACTATGGTTGCTGTGAAGGCTGTGTCGAAAAGCTACAAGAAAATATAGATGATGTCCGTTTTGGAAGCAATCCTCTAATAGACAAAAAAGTAGATAAAGCTTCCGCAATTATAGTTCACGATAAAAGCACTGGAGGTGTCTTCTATTTCGAAACAAATAAAGATGCTCAAGCATTTATAGACCAGAGTAAAACAAAGTAAACCCTAATAAATTAAAACAAAAATCATGAAGGTAGTATTGGCGATAGACGGTTCAGATTTTAGCAAAATAGCCATTAAAGCATTAACAAAAATGCCTTTACCTAACAATACAGAAATCTGTGTTATAAATGTTTATGAATATCCTGTTATGATGACCTCAGGGCTTCTAACATTAGAAGGATCAATTGGCAACTTTTATCAGGAATTAATAGCCAATGCAGAAAAATTAGGAAACACCACTGTTTCCAATGCAGCTAAAACCTTAAAAAGTAAAAATAATACACTTAACATAACCACTAGTGTTATTAGTGGTAATCCAAAAAAGGAAATTTTAGAAAAAGCTAAAACATTTAATGCCGATTTAATAGTGGTAGGTTCTCAAGGTCAAGGCGCATTGTCGCGTTTCTTACTTGGTTCTGTTTCACAATATATAGCCTCACATGCCAACTGTTCGGTGTTAATTGCACGAGACAAAGATGAGAAATAACCTGTTGTTAAAACTAATTATATAAAAAACTATGAATCCTAAAACCAGTGTGAAATTAGATCACATGCACAACACCAATAACAATACAGTTTCTTGCAAAGTCACCGAAAATGTATGTCTTCCAGATTCAGATTTACCTCGCGTAGTTATTATTGGTGGTGGATTTGCAGGTTTGGCTTTGGCTCAAGAGTTAAAAAACAAACCAGTTCTGGTAATATTGATCGATAAAAATAATTTTCATCAATTTCAACCTTTGCTGTACCAAGTCGCCACCAGTGCGTTGGAACCTGACAGCATTGTATTTCCATTTAGAAAACAATTTAAAGGATATAAAAACGTCGTGTTTCGTTTGGCCGAAGTCGAAGAAATTCAGTCGTCATTAAATACGGTTGTAACAAACAAAGGCATACTTACTTACGACTATTTAGTGTTGGCAACTGGAACAACCACCAATTTTTTTGGAATGGATTCCGTAGCCGAGAACAGCCTGGGAATGAAAGACATTCGTGATTCCCTGAACATTCGCCATATGATGTTGCAAAATTTAGAGCAAGCAGCCATTACCTGTAATGATGATGAACGCGATGCCCTAACAAATTTCGTCATCGTTGGAGGTGGTCCTGCTGGCGTGGAAATGGCAGGTGCCTTAGCCGAATTTTGTAAATACATCCTACCGAAGGATTATCCAGAATACCCATCTTCCCTAATGAACATTTACTTAATAGAAGCTAATCACGAGTTGTTAGGCACAATGTCAGACAAAGCATCATCAAAAACTTTAAAGTATTTGAAAGACTTGAATGTAAAAGTGCTATTAAGTGAGTCGGTAAGTGACTATGATGGCTCACAGGTTAGCACAAAAAGTGGAAAGAAAATTTTAGCAAAAAACCTCATCTGGACAGCTGGCGTAAAGGGGCAATACCCAAAAGGCATCGATGAAAAGCATGTAGTACGTGGCAACCGCATTAAGACCGATCCTTTTTTGAAAGTAGAAGGTTATGATAACATTTTTGCTATTGGGGATATTGCTTCCCTAATAAGCGAAAACACACCAAAGGGACATCCACAAGTGGCACAAGTGGCCATACAACAAGGAACCTTTCTAGCTAAAGCATTATTGGATACTATTGACAAAAAGCCCTTAAAAAAATCTTTCCAATATAATGATAAAGGCTCCATGGCAACTGTAGGTAAACGTAGAGCAGTAGCCGATTTGGGCAAGTTTAAATTTGGTGGCTATTTGGCTTGGTTACTTTGGTCTATCGTACACCTTATGTCCATAAGCGGTTTTAGAAATAGATTAATAGTTGGTTTTAATTGGGCAATAAGTTATTTTACTTATGAGAAGAGCAACCGTGTGATTATTAGAAATTTTAAGCCTAAAGCAAGGCTCGAACAAACAACAAATATAAATTCTGAAAAAATTTAAGAAAAAATAATATCAAATGAAAAATATAGCAGTAATAGGGTATGGTGTCATTGGTAAAAGGGTTGCTGATGCAATTGCATTACAGGATGATATGGAACTAACAGGTGTTTGCGATATCATAAGCGATTGGCGCATACAAAATGCCGTTAGAAAAGAGTACGATATCTACGCAGCCACGGAAGAAGCAGAAGATAAAATGAAGTCCGAAGGAATTTCAGTAAAAGGAAGTATGCAGGAACTATTGAAAAAAGTTGATTTGGTAGTGGACTGTACGCCAAAAAGCATAGCCGCTAAAAATGTAGAAATCTATAAAGCAAAAGGTATCAAATTTATTGTTCAAGGAGGCGAAAAGCACGAAACCACAGGGCATTCCTTTAGTGCCGAAAATAATTATCAATCTGCCATAAACATAGATGCAACAAGAGTTGTTTCTTGCAATACCACGTCTATCTTAAGAACCTTGACTGCTTTAAAAAGAGCCGATTTACTGGACTATGCAAGAGGGACTTTATTGCGTAGAGCGACTGACCCTTGGGAAAGCCATTTAGGCGGTATTATGAACACCATGGTTCCCGAAAAAGATATCCCAAGCCATCAAGGACCCGATGCCCAAACTGTTGATTCTGATTTAGATGTTATCACTTCCGCAGTAAAAGTACCTGAAACATTGAGCCATATGCACTATTGGAATGTGAAATTGAAAAGACAAGCCACAAAAGATGAAGTGCTTAACGCCCTTAAAACGTCTAGCCGTATTAAACTTATTCAATATGACCAAGGGCTGGTTTCAAACAATACTATTAAAGAAATGTTCTTGGATATGGGAAGGCCGTGGGGTGATATGTACGAAGTTGCCCTTTGGGAGGATATGCTTAAAGTACAGGGAGATGAACTTTTTTATGCATACGTGGTCGATAACCAAGCCATAGTTATCCCTGAAACTATTGATGCGATTCGTGCGCTTACCGGAATTGAAACAGATGGAGCGAAATCCATTGCTAAAACCAATGAAAGTTTAGGAATTCATTAATTCTCATTAAAATGAAAACAAACATAAATATCTCAGAACTATTAGGAGAAAAAGCCTCCTTCTATTTGGATCACGTTTGTGAAAAAATCACAAAAGATGAGTTGCAAACACCAAGTAAAAAAAGCATTGATAATGTCTTTTCTAGTAGTAACAGAAATCCACAGGTAATTAGAAGCCTTGCACAACTATACAACCATGGTAATCTTGCAGATACAGGCTATTTAAGCATCCTTCCTGTGGACCAAGGAATTGAACATAGCGCAGCATTTTCATTCTATAAAAACCCAGATTATTTTAATCCCGAAAATATTATAAAACTGGCTATGGAAGCTGGCTGCAATGGCGTGGCTTCAACCTTTGGCGTTTTAGGATTGAACGCCCGAAAATATGCACACAAAATTCCATTTATAGTAAAAATTAACCATAACGAACTGCTTACATATCCCAATAAATACGACCAAACACTCTTTGGAAAAGTAAAAAATGCCTGGGATATGGGAGCGGTTGCCGTTGGTGCCACCATTTATTTTGGCTCCAAAGAAAGCAACCGACAGCTAAATGAAATTGCCGAAGCTTTTGAAGAAGCCCATAATTTAGGAATGGCAACCATTTTATGGTGTTATCTACGTAATGAATCCTTTAAACAAAACGATGAAGATTATCATGCTTCAGCCGATGTCACTGGACAAGCCAATCATCTTGGTGTAACGATTCAAGCAGATATTATCAAACAAAAGTTACCAACGAACAATTTTGGATTTAAAAATATTGGCTTCGGAAAGTATGATGATGAAATGTATGAAACGTTGACTACAGAACATCCCATAGACCTTTGCAGATTACAAGTAGCCAATTGCTTTATGGGTAAAATAGGACTGATTAATTCAGGAGGAGGTTCCAAAGGCAAATCAGATTTGTCTGAAGCTGTAACAACTGCCGTCATTAATAAAAGAGCTGGAGGCTCTGGGTTGATAATGGGACGTAAAGCCTTTCAACGACCTTTTAAAGATGGTGTTAATCTATTACATACTGTGCAGAGTGTATATCTTGAAAAGAAGATTGGCATTGCATAGTAAAATTGAACCGTTTATGTAAATGAATATCACAAAACAAAACAAACATATTATTCTAAAATTTATCAAAATGATTGCATTGATTATTGTTTTAGTTGTCATCCTTCCCATTGCTATTATTGCAGGAATTGAATATTTCAAGGTAATTAATGCACCAAAATACAATCCTGAAAGCATGTCTTTAAATTATGAGATAATGGGCTCTGGAGATAAAAAAGTGGTTTTCATTCATGGCTTAACAGGTTCAAAAAACTATTGGAAAAACGAATTAGATGCTGTTAGCAAAACGCACCAATTGCTATTAGTGGATTTATTAGGCTTTGGCGACTCACCAAAACCTAATAGCGATTACAGTCTTAATGTGCAACTGGAAGCTTTAGAAAAAATAATCAAAAAAGAGAATTTCAACGACGGTCAAACAATAATAGTGGGTCACTCTATGGGAGCGATTATAACTTTAGCTATGCTTGCCAAACACAACACATGGTTTGATGGAGCAGTAATAACTGGAATTCCTGTTTATAAAGACAAAAATGAATTTAGGGAAATCATGTCAGGTCATGCTGTATTTGATCGTTTAGCATCAGGAAAATATGGTACGCTAATTTGTATGCTCCATCCTATTTTTATGACCCAATCTTTTAAACCTGAAAATCTTACGGAAGCTGTTTTTGAAGATGCCAAAAAACACACCTGGCAAAGCTATGCCAACTCGTTAAACGAAATTGTGATAAAACCAGATTTATACGCTTACGCCAAAGCTATTAAAAACAAAAAAGTGGTATTTATACATGGTGATAAAGATACTTCTGCACCATTTGAAAATGCCAAAAAACTTTCAAAAGCTTTTTTGAATTCTGAATTTATAAAGGTTGACAATGGCGATCATCAACTTTTTTTAAAGCAACCTAATATTATATGGAAGACTGTTAATGAATTTCCGCATTCAACCAATATAATTGTGGAAGCAAAAAATGTTACTGTAAATGAATTCTAAATCCGTAAATATCATAGGCGCAGGTCCTGCGGGTTTGGTGGCGGCAATCACCCTTGCAAAAAACAACTACAAGGTGACTGTACATGAAATGAAAACTAATGTAGGCACACGTTTTAATGGTGATTTTCAGGGTATCGATAACTGGTCAACCC
>CAXBFU010000026.1:0-55355 GCA_963975205.1 uncultured Flavobacteriaceae bacterium | reverse complement strand
GAATTATTAGACTAATACATCAATAATTTTTTTATTCAACCTAATTACTTATTTTAGATTTATGAATATTATCATTCAATCTTCCATTAATACGTTAAAAAAATCCATAAATCTTTTATCTACTCTTTCAAATGAGGATTTAAGTAATCATTCGGTTTCTCCTTATTATTCATGTATAGGTTCTCACATAAGGCATATTTTGGATTTTTATGACTGCATAATAGAAGGAATAGAGAGCAAATTTATTGACCTTGCTAACAGAAAAAGGGATGAGCGTATGCATATTGATTGTGATTATACACTTTATCATGTTGGACGCATTATTAGTTTAATTGAGAAACTTGAAAATAATAGTTTTACTCAAAGTTATGTTGTAAGTGATGATTTAGGTTTAGGCAAAACAGAAATTAAGTATTCATTAGGTGCAGTATTAGCACAAGCAAATAGTCATGCCATTCATCATTATGCTATTATTGGTTATATTTTAGATAGACTAGAAATTCCTATCATGGATAAAAATTTTGGGTATAACCCAACAACTCCTAAATTTGAAGCTAATTAGAATTAGGCTTATTATTAAACATGCTATTCATAATAGTTTGTAATCCTTTGAAAGCATAGAATACTGCTCCAGCACATATAAGAAGACTAACAATTAATAAAGGAATATAAAGTGGCTTTTCTTTATTTGTAGTTGCTATATAAAACAGTGTTGGACCAGCAAACATCATAACTAGCGAAATTGCCATTATTTTTAATCCTCTTACTAAAACAGACTTATTGGTTCTTGTGGTTTCCATTTTTATAGGCTTTTACTGATTTTCTAACGCTTTGATGTTTGTTTAATAGATTCGAAGCTTCTTCTGGCGAAATATCTAATTCATCCATCACCATTTTTATGCCTCTATCAACTAGTTTGTTATTGCTTAATTGCATATCGACCATCTTATTGCCTTTTACTTTACCAAGTTGAATCATGGTTGTTGTGGTAATCATATTTAGCACTAGTTTTTGTGCTGTTCCTGCTTTCATCCTCGAACTTCCAGTTACAAATTCAGGGCCAACAATAACTTCGATTGGAAATTGAACTGTTAAAGATAAAGGACTTTTATGGTTACAAGTAATACAACCAGTAATAATATTGTTTTTATTACACTTTTCTAAAGCTGAAATTACGTAAGGCGTTGTCCCAGAAGCTGCAATTCCAACCACGATATCATGACTAGAAATATGATGTTTTTGTAAATCTTTCCATCCTTGAGTTGTTGAGTCTTCAGCAAATTCGACCGCTTTTCTAATGGCTGAATCTCCTCCAGCGATAAGACCAACAACTAACTCATGAGGTACACCGAAAGTGGGTGGGCATTCACTTGCATCTAAGATACCCAATCTGCCACTAGTGCCAGCTCCAATATAAAATAAGCGCCCTCCAGATTTCAATTTTAGTATTACTTGCTCAATTAAGCTTTTAATTTGTGGCAAAGCATTTTCTACAGCAAGTGGAACGGTTTTGTCTTCGTTATTAATATTAATGAGCAATTGGGAAATACTCATCTTTTCCAGATGACTGTAATTAGAATTTTGTTCGGTTGTTTTTCTAAAATCCATTCATCAAAAATAAACAATTTGGTTTGAGTTACTCAACAATGTATGTTATTTCATCAACTTCAGATAAACGAAAGTACCCAAAAGGGAAATTATCTGGATTGGTTTCATTTATACAATTGCCTCTAACGGTTGCAGGTATAGTTTCAAATGGACCACCACCTTCTTCACTGTTTTGGTGCAAAAGAATATTCATATATTCATAAAATGCCTTTGAAATGCCATGATTTCTTATTCTCACTTCTTGTCCAGTTGTTAAATCTTCTTCAGTATAGAACCCAAATATCTGGTTGCCGTCGGTGAATTCATCTTCATATACTTCGAGAGTTGGAATTGCAGTGAAATCATTTTTAAATTCAAAGAAGTAGTAGTTTTCAATATTTGCTGGATCGGTATAATAAGCTTTTAATTCGGTTTCTTCACCAGAAAATCCTCCATCATTTTTTTGTTCTACATAATCGATTGAAGCAACAGATTTTAATGTTTCAGTGGCAGAATAGGTTTCACCTTGATAGTTTATCTTAAGAGAATATTCAGCATTAAATACTGGTATAAACGAATTGTTTTTATAGATACCAGTAGTACCATCTTCAGTAAAGATGTATTCGGTATTATTTGAATCAAAGATTGAAATAGACGCATTGTTTGCAGGAGGTGTTTCTAAATTATAGTAAGGAGCAGATAAAGATAATTTTATTTCCTGCTCATTTCCACTTGTACCTTTGATCCAATTAATGGAGGCTTCAATTATTAGTTTTGGATTAGATGTATTTAAATCTAAATCAATTACATCTTCACATGAAACAACTAAAATGCACAGTAGTATTGTGATAAATTTCTTCATGATTTAAAATTTAAAATTATATGATATTGATGGAATAATACCAAAAATAGACAACTTTAGGGCTTCATTTACTCCAGTCATTCTATTTTCTCGAAAGCTTATGGATGATGCATTTTTACGGTTATAGGCATTGTAAACTCCAAACACCCACTCGGTTTTCCATTTTTTGTTTGAGTTGCTTTTAGGCGAATATTTTGCAGATACATCCAATCTGTGATATGTTGGAATCCTGCTGGAATTTCTCGCCTCATAAATTGGGATAGAAATGCCATTATACTCATATTGTCCATTTGGGAATGTGGCTGGTAAACCTGTTTGAAACAAAAAATTAGAATTAAAACTCCATTTGTTAGATAATTTGTAGGAAGCAGTTATTGATATATCGTGAGTTTTATCATAAGGTGTATTGTACCATAAACCATTATTAATACCTATTTCTTGTGCAGTTCTACCCTTTGTTTGTTGTTCAGATTTTGATAATGTGTAAGCTATCCAACCTTGTAAATCACCTTCATTTTTTTTAAATAAGACTTCAAGACCATAAGCTCTAGCTTTTCCATTTAAGATGACTTGTTCTATGGCATTATTGGCAATTAAATCGGCACCATCAATATAATCGATTCTGTTTTTTATGGTTTTGTAAAATGTTTCTACCTCTAAACTGTACCTGTTGTTGTTTATTGTTTTAAAATATCCTAATGCAAATTGATGTAATATTTGGGGTTTCACATATTTTCCACTTGGTGTCCAAACATCTAATGGTGTAGGTGAGCTAGTATTTGAGAGCAAATGTAAATATTGGCTCATTTTATTATAGCTTGCTTTAAAAGAACTCTGTTCGTTTAACTGGTATGCCAATGCTAAACGAGGTTCTAGGTTTGAAAACGATTTAATAATGTCGCTTCGCTTAAAGTTCTCTGTATCAATTGGGTTGGCTTTTTCATAAATTTTAAGTTCTGGATTGAAAATTAAAGGGTTATTGTTGTCATAAACATTTAGTTCGTCTTGGCCTAATCTTAAAAACGAGCTAAAACGTAATCCATAACTAAGTGCAATTTTATTGGTTACTTGGTGTTCAGCATCTAAATAAAGGGCATTTTCAAAAGCATATTTATCAATGAGTTTAAACGGATTGATTCCTGAGGTTTCTGTAGTTGGTTTGATATTGCCAGGATTAAACTTATAGTATATACTGTTTAAACCGTATTGAAGCTTAAAATTATTGGAGATATAATGTTTTAAATCGTATTTTATGTTGAAGTTTCTAATGCCTGATGTCCAGTCAAACTCAACAAAATTAAGTTTTAAATCGTAGTCATAATCTGAAAATATAAGTGATAAGTTGGAAAATAACTTATCTGAAAACAAGTGGTTCCATCTAAAGTTTATGACTGTATTTCCATACGAATTTTCAAAACTATCAGAAATATTAAAGACATCTCTACCAAAATATCCTGAAAGGTAGATATTGTCTCTGTTGTTTAATTTATAGCTTAATTTTGTGTTTAAATCGTAGAAATAGGCAATGTTATCAATATTGAATAGAGGTAAAAATAAATGTGCATAACTGCTTCGGCCTCCAAATAAAAATGAACCTTTTTCTTTTTTTATAGGGCCTTCGGCTAGCAATCTGCTAGATACTAAACCAATGCCACCATTCATTTTAAAAGTATTGCTATTTCCTTCTTTTTGATAAATATCGAGTACAGAGGAAACCCTTCCTCCATATTTAGCTGGAATACCACCTTTATAGAGTTTTATGTCTTTTATAGCATCAGGATTAAATACCGAAAACAAACCAAATAGGTGTGACGAATTAAAAATTGTAGCTTCATCTAACAGAATTAGATTTTGATCTACTGCACCACCACGAACATTGAATCCAGAAGCTCCTTCACCTGCAGTTGTAACACCTGGAAGTAAGGTTATGGACTTTATTAAATCTACTTCACCCAATACGACTGGAATCTGTTTAATGGTATTTATAGACAATGAATTTAAACTCATTTGTGGCTTTCTAATATTGAGTTTTTCAACATCTTCCACAATCACTATTTCATCAAGGCTTTCACTGTCTTCGGTTAATTTAAAATTTAATGTTTGATCTTTATAAAGGCTTATAGTTTGTACAATACTCTTAAAACCTAAATAACTAACTTGAAATTCATAAACACCTTTTTCTAAAGTGATTGAATAAAAACCATATTCATTACTAGAAGTACCAGTTTGCAATGAAGAAACAATAATGTTTGCACCAATAAGTGTTTCGTTACTGCTTTGGTCCAAAATAATACCACTTAATGTGTATTTTTCTTGAGATATTACAATCGAAGAAAGTAAGCTTAGAGATATGAATACAATGTTTCTATAAAATAACTTCATTTGCAATTTTGATAGTAATGTAAAAGCCCTTTAAACTTAAAGAGCTTTTAAATTGTTTAACAATTAAAACAAAATATTAAACAAATATAATTATTTTATTTTAAATAGTTCTTATAGAGCTTTGATAATTGTATTAAAAGTACTACTTGGTCTCATAGCTTGTGATACTAAATTTTCATTTGGCTCATAATAACCATCAATATTCATAGCAGTTCCTTGAACGTTATTTAACTCGTCAACAATAGTAGTTTCATTAGTTGTTAATTCTTCTGCTATCTTGCTAAACTGATTTTTTAATTCCAAATCATCGTTTTGAGCTGCTAATTCTTGAGCCCAATACATGGCTAGATAAAAGTGACTTCCTCTGTTATCTAATTCGTTAACTTTTCTTGAAGGTCCTTTCTTGTTTTCTAATAATTTTTCAGTTGCATTATCTAAGGCATCACCTAATATTTTTGCTTTAGGGTTATTAGCTGTTTCAGATAAGTGCTCAAGTGATACAGCTAATGCTAAAAATTCACCTAACGAATCCCATCGCAAATGATTTTCTTTAACAAATTGTTGTACGTGTTTTGGTGCAGAGCCTCCAGCCCCAGTTTCAAACAGGCCTCCACCATTCATTAAAGGTACTATGGACAGCATTTTTGCACTTGTTCCTAACTCAAGGATTGGAAATAAATCTGTTAAGTAATCACGTAATACATTTCCAGAAACTGAAATCGTATCTTTACCATTTTTCACTCTATTTAGCGTGAATTTTGTTGCCTTAATTGGAGATAAAATTTGAATATCTAAGCCACTAGTGTCATGGTTTGGTAAATACATATTTACCTTTTTTATTATTTCAGCATCATGTTCTCTATCTTCATCCAGCCAAAAAACAGCAGGAGTTTGTGTAGCTCTTGCTCTAGATACTGCTAGCTTAATCCAATCTTGAATTGGAGCATCTTTTACTTGACACATACGCCAAATATCACCTTCTTCAACTGTGTGTTCAATCAAAGTATTACCATTTGTGTCAACAACTCTAACAGTTCCGTTAGCTGTTATTTCAAAGGTTTTATCGTGTGATCCATATTCTTCTGCTTTTTGTGCCATAAGTCCAACATTAGGAACTGTTCCCATTGTCGTTGGGTCAAAAGCACCATGCTCTCTACAAAAATCGATGGTTGCAGTGTAAATTCCAGCATAACTACTATCAGGAATCACTGCTTTAGTATCTTGTGATTTTCCATTGGTATTCCACATTTGTCCAGAATTTCTAATCATTGCTGGCATCGAGGCATCAATAATTACATCGCTTGGTACATGTAAATTGGTAATCCCTTTGTCGGAATTTACCATTGCCAAATCTGGATTGTCTTTATAACAAGCATCAATATCTGCAAGAATTTCATTGCGTTTGTCTTCTGAAACTTCAGCTAGGTTTGATAATAAATTCCCAAACCCATTATTAACATCAACACCTATTTTATCAAAAGTTTCGGCATGTTTTTCAAAGATGTCTTTAAAGAATATACGAACAGCATGACCAAAAATAATTGGGTCAGATACTTTCATCATCGTAGCTTTCATGTGTAATGAAAACAATACTCCTTTATCTTTAGCATCTTGTACTTGGGTTTCTAAAAAGCGTAGCAAAGCATTTTTTTGCATGACTGATGCATCAATAATTTCACCTTTTTGAAGTGATAAACCTTCTTTTAAAACCGTAGTTTTTCTATTAGCATCAATATGTTCAATATTAACCGTTGTTGCTTCTGAAAGGGTTATGGATTTCTCATTGTGGCGAAAATCACCTTCAGTCATTGTAGCAACGTGTGATTTAGAACTCGAGCTCCATTTTCCCATAGAATGCGGATTTTTCTTTGCGTAATTTTTTACGGCTTTTGGCGCACGTCTATCTGAATTTCCTTCTCTAAGTACTGGATTTACAGCGCTTCCTTTAATTTTGTCGTAACGTGTTTTGATTGCTTTTTCTTCATCATTTTCAGGTTCATCAGGATAATCTGGTAAGGCAAAACCTTTAGCTTGCAATTCTTTTATGGCAGCTTTTAATTGCGGAATTGATGCACTGATATTTGGTAATTTGATGATGTTAGCTTCAGGTGTTTTTACCAAGTCACCTAATTCGGCCAAATCATTATTTTGCTTTTGATTTTCGTTAAGAAAATCTGGAAAATTTGCTAGAATTCTTCCAGCAAGCGAAATATCTTTTGTTTCTATAGTAATCCCTGACGATTTAGTAAACGCTTTAACAATTGGAAGCAGAGAATAGGTTGCTAATGCTGGAGCTTCGTCAGTTTTAGTATAAATAATTTTCGACATAGAGTTCGATTTTTTTAGTTAATGAGGATTGAAAAAGCCAATTAAAAAGTATTGATTTTTTCGTCTTGCGAATATACAAAATTTGGTGCGTAATAACTCTGAGATATACAGGGAAGTGGTTCTTATTATATTATTTAGAAACATCATAAAAAAAGTGATCTTTTTTTATGAATTTCATAAAAACAGACTGATAAAAATTATATAATGGTTAGAATGAGTCTTAAAATAACAAAAGCCATATCACTTAGAAATTAATCTATGTTGACATGGCTTTCTTAAAACAGTTTCACATGACCTACTTTAACATTGCTGTTAACTACAGTTAAACATCCTTTCGTTTGCTAACCTTTTCAATTCAAGTGTCACTATTTCAAAGAAACATTCTAAATGTAACTTTCAAAATGTATTGACCTGTTACTAAATGCTTCCTGTTAATTGTTTTCCTTGATACTATATCAATTATATCTCATTTGCATGGTATATAACCTTTAAAGTATTGCTTCCTTTTTTAGATATCACTTTCGATCCTGCTATTTCCAGAAACTTTCAATTTTACCAGTTGCTGCCTGCATAACATGCAGTACTTTTTAAAATATCATGATTTATCAACGACACATGCATACACATGCTGTTTCAAAACCTCAAAAAACAATTATAATAAAGAACGTTACTTTACCAAAATTAAAAGACGCTGTCCTAAAACAACACAAAATCAATTTTCATGACTTCTTTCCTTTAATTCTTCAGCTAATATAATATAAGATTATTAAAATGCAAACTTTTCAAAGATTTAGATATCAACCATTTATGAACTTAAGTTATTAACAATTGTTAATAATGAAAAAGCCCTAACTAAAATCAGGGCTTTTATAAACTTTAAGTAAAGATAACTACTAGTTTCTTTTTTCTTTAATTCTTGCTTTTTTACCAGTAAGACCTCTAAAGTAGAATATTCTTGCTCTACGAACCTTACCTCTTTTGTTTACTTCAATTTTTTGTAATGCTGGCAAGTTAATTGGGAAGATACGCTCCACACCAATAGAACCAGACATTTTTCTAATGGTAAAGGTTTCAGAACTTCCAGTTCCTCTTCGCTGTAATACTACACCTCTAAAAAACTGGGTACGTGTTTTGTTACCTTCTTTAATTTCGTAATATACTGTAATTGTGTCACCAGCTCCAAATTCTGGTAAGTCTTTTCTTGTTACAAATTCGTCTTGTACAAATTTCACTAAAGATTCCATGTTAATCTTTTTTAATGGTTCATTCGAAACAACGTTCACGATTATCGCCAGAGGTTAACCCGAAATTGGGTGCAAAGATAATTAATAATTGAGAATGCACAATTAATTATTAAAAAAAGAATTCACTACTCTGTAGGCAGTACTCAGTTAGCAGTGTTCATTAGGCATTACATAGTGTTCACTGGCAGTTTTGGCATTTGTACTATGAGGTTTGAGATTTTTTTTTGGATTATTCTTCGAGTAAATCTGGTCTTCTGTCTTTAGTGCGTTGGTAGGCTTGTTCTTCTCGCCATTTTTCAATTTCGGGAAAGTTACCGCTAAATAGTACTTCTGGAACTTTCATGCCTTTATACTCTCTTGGCTTGGTATAAATTGGCGGCGCTAATAAATTATCCTGAAAGCTATCAGTTAATGCAGATGTTTCATTACCAAGCACACCTGGAATTAACCGTATAACAGCATCGCACAGCACAGCAGCTCCTAACTCACCACCAGATAATACATAATCTCCAATAGAAATTTCTTTGGTAACAAACATATCTCTTACACGTTGGTCCACGCCTTTATAATGGCCACATAATATAATAATATTTTCTTTTAATGAGATTTGATTGGCAATGCCTTGGTTAAGTGTTTCGCCATCTGGTGTCATGTAAATGATTTCGTCATAATCTCTTTCATTTTTTAATTTTGAAATACATTTATCTATAGGCTCTATCATCATGACCATTCCTGCACCTCCACCAAATTGTGTATCGTCTATGGATTTGTAATTGTCTGTCGTGTAATCACGTAAATTATGAAAGTGGACTTCTACTAAGCCAGCATTTATAGCACGTTTTAAAATAGAAGCTTCAAACGGACTTTTAAGTAATTCTGGTAAAACGGTTATAATGTCTATGCGCATACTGCAAAGATGCGAAAAAAAGTATTCAGTAGGCAGTAGCAGTTTGCAGTTTTTAAATCTTTAAGCTATCATTAGTCCAAAAAAAATGCAAATCTGGGTCTTTTTTAAAACCAATCCGTTCGTACAAATGTTGTGCAGGATTATCAAAAGCAGTTTGTATGGCTAAGCCTTTGTAATGCTTTTCGATACATAAATTTTTAGCTGCTTGAATAAGTTGCTGTCCAACACCTTTGTTTCTACAATTTGAGTCAACAAACAAATCATTTAACAAATACATTGGTTGCATAGATACCGAAGAGAATAGGGGATATAATTGTGTAAACCCTACTGCTTTGTGATCTAAATAAGCAATATAAATAACCGATTGATTATTTTTAATTCTATTGGTTAAAAAGGTATGTGCTTTTTCTAGGTTGGATTCTTGTTTGTAAAACCTACGATAACCATCAAATAAAAGTACTAAATCATTAAGGTGCTTTAATGTGGCTCTTACAATAGTCATGGTTAAAAAAAAAATCTGTAGGCGATACTTCTACATTGCTCAGCAACCAATTTACAGGTTTTTAAGCACATCGAAATACGCAGTGTGTCAATTATTTTTTTAAAAGATTTATCCTTTCTGTTTGTTTAATTCGTCTTGCAATTGACGTCTCACTTTTTGCTCACGTTCTAAGGCAGAACGTCTATGTTCTTCAAATTCATTTTCAACATCGGCTAAGGCACTTTTTGCAGATTTTGTAATAGCATTACTATTTTTAAACTTGAAAACAAAAGTTATAAATAATACTAATAGTCCTGCAATAATCGACCACATTAAAACATTATAGCTGGTTTTGCTCATTTGCATACCAAATAAAGACATGCTGTCTTTTTCGGCATTAGTTGCATTTAAGGAGTTTTGCGTTTTTTCGAGGTTGGTTTTTAACTCGTCTATTTCCTTTTGTTGTGCAGTTACTGTATTTCTTGTTGTGTTTAATTTTCCTTGAATGCTGTTCAAGGAGTCAATAGTATGTGCTTGCAAGGTAAGTAACATGCTGCGCTTTACTGCTTCGTACGATTGTCCATTTGTACCTTTAAAATTACCGGATTTTCTAAGCAAAAATTCAAACTGCTCATCTATTGAGCCTTCATTTATTGATTGTGTTTCTTGAGCTTGAAGTGTAGATGCAAAAGAAATAAGTAGAATTAAAAAGATAGACTTTAGTGCTTTCATTTTTATGGTTGATTTGTGTGGTTATTTGTAAAGATAAAATTAAATTTTTAAGCCTCACAAATTTGTGAGGCTTAAATATATACGATTATAACAAAAAAATAGATGTTTTATTATATTAATAATATGTAAAACGTCTAACTTTTGCTATGTACTTTGCTAGCCTAATTACTTGATGGCTGTAACCATATTCGTTATCGTACCAAATGTATAATAGCACATTTTTACCATCTGGTCTAATAATAGTGGCTTTACTGTCATAAATTGAAGGTGCCGAGCTTCCAACAATATCGCTAGATACAAGCTCATCACTTAATTCATATTTAATTTGTTCAACAAGATCGCCTTCTAAAGCATATTTTTTAATTACAGAGTTAACACCATCGACAGATGTTGCATTTTCCAGTTCAAGGTTTAAAATGGCTAAAGAACCATTTGGTACAGGAACTCTAATAGCGTTAGAGGTAAGTTTCCCTTCCAAACTAGGTAGGGCTTTGGCAACTGCACTTCCAGCTCCTGTTTCGGTAATAACCATATTAAGAGCTGCTGCTCTTCCTCGTCTGTATTTTTTATGGAAATTATCTACTAAGTTTTGATCGTTGGTATAGGCATGAATTGTTTCAAGATGCCCACTTTTAACTCCAAATGAGTCTTCTATTACTTTTAAAATGGGTGTAATGGCATTGGTAGTACATGAAGCTGCCGAGAAAATATCTACCTTATTTGGATTATGTTCAAATTGATTAACGCCATGTACAATATTTGGCACGTCTTTTCCTGGAGCTGTCAATAAAACTTTATTAACACCTTTGGATTTTAAATGACGGTTCAGTGCCTCTTTATCTCTAAAAGCACCTGTATTATCAATTACCAAAGCATTGTTAATACCATATTTTGTGTAATCTATGTCTTCGGGAGCATTAGCAGAAATAATATTAACCGTCGTACCATTTATTAATAATGCTTCATTTTCAACGTCTATGGTTACAGTGCCTAAAAAATCACCATGAACAGAATCATTACGCAATAAAGAGGCTCTTTTTTCTAAAACAGTTTTGTTTATTTCTCCTCTTGTTACTATTGCTCTAAGACGTAACTGATTTCCTTTTCCGGTTTTGGTCATTAACTCACGAGCCACTAAACGACCAATGCGTCCAAAACCATAGAGAATGACATCTTTTGGCTTAATAGAACCGTTGTTGTTAGCGTCTTTTAATTTATCGGCAACAAAAGCGATGGCGTTACTGTATTTGTCATCTTCCAAATGATATTCATAAGTAAGTTTGCCAATGTCTAGTTTTGCAGGTGGAATATCAAGGGTTTTAATGGCTTGTGCTATTTCAACCGAATCAAAAACCGAAATGGGCTTTTGCACGAATTCTCCAGCGTATTCATGAAGGTTGAGAATTTCACTAACGTTTCTATCTATTAATTGGTTTCTAAAAAGGACTAACTCGATGGACTTGTCGTACCAAAGATCGCTTATTATTTTAATAAATTCTACAGTAGCTCTTCTTCGATCTGCCTGAAATGCTAATTCCTTCTCATAAGTTTCGTTAAAACTCATTGTAATTATTGTTTTGTGTGTTGTTAAATTTTTCTTCTCAGAATTTGCGGCAAAAATAACACATTTCAAACGTTTTCGTAGGTAATTTTTATAAAAAAATAAAACCCTCAAATTCAACTATTTGAATGAGGGTTTTATTAAATGTTAATTTAAAAATTATCTAAATCTATAGTTTACTTTTTCGCCATTATTTTTAACAATTTCAACCCTATAAATTTTACCTGAATATTTGGTTAGGGCAGAATTTGCATCATCAATAGTATTTACTTTAACACCATTAATTGCAGTAACGACACTGCCTTTGTCAACGCCGTCTGCTTTCCATTCGTCACTATGGGCTTGGTTGAGGTTGGCGATTTTTAAACCATAATCTATTTTTAACTTTTTAAGCTCACTTTTAGATACTTCTTTTAATGTGCCAATAACCGATACATCTACAGATGTTAATTTGGCAAGGGTTACAGGAAGTGTTTTTTTATCTCCATCCCTAATAATTGTAACATTTACCACATCATTTGGACTTTTGGTATTTAAGAAGCCTTTGAGATCTGAGAATTTTGAAATTTTTACATTATCCAATTGCTTGATAATATCTCCCGATTTAATGCCAGCTTTTCTTGCGCCGGAATCATCATCGACAGTACTTACATAAAACCCTTCGGTATCGTCAATACCAAATTCTTTTGCACTAGCACTATTTAGTTGACCTCCTCTTACTCCCAAAATACCATTTTGTACATTGCCAAACTCCATAATGTCTTCAACTACTTTTTTAGCAATATTACTTGGCACAGCAAACGAATACCCAACATAAGAGCCAGTTTGTGAAGTAATTGCTGTATTAATACCAATTAAGTCGCCATGTGTATTTACCAGAGCTCCACCAGAATTTCCTGGATTTACAGCAGCATCAGTTTGAATAAACGATTGTGTTTCACCACCAGATAAATCGCGAGATTTTGCACTAATGATTCCTGCTGTAACTGTGGAGGTCAAATTAAAAGGATTTCCAACTGCTAAAACCCACTCTCCAACTTTTGAGTTGTCACTGTTACCAAAAGTGGTATATGGTAAATCTTCTTCGGCTTCAATCTTTAAAAGTGCAATATCTGTTTTTGGATCTGTACCCAATAATTCTGCTTCATACGATTTATTGTTGTTTAAAGTAATGGTTATATTTTCAGCGCCATCAATAACATGATTGTTGGTAATAATCATCCCATCAGATGAAATAATAACACCCGAACCCATACCACCTTGTGATCTTTGTGAGCGTCTTCCAAAAAATAAATCTTCAAAATTCATTGCCCCTGAACTCTTTGTAGTGTTGCGTACGTGCACTACTGAATGAACAGTTTTTTCGGCTGCTGTAGTAAAATCAACAGTTTCACCTGCTGGTAAATTGGTGTTTACAGTTTTATAATTTACTGGAACTGCAAAAGAAGATGTACTTGATTGCTGTTGTGCCATACCTTCTTCTTTTTCTATAAACATCTTGTAGGTTCCCAAAGTAATCGCTCCACCCAAAGCTGATACTAAAATAAGTGTGAAAATCTTTTTCATGATCTTAGTTTGTTTTTTGTATTTGTTTTACGATTTGATAACGAATAAAATTAATAAATTATTGAATTTGAAAATTCATTTTAACTAATTTTTACATCAATTTTAACGATGATTTAACAGCAAAAAAAACAGTTTAATATTTCTATATTTGTCAATATAAATGAAGCATACATTTTTTAAATATCAAGGAACAGGAAATGATTTTGTGATTATCGATAATCGTGAAGACATTTTTAATAAATTGGACACCAAATTGGTAGCACATTTGTGTGATAGACGCTTTGGGATAGGAGCAGATGGCCTTATTCTATTAGAGAATCATAATGAGGTGGATTTTAAAATGGTATATTACAACTCTGATGGAAATAAAAGTACCATGTGTGGTAATGGAGGCCGTTGTTTGGTTGCTTTTGCAAAGAAAATGGGTATTATAGACAATAAAGCGACTTTTCTTGCAATTGATGGTTTACACCATGCAGAAATTGAAGACGATATTGTGAAGCTGCAAATGCAAGATGTTTCTAAAATTGACATATTTAATGAGCACGTTTTTTTAGATACAGGATCACCACATCATGTAGAAATGAGACATGATATTGATGCTATTGATATTAAAAAAGAAGGTGCTTCGATAAGATATAGTGAGCCTTATAATGACGAAGGGGCTAATGTAAATTTTGTTGAGAAAATCAACGATTCTATTTTTTCTGTTAGGACCTATGAAAGAGGCGTGGAGGGAGAAACATTTTCTTGTGGAACTGGAGTAACTGCAGTTGGAATTGCAATGAACGTTACAGGAAAAACAAACAAAAACCTTATCACGTTAAAAACTAAAGGAGGCAATTTAAAAGTGTCCTTTAGGCCTGATGGAAAAAACTTTAAAGATGTTTGGCTAATTGGACCAGCGATTTTGGTGTATAAAGGAGATATAGAATGGTAACTTTAAAAGGCGAACATATATATTTAAGAGCTCTTGAACCTGAAGATTTAGATTTTATTTACGATATTGAAAACAATCAAGATATTTGGGAAATTAGCAATACTTTAACGCCTTATTCTAAGTTTTTGATTAAGCAATATCTTGAAAATGCGCACAAAGACATTTTTGAAGTTAAACAATTGCGTCTTGTTATATCAACGCTTAATAAAAAAACGATTGGTTTAATAGATATTTTTGATTTCGATTTCCAAAACAAACGTGCTGGTATTGGTATTTTGATTAAGGAATCAAGCAATAGACATAAAGGTTATGGTAAAGAGGCACTAAAGCTATTAATTGACTATTGTTTTAAACATTTAAGCCTTCATCAATTGTATTGTAATATCTCAGAAGAAAATGAAGCAAGTATCAAACTTTTTAAGCACTTTAATTTTGAAAAAGTTGGACTTAAACAAGACTGGAATATTGTAAATGGAGCTTATAAAAACGAATATTTGTTTCAACTAATTAATAACTAATGTATTTTAAAAAAATCCTTCTGGCAATTGCCTTAATTGGTTTAGCATTTGCTGCCTATTTTGCCTATTTTGTCTATAATGCAATGCTTGCACCTAATACAAATTTTAGCAATGATGAAGCCTATGTATTTATTTCAGAAAGTGATACTTATAATGAAGTAAGGGAACAATTGATGCCTTTATTGGATGATATTGAAACTTTCGATGCTTTGGCTAAACGAAAAAAATATGTAAATAATGTGAAAGCTGGAAAGTACAGAATTACAAATGGAATGACCAATAACGATATTATTAACTCTATTAGGAGTAATAACATTCCAATAAAACTTTCATTTAACAATCAAAACTCAATTGAAGCACTTGCAGGACGAATTGCATTTCAAATTGATACTGATAGTGCTTCATTAGTTAAAGCCATGACAGATAAGTTGTTTTTTGAGCAAAACGGATTTTTAGAAGCCACGATTTTAGGTATGTATTTGCCTAATACTTATGAAGTATTTTGGAATACGTCCGCCGAAGGTTTTAGAGAAAGGATGCTAAAAGAATATAATAGATTTTGGACTAAAGACAGAATTGAAAAAGCTCAAGCAATTGGAATGAATAAGGATGAAGTAATGACATTAGCATCTATAGTTTATGAAGAATCCAAACAAAAGGCTGAACAACCAAGAATTGCAGGTGTGTATATTAATAGATTAAAAAATAAATGGCCTTTAGATGCGGATCCTACCTTGAAATTTGCAGCTTATAAGTTACCAAAATACCAAAACACGATAATAAAGCGTGTTTTAAATGTGCATAAAGAAATAGATTCTCCATATAATACTTATAAAAATATTGGGTTACCTCCTGGATTAATTGCAATGCCAGATATTTCAGCCATTGATGCGGTTCTTAACTATGAAGAACATTCATATTTTTTCTTTGTTGTTGATGCTAAAAACCCTGGATATCATAAATTTTCAAAGACTATATCTCAGCATAATCAGTATGCTAGAGAGTACCATCGTTACTTGTCTCAGCAAGGTATAAGACGCTAGATTTTGGTTTTTAAAATTAGATTTATAATTCCATTTTTTTTTATTTGCATCCCAGGCTTTGCACAGCACTTTAACACATTTCTTAAACCAAGCGATTCCTTGCATTTTCAAAGAAGAAATGCTGTGGTTGTCTCTGAAGTTGTTTTAGGGACATCGGCATTAATCGGTCTTAATTCATTGTGGTATAAAGATTATGAGCGTTCTAAATTTCATACTATTAACGATTTTAACCAATGGATGCAAATGGATAAGGCAGGTCATGCTTTCTCATCATACCAACTTGCTAGAGTAGGTGCAGATGTTTTAAATTGGAGCGGTGTAAGCCAAAAGGATCAACTTATTTATGGTGCCACTTTAGGTTTTACGTTTCTGTCTGCTGTTGAAATTTTTGACGGTTTTTCTCAAGAATGGGGTTTTTCTTGGTCAGATATTGGAGCAAATGCATTTGGAACAGCTTTGTATATTGGGCAAGAGCTACTTTGGCAAGAACAACGATTGCAATTAAAATATTCTTTTCGTCAAACGGCTTATGCAGCTATGCGTCCTGAAATACTTGGAAATTCGTTTTTAGAACAAATGTTTAAAGATTACAATGGCCAAACCTATTGGGTAAGTGCTAATTTGGATGCTTTTTTTAAAGAAGCTCATTTCCCAAAATGGTTAAATATAGCTTTTGGATATGGGGCAAACGGCATGTTAACTGGTATAGACCAACCTGTTGATAATTTGTTTACAAATCAAGATAGATATAGACAGTTTTATTTAAGTTTTGACGTAAATTTGTTGAACATTAATACAAAATCACATGTTTTAAAAACTATTTTTTCTGTATTAAATGTAATAAAAATACCATTCCCTACAATCGAGTTTAATAGCAAAAAAAAGGTTGTATTTCATCTTTTGCTCCAGTAAGAAATACACTTAAACGATTAATTTTGAAAATATTAGAAATTTGTGTAATTTTGCACGCTGAAATTTTGAGTATAAAATGAATTATTTTAACCTCGTAAATTTTAAACTATGTATAAGGGATTAGTAGCATATTCGATTATTCCAGTTTTGGTGTTTATAGCTTTTTTTACTGCTTTTAATACTACAAATACTTTAAACAAAGAAGCATATTCAATACAAGGTTTGGATCTTGCATATACTTCTCCAAGTAAAGCACCTTTACTTAAGTCTCCTAAAAAAATAAATTATCATTTACCAGCGTTAGGTAAGTGCTTTGTTGGTTTTAAAGAGGCCTTGGCTTTTAAAGAATCTAGAGGAAATTATTTCTCGGTAAACACTTTAGGTTATATGGGTAAATACCAATTTGGTAAAAACACTTTAAAACTTATTGGCATATATAATACGAGTGATTTTTTAAACAATCCAGAGCTTCAGGAAAAAGCATTTATTGCTAATACTATGCGAAATAAATGGGTATTACGTAGGGACATTAAGCGTTTTGTTGGTAAAAGAATAGATGGTGTTTTAGTAACAGAATCTGGAATTTTAGCTGCAGCACATTTAGCTGGCCCTGGAAGCGTTAAAAAATACTTACGTAGTTATGGAGCGATTGGTTTTGCGGATGCTTATGGAACTACCATTAGAAACTACATGAAAAAGTTTTCTGGTTACGATACATCTTTTATAGAAGCCAATAAGAAAGCTAAAGCGGCTTTACTTTAGTCTTTGTGTATTATAAATATTGCGGGTCTTTTATGAAGATCGATATTTGATTGTTTCCACTCGCTTACCGTTTTTGTTTTAATATATTCGGTTGCCAATGTAATATCGCAAGCTATGCATACTCTTGTGTTTTTATTAAGCGAAGCACATATATCTTCGAGCATTTTATTGTTTCTATAGGGTGTTTCAATAAATAGTTGTGATTGATTTTGCTCAAAAGATAAGCGTTCCAGTTTTTTTAAAGTGGTTTTGCGTTCATTTTTATCAATTGGTAAATAGCCATTAAAAGTAAAATTTTGCCCATTCATTCCAGAGCTCATTAATGCAAGTAGTATCGATGATGGACCAACCAATGGCACTACTTGTATATCTTTTTGATGAGCAATGTTTACAACACTTGCTCCTGGGTCTGCAATTCCAGGACAACCAGCTTCAGATAATAAACCAACGGGTTTTCCTTTTATGCATGCGTTAAGAAAATTAGGCACCTCATTTTCTTCTGTATATTTATTTAAAATATGAATATTTAGAGATTGTTGAGGTTTGCTAGAGCTTATTTTTTTAATAAAGCGTCTTGCTGTTTTTTCGTTTTCGACTATATAATCATCGACTTGCTCAATTATTTTTTTAACTGAAATTGGTAATACTTCCAAAGGTTCATTATCGCCTAACCTGGTTGGAATTAGATAGAGTTTTCCTTTATATTCACTCATTAATCTATAATTAGCTTTTTATTCGAAAGTTTATTATTTGCTTTAAAAACAGAAACAAGATACAATCCCTTGGCTAAATTCCTAGTCGAAATTGAAATAATATGGTTGGAAAAATCACTTTCGGTTTTTATATGCTTCCCTAACAGGTCGTAAAGGGATATGTTAAGCGGAATTTGATTTTCGTCAAAAACAAAGAACACTTCTTCTCTTGCTGGATTTGGGTACATCAAGTAGCTATAATCTATTTCATTTTCTTCAAAGACGCCATCACAGTTTTCATCAATGTCATTGTCTGGGATTTCTACGGCGTTAGGGTTAATGTTTGGGTCTGTGTCATCACAATCCGTATTGTCACTAACATAATCATGAGGTTGGGCATTTGCTGTTTGGCTCACATTAGGATTCCCAAAGGTATCACTATCAGCATCTTCATACCACGTTAGTAAATCAAAACCATCACAATTTTCATCAATACCATTGTCTGGGATTTCGGTAGCATTTGGGTTGATGTTTGCATTTGTATCATCACAATCTGTATTATCACTAACATATCCATTGGGTTGTGTGCTAGCAGTTTGGCTTACGTTTGGGTTTCCAAAAGTATCACTATCAGCATCTTCATACCAAGTAAATGTATCAAGACCATCACAGTTTTCATCAATGCCATTGTTAGGGATTTCGGTAGCATTGGAGTTTATGTTCGCATTTGTATCATCGCAATCTGTGTTGTCACTAACATAACCATTGGGTTGATTTGTGGCTGTTTGACTAACATTAGGGTTTCCAAAGGTGTCGTTGTCGGCATCTTCATACCAAAGAGAGGCATTTATATCTGCATCAACTATTTTGTAAATTGTGCCAGAACTAATCCCAGCGATATATAATTCACCATTTATATCTTCGCCAAAAGACACCCAGTTATTTCCACTAAATACATTAGAAAAGGACATGTCCCAGTTTGAGCCATTTTCTGATAAAACTCCAATTTCATCACTGCAATAATCAGCAAAAAAATAAAGTCCGTCAAAATTTGGAAATTGGGATCCCCTATATCGATAACCACCAGTTATAGAGCATTTAAAAATTCCATTATTTGAATGTGAATATTCACCAATTGGGAAGGTAAGTGTATTTATATCTGGGCATCCAGTAGTATTAAACTCGTTATTGCCTTCGTAACAACGCCATCCATAGTTTAATCCAGCTATAGTGGAGGAAACCATATTAATTTCTTCATATTCAGCTTCACCAACATCAGTAATCCAAATATCTCCAGTTTGCCAATCAAAAGAAAATTTCCATGGGTTTCTTAAGCCATATGCCCAAATTTCATCTCGTGTGTTTGCATCTCCATCGTTATAAAATGGGTTGTCTAATGGGATTGCATAATTGTTTCCGTTGCTTGTGTTGTTTACATCAATCCTAATCATTTTTCCCAATAAGGAGCTAAGGTCTTGAGCTCTATTTTCAGGGTCTCCACCTGCGCCACCATCACCAGAAGCAATAAACAAAAAACCATCAGGGCCAAAAGCCATGTCGCCACCATTATGATTGCTATATGGTTGGATTATTGATAAAATAATTAATTCTGAATTCGGATTGGCAATATTTGGATTAGTGCTACTAACCTCAAATCTAGATATTATTGTATTTCCATTATTGTTTATGTAATTAATGTAGAAAAACCCATTGTTACTGTAGTTTGGGTGAAATGCTAAACCTAGTAACCCTCTTTCATCTCCATTATTATTAATATCAAGAACAAGATTATCAATATCCAAAAAAGGGGTCGTATTTACAGTGCCATTGTCATCAATGATTTTTATTATACCTCTTTGCTCTAGTACAAAAAGCCTGTCGTCGCCAGCATTTTTAATACTAACAGGCATATCTAGTCCAGTAGCAAAACTCTGTATGTCTATTGTTTGTGCAATAGCATAAGTGCAAACCAATAAACTAATGCTCATTATAATTGCATGTTTACTTTTCATAACGTACGTTATTTACTTAAATGTACGAATAAAATGGTAAAATAGGATGTATTAATTACTTGATAATTAGTTTATTTAATGATTTTTCGCCTTTGTTTGAAATGGTTTCAATTATATATATCCCAGATGACAAGTAGCCTAAATCCAAATTATAAGATTTTGAGGTATTAGTTTCAAGTTTTGATGCTATTTTTTGTCCTTGTAAATTGTAAATATTAATGTCTTTAAGCAAAACGGTATTTGGAAAATCAAGGCTTACCAAGCCATTGTTAGATGGGTTAGGTATAATATTAAATTTAACGAACTCATCTGCTCCAGTTGATAGTGTTTCTTGAACAATTTTATATACTTGCCCACTACCTCCAGAATTGCCAATAACATAAAGCTCTTTATTGTTTCCTTCACCAAACGATGTCCATCTTTGAATGCCTATACTGGGTTGGTAATGTTCTCTAGTCCAAGACCCTCCACTTTCTGTTAATATAAAAATTTCGTTACTGCACCAGTCTGCAAAAAAGTATTTCCCAACTAGGTTTGATTGGTTACTGCCTCTATAGCGATATCCACCAATAATAGCACATCTATAAATACCATCAGGTTCAAAATGACCATAGGTATTTATTGGAAAATCCAGAGAGCTATTACTTGGGCACGAAACTGGAGTGTCATTATTAAATGTGGTATTGGCTTCATAGCATGGCCACCCATAATTTATATTGCCATTGTTGCCCAAATCTTTGTTCACTTCTTCCCATGCTGTATGGCCTACGTCTGCAACCCAAAAATCTCCATTAAGGCTATCGAAAGAGAATTTTGCTGGATTTCTTAAACCAATTGACCAAATTTCTTCTAAAGTATTTGGGTCTCCATCATTTTTAAAAGGGTTACTGTTTGGTGTTCCATAATTTTTACCAGAAGCTGGATTATCAACATCTATGCGGAGTATTTTCCCTTTCAAAGAATTTAAATTTTGCGAAAAATTGCCTGTGTCTCCTTCGGTTGTTCCATCATCTCCAGTTGAAATATATAAATAACCATTGTCGTCAAAATGCAAATCACCGCCAAAATGGGTATTTCCAAAATATAATGGGATGTTTAAAATAATTAATTCACTATTTGGGTCAGCAACATCTGGGTTGCCACTGCTTACTGTAAACCTAGAAACTACTGTATGTGTATTGGCGAGGTTAACATAGAACACATAAAAATACCCATTGCTTGAATAATTTGGATGAAAAGTAAGCCCTAAAAGACCAGCTTCCCATGAAGCTTCTTGGTTGTTTACCCTGCTTTCTATGTCTAGAAAAGGGTATGATGGGGTTGTGCCGTTAGGTTTTAAAATTCTAATATAGCCTTCTTGGTCAACTATAAATAAACGATCATCACCAGCATTACTCATGTTTGTAGGATTAGGGAAATTTGGTCCAAAAGCTTGAAGGGAGATAGTTTGTGATTTTATAGAGAGAGAGGCGAAGCCAAGAATTATTAAGAGAAATACGTATTTTTTGTTCATATTTAGATTTATTTATGCTCTAAAATACATTAATTCAAGAAGTTATTATTGTCACTTTGTAACTAATTTTTGATAAATTCTATCACATGCAAGATTTAATAGTTGAAATACATTTTCAAATCCCGAGGTGCCACCATAATATGGGTCAGGAACATTTATTAACTCGTTATCTAGTTCATTTAGAATTAATTCCACTTTTTTTTTGTCATTTAAATCGCGAGCTAAAGCAATAATATTATCGTAGTTGGAAGTGTCCATGGCATAAATAATATCAAACTCATCAAAATCGGATACATTAAATTGCCGTCCTCTTTGGTAAGTGATATCAATACCGTATTTTTTTGCAACTTCAATAGACCTTACATCGGGAAGTTCTCCAATATGATAATTACTGGTTCCAGCAGAGTCAACAACAAAATTATGTTTTGGTAGTTTATGTTTTAAAATGCCTTCGGCTAATGGCGATCGACAAATATTGCCCAAACAAACCATTAGTATTCTAGTCATTTTTTAATATTTATAGAGACAATTTTTTTGAAAGATCTTCAACGTATTTCCTAAACTGTTTGTCTGTTGAAGATAAATTATCAACCGTCTTGCATGCATGAAGTACAGTGGCATGATCACGCTTTCCTATTTGCGATCCAATACTTGCCAATGAGGCTTTAGTGAATTTTTTGGCAAAGAACATAGCCAATTGCCTTGCTTGCACGATATGGCGCTTTCTAGTTTTTGATTGAAGTGTATCAACATCCATTTGAAAATAATCCGATACTACTTTCTGGATATAATCTATAGAAACTTCGCGTTTTGTGTTCTTAACAAATTTCTCAACGATATCTTTGGCAAGACCCAATGTTATCTCCTTTTTATTAAAGGACGACTGGGCAATTAAAGATATTATGGCACCTTCCAGCTCTCTAACATTGGTTTTAATATTCTTTGCAACATACTCTATAATATCATCAGGCATTTCCACACCATCTCTATAGAGTTTGTTTTTAAGAATAGAAACTCTGGTTTCAAAATCTGGATTTTGTAATTCGGCCGAAAGTCCCCATTTAAAACGAGAGAGCAAACGTTGCTCAATATCTTGCATATCAACAGGTGCCTTGTCGCTTGTTAAAATAACTTGCTTTCCATTTTGATGCAAGTGATTGAAAATATGAAAAAACACATCTTGTGTTCCCGTTTTTCCCGAAAGAAATTGCACGTCGTCAATAATCAGGACATCTATTAATTGGTAGAAATGAATAAAATCGTTTCTGTTATTTTTCTTTACAGAGTCTATATACTGTTGAGTGAATTTTTCAGCTGAAATGTATAAAACTGTTTTCTCAGGGTACTTGTCTTTTATATCAACACCAATAGCATGTGCTAAATGGGTTTTGCCTAAACCAACACCACCAAAAATTAATAATGGGTTGAATGATGTGCCACCTGGTTTGTTCGCTACAGCTAACCCTGCATTTCTAGCTAATCTATTTGAGTCACCTTCCAAGAAGTTTTCAAAACTATAATTAGGATTTAGTTGAGATTCGATCTTAACATTTCTTATTCCAGGAATTACAAATGGGTTTCTAAGTTCGGGACTTTTATTGTTAAAAGGGACATCAACGTCCTGCGATTTAAGAACACCTCTATTTGAACTTGGAATTTTTTCGGTAAAAGGTTGTTTGTTGCCATAAGTGTTTTCCATTTTTATGACATAAACCAATTTGGCACTTTCACCAAGCTCTTTGGTTAAGGCTACTTTTAATATTTTTACATAATGTTCTTCTAACCATTCATAGAAAAACTTACTAGGAACCTGAATGCTCAAAGCATTATCGGTTAGCTTTACTGCAGTAATTGGCTCAAACCATGTTTTATATGCTTGCGGCTGAATGTTATCCTTTATAAACTCAAGACAATTATCCCATACCGATTGCGCAGTTACACTCATTCCTTCTTGTAAAATTAATAGTTTGTTAGTTGGTTCGCAAAAAAATTTAAAGAATAGGGGCTTTCTTTGTTTGTTTTCTTACAGGACAAATATGTGAACAAAATTCTTAAAAAAAAAATAGATATCTATTGAATTTTCAGTTTTTTTTTCTCATGTTTAAATCGGCATGAAAGTACAAAATTATTTTTAAATCCTCCAATTAAACTTTATGAATAGTTACGAGACAAAGATACGAATTAGATATGGCGAAACCGATCAAATGGGTGTGGTTTATCACGGTAATTATTCTAACTTTTTAGAGATAGGAAGGACTGAATGGCTTAGAGCCTTAGGTGTATCTTATAAGCAGCTAGAGCTTGATGGCATAATGCTTCCAGTGATTTCCTTATCGTTAAAATATAAAAAATCAGCTTGTTATGATGATGTAATTTGTGTAAAAACGATATTAAAAAAAGAGCCGACAGCGACCATAGAATTTGATTATGAAATTACAAATGAAGAAGGGGAAATTTTAACTTTGGGCAATACAATTTTAGCGTTTGTAAATATGAAAGCGAATCGCCCTACAAGATGCCCAAAATTTATTTTAGACAAACTGCGAAATTAATCGTTAAACTCACATATTTGAACTTCAAATAGTTGTTCAAAAATTGCAAAAATTGAGTTTGCTTCTTTTTTTCTAACCAAAATATGTATTTGGCAATCCAATTCTAATTTTTGATTCACAATGTTTAACTGTTTTTCTTTTATAATGCGCATGACCTTGTTCATGTTTTTGTAATCAAACTTAATAAGGTAATTTATATTGATGGTTTTAGTTACAATTTTTGAATTTTCTATTGCTAATTGTGCAGCAGTTTTGTAAGCGTTTATTAGGCCTCCAACACCAAGTTTTACTCCACCAAAATAGCGTACAACTACAATTAAAATGTTTGTTAAGCCAAACGATTGTATTTGCCCGTAAATTGGCATTCCTGCACTATTATTGGGTTCGCCATCATCATTGGCTCGGTAAGTTATATTTTCTTTGCCTATTTGGTAGGCATAACACCAATGTCTTGCAGAATGATGCTCCTTTTTTAATAATTCAAGTTTCGATTTAATATCCCCTTCAGCTTTAACAGGAAATGCATACCCAAAGAACTTGCTGTTCTTGTCTTTAAAAAGAACTTCCTGAGAAGGTTTTGCAATGGTTTTATAGGTGTCGCTTATTTCCACAATTAAGCCAAAGTTACTAATAGAATGGATACAATGGCTAAACTTATGCCAAGCCAATTCTTTTTAGAAATTGATTCTCTAAATAAAAATAAACCTAAAAGCGTAGAAACCATTACAATAGCCACATTGTTTACTGTAAATAATGTTGAACTTTCTAAACCTTTATACTGTAATGCTTTTAGCAAGTAAATTATTGAGTAATAATTAATTACTCCCAATATAATGCCACCTATTGCATTTTTTACTTCAAATTTGAAGTTTTGATTAATTGACTTATATATTAATATGAGTAACCCAATAATTGCAGCGCAACCAAAAATTGTAGCTGAAAAAACTGGAACGCCATTTTTTGGCACATAAGCTGTTTCAAAATACTTTAGCGAAGCATCAATAACTCCAGAACCTAAAAACAATAAGAAAGGAAGCAGTAAGCCTTGTCGCCAGCTTATTGATGTTTTTGCTTTTATAGCTGTGAGGTAAACAGCAATAAGTGCTAAAACAATTCCAAAAAGTTTTTGAAAACCTAAACTCTCATTATAAGCATAAAGACCAAAAACAACAGGAATAATCACACTCATTTTTCCAGCTACTGATGCAACCGAAAGCCCATTTCTTTGTGCTGTAAGTGCCATTAAGTTAAACACAGAAATAAAAAGGAAACCTAGTAGAATGGCTCCATAAAACCACTTGGAGTTAATAATTTCTAAGGTATTTATTTTAGCTTCATAACTTAAAACACCAAAAGTTGAGGCCGTAAAATAATTTACTACAATGGCTTGTAAGGTATTTATTTTAAAACGCTCAAAGAGTTTAAAAGTCACAAAAATTGCTGTGGAAGCAAGAATACTTAGTAAAAGATATATCAAAATAAATCTTTTTTAATAGTAAATAAATGGGTAACATCTTCTTGTCCTGGATTTAAATTCCAAGTGTGGATGCCAAGTTTTGAAGCAGCATCAGTATTTTCCTTTAAATCATCAATAAATAAACATTCATTTTCTTGCAAAAAATTTTCATTTAAAACGAACTCATATATTAAAGGATTTGGCTTACTTAAATGAATTTCTTGAGACAGATAAAACGTATCAAAACACTTTTTAAAGCGTTCGTAACGTGATACACTCATGTTTTTAATAACTTGTTCTATATGTAAATGGTTGGTGTTGCTTAATAGAATGAGTTGATAATTACTTTCTTTAGATAATTTCTCAATAAACTCAAGACGATGTTCTGGAAAATCCAATATAACAGAGTTCCATGCTTTAATGAAATCTTTAGTAGCAATGTTTGGGAATTTCTTATTAAAATGATTAATAAACTCTTCGGTAGAAATGAGTCCTCTCTCATAGTCTGAAGCTATATGGTACATGTCAAGGCTTATGGGTTTTGGAACTCCCAATTTGAACAATTCCCTTTCTGTAGCTGGTTTATCAAGGTTGACAAACACGTCTCCAAAATCGAATATAATGGTTTTAATTGTTGGCATATATCTTTAGCATATCATTTAGTATTTGTTGTTTGCTAATTAATTGTCCTGTGATTTTTGGAGCTGCAATACCTTCCTTAAAAAAGGACTCACCAATAAACACTCTAGCTTCGTCCCAAAAACCAGAATCTATAAACAACTTCAAGGTTTTAGCGCCACCTTCTATAATAACAGAATTTATATTGGCTTCAAATAGTGAGTTGCAAATGTCTTCAGCTGTAGTTTTGTTAATTACTATTGTATCAGATTTATTATCAAAAACTTTAAACTCTTTTGAGAGTTTATCATGTTTATCTAAAACAACTCTAATAGGATGTTTTCCTTGCCAATCTCTAGTTGTTAAACTCGGATTATCTTCTAAAACAGTATTAGCACCAACAAGAATGGCTTGTTCTTCGGCACGCCATTTATGTACTAATTGCCTAGAATACTGGTTTGTAATCCAAACAGGTTGTTTTTCTTTTTTATGTAATGGTGCAATTAAGCCATTAGCAGTTTCAGCCCATTTTAAAATAATATAAGGACGTTGTTTGTTATGAAATGTAAAAAAACGTTTATGGTGCTCTTTACAAGCTTCTTCTAAAACACCAACTATAACATTACAACCAGCTTCATTTAGTTTAGCTATGCCTTGTCCAGCAACTTTTTTATTATCATCTAGACAACCAATCACAACATTTTTAATACTATGTTCTATAATCAAATTGCTACATGGAGGCGTTTTCCCAAAATGAGAACAAGGCTCTAACGTTACATAGAGTGTGGCTTTTTTTAATAACGATTTATCTTTAACTGAATTAATTGCATTCACTTCGGCATGAGCACCACCATAAGGGCTTGTAAAACCTTCTCCTATAATTTTATGGTTGTAAACAATGACACAACCTACCATAGGATTTGGTGCTGTTGAGCCTATTCCATTTTTAGCAATGTTAATGCAACGAGATATGTATTTTTCGTGTATCTTCACTTCACAAAAATACTATTAAATAATTGGTAATTATAACATGATTATTAGAGAAATAAAACCAGAAGATAATAAGTATATTCAAACCATTATGACAAATTGTTTCAAGGAGTTTGACTTGCCAATTTCTGGTTCTTCACTTGAAGATGAGGATGTAAAAAGCATGTATGAGGGCTTTCAAGACAAAAGAGCAGTTTATTATGTTGTAGAGGATGAAGGAAGCCTATTAGGTGGTGGTGGAGTGAAACAGTTAAAGGGAGCAGACCAAGATACTTGCGAGCTACAAAAAATGTATTTTCATCCAGATGCTCGTGGTAAAGGTTTTGGCAAACAGGTGTTTGATTTGTGCATAAAAGCAGCTAAAGAATTTAATTATAAATTGTGCTATCTCGAGTCAGCTTCTCAACTAAAATCGGCAATTAAATTGTACAAAAAAAATGGTTTTAAACATCTCAATAAACCATTAGGAAACACAGGACATATAATTTGTGGTGTATATATGCTAAAAGATTTAACATGATATTAAAATCATTACGAACCTATTTTAAAAACGCGCTTTTAGGATATTATCCTGACACCGAAATTGAGTCTTTTTTCAATTTGCTTTCAGGGCAAATATTAAAAATGAAACGTATTGACATTTCTCAAAATTTATACGCAGTTGTGTCTGGGAAGAAATACGATAAATTTCAAAATGCGATAGATAGACTAAAAAAATACGAACCCATTCAATATATAGTTGGTGATACAGAATTTTACGGATTGTTGTTTAAGGTAAACTCTTCAGTATTGATTCCTCGACCTGAAACCGAAGAGTTAGTTAGTTGGATAATTGATTGTCATTCTGAGCAAAGCGAAGAATCTAAATTAAAAATTTTAGACATAGGAACTGGAAGTGGTTGTATTGCTATTTCCTTGGCTAAAAACTTGCCAAATGCTAAAGTGTATGCATTGGATATTTCAGAAGAAGCATTAAAAATAGCGAAACTAAATGCAACAAATAACGATGTTGACGTTGCATTTGTTGAAGCCGATGTTTTGAACTCAATGGATTGGAATTTAGTATTTAAAAATTTGAAATTTGACATAATAGTGTCCAATCCACCTTACGTTCGTGAATTGGAAAAAGAAACGATGAGTGCCAATGTATTAAACCACGAACCGCATTTAGCCCTTTTTGTTAAAGATAATGATGCTTTGTTGTTTTATAGAAACATTACTGATGCTTCTCAAGAAATTCTGAAGTCGAATGGTCAGTTGTATTTTGAAATTAATGAAAATTTAGGCGAGCGTACTAAAGAATTATTAGTCAATAATGATTTTAATAGTATTGAATTAAAAAAAGATATCTTTGATAAAGACAGAATGATTAAAGCCATAAAATGATGAATGATTTAAAAGCCATAGCAGTATTTTGCGGAAGTAGCGAAGGAAACGATACCACTATTATTTCTGAAGCTAAAGCTTTAGGAAGAACTTTGGCAAAAGAGAACATTACCTTAGTCTATGGTGCTGCCAAAATTGGTATCATGGGAAAAATAGCCCAATCGTCGCTTGATAACCATGGAAACGTTATTGGTGTTATTCCTGAATTTTTAAAACTAAAAGAGGTTGTGCACTTAGGTTTAACGGAGTTAATTACAACAAACAACATGCATGAGCGTAAACTAAAAATGCACGAGTTGTCTGATGGGTTTATTACACTTCCAGGAGGATTTGGAACGCTCGAAGAATTGTTTGAAATTATTACTTGGGCGCAATTAGGATTGCACCAAAAACCAATTGGATTATTAAATATTAATGGATTTTATGACGATTTAATCAAGATGTTGGAAACCATGGTTGCAAAAGGGCTTTTAAAAATGACAAATTTTGAGTTGCTAATTGTAGAAAATGATATAGATAGACTGCTCGATAAAATGAGGAACTTCAAGCCTCAATCTGTTCCTAAGTGGTTAAAACCAGATAGAACTTAGTCTAGCCCATTTAACACTATTATTATCTTCTTTGTATGGTTTTTGTATAGGTGTTTTTTTTGCTTCTTAGTTGTATTTGTTGTTTTTTGTTCTTCGTTAGCAAAATTTGTTAGGGATAATTTGCTTTTAGTGTCAATTGCTATTCATAAATTAGTCTTTTAGATTTATCTTTTCTTGAATATAAGATAAACTTAAAGGCTTTTTTTGTTAACAAACTCATTTAGCGTTTTAATCTTCAAACTTTTTAAGTTGTCTGCGTTAGTTTTAAACTCAATTTCAATTGTTGTATTGGGTAATAAATCAAAATAGTTGTCACTAAAATGTCCTTTTTCTTCTGAAAACAAAAACACATCTTTCTGCAACGTTGAACTTGATAGTTTTATGCTAAAACCTGTTGCTGTTTTTAGAATTTCTTTAGTTATTTCGGCTTTTTGAAGTTTTAAGTCTTTTGGTTTTGAAAAGTAATGAAACCACTGATTATTTCCTGAAGATATTTTTAAAACAGATGAATTTTTATTGAAACTCCAGTTGTCTAAATCCATTGCAAAAATTAAATCTGATGAATTTGATTCAGCGGTATCAGTAATTATATCTGACCAAACAAGATTTCCATTAAATTCTATAAGCTCAATTTTTAAATTAAGAGCAACATCTGTAAGCGTATCATTAACCACAAATGTTCTTAAAGTATTATTATTTACAACAGATGAAATTAAGAGGTTTTCAAAAGCCTTTTTAGCTTTATAATGTAAGGCTTTCCAGTTCCCAAAAAAGTCAATGCTTGACCATGAAACAGCAGGCCAACAATCGTTCAATTGCCAAAACAAAGTTCCCATATTATAAGGTTTTACGCGTCGTTGTGCTTCTATTCCTTTGGTAATACCATAGGCTTGCAATACTTGACTCATATATATATAATCTTCCACTTTTGTTGGAACAGGAAAATCACGAGCCATATATTCATCAATCAATTCAAATCCACGACTATGCTTTTGATGGTTTTTAATCCCGATAGCTATCGGGACTTCATTATTAATAGAATCAGTTTGAAGCATGTATCTAATTACCTCATAACTTGGAAACGATTGCATGCCAAATTCACTCATAAATCGAGGCACACGTTCTTCTAAATGCTCAAAAGGATAAGCATCATGCCAAATCCACCAGTCGTGTGCATCACCTTCAAATTCGTATTTTGGATTCCCACGACCATATTTTGGTGAACTTTCCCAATAATCAGTATTGGTTAAATCTGCAACTGTATTTGGTAAAATTGAATCGAACACTTTTAAATAGTTATTCCAGATGTCATCTTTCTCAGAATCCGAACGTCCATCTTGCCAGCCCCAACGATGCCAGCCTTCGCTATTTTCGTTATTCCCACACCAAAGGGCAATACTTGCATGATTTCGTAAACGTTTTACATTGTCAATGGCTTCTTGTTGTACATTCTGTAAATAGTCTTCATCTCCTGGATACATGGCACAAGCAAACATAAAATCTTGCCAAACTAAAATACCTTTTTCATCGCATAAATCGTAAAAAATAGCGTTTTCGTATATACCTCCTCCCCAAACACGCAACATATTCATATTGGCAGCAACAGCATCATCAAGCAATTTTTCATAATGTGCATCAGTCACTTTATTTTGCATAGAATTTTGTGGAATGTAATTGGCACCTTTTGCATACACAGGAACATCATTGACTTTAAAATAAAAGGATTCGCCAATGCTGTCTTTTTCTGTGACTAACTCAATAGTTCTCAAGCCTATTTTTTTAGAGATACTATCAAGTATTCTTTTGTTATCTTGAACAACTACTTTGATGTCATATAAATAAGGGTCTCCTAAATTATGAGGCCACCATCGTTTTGGGTTTTTGATTTCGAAGTTGATTTCTGATTTCTGCTTACTAATTTCTGATTGTTGAGATACTATAGAATCATTTAAGTAAATACTATAGGTTAATTCTTTATCTAACAGAGTTTTGTTTTGGATATGAACTTGAAGTTTAGCATTAGCATCTGTAAGTTCTAGTTGTTTTATGTAGATGTTTTCAATCTTATAATCATTCCAAGCATTTAATGTTACAGCTCTCCAAATACCAGAAGTATTGATTTTTGGTCCCCAATCCCAACCATATTGAAACTGTGCTTTTCTAGTAAAAATACGATTGCCTTCTGGTAGTGTGTATTTTAATTTAGCTTTCTCCTGTTCTTCGTATTTGGTGGTATTTTCAAACAAAATGCGTAATTCATTTTCAGTTTTTAGTAATGGTTTAATATCTACTTGAAACTCACGAAAGGCATTATTGGTTTTTAAAATCAAGCTATCATTTAAATAAACTGATGCATACGTATCCAAGCCTTCAAAATTGAGTTCAAGGTGTTTTTTTTGAAGCGTGATTTTGTCTAAAGTAAACGTTGTTTTATATGCCCAATCGGTTTCAGAAACCCATTGTAAGTCGTGTTCATTATTACCAATAAAAGGATTTTTAATGAGGTTGTTTTCTAATAAATCGGAATGCACATTTCCTGGAACTGTAGCTTGATTCCAATTTGTATCATTCACTTTTTTAAATTCCCAATTACTATGTAGTTCAATGGTCTTTGGTACGTCATGTTTGGTTTGACAGCTAAAACCTATGGCAGCTAAGATTAATATAAATATTCTATTATTCATCGATTATCCCTAAAGTGTTACGAACTAAATACTATATGGTCTTTACAAAAGACCTCTCGACTGCGCTCGAGGTGACATAAGATTAGTTTATATTGCATTTAAAATGGCTTTAATTTTTTTTGTATCAGAAAAAGTTGTTGGCGCTGAAAATAAAGAATCATGACTTTCTGTTTTAGTCGAAGCTGATGCATGAATCTCTTTTAAACCTATATCTTTAAATAATTTAGCGTTAATTGAATTGATGCCTCCTCCTGCTAATATGGTTATTCTACCATTGGCTTGTTTATTAAGTTGTTTTAATACTTTCAGGCCTTTTTCGGCTGATGTTTCCAAGCCAGAAGTTAAAACTCTATCAATTCCTAAATCTACTAATTGCTCTAAGGCCTCCTCTGGATTGTCAACACAATCAAAAGCACGATGAAAAGTAAATGATAAAGGTTTTGAAAGTTCAACCAATGCTTTTGTTCTTTCAACATCTATGGTGTTATGTTTATTTAAAACACCTGAAACAATGCCATCGCAACCTAAATGTTTGCATAATTGAATGTTTTGTTTCATGATATCAAACTCTTCTTCTGTATAAACAAAGTTCCCGCTTCGTGGTCTAATTAACACAAACACTGGAATTGAAAGGGTATCTATTACTTGTTTCAATAGTCCATAACTTGGTGTAATACCTCCAACTGATAATTCTTGGCATAACTCAACACGATGTGCTCCAGCTTCTTGAGCATTTAAAGCAGACTGGTATGAGTTGGCACAAATTTCTAGTTTCATAATATTTCCTGCGGAGGCATGAATCTTTTTAATTATTTATTATAGTTTCAAAGTGAATTCCGCATCACACTTCAACTTTGCTCAGTGAGACAGTGCGGAATACCACATCTATTAATTTGGTCACATCGAGTGATTTTGACTTATCAAAATTGTATCGAGATGTCAATAGTTTTCGATACAAAATTGTTGCATAATTTCACTCGAACGGACGAGTTTTTAGTTTACAATTATCTCATCAATAAACGTCCACGCTTTATTGCCTGCACCTTGTTTGCCTTTTGGGATGATGCCATAGTTAGCTATTTTAAGAGTTATAATTTTGGTTTTAATTTTAACATCCAGAGCAATATCTACAAGATTCTCTTTTGATTCTGGAATTTTCAAGTGCTTGGTTTCATTTTCAAATTCAAATTCAATTTCTGTTGGTGTGTAAATCCATTGCCCATTACCATTATGAAATCTAGTTTCAATCGAGTTAATCTCTGTTTCTTCACCTAAGTCAATGGTAATCTTAATATCGTCTCCCCAAAACCCTAACCACTCTTTGTCGCCATAGCGAGAGTCGCTTCCTGAAATACCATTAACCAAACCTTTTGCACCACTTCCAGGATAGGATTTGTGCGGTTCTTTATTGATGGTAATGGTTTTTCCGACTGCTTTATGTAGATTGATGTCTTGAGAAAAGGTATTTCCTAATTTTTCTTCCAAGTTAAATACAGATGCTTTTATACTGACACTTTCAGTAATTGTGATAGGTTTGGTATAGGCTTCTGAATATACAGTTGGCTCTGAGCCATCTAAAGTAAATCGAATAGTATTTCCTTCGGTTAAGGTTTGTAGTGGATAACTTAATCCACTTTCGTCTGAAATTAATTCGCCTTCAATTTCAAATAGATGATTCGCATAATTAATATTTAAAGCATCCAATCGTTTATGGAAGTTCTCAATGCGTTTTACAAAATCTGGATAGTTTTTGTTTTCTGTTTTTGACCATACCACTTCACTCATGGCAAGAATACGCGGAAATGCCATATACTCGACATGCTCTGATGTTTTCATGTATTCAGTCCAAATATTGCCTTGTACACCTAACACATATTTGGCTTCTTCTTCATTAAGCTCCTCAGGAATGGGATTAAAACTATACACTTTTTCCAAAGGTAAAAAGCCTCCAATTGCGATCGGTTCATTTTCGTTTTCACTTTGATAATAGTCAAAATAACAATGAGATGTTGGCGTCATAATAACATTATGATGTTGTTTAGCTGCTTCAATAGCACCATTTATTCCTCGCCAAGACATCACTGTAGCGTTTGGCGCTAAACCACCTTCTAAAATTTCGTCCCAACCAATGATTTGTCTGCCTTTACTGTTTAGGTACTTTTCAATTTTTGAGATAAAATAACTCTGCAATTCGTGTTCACCTTTTAGGCCTTCCTTTTTAATAAGTGTTTGGCAATGCTCGCAATTGCTCCATCTGGTTTTTGGTGCTTCATCGCCACCAATATGAATATATTCACTTGGGAACAATGCTAATACTTCGTCTAAGACATCTTCTAAAAAAGCGAATGTTTCTTCTTTTGGACAATAAATGTCTTCAAAAACACCCCATTTTGTAGCTACTTCAACTTGTTCTCCTGTGCAACCAAATTCAGGATATGCTGCAATGGCAGCTTGACTATGTCCAGGAAGTTCAATTTCTGGAATTATGGTTACAAACCGTTTTTGTGCATAAGCAACCACCTCTTTAATTTCGCCTTGTGTGTAATAACCACCATATTTTTTGCCATCAAATTGATGAGGTTGGTCACTGTAATGTCCAATTAAGGTTTCGTTTCTAAAGGCAGCAATTTCTTGAAGTTTTGGATATTTTTTAATCTCAATGCGCCAACCTTGGTCTTCGGTTAAATGCCAATGAAAAGTATTCATTTTTAACATCGCTAAGGCATCGATGTATTTTTTAATAAAATCTACCGAAAACATGTGCCTGCCAACATCCAGATGCATACCTCGATAGGAGAATTGAGGTTTGTCTTTAATTGTTACTGAAGGAATAGCTATTTCATTTTCTTCAACTGTTCCATCTTCAAATTCAGGTGGAAGGAGTTGTCGAAGAGATTGTACAGCATAAAAAGCACCTTGATCTGTTTTGGCTTTTATAATTATGCTTTCAGGCAGAATCTCAAGCGTATAACCTTCATCAGCAAGACTTTCATCTTTAATAAACGAAATCATATTGTTACTTTGCAGCTTTATATTGCTTCCTTCTTCAATAAATACTTTTAAAAATTCAGCTGATATTTTAAAATTTTCATCATAATTAATTCCAGTTGATGAGTTTAAAATGAATTCACCTTTATTTATTGTTTGTTCTAATGGTTGCGGAATTATTAAAACGTCTTTTGTTAATTTATCTTCTTCTTTACAGTTGAATAAAAAGCTCATAAAAACCAAAGCTAGAAGTATATTCTTGTAATGCATTTTAGTATATTAGAAGCTTTAAATATAGCCTAAAAAGATAACTTTTTTAGAAATTTTCATGGATATCCAGCAGCAAATAAAAACATTAAGCGAAGAACTTCGTCAGCATAACTATAATTACTACGTACTTGATAATCCTACCATAAGCGATTACCAATTTGATATAAAGCTAAAACAACTTCAAGAGCTTGAAGCTAAATATCCTGAGTTTGCTGAAGTTGATTCTCCTACAAAGCGCGTTGGAGGTGAAGTCACTAAAAACTTTGAAACCATTATGCATGAACACCGAATGTATTCGTTGGATAATTCGTATTCTAAAGAAGATTTGTTGGATTGGGAAACACGAATTAAGAAGTTGGTGGATGGAGATGTGCAATACACTTGCGAATTGAAGTATGATGGCGCATCCATAAGTTTAACTTATGAAAATGGAAGCCTGTTGCGAGCTGTAACTCGTGGAGATGGAACTCAAGGCGATAATGTTACGGCAAATATTAAGACAATTAAGTCGGTGCCTTTAAAATTAAAAGGGAATTATCCACCAAAATTTGATATTCGTGGTGAAATCGTTCTCCCTTTTGAAGGCTTTAATAAAATGAATGAAGAACGCATTGAAATAGGCGAAGAACCTTATAGAAACCCTAGAAACACAGCGTCTGGAAGTTTGAAGTTACAAGATAGTGCCGAAGTAGCCAAACGACCGTTGGAGTGTCTATTGTACAGCATTATTTTATACGATAATTTTTCTCCCTTTGGTAGAAATGCCGAAGGCAAAGAGGGCTTTACACAGTTTGAAAGCTTACAACTTGCAAGACAAATGGGTTTTAAAGTCCCTGGTGCTGCAAAACTGGTAAATTCTATTGATGAAGTTTTGGAGTTTGTTGACTATTGGGATGTTCATCGACATGATTTGCCTTATGAAACTGATGGTGTAGTCATTAAAGTAAACGATTTGCAACAGCAAGAAGAACTAGGTTACACAGCCAAAGCACCACGTTGGGCAATAGCTTATAAATTTAAAGCAGAACAAGTTTCTACGCGATTGAATGACATTACATATCAGGTTGGTCGTACAGGAGCTATAACACCTGTGGCAAATTTAGAACCTGTTGAATTGGCAGGAACCACTGTAAAAAGAGCATCGCTACATAATGCAGACCAAATCGAGAAATTAGATATTAGAGTAGGAGATGAGGTGTTTGTTGAAAAAGGAGGTGAAATTATTCCTAAAATAATTGCAGTAGATTTAACTAAGCGATCTTCAGATTCTCAACCAACACAATATATAACCCATTGCCCTGAATGCAATACCGAATTGGTACGACAAGAAGGCGAAGCACAACATTATTGTCCTAATTATAATGGCTGTAATCCACAAATTATAGGTAGAATTCAACATTTTATATCCAGAAAAGCGATGGATATTGAAGGTTTAGGAGGAGAAACTGTTGCATTGTTGGTGAACGAAGGTTTGATATCTAATTATTCTGATTTGTATGAATTAACCAAAGAACAAGTTATGCCATTAGAAAGAATGGCTGAAAAAAGTGCAGAAAACTTAGTAAATGGTATTGAAGTCTCTAAACAAATTCCGTTTGAGCGAGTATTGTTTGCTTTGGGAATTAGATATGTAGGTGAAACTGTCGCTAAAAAATTAGCGAAACATTATAAAAATATTGATGCTTTATCACAAGCAACACTCATTGATTTAGTGACTGTTGATGAAATAGGAATTAAAATTGCTGAAAGTGTTGTTGATTTTTTCTTATCAGAAGAGAATGTACATATAATAGATAGATTAAAAGAATATGGAGTGCAATTGGCTTTATCTGAAGATGTTTTAGCAAATCAAACAGATAAGTTAAAAGGGCAAACCTTTGTTGTTTCAGGTGTTTTTGAAACAGTATCTCGTAATGAACTCAAAAAACTTATTGAAGATAATGGAGGTAAAGTGTCCTCATCAATATCTTCAAAAACGTCTTATTTGGTCGCTGGTGATAAAATGGGACCAAGTAAACGCGAAAAGGCCGAAAATTTACATATTCCTATAATAAATGAAATGAATTTCTTGCAAATGCTTATTTAAAATGATTATAAATAGTGTGATTAATCGATAAAAAGCACTTTTTTATCGTTCAATTGTAATATTTTGTTATATTTGTCTGACAAATAGACCCCAAATCTATATGCAAAATACAAAACTACTACTTGGTGTTATAATAGTGCTTACTATTATGTTTCTTGGTTTCCAAATATTTGGATTGCAGGATATAGGTAATTTAATTAGGCCTTTTTTATTGCCATTGCTTACAGTTTTATATTGCATGACTAACAAATGTAAGAAATCATATTTTTTTTATTTTCTATTATTATATGCCATTTCGGAATTTTTGGGAATCTTTTCACCTTTAGCCGAAAACTCTTTTTTAATCGATAATATTCTATTTTATGGTGGAAACTTATTATATATAACTGCCTATTGTTGCTTGAGTATTGGGATATTAAAAGCAATGAATTTACGCAAGATATTTAATCGTTTTCCTTTTCATATTGTTATATTACTAGCTTTAGATATTTATAGCATTGTGTTAGTGACCGATACCGCTTACCAAAGTGACTTCTTATATGGCATTATTGACTATTTACTTGAGTTACTGTATAATACATCTGTTATGCTATTGCTAACAGTAACACTGATAAACTATATAAGCAGGGATTCAAAAAAAGCAATGAATTTGTTGTTAGGAGCTATTTGTATTGTGTTTTCAGAAGTTATTCAGGTAGCATATTTCTATGTTTCAGACATAAACATTTTGAGTATTGTTTACTCAATATTGCTAGTTTTTGCTTTTTGTTTCTTTTATATCCAATCCAGTATGAGTTATATGAAGGCAAAAAAGTATGAAGTACTTGAAAAATTAAAAGTTTAATTTTTTACCAATAATAGGTATTTCTTTTCGATACAGGTAAAGCACAATCACAGATAAAATAAAGGTAATTACTGCTGTAATAAACAATATGCCTCCATCATTATTAACCTCAATTCCCAATAGCGTCAAGTGCATTAATATGGCACCACCAATAAGACCAAGTGTTAGTAGTGCTCCAGCCCAAATAGTTTTAGGAATTAACAATAAAATCCCAGCAATTAGTTCTAAAACACCAATAACAATTCTTCCAATAGGTTCCAAACCTACAGTTTCAAAAATGTAGATGCTGTCTGGATGTGCAGTAAATTTAAAACGAAGTGTTTGAAATAAAATAATGGCAATTATAATTCTTAAAACAAAAGGAAAATGTTTTTTCATATCTATAAGCATTCATTAATACTTTTAGACGACTAAAATTGAAACACTTACATCTGTATTGAAAAATTACACAATAATAGTAGTACCATTGGCAGATTTATTTTTTTCACTATCGAAATAAAAATCAATCTTTCCTAAATATAAGCCATAACTCCCAACTTGATTTACGAGCACATTTTTTTCATCAGTATTTTTTACTATTGTAGGTTTGCGTAAAAAGGTGTGGGTATGACCTCCAATAATTAAGTCTATATTTTTTGTAGCTCTGGCAAGTGTTAAATCGGAAGGCTTTTCAGCTTCATTTCGGTAATTATACCCTAAGTGAGATAAGCAAATTACTAAGTCGCATTGTTCTTCTTCTTTTAAAATGCGACTCATGTCCTGAGCTATTTCTGTAGGATTATAATAAACGGTTTCTTTGTACAGTTCTTTTAATACCAAGCCATCCAATTCAATTCCTAAACCAAAAACACCAATTTTAATACCATCTTTAACAAACGTTTTATAGGGTTTTACATGAGTGTCCAAAACTGTGTTTGAAAAATCGTAGTTAGCAGATATAAAGTCGAATTTTGCATGCGGAAATTGTGCATATAAACCATCTATACCATTATCAAAATCATGATTTCCAATAGTGGCAGCATCGTATTTTAACATGCTCATGAGTTTAAATTCCAGCTCACCTCCATAGTAATTAAAGTATGGTGTGCCTTGAAAAATATCGCCAGCGTCAAGTAATAAGGTGTTTGGGTTTTCCTTTCTAATATTCTCAATCAAACTAGCTCTTCTGGCAACACCTCCTTTATTGGCATTTCTACCATCATCTGGACCAAAAGGATCTATATGGCTATGGACATCGTTGGTATGTAAAATGGTTATTTTTTTTTGAGCCGTACTACTAAAGGACGATAATGTTAAACCACCTGATCCAATTAATACACTGCTTGCTACTGTTTGCTGTATAAAATCTCTTCTTTTCATTTTTGGGTTAATTGGTTTTAATAAATCTGTCGTCGGCACTTAAATTAAGCGTATCTACTTTTTTAAAATAATCAATAAATACGTTTCTAACTTTATAATCAAGTTTGTAAAGTGAATCGCCTTGTTTAAAAAAGTTCATATTGTCACCACCATTATATAAATAGTCGTTTGTAGCCACATAATAGGTTTTATTGTTATCAATAGGTTTATTACCTACTTTGGCTTCTAATAATTTAAAATCACTGTTAACCTTTATGCTTAGCCCAGAAATTGGATGCGCACGTTTGGCTTTTTGTAAATAATCGACCAGATCTTTTACCGAAGTACCTTTTAATCCAGTAACAACCACACTATTTTCAAAGGGCATAAGGTTGTAAGCGGTCCTACTTGTTACATCACCTTTAGGTAATATCGACCTGATGCCACCATGATTAAGCATGACAATATCAATGCTGTTTCCTGTTCTGGCTTTAAATATTGGATTTGCCATTTCCATTACAGCATCAGCCATAAAATTACCTAAACCTGTATTTAATTCACCATCATTTTTTGTATAAGTAGCGATAGAGTAGGCTAAAACACTATCTAGACCTTTGTTTACATGATCTCTATACGGTTTAATAAAATTTTCTATGTCTTGATTTTCAGATAAAGAATCGTTTATTTCAATCCTTTTCCCTTCAATTCTAGTAAGATGAACTTCTTGTTTGCATGACATTATCAAAACCAATGTCACTATGGAGATAAAATAGTTATTGTTCATTAATATTTTGTGTTATTTCTTTTTACAATTAATAACAAAGATGTTATTTGTTTCACAAATGCTTTGAAAGAACATAATTGTTATAGTTTTAATCTTACTGGTTTAGTACATTTGTATAAACGCATAAATATAAATGTTTTTAAAACGATTTAAGGAAAAATCAAACCAAAAATATATTAACAATATATTAAATTCAAGGAACGTTACAGTTGATTCTAGAAAAATAGAATCGATTGGAATTATACTTTCTTTTGATGAATTTAATAAGTATGAAACATTTACATCTCTATTTAAAGAGTTGAAAATAATGGAAAACAAAACAAAGTTTATTGCATTTATAACTGATGAAAAATTAACACCAAATAGCTGGGATGCCTTTTTTAATCCTAAAAATTTTGGTTGGAGTGGAAAGATTGATAATGTAGAACTCCAAGAATTTGTAAATACCGAATTTGATGCACTCATTAGCTATTATAAAGAAGACAGTTTAGAACTTAATTTGGTAACAACCCTGTCCAAAGCCAATTTTAAAATTGGTATTTCGGGAAATGATGAAAGACTTCATGATTTTATAATAGATGTAAAACCAGACCAAATAGAGCTTTTTAAAATGGAATTAATAAAATATTTAAAAGTACTTAACAAAATATAATGAACACATTAGTAGGAACAGGAGTGGCTTTGGTCACGCCATTTAAAAACGATTTGAGTGTCGATCACGATGCGCTTTCCAATATTGTAAAATATAACATAGATAATGGTACCAATTATTTGGTAATAAGCGGGACCACAGGAGAAAGCGTGACTATTTCAATACAAGAGAAGCAAGAAATAATTTCAACTATAAAAAAAACCAATGCAGGAAGATTGCCTTTGGTTTTAGGAATAGGCGGAAATAATACTGCTAAAGTAATTGACGAAATTAATAATACCAATTTATCGGATTTTGCCGCAATACTCTCAGTGTCACCTTATTATAGTAAGCCAACCCAGGAAGGTTTTTACCAGCATTTTAAAGCTATTTCCAAGGTTTGCCCAATTCCAATTATATTGTATAACGTACCTGGAAGAACAGCCAAAAACATGTTACCAGAAACAACATTTAGATTAGCAAGGGATTTTGATAATATAGTCGCAGTAAAAGAAGCTGGAAACAACCAACAGCAGTATTTAGAGCTTTTAAGAGATAAACCAAAAGACTTTTTGGTCATTTCAGGCGATGACGATTTGGCTTTGGGAGCAACTCTGGCTGGAGGCTCTGGAGTCATTTCGGTTTTAGGACAAGCATTTCCTAAGGATTTTTCTAGAATGATACAATTAGGTATTGAAGGTAAAGCAGCAGAAGCTTACCAAATACACAAGAAGTTTATGGAAATCACAAAACTGATTTTCAAGGAAAACAACCCTGCAGGCATCAAAGCGGTCCTGGAAAACATGAATTTATGCAAAGATACTGTTAGGTTGCCTTTGGTGCCAGCAACAAACGATTTGAAAAACCTAATAAACAACTATATAAAACAGTATTGAGCTATTAAAAAGTTAAATATTACTTAAACCTTATTAAGTAGTGAAAGGTCGTTATATTTTAGCTTAAAATAATTGTTTTTAAAATACATTATTAATGTTTACTTTTGCATCCTGTTTAAAATCTATGAAAAGACTTATTTACATATTTATTATAGCTCTAACATTTAGCTCTTGTAGCGAATATCAAAAAGCCATAAAATCTGAAGACATTGCTGTTAAATTTGAAATGGCAACTGAGCTTTATGATGCTGGAAAATACAGAAAAGCACTGCGTTTGTTCGATCAAATTGCACCAAAGTATAGGGGGAAACCTCAAGCACAAAAGTTAATGTATATGAAATCGATGTCCCACTATAATGTAGGCGATTATTATACTTCGAATTATGAAATGGAGCGTTTTGTAAGTTCTTATCCTGAAAGCGAAAAGGCTGAAGAAATAGCATTTTTAGCAGCAAAGAGTTACTACTATCTTCCACCAGTTTACAGTAAAGAGCAAAAGGAAACTGTTGAAGCAATAGAAAAAATTCAAACATTTATTAATTCTTATCCAAATTCAACCTATTTGGCAGAGGCCAATAAAATGGTTAAGGAGTTAGATTTTAAATTAGAAAAGAAAGCTTACGAAATTGCTAAACAATATCATACAGTTGCACCACATAATAGAGATTATGAAGCTCCTATAAAAGCATTCGATAATTTTATTTTGGATTATCCAGGAGCGACCCATAAAGAACAAGCAATGTTCTATCGTTTAGATTCGGCTTACAATTTGGCTTTAAATAGTGTGGAATATAAAAAAGAAGAACGTATAGAAAATGCCATTGCATTCTATAATACATTTAAAAGGAGGTATGCCAATTCAGAGTTTATTGAAAAAGCAGATGAAATGAATGCAGAATTGACAGAACTAAAAAATCAATACAAAAACTAAGGTTAATTATATAAAGATGGATTTAAAGAAGGTAAATGCTCCAGTAAACACAGAGACGTACAATAGAAACAAAATTGATGCACCAACTGAGAATATTTATGAAGCAATTTCGGTTATTGCTAGAAGAGCAGAACAAATAAATACTGAGATAAGAAAAGAACTTATCGATAAGTTAGAAGAATTTGCTACATATAATGACAGTTTAGAAGAAATCTTCGAAAACAAAGAACAAATTGAGGTGTCAAAATTTTACGAAAAATTACCAAAACCTCATGCTCTAGCTGTTCAAGAATGGCTAAATGACAAGATTTACTATAGAAGTACCGAGGAAGATTCTCAAGAATAATTAACGATGTCTATTTTAAGTGGCAAGAACATACTTCTAGGCATAACTGCTGGTATTGCCGCTTATAAAACAGCCTCGTTAGTAAGATTATTTATAAAAGCAGGTGCACATGTTAAAGTGGTCATGACACCTGCTTCCAAAGACTTCATAACCCCTTTAACATTATCAACATTATCTAAAAACCCTGTTATTTCGTCATTTACAAATGATGAAAATGAAAATGATGTATGGAATAATCATGTAGCGTTGGGCTTATGGGCAGATTTATTTTTAATTGCTCCAGCAACTGCCAACACATTGTCTAAAATGGCTTCTGGGAATAGCGATAATATGCTTTTGGCAACCTATTTATCTGCCAAATGTCCAATATATTTTGCGCCAGCGATGGATTTAGATATGTATAAACATACCTCTACTAAAAACTCTTTGGAAATACTTAAAAGTTTTGGGAATGTGATGATTCCAGCTACTAGCGGAGAATTGGCAAGCGGACTAGTTGGTGAAGGTAGAATGGCAGAGCCCGAAGAGATTGTTTCTTTTATCGAAAATCATATCCTTTCTGGACTTCCACTTCACAATAAAAAAGTATTAATTACAGCAGGACCAACATACGAAGCCATAGACCCTGTGCGTTTTATAGGAAACCATTCTAGTGGTAAAATGGGTTTTGAAATAGCCAAAGCTGCATCACAGTTAGGAGCTGAGGTACTATTAGTTACTGGACCAACGCACCAAAACGCAAGTAGTAATTTAATTAAAATTATTCCTGTTACGAGTGCGCAAGAAATGTATAATGTGGTACACAATAATTTTGCCGACTGCGATATTGCTGTCTTATCTGCAGCAGTTGCCGATTATAAACCAAGATTTGTAGCCCATAAAAAAATAAAAAAGAAAGATTCTACGTTAACTTTAGAGTTGGAAAAAACTAAAGACATCTTAGGTTCATTGGGTAAAATAAAGAAAAATCAGATATTGGTTGGTTTTGCTTTAGAAACCAACAACGAACTTGAAAATGCAATTGGAAAGCTAAAATCAAAAAATTTAGATTTAATTGTATTAAATTCGTTAAACGATGAAGGTGCTGGTTTTGGTGTTGCCACCAATAAAGTGACTATTATCGATAAAAATGAGAATAGTGTTAATTATGGCCTAAAATCTAAAGCCGAAGTGGCTCAAGATATTATGCAAGAAATATTAAAACAATACCATGCGTAAACTACTACTTATAGCCTCAGTTTTTTGTTCGTTTATTGCCACATCACAAGAATTAAACGGTGATATTATTGTTGATGCTCAACTAACTGGTAACGAAAATGTTCAAGTATTTAAAACTTTAGAAAACCAGTTACAAGAATTTGTAAATAATACCAAGTGGACCAATAAAAACTTTTCTACCAACGAACGTATTAATTATAATATGGTAATAAATATTACTAACTATAATACCGATGTGTTTCAAGGCTCCATTCAAATTAGATCTTCAAGACCTGTATTTAACTCATCATATAGTACCCCTATTTATAATTTTAACGACAAAGATTTCTCATTTAGATATCAAGAGTTTCAAAATATAATCTATAATCCTAATCAATTTCAATCAAACTTAGTGTCTGTATTAGCCTATCACATATATATTATATTAGGTATGGATGCCGATTCCTTTGCTTTAAACGGTGGTGACGAATATTACCAACAAGCTAGAACAATTTTAAATTATTCACAACAAAGTAATTTTAAAGGTTGGAAGCCTGAAGATGGACTGCAATCAAGATTTGTGTTAATAGATAATCTACTATCACCTACTTATAAAGAGTTTAGGAGTACCTTATACAACTACCATATTGGAGGTTTAGATACCATGCATTTAAACCAAAAAAATGCAAAACAAAAAATTTCAGATGCACTACATGAGCTCGAAGTAATAAATACAAGAAGGCCAAGCTCCTTTATTATGAGAGTGTTTTTTGATGCCAAAGCCGAAGAAATTGAAGATATCTTTACCGATGGCCCAAGTATAAGCATTACAGATTTGGTAGCATCCTTAACCAAAATGGCTCCAAACCATTCCAATAAATGGAGAAACATTAATTACTAAGGCTTCATTACCATTTTATAATTAAATTTGTATATCATTTCTAAAAAGTGATAATGATACGTTTTAACTCTTAAAGTAATTATTTTTGCTTACAGCCTTATCCATAAAAAATTACGCTTTAATTGAAGATTTACAAATATCTTTCAATAACGGTTTAAGTATTATTACTGGCGAAACTGGAGCTGGAAAATCTATCCTTTTAGGAGGTTTATCGTTAATTTTAGGAAAGAGGGCAGATATAAGTAGTGTGAAAGATGCTTCAAAAAAATGCGTTGTTGAAGCGACTTTCGATATAGCAAATTACAATTTAAAATCGTTTTTTAAAGAAGAAGATTTAGATTATGAATCTGAAACCATTATAAGGAGGGAAATTTTGCCATCTGGTAAATCTAGAGCATTTATTAACGATTCTCCTGTAAACTTAAGTACGCTAACAGAGTTAGGAAATTATTTGATTGATATTCACTCTCAACATCAAACATTAGAACTCACCAATGACCATTTCCAGTTTCAAATTATTGATGCATTAGCTAATAATAATGAGCATTTGGAAGATTATAATTCACACCTAAAATCTTTCAATCAAGTTAAAAAAGAATTACTCGATTTAACCCTTCAAAAAGCCGAAGCTCTTAAAGAATGCGATTATAACTTATTTTTATTCAACGAATTAGAAGAAGCACAATTGGTTTCTGGAGAGCTTGAGGAATTAGAAAATGAATACGAATCGTTAAATAATATAGAAGAAATTAAAGAAGAGTTGCTTTTGTCTAACCAATTACTAAGTGAAGAGCAAATAGGTATACTTAATAGCTTAACCTCTTTAAAAAATAGCCTTCAAAAACTATCTAAATTGTCTAAAACATATTTTGAATTGTTTAATAGAGTGAATAGTTCGTTAATAGAATTAGATGATGTGTTTGGAGAGATTGAGGATGCTCAAGGTAATTTAGAAGCGAACCCAAATAGGCTAGATGAGGTTAATATAAAGCTTCAAAAAATCCATAATTTATTATTGAAGCATTCAGCTTCTGACATTGATGAATTAATTGAAATAAAAACAAAATTATCTAATAAAGTATTAGCTACCGAAACCATTGAAGAAGCTATTCTTAAAAAAGAAAATATCTTAAAAACATTAGAATTATCACTAAATAATTTGGCTGAAGATTTACATATAAAACGAATCAAGGCAATTCCAGAATTATCAAACCAATTAGAAATTATCCTTGCAGATCTTGGAATGGAAAATGCAAAATTCAATATTTCGGTTTTAAAACAAGAAGATTTTTTTAGCAATGGAAAAGACAAGTTAAATTTCTTGTTCACAGCCAATAAAGGAGGCGAATTTAAACCACTAAAAAAAGCAGCTTCTGGAGGAGAATTATCAAGAATTATGTTGGCTGTAAAATCAATTTTGGCAAAATATATTCAGCTACCATCCATTATGTTTGATGAAATTGATACAGGAGTTTCAGGAGAAATTTCGAACAAAATGGCAGCTATTATGCAACAAATGAGCAAGACTATGCAAGTGTTTACCATTACACATTTACCACAAATTGCAGCAAAAGGTGATACACATTTTAAGGTTTTTAAAAAAGATATAGATAATACAACAACTACACAAATAGTAAAATTAAATACCGATGACCGTATTGTGGAAATTGCCCAAATGTTAGGCGGAAAAGAAATGTCAACATCGGCCATTGCACATGCTAAACAATTATTGAATTAATAGTATCTTTGCTAACTCAAACTAACTAAACATTATACAATGTCATACAATTTATTAAAAGGAAAACGAGGAATTATATTTGGAGCATTAGACCCTCATTCTATTGCTTGGAAAACCGCCGAAAGAGTCCACGAAGAAGGAGGTGCTTTTGTGTTAACCAATGCACCAATAGCAATGCGAATGGGACAAATAAACGATTTGGCAAAAAAAACAGGTTCAGAAATTATACCTGCAGATGCAACTTCTATTGAAGATTTACAAAATTTGGTTGAAAAATCCATGGAAGTATTAGGAGGTAAGTTGGACTTTGTATTGCACTCTATTGGTATGTCGGTGAATGTTAGAAAAGGAAAAGCATATACCGACCAAAATTACGATTGGACACAAAAAGGAACAGATGTGTCTGCCATGTCATTTCATAAAGTGATGCAAACTTTATATAAAAATGATGCCATGAACGAATGGGGAAGTATTGTTGCCTTAACGTACATGGCTGCGCAACGTGTATTTCCAGATTATAACGATATGGCAGATAACAAAGCCTATTTAGAGAGTATTGCAAGAAGCTTTGGATACTTTTTTGGACGTGATAAAAAAGTGCGTGTAAACACCATTTCGCAGTCACCAACACCAACAACTGCAGGTAAAGGTGTTAAAGGCTTTGATGGTTTTATTGCCTATGCCAATAAAATGTCACCACTAGGTAACGCAACTGCTTTAGACTGTGCAAATTACACAGTTACTTTATTTAGTGACCTTACAAAACGAGTAACATTACAAAACTTATTTAATGATGGCGGTTTTAGTAATATGGGAGTAAGTGATGCAGTTATGGATACTTTTATAGGTGAGGAGTAAAAAAAATTATGTTTATAATTAAAGACCTTGATTTTCAAGGTCTTTTTTGTTTATGACTACTGTAAAAAACTAATGGCTTTTACCGAAAAAAAGAGCGTTAATAATCGGTTTAACGTAAATTTTTTATCGTTTAACGAATAATAGTTTACAACTTCCCTTTTTTGTAGTAATATGCACTTGATTTACCTTAATCGAATAAAAATAAACTTAACAAAATTGTAATAGCATGAAAAAAATTACACTACTAGCCTTACTTATGTGGGCATCTTTATTTTACGGACAAACTTATTTAAGCGAAGGTTTTGAAACCAGTGTCCCACCAACAGGTTGGACAGATGAAGCTGGACCTGGTGATATTTCAGGTTATCCTTGGCAGCAACAAGCTGAATATACGAACAGTGGAAAAACATTTACACCACTTGTTGGAACATCTTCTGCTTTTTATAATGAATTATTTAATCTTACTCATGGAGAAAATGCAGGTAGCCCTGTTGCTAAAGATAAATGGCTGATATCGAGTGCTATGGATTTAAGTTCAGCAACAAATCCTGAAATTAGATTTTATGAAACAACTAGATCTGGTGATTTCCTGACTAATCAATTTCATGTTTATTACTCTATAACTCATGATGGGGTTACTTTTGATGATACTCAATGGGTTGATCTTGGAAATACGTCTAATACTTGGGTCACAGGACCTGATGATTTTGTTTGGAAACAAAGAATAATTGATTTATCAGCGGCAAATAATAATTCTAGCGTTTATATTGCATTTAGATATAGAGGAACTAATGATGTCGAGTGGTATATAGATGAAGTATTAGTAAGAGAAACGCCGACTTGTATTGAACCATCTTACGGAACCATTTCAAATGTTTTGTCAACTAGTGCTGATTTCTCTTGGACTTCTGGACCTGGTGGAACAGAAACTCTTTGGGATGTAAATTTATTAGATATTACAGGAGGAGACAGTAATCCAGATGTTGATGGTACAATAACAAATACACCAGGTGATCCTAGTGCTAATCAATTTCCGTTCACATCATTAACGCCTGGTAATATTTATGCTGCTTATGTTAGAGCAGATTGTGGTGGTGGAGATAAAAGTATTTGGAACGGCCCTTTTACCTTTAATACTCAAGGAGTAAATGATGACTGTTCTGGAGCTATTTCTGTAGTACATGAATCGGGTGTTGCAATTCCAGGTGGAGCAGTGTCAACAAGTGGAAGTATTGATGGAGCGATTGGTACAACAACATCTACTTGTGCTGGTGGAACACCAAATAACGATGTATGGTTTTCTTTTCAAGCAACAAGCACTGTAGCTACGGTTTTAATTGAAGCTTCAGCAACTTTTGACGCCGTACTTGAAGTATTTGATGCTTGTGGTGGTACACAAATTGGTTGCATTGACGGTGGAATCGAAAACGAAGGTGAGGAATTGAATGTCTTTGGATTAACTTCAGGCTCAACTTATTATATTAGAGTTTATGATTGGTATACTACAATTCCAGCTAATGGAGATTTTAGTTTAAAAGTTTATAGAAATGTTCCTTTAGGTATTGAAGATAATGTAAACGTTAATGAATTTAAACTCTATCCAAACCCTGTGCAGGACAAGCTTAATTTAAGAGCTCAGGATAATATAGAAAACGTTTCTATTTACAATATGTTAGGACAAGAAGTTTTACGTCAAGCACCTAATAAAAATTCAAGCGAAATAAATATGTCTGCTTTACAAACAGGTTCTTACTTTGTAAAAGTTACCATTAATGGTGTAACTAAAACTAAGCAAATAATAAAAAGATAATATCTTAATTATATAAAATTAAAGCCTCGTTTTCGAGGCTTTTTTTATACGCCATTTTTAGCAATGTAATAGCTGTGCTTTCCTTACCTTTGCATTTATATGACCGCAGACAACGTATCATTTATAATTCCAGTTTTTAACAGGCCAGAAGAAGCAAAAGAACTTTTGGAAAGCTTTGCCGCATTAGATGGTAATAAAAGTTTTGAAATAGTTATTGTGGAAGATGGTTCAGAAGTAAAATCTGAGTCTGTAGTTAAAGAATATAAATCGCAATTAAACATTTCATATTATTTTAAAGAAAATTCTGGTCCAGGAGATTCTAGAAATTATGGAATGAAACAGGCTAAAGGTAGTTATTTCATAATTTTAGACTCCGATTGTGTGCTCCCAAAACAATATTTAACCAATGTTTTAAATAGTTTAAATAACTATTATGTAGATTGCTTTGGAGGTCCAGATGCTGCTCACGAATCTTTTAGTAACATACAAAAGGCCATAAATTTTGCTATGACATCTTTTATTACAACAGGTGGTATAAGAGGAAAAGTGTCTAGTATTAATAAATTTCAACCAAGAAGTTTTAATATGGGAATCTCTAAAAAGGCTTTTGAAGCAACAGGAGGTTTTGGACGCATACATCCAGGAGAAGACCCAGATTTGTCTATAAGACTTTGGAAACTTGGCTTTGAAACAAAACTAATACCAGAAGCTTATGTATATCACAAACGTAGAATATCATGGCAAAAATTTTATAAGCAAGTGTATAAGTTTGGCTCAGTTAGGCCAATTTTAAACAAATGGCATCCAAATACTAAAAGAATAACCTATTGGTTTCCTAGTTTGTTCTGTTTAGGAATAGCGGTGTCTTTAGTAGCATTAATTTTTAAAATAGCACTACCCATATATTTGGTTTTGTTGTATTTTGCTTTAAGCTTTATTATAGCGCTATTTAAAACTAAAAAACTAACAGTATCCATATTAGCAATAATAGCAATATTAATTCAGTTTTATGGTTATGGTTATGGGTTTTTAAAATCAACTTTAAAGCTTCAGTTTTCTGGTAAAAGTACCGAGAAATTATTCCCGAATTTATTTTTTAAAGCCATTAAATGAAAATTTTTAAGCAGAATATACTATTGTATTTTAAGAGTAGAAGGCTTAATGTATTTCTGCTTTTTGTGTTACTTGCTTTTTTGTTTTCTGTACTTTCAAAGCTTTCCCAAAGATATACGCATAGTTTCACATTTAAAATTAATGCAATTAATGTGCCCGAAGACCATGTTATTTTAAACGACTCAACCAATACAATGACCATTGCTTTAACCACGTATGGGTTTAAACATATTAAATATTATTTAAGACAGACCGAAATAGATGTCGATTTTAGTGCTTTAGATAGGACCTCAACACATTACAAATGGATAGAATCTAATGAATTATCTAAAATAATCAACCAATTTGATGCAAATACAGATATAGAAAATATCACTCCAGATACAATAGTTTTTAGGTACGATGTTAATTCTGTGAAGATGGTACCAGTAAAATTAACTTCAAATATTAAGTTTTCGGCTGGATACGATGTTATTAATGATTATCAATTAGAACCAGATTCAGTAAAATTGATTGGTCCAAAATTAATGTTGGACTCAATTTCTGAGATTAAAACAAAATCACTCAATTTAGAGAATGTTAATACAAATATTAATGATATTGTTCAGTTAAATTTGCCAAAAAATCTAACAGAAATAAAAACTTCTAAAAATACAGTTGAAGTAAAAGGAACAGTAGAAAAATTTACAGAAGGAACTATAGATGTACCAGTTAATGTTATAAATGTGCCCGAAAACATAGAGATAAATTTTTATCCAAAAACAGTTCCAGTAATTTTTTATACAAGCATGAGTAATTTTAAATCTGTTTCCACAAGTAGTTTTTTGGTACAATCCGATTTTAGTACCATTAAAGATAACAACACCTATTTAGTACCAAGTATAGTAAAACAGCCAGATAATATTAAATATGCAAAACTAAATGTAAAACAAATTGAATTTATAATTGTTAATTAAAATAATGATGAGCAAAATTATAGGTTTAACAGGAGGAATAGGAAGTGGAAAAACAACCGTTGCAAATATGTTTTTAAAACTTGGTGTACCAATATATATTGCAGATGTTGAAGCCAAAAAGTTAATGAACAAATCCAAATTAATTAAAAGAAAACTCATTAAATTATTTGGTGAAGATGCTTACTTACATGATACATTGAACAAACCCTTTATTGCCAAAAAAATTTTTAACAGTAAAGAACTCTTGGAAAAATTGAATGCTATTGTTCATCCTAAAGTTGCTGCTCATTTTAAGCGATGGGTTGCAAAGCAAACCGCACCTTATGTGATTAAAGAAGCAGCAATTTTATTCGAAAATAATAGTTATTTACAATGTGATGCTGTTGTGTTAGTTGTAGCTAATGAAGAAGATAGAATACAGCGTGTTGTAAAAAGGGACAACACCTCTAAACAACAAGTAAAGTCTATTATAGATAACCAGTGGAGCGACGAAAAAAAAATTGACTTAGCTCAATATGTGATACGCAACAATACCTTATTGAATACTAGAAATCAAGTAGAAAAAGTTCATAAAAAAATACTGGCCACTATTTGTTACACCTAAATTTTAACATTTGTGTTAATGTAAGGTTAAATGGTATTCTATCTAAATGTTAAAATGTTAATTTTGAGTGATGGGTAAGAAACTATTCGTCTTGTTGGTAATATTAATGAGTTTGTCGCTTGTTGGAATTATTTTTGTACAAGCTTATTTTATTAACAATACGTTTAAAAACGAAGAGGAGCAGTTTACATTTAATGTAAAAAAGGCACTTACATATACATCAAATAGAGTAGTTGAACTAGAATACGAAAAATATGTAGAGGAGCTTAAAAAAATGCTAGCTCAAGGCACAATGCCAGATTCTACAACAATAAGCGGTATTACAGTTAACAGGATAAATGAAGACAATAACCAGAAGGTTGTATTTAATACTGGAGTTTTAGAAGAAAATTTTAAAATTCCCTCGCTCATTGACATAGGTTTTGATAGTTTAAGTTTTAGTAAGTACACGGGTTTTACAACAAAACAAATTTTTAGAAATACCGATTTAGATAATGATTTGGTCATAACACCAGATGAAACCATAGAAAGTATTTATTCGCTTCATAAATTGCAATTAGAAGTTTTTGAGGCTCAATATAGAGAAGAGGCAAAAAACACACCAATTCATTTACGTGTTTCCAGAGAAACCATTGAAAAACTATTAAGCAAAAAACTGTTAGAAGATCGAATTGATATAGATTTTGAATATGCCATTTACCATAAAGATTTGGCAACAAAAGTACAGTCTGCTAACTTTGAACTACAAAAAGAGAAAACCATTGGAGTTCCAATTTTTTTAGATAATAATGATGAAAGCGAATACAGGCTTTTTATTAATTTTCCTGACAGAAATAAGTTTATTCTATCATCAATAATTGGAATGGCAATACTCGCAATAATTTTTACGGTCATCATTATTATTGCATACTCAAGCGCTTTGTATCAATTAATAAAACAACGTCAAATATCACAGATAAAAACCGATTTTATTAATAACATGACGCACGAGTTTAAAACACCTATAGCAACAATAAACTTAGCCTTAGATGCTATACGAAACCCTAAGATTATTGGTGATGCAGACAAGGTTAAAAGATATCTTGGAATGATAAAGGATGAAAACAAACGTATGCATGCGCAAGTTGAAAATGTACTTAGAATATCTAAACTTGAAAAGAACGAACTTAATATTAGTAAAGAACGAGTTAAGCTTCACAATATAATAAATGATGCAGCAATGCATATTGAGTTAATTGTGGAGAGCAGAAATGGTTACGTAAAAACACATTTGGATGCTGAAAATTGTGATGTGCTGGCCAATGAAACACACTTTACTAACGTTATAGTAAACATATTGGACAATGCTGTAAAGTATTCTAATAATGAACCTAAAATAGATATATACACAGAAAATGTTGGAAATAACATTTTATTGAAAATACAAGATCAAGGTAACGGAATGTCTAAATCCGTTCAAAAAAGAGTGTTCGAGAAGTTTTATAGAGAACACACTGGTGATGTGCATAATGTAAAAGGCCACGGATTAGGTCTTGCTTATGTTAAAAGAATGGTAGATGACCATCAAGGTCACGTATCAGTAGAAAGTGAAAAAGGAAAGGGTAGTACCTTTATTATAAAACTACCATTAATATCATAAAATAGCTATGGAAGAGCAAAACAAGAAGATACTTTTAGTTGAAGACGACCCAAATTTTGGAACCGTGTTAAAAGACTATTTAAACATGAACGATTACGATGTTGTTCATGCTAAAAATGGTATGGAAGGATTTGAAAAATTTAAAAAAGACGATTTCGATTTATGCATCCTAGATGTCATGATGCCTTATAAAGATGGTTTCACGCTTGCAAAGGAAATTCGTGAAAAAAACACCGATGTTCCAATTATTTTCTTAACTGCTAAAGCCATGAAAGAAGATGTTTTAAAAGGTTATAAAGTTGGTGCCGACGACTATTTAAATAAACCTTTTGATAGTGAGGTGTTATTAATGAAAATTAAGGCCATTATACAACGAAAAGCAACAGATAGTGTTGCAGATAGTAAACAATTTGAATTTGAAATAGGAGGTTTTCATTTAAACTCTAAACTACGCTTTTTAAAATATAAAGGAGGAGCCCCAGTTAAATTATCGCCTAAAGAGAACGAATTGTTACGTTTATTGGCGTTACATGAAAACGATTTAATGCCACGTGAACTTGCTTTAACAAAAATATGGAGAGACGATAATTACTTTACCTCAAGAAGTATGGATGTTTATATTGCCAAATTAAGAAAATACTTAAAATTAGATCCTAATGTCGAAATTTTAAATATTCATGGCGAAGGCTTTAGATTAGTAGTAAACCAAAAGGCATAACTAAATTTTTAGCAGTTAATTATTAGAAGTTATCTGAATTGAATAAATAAAGCCGTTTCTATTTAGAAGCTTAATAAGCTGTTACTAAAGTGAGGGATATTTTTTTGTTCGTCATATACCAATGTCATAATTAATATTTTTATAAATCATTCTGTATTTTTGCCTTTGTAAATCAAACTAATAAAGGTATTATGAAAAATCATTAGGAAGTTTGAATTCGAAACAAAAATCCTACAATTCTCTATGTGTTACATATTGTTATGTTAATGAATCCTTAGAGTTGTCAATATTTGTATATCCAGTACCATAATCCATTTCTTTACAAGCATTTTAATAAGGCGCATTCAGAATTTAGCTAAGTTTTAGAATACACCACAAAAAAATCCAAG
>CAXBFU010000025.1:0-55552 GCA_963975205.1 uncultured Flavobacteriaceae bacterium | reverse complement strand
CCAAAGCCATTTTTGTGGTGATCAAAATCACACCTCCTGCGCCTTCGCTTCCATATCTATTGGTAGCTGCCAATCCTTTTAATACTGTTACACTTGCTACAGTGGAGGGATTAATAAAAAAGGTACTCGTTTTTTTAGGAAGTGGAACCCCATCAATTATAAGGAGAGCAGAAAAACCTATATTTCTAAAAACAGTTTCACTAAGATCAACCCCTGAACTGTAGTGTACCGCCCCCATCTTACCTCGTGCAGCATCAGAAATATTTGTAGGACTGGATTGCATTAATTCTTCTTCACTAATAGTTTTAACTGCATAGCCCAGTTTTTCTTTATTGACCTTACCATAACCGGTTTCTACCATTTCGGGTTCTTGCTTTTTCTGACCAGTGACCACTACTTCGTTAAGTTCTGTTTCATCGCCTATTAATTGAATGTTCAAAGGGTTTAAGTCTTCAACAATTACTTCTTTAGGTGTTTTGCCCAAATAACTAAAAACCAATGTATCGCCTTTGTTGGCCTTTATGTTAAACTGTCCATTAATATCGGTAATCACACCAATGGATGTGCCTTTAATAGCAATGGTTGCCCCAATTAAAATACCCTCTGAACCATACACGGTTCCTGTAACTTCCCCTTTATTGATTACTGCTTTTGTTGATGCAACTTTATTTTTTGGCATTTCAGCTGCGCTTTCAGAAACAACATTAACAACTTCTATATTTAAAAGGGCTAAACCTTCTTTGATGCTAAGCTTGTTCAAATTGATAAAGTCGCCTCCAGAGCGTAAGCTCTCTACAACTAAATTACTTGTATTTGCTTTTGTGGTACTGGAAATCACATAAGTTGGGACTGAGGTATCTATTTTTAATTGGTCAAAAACTTCAATGCCATCGGTAAACAACAGGTTGGTATCTGAAGGCTCTACTTCTAACAGCACATCAAAAAAGGCAAGGCCATCGTAATTGGTGTTTAAAAGCACTTCTTTCAAAGCTGTCCATTCAGAATTTACAATACTGAAGGACTGTTGCAAATCGATTGAGTTGCTAAAAACAACAAGATCGACACTTGCATTTGGGATATTGTGAAAATAATTGTCTAAGAAATCCCGTTCTTTGTCCACAGCTTTATCTAGCATGGATAGTGAGCTGTCCCAGTATATAGTCACTTTTTTTATATCTGACCCTGGAGTTGTTGAATGTGCTTGTACTGTTGAGTATAGTACTAAAAAATAAATTAGATATATATATATATATATATATTTAAACATTATTAGAAATTTAAAGTAATTTAGATAGTTCATGGTAATTCGATTTAAATTGAATCTAGACCATCCAAAATTGATGGTCTAGATAACAATACATTGTTATTTTTCCTTTGGTGGATCAATAGGTGGATATACACAACCACAGTAGAACATCCCAGCACATGTCCAATTTCCTCCATGTGTTATACAATCAATTTCTGGATCAGTCAGATGATCTCCACCATTAATACTTTGTTGTTCTTGTTTGTTTAGGATTTTACCTAAATTTTGCAAATTTCTCATAATTAAAAATTTTAATAAATTATATTTGCTGTGAACATTTAGAGACACTCACAGTTTGTGTCTGCCCTTCGCGAGAGGAATTTGTTCTAGAGCCTAGTTAATTCTAGGCTTTTTTTATGTTGTTAATTCTAATTCCTCCATACTAATAGTATTGCTTTCATAAAGTTCTTCAATAAAATATATAAGGTCATTTCTATCATATTCTTTTGGGTATGTCCTGCCATTAATTAAGATTACTGGTGTAAAGTTTAAATTGTTGTTAGCACACCATTCATTTTCTTTTTTAAGCTCTTCGATGAACAATTCTGTATTATTACAATTTCCCAATTCGTTAAGCCATAAATCTGTTGGTTGTCCTTGATATATGTCATGCATTGCAGTTAAACAATCTGTTTCCCCATTGGTATTGTAAATTTCAATAAGTCTGCTGGTTACTTTTACAAGATTATCTTCTGGATAATTAATATTAGCATTAAAACGTACACTTATAGCTACTTTACTGGAGTGTTTTTTAAGAATATCCTCAATTAAACTGTGTACAGGTTTACAATGCCCACAAAAAGGACTAGTAACAATTACAATTTTTAGAGGTGAATTGGCATTTCCAAAAATAATTTCAGAAGAATTATATATAGTAGTATTAATAGTTTTAGAAGTCTGCAATAGGGTATTGAAAATCTTGAAGTTTCTTTTAAATTTAAAGAGGTCAATTCTTACTTTTTTAAGCACCTGAAGCTCATCTAGGTTATGCGCTAACAAATGCCAAAGCGTTAACGCTAACAAGAAGCCAAAACTATTTACAAGAATAGTGTTTATAGACCATGATACACTTGTGATTATGTTGGCATTAAAGATAATCAAAGCAGATTGCACCCACAATATACCCACAACACTTATACATAGTAAACACCATTTTTTTATTATTACTGCTTGGTAATATATAGAGTAAAGTGTTATAGGAAAAGAAAGTAATATTAATGCAAATGTAAACGAAGCACTTATATTAAGTACAGAGGTAAATAAAATACTTAGGGATAGTCCAGAGAAAAATATTAAACATAAATCGCTTAGTTTGAAGGGCTTAAATATATTGGCTCCTTTAGATGTTAATACAGCATTACAATCTTTTTTTTCTGATTCACCTGAACAGAAAGCATTTCCTATTACGTTTTGTATGCCTTTTTCTTGTTTTTTTAATGAAATACTAATAAATAACCCTAAAATACTTGATGCAAAGATTAATACACTAGTTAGGCTAGGTTCTGTATTGAGGTATATGCTTAAAACCACTAATGAGCAAATAGCAATGAGGCTATTTTTAATATGAATGGAAGAATCTGTTTTTTCTTCAACTAAGTCTGTTTTTTCAACTGCTACTATAATACCTGTAAAGATGTTCAAAAAATCAGTAGCTGAAAGCTTAAGCTTAGTTTTTTTAGAAATAATAACATGATAATTTAGTCCCTTATTAGCTACTATTGCAAATACTTTTTGTTGATCACTATGTATTTGTGCTAAAAAAACTTTAGGTAATTGTTTTAATGTATCAACATTAACAGGAACATCCAACGCTAAATTATCAATATTAAAATGGTCTAATACACCAGTTACGGCATGTAAACTAGGATATGAAGGGTGGCTCTGTATTTGGAATGCCAACTCCTTTTTATCTAAATTAATACTGTTGTTAATTAGTAATTGCTGAACCAGATAGAATAAAGAATCTTTAAAAATAATTTAGTTTTAATTCAAAAAAAGTTTAGGTATAACTATATACCTTAATTTTTTAGCAATTGACAATGCTTAATTAAAACTATTAATTTGTGTTCTTAGAGGGATACCTTAAATATACTCTATTTTTTTATAAAAATTCTGAGAAGGCAGTTTTATATTGCGGAAAAACCGTAAAAACCTGATGAAGTCTGGATTAAAAAATAAATATTTAACATATATTTAACATTTTACACAAAACTTAAATACAAAAATTTAATATTCACTTTAAGAGATAATCAAAAAAAAAGCAAAAAATTATCTATAATCCTAATCTTCATTCACGAACAGATTTAACTAAACCTTAATTATTTCAAATTTATTCGTAATTTGGTTATTCAATAATCCTAACTATGAGTAAATCTCTCTCTCCCTTTACAGAAGCGCAATTGCTTCCCCAGGAAGAAACCTTAGAAGTTTTAAAGCGTAAAGGCAACTTATTTATTGGAATTCCAAAAGAGACATCGTTTCAAGAAAAACGCGTATGCTTAACACCAGATGCGGTTTCGGCCTTAGTAAATAATGGACATCGTGTGCTATTGGAGTCTGGAGCTGGTGAAGAGGCAAATTTTCAAGATAAAGACTATAGTGAAGCTGGTGCCGAAATAACTAAAGACACCTCCAAAGTATTTTCTTGCCCAATTTTATTAAAAGTTGAACCACCTTCTCTTGATGAAATTAAGCTTATAAACCCACAAACCATATTAATTTCGGCATTACAACTAAAAACCCAAAACAAAACATACTTTGAGGCCTTAGCAAAAAAAAGAATCACAGCCATTGGATTTGAATTCATTAGAGACGAGGATGGTGCTTATCCTGCCGTAAGGCAATTAAGTGAAATTGCTGGAACTGCCTCAGTACTTATAGCTTCCGAATTACTTTCTAATGCCAATAATGGCAACGGTTTATTGTTTGGTAATATAAGTGGTGTTCCTCCTATCGAAGTTGTAATTATTGGTGCTGGAACTGTTGGTGAATTTGCTGTGAGATCTGCCTTGGGCTTAGGAGCCAATGTAAAGGTTTTTGATAACTCCATATCAAAACTACGAACACTTCAAAGTAATTTGGGTAAAGCATTATACACATCGACAATGCAGCCAAAAAACTTACTAAAAGCATTAAAGCGTTGTGATGTCGCTATTGGTGCAGTACGCGGAAAAAATCGAGCTCCAATTTTGGTAAATGAAACCATGGTAGAAAGCATGAAACCTGGAGCAGTGATTATAGATGTTAGTATAGATATGGGAGGTTGTTTTGAAACCAGTGAAATTACAACACATGATCGCCCTACCTTTATTAAACATGGAGTCATTCATTATTGTGTGCCAAATATTCCTGCCAGATATTCGCGAACTGCCTCGGTATCAATTAGTAACATTTTTACCCCTTACCTTTTAAAAATTGCAGATGATGGTGGCATAGAAAATGCCCTTCGTTTTGACCGTGGATTAAAAAATGGTTTGTACTTTTACCACGGAATTTTAACCAACAAATCTGTTGCAGATTGGTTTGACCTAGATTACAGTGATGTCAATCTTCTAATTTTTTAAAATCGTTTATGAAACTTATTCAACGTATTGGTTACTATCTAGGTGGTTTCTCAATTGGTCTTATTTTATTAGCCTTTTTTTTAAGCGGAAAAAAAGCATCCTGCAGTTATAGCCCTAATGCAAGAGTTATAAAAAATATAGGCATAAAGCCTTTAAAGTATTCTAGCGAAGCTTTAAAATTAATCGAAAATAACGTTATTGACACCTCTATGATTACTATTGCTTTAAGAAAAGGACGTGTAAATTTTTCTTTAAGTAACACTTCATTAGACTCGTGTAAAGTCTATGTTATTGAGGAAGATATAGATGATGTCGAAATTAGTCTTACAGTCGAAAACTGTGATAGCTTAGCCACTCTAAAAAATGTGCGTATAAAATAAAAGAGATAGCCTAAAAGTTAGATATTTAAACTGCGCTCAATAATATTGTCACTAAAAATAATTTTTCAGTTAGCCATTACTAGCAAAAAAAAAACTTTATTTAAAGATGATTTTTTTGGTAGTGCTTTGTTCTAACTCTTCGAGAGTTACAAAATACAATCCTGAGTTAAATCGAGAAACATCTATTTGTTTTTGAAAAATTAAGCCGCCATTTGAGGTTATGGTTTCAAAATAAATCAATTTCCCTATAACATCATGAATGTAAATATTGGAATCATCGGTCAAGCCACCTAAATTCATTTTAAGCACACCATCACTCACTGGATTTGGGTATATATCAAATTGATAATTTGGATCTGTTTCATCCCCTTCTCCTTCACATTGAATTACAGACACCATTACATCATCACTTGCTGATGCAAATTGAGTAGAAGCTACTACTGTATAAATGGTATCTACATTTGGAGAAACTTCAATTATTCTAGTAGTTTCGCCAGTACTCCATAAATACTCATCACCTCCAGTAGCCGTTAAAGTTACTGAGTCTCCATCACAGATAATCTGATCTTTACCTGCATTTGCAATAACCACATTTACAACGGTTACTCTAACTTGTGCAACATTTGAACAATTGTTAGTATATCCTGTTACATAATAATCGGTGGTTTGTTGTGGGCTAACTGCAATATTGGGCTGTGTAGCACCATTGCTCCATAAATAAGTGTCTGCTCCAGTAGCCGAAAGTGTTACATATTGTCCCAAATCGATGGTTTGATCATCTCCTGCATCAACATTTGGTATGTCATTTACCAAAACAGTCACGTCATCTGTGCCAGTTGAGATTGCGTTGGAAACCTCGACAGTATATGTTGTAGTACTATTAGGGTTAACAACTATCGTAGCTGTGGTTTCCCCTGTACTCCATAAATATGTTTCACCTCCAGAGGCTGTTAATGTAGCTGTTTCGCCATTACAAATAGTTTTGTCTGTGCCTGCATTTGCATCTACGGTTCCAATAACAGTCACTTTAACTTCATCATAAGCAGTACAGCCATTAGTTTCGGTAACCTCTACGCTATAGGTTGTGGTTACTGTTGGGGTTACTGTAATACTTGAGGTTGTTTCACCTGTGCTCCAAAGCACATCACCCAATCCAACAACAGTGAGGGTAGTGCTTTCGCTAAGGTAGATGTCCACGTCATTTCCTGCGTTTATCGTTTGCCTGGGCTTTACTGTGACAGTGACCTCGTCGGTACTGGAACAGCTATTTTGGGTTACAATGACTGAATAATTAGTAGTGCTATTTGGGTTTATCGTTATGTTTTGTGTGGTTGCTCCATTACTCCATAAATAAGAGTCTCCACCAGAAGCAGAAAGCGTTGTTTCTTCACCTTGACAAATTTCAACATCCACACCAGCATTTGCAACAGGAACAGAATTAACATTTACAACAACGCTATCGGTACTTGTGTCACCATTAGCAGCTGTTCCTGTTACTGTATATGTTGCAGTAGCGTTAGGTGTTACGGTAATGCTTGCTGTTGTCTCTCCAGTACTCCATTCATAACTCTGTGCTCCAGTAGCTGTTAGGGTTGTGGTGTCTCCAATACAAATATCTTTATCAGCGCCAGCATTTACACTACTTGAACCACCACCATTTATTAACTTATCTCTAAAATCGACTACAAAAGCATGAATTGGTCTTCCAGTACTCATCCAATTGGAAGCAAATAATAATCTACCTCCAGAAGGCGAAGGACTAGCTTGTGCTTGATTTTCATAATCGCTAAAAAGGTAATTTCTTGCATTTGTAATTCTTTCTACTCTTGAGCCATCAAGTTTTACACCAATAAGTTCGTTTAAATATGGATCCCAACTTCGTGAAGAAGATGTTATAGTAAATACCCAACCTGGTCTATAAAGGGATCTTGCTGAACCATGACTAGCATAACCACCAGTTGTTAATACTGTAACTTGGCCATCTACCAATCTTCTTTTTATAACCCTACCATCATCTGGATTAGACTTAGAGACTCCAACTGCTACTTCATTTCCTTCTTGGTCTACTGCTAAATCAAAATGACTAGGCCTGCCGTATTCACTCCAATAAGGTCCAACTTGGTTTCCAGCCAAATCATACACCTTAGTTCTATCGCTTCCATTACCATAATCGGCATTAACCATAGTATAATTACCAAGAGGTGAAATTGATAGCCAATCGATATTAACACCAGAAAAATCAATATCTGGGTGTTTAATATTATTTGCAAAGTCTAGTGCAAAAACCACTTGTTTACCATCAGAATTTCTTGTAGCAAAAACAGATACCTTTGTACCATCATTTGTGAAATTTCCTGTATATCCAGTGGTAGCTCCAGAATAACCACTATAAGACATTAATTGTGTTGTGTTTCCTGTAGAATAACTCCAAGAATAGATACCGTCGTCCCTTATCAAGAGCATTAAATCTGGGTTTATTGGATGCCATCTGGTTTCATTGGCTCCAGGAACGTTTGCTTGTTTAATGACTTCGTAGGTTTCGCCATTTAAAAATAGCGATGGTCCCCAACTACCACCTTCGGTTTTATGTCTATCTAAATAAATAACAGATTCATCTGCATTCCAAGGCTGTCTAGTTGAATAACCGTGTCTAGCTACATTGCGCCATACTTCTCCATTAATGTTTGGTATTGCTACTCCAACATCTCCTGTAATTCTTGTAACTTTTGTACCGAATGTTGGATCGGTTATGGATTGTAAATATCCAGGTTTGGATACTTCTTGTACTGGCCAATAGACGTTTGTGTCTGTAATTAAGTCGTATTCTTGGGCGCTTAAGCTATTTTGAAAATAACAAAAGGTAACAATAGAAATAATTACTGCTTTTGCAGAACTAATAAATTTCATCTTTTTAACAATTTGGGGCTGTTTTGGTAAACATAGACAAATAATTAAAGGTTAAATAGCCTTCGCTAATTTAATCGATAAAAAACATCTTTAAAGTAGGTTTATACTTACTAATATTATTAGTTTATAGATGTTTTGTGCTTTTTGTCGATGTTTTTACTTTCAACATGTTTAGAGATATGTACGATGAAAAATTGATTTTGGATTTTATAATGAAGAAAAAATTATAAGCCATTCGTTTTTAGAGCAAAAATGCGTTAATTTATCCTCCCTAAATATTGAGTTTGGACTTAAAAAAACATTTTTCATTAATAGAAAATTTTATCTCCTATTTCCTTTTTAAGGCAATAGATGCGGTAATACCATTAATTATTATACCGTATTTACTAAATGTAGTGTCTGAAAAAAATTATGGCATTTATGCATTTGCATTTTCTTTAATTTTTTATTTTCAAAACATTATTCAATTTGGGTTTTACCTATCGGCAGTTAGGGACATTGCTTTAATAAGAGACGATAAAAAAAAATTACGGAAAGTATATAATGACACATTAACTGCGCAATTTTATTTATTTATTACCTCAATTATTGTTTTAACTATTTTATTATTGGTAGTGCCAAAACTTGGCGAACATTATATTATTTACTTGTTTTTTATTATCCTTCTTTTAGGTGAGGTGCTATTTCCAATGTGGTTTTTTCTTGGTATGGAGAAAATGCGTTTTATTACCATGGTAAATATTATTTCAAAATCAATGTTTGCTTTATTTTGCTTTACATTGATTAAAACGGAGTCCCAGTTTATATATATCTCTCTTTACCATTCAATAGGATTTTTAATTGCTGGACTCATTGCTCAAATTTTTATTTATAAAAAGTTTGGGATATTTTTTAAGTTTTCAAAGTTTCAAGATGTTAAAACAACCATTAAAGGAGCTTGGAGTTCTTTTTTAACCATGGCCTCTCCTACTATTTATTATAATACTTCAATTTTTTTGGTAGGGTTGCATTGGCCTCAAAGGTTTGCAGGTGTCATGGAGATTGGCACAAAAGTATCTGGAGCCTTTGGTGTTGTTAATACAATTATGACCAATGTACTTTACCCTTTCTTAAATAGAAATAAAAGTGCCATGCATATTTCTCGATATATATTTATTGTTATGGGGTTTTTATTATCTATATCGATGTACTTTTTGGCAGATTTTTTAATTGAACTATGGTTGGGAGAAGGTAACACTTCTTTAGAAATTGGGAAAGCCGTAAAGTATTTAAGTCCTGCACCATTTTTAGCATCGGTAATTTCAGCTTTTGGAGTTAATGGCTTAATGATCTATAAGAAAGATAAGCTCTATTCTAAAATTATAGTGTTTGGCTCTGTTTGTGGTTTAGTTACTGGCTTGTTGCTAATACCAACATATAATTATGTTGGAGGTGCTGTTACTATTATTACTGCTTTAACTGTAAAAGCGTTACTTTCGTTTGTATTTTGTATGAAAGTGATAAAAGAAAACAAAAAAACATCCCATGAAGTTTAGCCATTATCTTTGGGCCATATATTTAATTGCATACCCTTTTTACCTGCTTCCAGAGGGTAATCCGCAAGTGGCAGATTTGTTTGGTGCCATCTTAATTATTGTTAACTTAAAATCAATTCTTACAAGTATAAATACCAATACATATACCAAATATTTATTCCTATTTGTAATTTACACCTTTATAGTAAACACTATTTGGATGTTAATCATAGGCGATATCCTTATAATAAAAAATAGTATGTTTTATTTGTACAGTTTTTTTTTAATGCTGGTTATATTTAATAAACTTAAAGATGCTTCTTTTTTGGAAATAACATTTAAAGCACTTTCAGTTACCCTTATAGTTCAGGCACTTTTATTTCCGTTTATAGAATCTCAGGGTGTTAGGACACAAATGTTTTTTAACAATCCTAACCAATTGGCTCTTTGGGGATTATGCTTACTGGCAATACTCTATGTTTTAACTCGCTTACTTAATACAAAAAGTAGTTATACAATTATGTTGTTAGCGCTTTGTACCTTTTTTATTTTAATATCTGCATCGAGAGCTGCGCTTGGAGGTGCTATAATTTTCTGGGTATTCTTTATAATCAAATCTAGAAAAAACTTGATCATATTTGGAGTTGCCTCAGTTATTGCATTTATAATAGTTGATTTTAATTTTAATCTAGATTTAAAAAACTTTGCTGCATTAGAATATAATTTTGATAGATTCTCAAATAATACAATTTCTGGGAAACAAGGTATTGGCACCAGAGGCTTTCAACGTATTGGCGAAAATCCACAATACTTACTTTTTGGTGCTGGTGAAGGTGCCTATGAGCGCTTTAATGAAAGCATCGAGTTACATTCTATATTTGCGAGTATTTTATTTTCGTATGGCATTTTTGGTATATTCTTATATTTAGGAGCGTTTAAATTACTTGTTGTTAAATTGTCAAGGGAAATAATGGCAGTCCTACTCCCAATTATATTATTTGCAACAGTTCACATGACATTGCGTATCCCATTATTTTGGATAACACTATTATTTGTTATTTATTTACATGAAGAAAAAATACGAGCAAATAATTTTTTTAAGACTGGTTAGTAGCAAATTAGTTAAATTTATTAAAATTATATTAGGCTTATGTGCGGAATAAATGGCGTTGTTCATTCTTCTTTAATTGATAATAAAAGTTTAAAAGAACAACTGGGCACCATGAATGATTTAATCTTTCATAGAGGTCCTGATGAAGATGGTATTTACACAGATAGTAGCGACAATGCATCTATTGGTATGGCTATGCGTCGTTTATCAATAATCGATTTAACCACTGGAAAACAACCAATGCATACTGCAAACAATAGTATTTCTATTGTTTTTAATGGTGAAATATATAACTACCAAAAAATAAAATCTCAATTAGAGAGAAAAGGCGTCACTTTTAAAACTACTAGTGATACTGAGGTTATTTTAAAACTTTACGAAATTGAAGGTCCAGAAGGTTTTAAGAAACTAGATGGCATGTATGCTTTTAGTATTCATGACAAAGTGCAAAACAAGGTTTTTATTGCTCGTGATTTTTTTGGTGAAAAGCCATTATACTATACACAAACAAGCAATAGTTTTATTTATGCTTCAGAATTGAAATCGTTAGTAAAACAACTTTCAACAAAACCCGAAATATCCACTACAGGATTAAATTTATATTTCAGGCTCACTTACATTCCTGCGCCTTACACTATTTACAACACTATTTATAAGCTAAAAGCTAATCATTATATAGAGTTTGATTTGTCAACAAAAAATCTATCAATAAAAGAAATAAACCACGTAAACGAACTAAATAACAAGCACATTTCATTTGATGAAGCGAAACAAAACGTAAACAAACTTGTAAGGGAAAGCGTAGAAAGCAGATCAATTTCAGATGTTCCAATTGGAACTTTCTTGTCTGGTGGTGTAGATTCATCCATTGTTTCATTGTGCTTGTCGCAAATGAGTAACCAAAAAATTGATACGTTTTCAATTGGTTTCGAAAAAGCTGAATTTGACGAAACAGATAAATCCAGGGTCGTTGCAAAACTTATAAATAGTAACCATCATGAATTCATTATCAATGAAAAAGACCTAGAACATAACGTTGACGAAATACTCTTAAACTTTGACGAACCCTTTGCAGACTCTTCTGCATTACCAACCTACTTAGTGTCAAATAAAACTAGGGAATTTGTAAAAGTAGCATTGACTGGTGATGGAGGTGACGAAGTTTTTGCTGGCTATAACAAGCATTACATGGGAAAATTAAACAGAAAATATACTTCTGTAATTCCAAAATTTGCACATAAAGGTCTGCAAGATGTTGCTTCAAAACTCTTAAAAACCAGCGATGACAAACGTGGTAAACGATTTAAAATAAACCGCTTATTAAAGGCTATAGACTATAGCGGCGAATTTTATTGGAATATTATTTCGCTGGCATTTACAGACAATGAAAAAGAAAACCTTTTTCTCCCTCACATGCATCAGCCCAATATTTTTAAATCCTATAAAAATGACACAGGAATTTCTGCTCCAAAAACGATTACCGAATTTAGGGAAATTGACAGGCATATTAGCCTTGAAGGAGATATGCTAGTAAAAGTAGATAGAACAAGTATGCTAAACTCTTTAGAGTGTCGTGCTCCCTTTTTAAATAAGTCTATTTGGGAATATACCAATAGCTTACCAGAAAATTATTTAATGAAAGGATGGAGTAAAAAACACATTTTAAAAGACGCATTTAAAGATGAATTTCCAGCAAATTTTCTTGAGAAATCCAAACAAGGCTTTGGTGTTCCAGTTGGCGATTGGTTGCGTGCTTCCTTAAAAAAAGAAATGGAAAGCTATATTGCACCTAAGTTTATTGAATCGCAAAACATTTTTAAGTCAAATACTATTATTCCTTTAGTTAAAAATCATCTCTCTGGTAAAGAAGATAATACCTTAAGAGTTTGGACATATTACTGTTTTCAAAAATGGTATTTAAACACGTACAGCATTCTTTAAATATATATGAAAAAAATATTACGCATAACTACAGTTCCAATTTCTTTGATGAATTTATTAAAAGGACAGCCTAAATTTATGAGTCAATACTACAAAGTGGTTGGTGTGACAAGTCCTGGAGATGAAATTGACACTATTATTAACGATGAAGGAATAAGCGTAATTGCAGTAGAAATGACACGCACAATTTCTCCTATAAAAGATCTCGTATCCTTATTCAAAATATACAAAATTATAAAAAAAGAAAAACCGTTTATTGTACATTCTCACACACCAAAAGCAGGAACATTGGGCATGATGGCCGCAAAACTTGCAGGAGTCCCAAATAGGTTGCACACCATAGCTGGATTACCATTGTTGGAGGCAACAGGCTCTAAAAGAAAACTACTCGATGTGGTTGAAAAAATCACTTATACATGTGCTACCAAAATATACCCAAACTCCTTAGGTTTAAAAGACATTATCATCCAAAACAGATATACAAAACCAAGTAAGCTAAAAGTAATTGCTAATGGAAGTTCAAATGGTATAGATGCGCATCACTTTTCTATTAAAAATGTATCAGTAGAAACTATATCGACTTTAAGAGAAGAATTACATATTAACAAAAGCGACGTTGTTTTTGTATTTGTAGGTCGATTGGTAACAGATAAAGGTATTAACGAATTGATAAGCGCTTTTATAAGACTATATATAAAAAACCCAAACATTAAACTTTTGCTTGTAGGTACTTTTGAAAGCGATCTTGACCCTTTAAAGGGTAAAACTTTAAATGAAATTGAAAATAACCAAAACATTATACATGTTGGTTGGCAAGCAGATGTTCGTCCATATTTTGCCATATCAAATGCCTTGGTGTTTCCAAGTTATAGAGAAGGGTTTCCAAATGTAGTCATGCAAGCTGGTGCGATGGACTTACCAAGTATAGTTACAGATATAAATGGTTGCAATGAAATAATAAAACATAATATAAATGGTTTGGTTATTCCGCCAAAAAATGAAAGCGAATTATTTATTGCAATGCAATATCTTATAGAAAATCCGAAGAAGTCTCAAAAAATGGCCAAAGCCTCAAGAAAAATAATTTGCAATAATTACCAGCGTGAAGTTATTTGGAATGCTTTATTAAAAGAATACAACAATTTAGAAAACCAATAAAATGTACACTAAAATACTAAAACCAATTTTAGACGTCATAGCTGCTTTTGTAGGACTCATTATTATTTCTCCTATTTTTTTAGTGTTGATTATTATACTACTTTTCACAAATAATGGTAAGCCATTCTTTTTTCAACGAAGAGCAGGTAAGAATGGGGAAATTTTCAAAATCATTAAATTAAAAACCATGAACGATAAAAAAGACCAACATGGTAAGCTACTACCTTATGAAAAAAGGGTTACCAAAATTGGGACTTTTATAAGAAAATATTCCTTAGATGAAATCCCACAACTAATTAACATTCTAAAAAGAGATATGAGCTTAATTGGTCCACGCCCTCTTCATCCAGAGTATTTGCCATTATATGACCAAGAACAAGCTAGAAGACACGATGTTATGGCTGGTATTACTGGTTGGGCTCAAATAAATGGGAGAAATACTATTAGTTGGGAACAAAAATTTAAGTATGATGTTTGGTATGTTGATCATCAATCATTTAAGCTGGATTTAAAAATTTTATGGTTAACATTTTATAAGGTAATAAAGAAAAAAGACATCAATAATTCTGAAACTACAAACATGCCAACTTTTAAAAATGCAAATGTTGAATAAAGATTTAGGGTCAAGTTTTTACAAATTAAAGCCTAACGATCCAGTATATAAAGTATTTACGCAATATCCTGTAAAGTTAAATACAGCATTTACTGTTTATTACTCAGGCAGAAATGCCTTTATGGCTGTATTTAAAGACATTGCCAATAAAACGACTATTAATAAAATTTGGCTTCCCTCCTATTATTGCGATACTGTTGTTAACCTAATTAATAGAAATTTTAATAACGTGCATTATTATAACATCAATCCTTTTCATTTTAATAATGATCTTCATGTCACTGATTTTGCAAAGGATAACGATGTTGTAGTCATAAATAATTTTTGGGGATTATCCAGCTTTAAAAACTATTCAAGCCAAACAAATAAGCCAGTTATAATTGAAGATCATACTCATGGTTGGCTTAGTGAAGAATGCATAAATAGTAAAGCAGATTATTGTATAAGTTCTTTACGAAAAACGTATCCAATTCCACTTGGTGCAGTTGCATGGAAACCAAACGCTAGAGATGTTTTATTACCTTATAAAGATACTAACGATTTGTATATTTTAGAGGCACACAATGCTTTATTAACCTCAATGCAGCTTAAGCGACAGTATTTAAAACGCTTAAAAGACACTAAAGAAAAGTACTTGACCCTTTTAAAAAAAGGTGAATCAATACTTGATTTATCAAATAGTTATATAAAACCTGATGAAGCATTAATCAAACAAATCCAAAATTATTACAACTACGACCTTAACCCTATAAAAAATAGAAATTTCAAACTAGCCATAAATAGCTTAGAGGCTTCTAATAATTTTAAAGTAATTAATAGAGAAGGGTTTACACCATTTGGTTTGTTACTGCTGTTTAAGGACAAAGAAATGTTCAATTCGTTTAAAAACTGGCTTATTTCTAACCATATTTACCCTGCTCATCTATGGCCAAATACACGAACAGAAGCAATGTGGAGGTATCTTCTAAACTTACATATAGATTTTAGATATAATAAAGAAGATATTGGCTACTTGGTCGAAAAAATTAACATTTGGACAAAAAACAACGTATAATTGTTATTGGTTTACAACTATGATAAAAGAAATTACTTCTAAAAAAGATTGGAATGCCATTTTAGATCAAGTAGATACTTATGATTTTTATCATACATTCGATTATCATCATATATCTAAAGAAGCAAACACTGAAACTCCAGTTTTGGTAACATACACTTGCAAAGATGTTTTAATTGCGATACCTTTTTTATTACGTTCTATAAAAAAAACAGCTTATTTCGACTTGACCTCTATTTATGGGTATGCTGGTCCACTGTCCAAAAATGTATCGGTAAACTTTGATAATTCCAACTTTATTAACGAGCTCCAAGCGTATTTTAAGTCGAAAAATATTGTATCGGTATTTTCAAGACTACATCCATATTTTCAAGAGCAAAATATTATTTTAAATGGCATTGGGAACATTGTTAACCTTGGTAGAGTTGTAAATATCGATGTTACTTTACCCCTAGAAGAATCACGTCGCATCTATCAAAGATCACTTAAAACCCAATTAAATAAGTTACGTAGGCAATGCAATGTGTTTAATGCAAAGACTAGAGACGATGTTTTGGAATTTGTCGATATTTACCTTGAAAGCATGAAGCGACTCAATGCTAGTAGTAACTACTTTTTTGAGCCCGAATATTTTTTGAACTTTTTTAAACAAACCGATTTCAAAACAGAGATTTTATTGGTCAAAGAGCTTGAAAGCCAAAAAATTATAGCAGGCTCCATGTTTGTAAAAACCAATGGCATAATACAGTTTCATTTATCTGGTACAAGAACAAATTATTTGCATTTTAGATCCTCAAAGCTTATTCTAGACGAAATGCGAGTTAACGCAACCAACCAAGGCTTTAAATATTATAACTTGGGTGGAGGATTAGGTGGTAAAGAAGATTCACTATTTAAGTTTAAATCTTCATATTCAAAAGATTTTAGAGATTTTCATATTTGGAAGTATGTAGTAAATACAAAAGTTTATAATGAGCTGTGCGAAAAAAATAGCTCATTAAATAACGGCGATTATTTTCCATCATATAGAGCAAAATAATTGTGTAAGCAATGGCATTTTTTATTGTAACTAGATTATCATTAGGTAGTAGGTTATTTTCTTACCAAAACCAATTTTAACACATAAAAAAGATTAATCAAGGATTTGCAATTTAAAAACAATAACCTCTTTAGCTGTTAAGCACCTCATTGGTTTATCAAGATAAATTGAACTTTTATCTGTTTATTTTGTCTTCCAATTAAATTAAATAGATATTTACCTTGTTATTTTATTAGTATGAATCCAAAAATATGGCTCTCATCACCACATATGAGTGGAAACGAGCAAAAATTTATTAACGAAGCCTTTAACTCCAATTGGATCGCGCCATTAGGACCAAATGTTAGTGGTTTTGAAGAGGATATCTCTCAATATTTAAACGAAGGTACATATGTAGCAGCATTAAGCTCAGGAACAGCAGCCATACATTTAGCATTAATTATTCTTAACGTTTCAAGGGATGATATTGTATTATGCCAAAGTAAAACGTTTTCAGCTTCAGCGAATCCCATAGTATATCAAGGTGCAAAACCTGTTTTTATAGACAGTGAAAAAGAAACTTGGAACTTATGTCCTATCCAATTAGAAATCGCCATTAAAGATTGCATCGCAAAAGGTAAAAAGCCTAAGGCAATTATTGCAGTTCACCTCTATGGTATGCCTTATAAAGTTGATGAAATACATACCATAGCCACGACTTACAATATCCCAATAATTGAAGATAGTGCCGAAGCTTTTGGAAGCAGTTATAAAAATAAAAAATGTGGCGCTTTTGGAGATATATCAATTCTATCATTTAACGGAAATAAAATAATTACCACTTCTGGTGGAGGTGCATTGGTTAGCAGCAAGAAGGAAATAAAAGATAAGGCAGTATTTTTGGCTACTCAGGCCAGAGATAAATCGGTTGCGTATTTGCATTCTCAAATTGGTTATAATTACAGAATGTCCAATGTTCTTGCTGGTATAGGACGTGGGCAAATGACAATATTGGATAAACATGTAAAACTTAGAAGAAAGAACTATCGATTTTATGAAGAAACTTTGGGGAATTTGGATTCTGTAGAACTGCTCAACGAGCCACAGGATCATTTTTCCAATAGATGGCTATCCTGTATGTTACTCGATAGCAATAAATCAAGAGAAGCATTACGATTGGAATTCGATAATAAAAATATTGAAACCAGACCTTTGTGGAAACCTATGCACCAACAGCCTATTTTTAGTGATTGCAAAGCATATATCAATGGTGTATCCGATAATCTCTTTGAAAGAGGTTTGTGTTTACCAAGTGGTTCTAATTTAACCAATCCTGAACTAGATAGGATATATGGTGTTTTAAAATCTTTTTTTGCTTTAAGCTAAAGCATTCGTTAAACTAAAAAATTTTATTATTTACTATTAACCAACCTTTTAAATTTTACACCCAAGCTTGGTTAAATTTTTCAAATCGGCAAAATTTGTTATTTATCGTTTTTATTTGATGAATACTCAATAAACAATGATATTTACTTAAATAAAATTCCAAGCTGCTTTAATTTTAGAACAATTATCTATTTATATAATAAATCATAGAAAATTTATCTGCTTTAATTTATATTTACCCCATATTGATAAAGTTTAAACTTTATTAAAAATGAATTTGATTGCATAGCATTAGTATCATATCGATAATAAATAAGAAATTTAAAGTCGAAAATATTTAGTTAATGTAAAAATGCCTATTTTGAATTATGTTTAAGAATAGTTTATATAATATTTCACAAAAATATGCATCAAAATGGCTTGTTCTTGCTTTTGATGTGTGTGTAGTACTATTCACATTTTTCATTGCTTATTTAATTCGTTACAATTTTAAATTAGATTTCGACTTTAATAAGTTTTTAAGAGAAGTCCCATTTGTTGCAATAAATGCTATTATAAGTTTTCTTATTGTTGGTACTCATAAAGGAGTTGTTCGATTTATTGGAATAAAGGATGTAATAAACATTATCATAGGTGTTAATATTCTTGCCACTTTTTTATTAATCGAAACATTTTTAACTAGACAGTTTAATTTTTTTATCTCTTGTGATATTCCTGGGTCAATTATTTATATACACCTGCTTCTTAATATATTGTTTTTAATATCAATCAAGTATTTTATTAAAGCAAGTTATAAAGCAATTATATCGGGTTTAAAACCAAATGTAAATGTGCTAATTTATGGTGCTGGAAATTCCGGAAACTTAACGTATGATGCCATTATTAATGATACTAAAAGTAACTTTGAAGTTATTGGTTTTATAGATGATGATGAGAGAAAAATTGGTAAAAAAATAAATCTTCTTAAAGTATATAGTTCAAAGGAGGTAGATGACAATTTCATTAAGAAACATGATATAAATGAGGTTATTATCTCAATACAAAGTATCAGTTATCACCGATTATTGGAAATTTCCAGTATTTTTCTTGAGAAATCTATTAAAGTTAAAATAGTGCCTCCTGTCCAGCAATGGATTGATGGTGATTTACAAGCTTCACAAATTAAAGATGTGAAAATTGAAGATTTGCTTGGGCGAGAACCTATTAGTTTTGAAAACCCTGTTCTAGTCGAAGAATATAATAACAAGGTAATCCTTATATCTGGAGCCGCTGGTTCTATTGGAAGTGAAATTGCAAGAAACTTATGCAACTTTAATTTTAAAAAATTAATCTTAGTCGATATTGCCGAATCTGCATTATACGATATTCAACAGGAATTTGTCCAAAAAGAAATTACAAACTGCGTCGCTTTAGTTACAGATGTAAGATGCCCAATAAGAATGGACAGGGTTTTAACCGAGCATAGACCAGAAATTATTTTCCATGCTGCTGCATATAAACATGTGCCTTTAATGGAAAATAACCCTCAAGAGGCTGTTAGCATAAATGTTGGAGGAACTATAAATATCTCTAACTTAGCGGTAAAACACGGTGTAGAAAAATTTGTAATGATATCTACCGATAAAGCTGTAAACCCAACCAATGTCATGGGTGCCACAAAGCGTATCGCAGAGTTATATATAAGCTGCTTAAAAGGTAAAGGCAAAACTAAATTTATTACTACACGATTTGGCAATGTACTTGGGTCTAATGGCTCGGTAATCCCTTTGTTTAAGAAGCAAATAGAAAGTGGAGGCCCTTTAACGGTCACACACAGAGATATAACTCGGTTTTTTATGACAATACCAGAAGCCTGTTCGTTAGTATTAGAAGCAGCAGCAATGGGTAATGGAGGGGAAATTTTTGTGTTTGACATGGGGAAATCAGTTAAAATATTTGATTTAGCTATAAATATGATTAAGCTATCTGGTTTAAAATATCCAGAAGATATCAATATTAAAATTGTTGGCCTTAGGCCAGGAGAAAAAATTTATGAAGAGCTTTTGGCCGATGGCGAAAACACCAAACAAACATATCATGAAAAAATCATGATAGCTAAAAGCAAAAGAATAGACAACAAAGAAATTCTAGAAAAAATAATAGAATTAAATAATAGTAATCTAAGCTGCCAAAGCCTTGAGATTGTTTCAAAATTAAAAGATATTGTGCCAGAGTACATATCAAACAATTCAAAGTTCGAAGTCTTAGATAAGACCAAAAATTAATACATTATGAATTCAAAAATCACATTATCGTCACTAGTAAATAAATTGCCACTACTAGCTTTATTAATACTAAGTTCTTGTGGCTCTCGCCAAGACATTATATATTTTCAAGACGAACCATTAACCGAAGCCATTTCAAACCAAAACTCAAATTTTGACCTTCGTTTTAAAACAGATGACCTTTTAACTATTGTTGTATCTGCTGATGACCCAGTAGTAGTTGCACCATTTAACCTAAATGTGGTATCTACCAATAACTCGGTTATTGATGCACAAGGAACTCTAAAAATGCAAACCTATTTAATAGATAGTAATGGCAATATTGAATTTCCAACATTAGGCACGATAAAGCTTGCTGGATTAACTAGAAGTGAAGCAAACAGTCTCTTAAAAGAAAAACTTGGAGTCTATTTTAAAGCAGACTCACCTCCTATTGTTAATATTAGACTTGCCAATTTTACAGTTACTGTTTTAGGGGAAGTAAAAAACCCAGGAACATATACTCTACAAGATGAAAAAATCTCAATTCCAGAAGCCCTAGGCTTAGCTGGAGATTTAACAATTTATGGCAAAAGGGATAATGTTAAACTAATAAGAGAGGTAGATGGACAAAAAAAGTTCGCAACAATAGATTTAACTTCTGTTAATGTCCTAAATTCACCCAATTATTATTTAACACAAAATGATGTTATCTATGTTGAACAAAACAATGCTAGGGTAAGAGCATCCAGTTATAATCAAAATAACGGCATAATCATTTCGGCTATTGGTACAATAGCAACCATCGTGGCCATTTTAATAAGGTAATAATTTTTGTTTGCAATGACACCTCAACCTAAAAACAATTCGAGTTTAAGAGAACAAGTAGATAAATATTTTGCTAATTGGAACTGGTTTTTATTAAGCTTGTTTATTTGCTTTTCATTGACGTTTATTTATTTAAGATATGCTACTGATACTTTTAAAATTTCGGCAACAATAAAAATAGCCGATAGTAGAGAACAAAATGCATTCAACCAATCAAACCAACCAAATGATTATGGATTATTTAAACGAGACCAAAATAGTGTTCTTGATGAGGTTCAAATAATTGGTTCGCGTTCTATTATTAATAGTGTTATTGAAAAATTAGGATTAAATGTGCAATGCTTTATACAAGGTTCTATAAAAGAATTGGAAATATATAGAAACCCTCCGTTAACAGTTAATTTTCTTGAAAATGATAGCATCTTAAAAACTGTAGATACTACAGTGACCCTTAATGTAATTTCAAAATCACAATTTACTTTTAAAAATAGTGAACAAAAACTAAACTTTGGCGATAATATTAGTATGCCCTTCGGCGACATTATTTTTACCCCAAATTTTTATCAGCCAGAATTAAAAGTAGGTAAGAGTGTTACTGTAAAAATCACACCTGAAGAGAAAGTTGCATCGCACTATAACAATAAAATAAAAATATCTACTTCGGCTTTAAACTCAAGTATAATTAATATAACACTTGACGAGCCAGTAATAGAAAAAGGGATAGATATCCTCAACACACTAGTAGATGAATATAATGGAGTAGTTATCGAAAATAAAAACGCAGTAGTTAAGGCTACCTCCGATTTTATTGATAATCGCTTGGCAATAGTAGCACGCGAGCTCTCTGAGGTTAACCAAACTTCCGAAACAATACAACAGAACAACAGATTAACCGATTTATCTTCACAATCAAGCATCTTTTTACAAACAGAAAGAGATATAGAAAATCAGCAAATTGTAACAGGCACTGAACTCAAAATGATTGAATACATGTCTGACTACTTAAACGAAAATAATGGAACTGGAGATGTCATCCCAGAAAGTATGTCTTTACAAGATAATTCTATATCCAGCTTAACACAAAAGCATAACAATTTAGTTATGCAACGTAACAAATATTTAGAAAATTCTAGTGAAAAAAACCCTGTCGTGGTGAGATTGGATGCACAAATAGCCAATCTAAAGCAAAATTTGGTAACTAGTTTAAATAATTTAAAATCTACAAATCAAATTAAACTGGACAATTTAGATAAAGAAGAAAACAGGATTTCTTCTCAAATTTTTTCTGCTCCAAAAAAACAAAGACAGTTTAGGGATTTAGCTCGCCAGCAAGACATTAAGGAATCTGTTTACATTTATTTACTCCAAAAAAGGGAAGAATCGGCTGTATCTCATGGTGTAACCTCACCAAACGCCATTATTGTGGATAAAGCTTATGCTAGTGCCTTGCCTATTTGGCCAAAGAAAGAAATATTATTTTTAGGTGCCTTTGTTTTAGGGTTACTAATTCCTTTAGTAACCATCTATTTAATGGATTTATTGGATAATAAAATTAGAAGTAAAGCAGGCTTAACCAAAGAATTATCGATTCCGTTTATTGGAGATGTACCAAAATCGAGCAACAAGCAAGTATTCATTAATAAGCATGATTATTCGCCAAAAGCAGAGTCATTTAGGTTAATTAGAACCAATATTAATTTTATGCTTTCTAATGTCACTAAAAGTAAGGGAAAAACCATTTTTGTAACCTCTACAACTAGTAAAGAAGGCAAATCCCATACATCATTAAACTTAGCGCGATCCTTATCTTTTTCAAATAAAAAAGTATTAATCATAGAAACAGATATTAGGGTTCCTAAGCTAAATAAGTATTTAGGAGTTAAAAATAAAACTGGTCTTGGCCTAACCAATTATATAATTGATGACAAGATTAATTTTAACGATGTTATTAATAATGTAGATGAAAATTTAGACATGATTAGCTCTGGGACAATACCACCAAATCCTGCAGAATTACTAATGGATGATAAATTAGGTGTTTTGTTTAACGCTGTAAAGAATAAGTATGACTACATTATAGTGGATACTGCAGCTGTTGGCCTTGTGACCGATACTTTGCTGATTAGTAAATATGCCGATATGGTGATTTATGTTGTTAGAGCCAATTATTTAGATAAGAGACAATTGCATGTGGCTCAATCTATGTATGATGAAAAGAGGCTTCCAAATATGGTAGTACTTTTAAATGGCGTCATACATAAAAGAGGTTATGGCTATGGTTATGGAGAGTCACCAAAAAAGAAACGAAAACTATTTAGCTAATAGCTTTTTAAACCTTAACCTCGACTTTTTAAAATTATTTAGTGCAATTCTTGTAATGGGTGATAGACTTATTATAAGACCAATACGGTTATATTTAAAATAAGATTTTAAATAACGTGAGTTCGATATAAAAGTCATTGACTATAAGCTGATTGAAATAAAAACACCCCTAATGAGCTTCGCTCGGTATCTTCAACAAAAGCTGTCGCTTTTATCTCGATAATCCTCAAGGGGACAATGTCATCTTTGGGAATTCCTCCCTTGAGGGAGGAGCAAGGAGGGTGTTTACAATAAATAAACACATATCACACTAACAATCAATTAATTATATTTTGACTATATACTTTTAGTTATATCGAACTCACGTTAAATAAATTACCTCGGCGCAAGCATGCGAGGTATTAATTTGAGTTTGCTTTGCAAACATAATATATACCGACTTAAGAGTTGGGGAATTAAACCTAATAGATTCCTGCCTTCGCAGGAATGCATTAAAGCTTTCTGCGTTTCCTTTCTTGTTTAAGTAAATTTAATTCTCTGTTGGTTTGTCCAGCAACCGACGTATTTTCTTCAGCTCTTCTAATTAAATAGGGCATCACATCTTTAACAGGTCCAAAAGGCACGTATTTGGCAACATTGTAAGCCTTATTGGCGAGATTATAACTAATGTGGTCACTCATACCATATAACTGCCCAAACCAAACACGGTTATCGTTTTTGGAAATTCCTTTTTCTTCCATTAATTCCATTGCCAAGTATGAGCTCTCTTCATTGTGAGTTCCAATAAAAACCGAGATGTTATCTAAATTTTCTAAAATGTAAGCAAGCGTAAGGTTAAAATTTGCATCGGTATTGGATTTATCTTTACATATTGGCGATGGATACCCTTTACTTTTGGCACGCTCGCGCTCTTTTTCCATATATGCGCCTCTAACGATTTTAAAACCTAATTTAAAACCTTCTTTCTTGGCACGTTCATTAAGTGATTTTAAATAATCCAACCGATCCCATCTATATAATTGCAATGTATTATATACAATTGGCTTTTCTGTGTTATATGTCTTCATTAAATCCTCAAGTAAATCGTCGGCTGCATCTTGCATCCAACTTTCTTCGGCATCAATCAATATTTCAACATCCCTTTCTTTCCCTAGCTTACAAATGGCATGGTAGCGAGCTACTACCCTATTCCATTCTTCACTTTCAGCATTAGTAAAATCAAGACCTTCACCTTTTTTTTGATATAAATCGAGCCGTCCCAAACCTGTTGGTTTAAAAACAGCAATTGGCATGGCTTGTTTAGAATGCGCAAACTCTATAAGCTCACAGGTTTTGTTCATGACCGCATCAAATTCTGTTTCGGTTTCTTTGCCTTCAACCGAATAGTCTAAAACACAGGACACACCCTTATCGAACATTTTATCTATAACCTCGAGGCAATCCTGTTCATTCACACCTCCACAAAAATGGTCGAAAACTGTTGATCTTATTAACCCTTCAACTGGTAAGTGCGTCTTCAAAGCAAAATTAGTTACTGCTGTACCAATCCTAACCAATGGTTGCACAGATATCATTTTAAACAAAAAATAAGCTCGCTCAAGCTCGGAATCGCTCTTTAATTGAAAAGCAATTTCGGTATTATCAAAAATTCTTGTTCTTGACATAGTTATAATTTTATTTAAAGCAAATATATTTATTACTTACATACTTTTTTAATAAATTTCTACTTATTTTAACGCTCTAATTTTATGGTCAAAATACATGGAATCCATCATAGCAAAAGAATACGCAATACATTTTAATTCAATTTGTTACAGCAAGATTAATAACTATATTAGCAAGTCTAATTTCTCTAAAATATTTGTATTGGTGGATACCAATACACATAAGCATTGTTTAGGTTATTTTCTATCCAAGATAACTACTTCCCAGAATATTGAAATTATTGAAATAGAAGCTGGAGAGGTTAATAAAACTATTAACACATGTGTTGGTGTTTGGGATACTTTATCTAATCTAGATGGTGACAGAAAATCTCTTATAATTAATCTTGGTGGTGGTGTGGTTACTGATCTTGGTGGCTTTGTAGCTACCTGTTTTAAGCGTGGCATTAAATTTATTAATGTCCCAACATCTTTATTGGCCATGGTAGATGCCTCGATTGGTGGAAAGACAGGTGTGGATCTAGGTGCTCTAAAAAACCAAATAGGTGTTATTAATTGCAGTGACATGGTTTTGGTTGACACCAAATTTCTTGAAACTTTACCGCAAAATGAAATGCGTTCTGGTTTGGCAGAAATGCTAAAACATGGTTTAATTCAAGATGAAAGCTATTGGCATAAAATGAGTGATTTGTCAAAATTTACACTTGATGATTTAGATAATCTAATTTACGAATCCATTATTATAAAAAAGAACGTTGTAACTCAGGATCCTAATGAAAATGGTTTGCGAAAAACATTAAACTACGGTCACACCTTAGGTCATGCCATAGAATCGTACTGTTTGAGCAATAATAAAAAAGAAACACTGTTACATGGGGAAGCTATAGCAATTGGTATGGTATTGGCAAGTTATATTTCGCATAAACTGCTGGACTTCCCTAAGGAAAAACTAAAAAATATCAAGTCTGCAATACAAAATATTTACGGCATTGTTACCTTTGATAAAGAGGACTGCAATGCTATTATTGAACTCATGAAATTTGACAAAAAAAATACCCATGGCAATATTAATTTTGTATTGCTCAAGGATATTGGTGTAACTAAAATAGATTGTCAAGTTGACAATACGCTTATTTTAGAAGCTTTTAATTATTATAAATCTAAGTAATTTTAAAGATATCTTTCTTTAATTATGCTGCAGTGATGTTTTTCGTGTCCTGCAATTATGTAACCAGCAGCTCTAACCGATAACGGACTATTACTAGCGATGCCAATTTGTAAAAGCATCTCTTTTGAAAAACTTTTATATAAAGTAATTGTTGCATTTCTAATAGATATATACTCTTCAATTAAACTCTCTATACTTCTAGAGTTTGCGTTAGAATGCACTAAATAGTCATCTTGATCAAATCCAGGAAGTTCGGCTTTATCTTTTCTGGAAAAACATAATGCCCTGTAAGCAAAAATACGCTCAGTATCCATCAAGTGCTGAACAATCTCTTTAACCGTCCATTTTTTATAAGCATAAGAAAATAGCCATTTTTCTTCAGGAATTGACTTATAAAAAGATAGTGTTTCTTGTAAACTTTGCTGAAGAGAAGCAACACAGTCTTTATTTACCACTAAATCAATATACGTTGCATAGTAACTATTAAACTCCTCGGGTTTTAAATATTTAGTCATCTACAATTCGTTAAAAATAGAGTGCATTAAGCGTTTTTTATCATTTATACTCTCTTCCAGTGAAATCATTGTCTCGGTTCTGTAAACACCATCTATATCATCGAGCTTAAATATAACTTCTTTTGCATGTGAGGTATTCTTAGCTCTAATTTTACAAAAAATGTTAAACTTCCCAGTGGTTATATGAGCTACCGTAACATAAGGAATCTCATTAATGCGTTCTAGAACGAATTTGGTTTGAGACGTATTTTGAAGAAATACACCAACATACGCAATGAAAGAATATCCCAGCTTATGGTAATCCAACGTTAAAGATGATCCCTTAATAATGCCAGCATCTTCCATTTTCTTAACTCTAACATGGACTGTACCTGCCGAAATCAATAATTTTTTTGCAATATCAGTAAAAGGAATTCTTGTATTATCTATTAGCATATCAAGAATTTGATGATCGATTTCGTCTAATTTAAATTTCGCCATATTTTTATATTTTATTAAATAAAAATCAAAAATAGTGCATTTTTAACAAAAATAACGAATAATTTATTGGTTATCTGTTAATTTTAATGAGAATACTTCATTATTTATTGTCACGAAATCGATTGCGTTTTCGGTTTCCAAAGGCTCACTATCTCCCAATACTACCTGTTGGCTCTTCGCATTAATCTCTTTGTGACCAAAAAACTTGGTGAGTGCACCAAAATCTTCAATCTTTGGTATAAAACATACCTTTTTACCAACCAATACTTCTTTATATTGAATGGCAATATCCACCACTTTTTCTTTGGAGTTAATTAAAACTTTGGCATTTCTAATAAGAATATCGTAAAACAGTTTTTGGTTCTGCGGAATTTTGAAATATGCTTGAAAATTAACGCCTAAATTATCATTTTTGCTAATCGACTCTAGTGCAATTAGTAATGATCCAAAGATCAACTTTCTTACCTCTTCCCTAGCATAATCATCCTTAAAATGGCCAGCTTCAAATAAGATGGTTGGTGTATTGTTACTTTGAAATGTATCGCCAACACAGTTAATATTAAAAGCATCATCATAAACACCAACACTATTCGGAATATAATTTTGAAGCATCGTATTCATACTCACAATTATTTCCATGGCAATCTGGCGAGTGTTAGTGACTGCACATTTTTTATCCTGTGCAGGAGCCAAAAAGCTTACTGTGGCTGGTTTATTGTTATTCCCTGCGCTAAAAATAGTACGTTGGTCATGTAAATTAAAGCAAAAATGTGGTTTAAATGCTTCAAATACTTCTCTTAAAACGACGCTTTCAGGCTGTGTTAAGTCTTGTGCATCTCTATTTAAATCCACACCATTGGCATTGTGTCTTGTATATGCTTTAGCGCCATCAGGATTTAAAATTGGAATGATATATAACGAGTAATGCTCTAGCAACTGGACATTATCAATTAAATAATTAAGTAAGTCGAAACAAGCTTTGGTCGTAGTCGATTCGTTCCCGTGCATTTGCGACCACATTAAAATGCGTTTAGTACCGTTTCCGAGTTGGATTCCATATATAGGTAAGTCATTAACCGAACGACCAATAATTGCAATATCACACTTTTTAGACAATAATTTTAATACAGGTTCAATATGTTCATTAGTAATATATCTATGAAATATGGTTTTGGTTTTATAGCTGTTAAACACCAATTGTAAAGTAGAATGATCTAGCATAACTTATAATAAGTTACAAATGTAAATAAACTAATTTTTACATCTGTAAACATTAAAAAATGTTCTTTCTGTTTACAATTGTGCACAATAATAGGAGTAATATTTATATTTTATTAATAGAATTATAAATAATATATAATACATTTTATATCAGATTATTATATTATATTATATAAACATTTAGTTTATTATATTTTATATATATTTCTTATTTAATATTTAAAAATGAAATAAAAGTATGTAAAATTAAGTTATAAAATAAATATCTTTGTTTACAATGATAAACTCTGTAAATTTCTCTAAAAGACTGCAACAAATAATAGATTTTTATAGTCTATCTGCCTCCTCATTTGCAGATAAAATAGGTGTACAACGTTCTAGCATTTCTCACATACTATCTGGAAGAAACAGACCTAGCCTAGATTTCGTAATGAAAACCCTCGCCTCTTTTCCCGAAGTAGATTTATATTGGTTGCTAAATGGCAAGGGAAAGTTTCCAAAAACTATCGAAGACGAACCTGAAAACAACAATACTGTAAACAAAGAAAATATGGAACTAAGTAATTTAGGCGCAAAATATAACGATATTGATAGAATTATCATTTTTTTTAAAGATGGTACCTTTAAAAACTATAAGAATTAATAGTATTCTTTATTAAATTTGTACCGAAACACTTATCTATGAAATATTTTGCCCTAATCCTTTTTTTTCTATTGCTTTCTAGTTGTTATCAAGTTGAACGAAACTGTATTAACTATAAAACTGGATTGTTTGAAAGTACTGTTATTATTGACGATGTTAGTTACACATCAACCTTTAAAAGAACTGACAGGCTTCAAGTTGAAACTTTCGAAAACAATACCGACTCTGCAACAGTGCGATGGATTAATAACTGTGAAGTAGTCTTTAAAACCATAAACCCTAAAAATATGGCTGAGCAAAAAGACATACATTTAAAAATATTAACCACCACAGATTCCACATATACGTTTGAGTATTCGTATGTTGGTGAGGTTATAAAACAAAGAGGAATCGCTAAAAAATTGAATTAGTATTATGTTAGAGTTTTTACTTTCTAGTGACGCCATAATGGCTTTATTAACCCTTACTTTTCTTGAGATTATTTTAGGTATAGATAACATTGTATTTATTTCGATTGCAGCGAATAAATTACCAGAACATCAACGCAATAAAGCTACTAACATTGGGCTATTATTTGCAATGGTACAACGTATTGTGCTATTGTTTTTTGTGTCGTTTTTAATAAGTTTAAGCGAACCCTTTTTTAGTTACGAAAATAGTTGGCTATACCTAGCTTTAAGTTGGCAAAGCATTATTCTGTTTTTAGGCGGACTGTTTTTAATTTACAAAAGCACCTCAGAAATTAGAGAAAAAATGGAATCGCCTTCACATGACGAAGACCTTGTGAAAGGCAAAAAAATAAAATCGTTATCGCAAGCTATAGTACAAATATTGGTGCTTGATTTTATTTTCTCAATAGATTCTATTTTGACAGCAGTAGGTATGACCAACGGTTTGTCTGAAAACCATAATTATAATCTGGTACTCATGATAATAGCAGTGGTTGTCTCTATTGTGATTATGATAATTTTTGCAAATCCCATACGTAAGTTTATAGATATCCATCCTAGTATACAAATGTTAGGTTTGGCTTTTTTAATACTAATTGGTTTTATGCTTATTACCGAAGCAGCTCACTTATCACGTACCTCCCTATTTGGGAACGAAGTTGGCGCTATACCAAAAGGCTACTTGTATTTTGCTATAGCATTCTCGCTATTTGTTGAATTTTTAAATTATAAGATTACGAAAAAGAAAAAAAGGTAAAACCAGTACAATAGTATGCTTCCCATAATCTTAACCACTAACACATAAATTTGTTGCTATACAACCAACCATAAACCAATGATAAAATTTTTTAGAAAAATTAGACGAAATTTACTTTCAGAAGGTAAAACAGGAAAATATTTTAAATACGCTATTGGCGAAATTGTGCTTGTTGTTATTGGGATTCTCATAGCTCTGCAAATTAATAATTGGAATGAGTATGCCAAACAAAGACAAATAGAGCAAGAATATCTCGTCTCTTTAAAAGAAGAGTTTAAATACAATCTCCTAGCTTTAGATAAAGCTATGAATATAAATAAAAATAATGCAGATAGTGCTTTAAAAATATCTCATCTTATGGGGCCTGATAACCCTATAATTTCAGAGGAGGAATTTGCAGTATTAGCAATGAACATGACTAATTTGGAAGTACAATATCGACCAAATAAAGCTGTGTTAGATGAAATAATAAGCTCTGGTAAACTTGCTATCTTTAATAATAATAAATTAAAATTCGCATTATCCTCAAGCAATGGCATATTGACTAAAATTAAATTTCAGGAAGAGGAACATGCAACTACGAGAATGCAGGTAATTGCTACCATGAACGCTAAGGGCAATGCAAAAAAAATGATAATTGATGCAGGAGGAAATACCCTTGGGATAAAGGAAAGCAAATTTAAACTTGGAAATCTTCAATTGTTGCAATCTCAAGAATTAGAAAATGAACTTATAGATTTTATTTTAACTGCTCGATATCTTAATGGTTCATATTATTCAGAATTAAAAAAAGAAATAAAAGTCGTATTAGAATTAATTGATGCCGAATTAACTAAAAAATAAAAACGCTACCTTAAACGTGTATGTTTCTATTAAACCTCTATAATTTCTTTTTTAGTTTTAAAAACATAACTATATAACCACATTAAAGTAAAGCTTGGTACAACATCCAGAAAAGGCAATGCTTCTTCAATAAACACAATTACTCCAGCAATTTTTCCTGTTTTACCTTTGTATAGTTTTGTCATTAAATAACCTGCAAATGGTGCCCAAACAATATCAAATGGAGGAAACACAAACGATACGTATCCTAAGGCATCGCATACCAAACAAACAGCAAGTTTTTTATATTTATTCATAGTATAAAATTAATTAAAGTAGGTGCTAAAACTATAACAAGAAACATACCAATTTTATTATAATCTCTAAAACGACATCTTGAGAATTAGTAACCTTACTAGCATAAAACCTACACATGCATAGTAATACTATATTATGGTCTTTAACGTTTACCTATAGAAAATAACAACTATTTGGTTTGGCTTTAAAAGAAAAAAATAATATTGTTTAAAAATTATAAAAAGGTTAATTATCTATTCTGTATTTTTACTTTAGAAAAATTGATATGATTAAAGTAAAAAACATTCATAAGTATTACGACGATTTACATGTATTAAAAGGTGTAGATTTAAATATAATACAAGGGGAAATTGTTTCAATAGTTGGAGCCTCTGGCGCAGGAAAAACCACATTACTTCAAATATTGGGCACTTTAGATGAAGCTTCAAAAAAAGAAACATATGAGTTATTTATAGATGGCACATCAATTATAAACCTTAAAGAAAAAGAATTAGCCAAATTTAGAAATGAACATTTGGGTTTTATTTTTCAGTTTCATCAATTATTACCAGAGTTTACTGCTTTAGAAAATGTATGCATTCCTGCATTTATAAAAGGCACACCAAAAGTTGAAGCAGAAAATAAAGCAAAAGAACTCCTAGAATTTTTAGGTTTATCACATAGAATACACCATAAGCCAAACGAGCTATCTGGAGGCGAGCAACAGCGTGTAGCTGTAGCACGATCATTAATAAATAATCCTAAAATTATTTTTGCCGATGAACCTTCAGGGAATTTAGATAGCGAATCGGCAGAAACACTTCATGATTTATTTTTTAAACTTCGCGATCAATTTGGGCAAACCTTTGTTATTGTTACCCATAATCGAGAATTGGCAAATATGGCAGATAGAAAATTAGTAATGGTTGATGGTAAAATTGTAAACAATAGCTAATACTCAATAAAAAAAATGCTATAAATAGTCTTCGAAAAAGCTGTAGTAGTTTATTACTTATTTGTTTTTTATTGGAGTAAATTTTAAACGACGCTTACTAATTTTATATATGGCTCGTAACAAATTTTAAGCACTATTTTTTGGTTAAACACTAAGTTTTTTATATTAATATACGTTATATAAGCCATTCAAATTCCTGTGTTTTTAATAGAAAGTTCGTGAATCGTCATTTAAAGCTCTATTATTTTGTTGCCTCTTCCACTATGGCGATTTCTGCTTCTGTTAAACCGTACAATTCATAAACCATTTGGTCTATGTCGTGGTCGGTTTTCTCTATTTCAGTTTTTAATTGTGCAGCCTTTTGTTTTTGCTCATTAAAATATTGCATCCATTCGGCTTGTTCACTTAATGATAGCTTTTTGTATTGTCCCAACGGACTTAAGTCCGTTGTGGTTTCTTTGGAAGACTTTTTACGTGCTTTTTCCAATTCTTTTATAAATTCGCCAAAGTCTAATTCGTGCCAGTTTTGTAGTTTTTTGGATGGATTATTGGTGGTCAATTTAGATTTCAATAATTCAAGAAAATTATTAGTTAATAATTTTTCCTTTTCTTTAAATTCAAACATTTTTTCAATTATTTGATTAAAAAGATTTGGCTCATTAATTAACTTTTTTGAAATAGGAAACTTTTTACAATTTGCAATGAGTATTTTTTGAAAAAGCTCTTTTTCCAAGTCAAGAAATGAATATTTATGATAAAAGTTAATTAAGTTAGAATTAATCAATGCTAATAAAGAATTTATACTAATAGTGTCAGTATTTGGTATAACTCCAAAACCAATCTGCGTATAATAAAGCGATTTATCTGTATAACCTGCATATATTCTTGGTGATTTTCCCGATACTATTTGTCGAATCAAAATTCGGGGTAATTTGAAAAATCTTTCGTCTCTTGGTGCTCCAAGCCAATCACCATATTTAATATATTCTGTAATCTCATCTGAAACATAATATCGTTCAATATTACTTCCACTTATTAATGGTTTATACTCATCACCATCTTTTGTTTTTGAATGAAATGCTTTTGATTTAATTATCTCTTGTGAATGACCTTTGTATTTGTCATAAGGTGTTATTCCTAAAGTAAAATCAGCTATAGTTCCTAATTCAACAGCATTAGAAGAAATTTTTTCTAAAAGCTCAAATTGTTCAGGATTAACATAAATATTAAAATTCCAATTGGCATTCAGTTTCCAATTTGATTTAGAAATCACTTTCTTTCTTAAGTCGTCCAAATAATTAATTTTTTCATCCTTTTTGTAAACGATTGTACTGACTTTATCATTTGAATATTGTTTTCTAAATTCAAAAATTATCGTTTCTACAGTGGCATCTTCAAATACATCATCTGGTAGTTTTATAATAGTTGTCATATCATCCAATAACATTTTCCTAATCTTTGTATAGGATGAGTTAACAAGTATCGAATTAGGGTTTATGAACGATAAAAATCCATTTTTTTTGACTAAATCATATCCTTTTTCTATAAAAATAGAATAGAGATTAATTCTATTTTCAGTTGTCTTATAGGTATTGAATAAAACTTTAACTAAGTCATTATCTAACCCTTTTATATCCACATAAGGCGGATTTCCAATTACCACATCAAAACCACCTTTGTATTCTGGAGTAAAAGCTTGCTCAACACTGCAACACATTTGGTCTATAAGTGTTTGTACCTCATTGCTGTGTGGTGGCAATTCGTGTTTGTTGCGGTTGGTTTGTATGTAACGTAAGGTATTGTTTAACTGCTCCTGCGAGGTAATTTCTTTTGGCGCACTATATTTTTGCGACCACAATGGTTTTTTGTTTCCTCTTTTTCCCAAGGGGCTTAAGCCCCTTGTGTAACTGGTACGGCCTTTAATTTTCTGAATAATAGCAGGGATTTCGTCTATGTCGCATACTAAAAGTAGGTGTATATGGTCTGCACAAATATTATAAGCTAAAAGGTTTAGGTGATCTTCTGTAACGATATCTGCTATGGTTTGTGTTATTAGTAAATCGTCTTCTTTAGTAAAGTAAATAACATTTGGAAAAGGATTAGTGCCACCTTCCCTAAGTTCTCTAACCTTATATTTTATCATTCTGGCAGAGGTGCGACTGTCGTGTATTGCAGTGGTAATATGGTAGGCTTTTTTGTTTTTTTCTTTAAATACTTCTGGAAATTCTTTTTGCCAATCAAAGGCTTTATCTCCTGCAACAGTTGGGTCGTCAATTAAACTGTTGCCACATTTAATATTGTTGTTTAATGCCGTGAGCTTTCTGCCTTTTTGTGCTGTTCGTAACCAAAGTGAAAGTTTGGCAATTTCAACACTTTCTTCATTTATATCGACACCAAATAAATTGTTTTCTAAAATGGCATTTTCAACTTCACTCAATACCATGGCATCTCCAAATAATTTGGCTTGTAATTCGTCAATATATTGGTGCTCTGCAATTAAAAACTCTAAAGCTTGGTTTAAAAAAGCTCCGCTACCACAAGCAGGGTCGCAAATGGTAATTTGTAATAACCATTTTCTGTAATCTTCTAACTTTTTGCTCAACTTTTTTAATGTTGCTTTCTGCCTTCCCTTGCGTTCTTTTTCGTATTCAGCTTCTTGTATGTCAAGTGCTGTTTTCTTTTCCTCACAAAGTTTGCCTACAGTGTTATCTACAATGTATTTGGTAATGTATTTTGGTGTGTAAAAAACACCATCTTTTTTACGCTTGATTTCACCAAGGGACTTAAGTCCCTTGAGATTATCTATGTCGTTTAATGAATGTTCAAAAATGTGTCCAAGAATATTTACGCTTACTTCACTTTCAAAATCGTATTTGCTTAAATTGATTGTGTGTTTGTAAAGTAAATCGTCATTGATTTTGATGTTATCCAAAATTTCGTCTGGTGCAAATAAACCACCATTGTAAGCAAAAATATCGTGCTGTTGCCCTTTGTGTCCTGTGTTCATATAACCAAAATACTTTTTAAAACGGTCGTACAAAGTAAAATACGCATCGTATTTATCTCGTAAATCTGTCCATTGATTTACAATTGAACGAATTGAGTTTGGTGGCAACAACAATCTATCTTCTGCAAAAAAGATAAATAGAAAACGGTCAAGTAGTTTTTGTGTTTTCTTGAATAGTGTTAGTTTATCGTATTCTGGGTTTTTTTTTTGTATGGCATCAAAAATCTCGTTTCTAAATGACGCGTAATCTTTGTATAGTTTTTTAGTGACGTTTTCCTCTTGTGTTAACGATTCGTCTTTTATCTTTTTGGGAATGTCTTTTAAAAGGTTTTCAGACGAAAGGCAAAGCCAAAGCATATCAAAACGTTCTTTTGCGAGTTGAAACAGATTAAACTCCTCAAAGTCAACTGCATTGTCAATATAAAAACGTAATTTCTCAAAGTTGGAAGTAATAACATAATTACAACCTGGTTGATTGTTTTTATATCCAAATGCTTGGGTTTCAACTTTGCTTAAATAGGTAGTGTTTGTTCCTTTTAGCTCAATTACTGCAATAACATTATTGCCCAAGGGACTTAAGTCCCTTGAGATAATTGCTCCATCTGTCTTTTTAGAGCCTTTTATGTTTTTTAATTCCGTTGTAAGATTAAAGTGAGGCGTTGGGTTTTTAGTGTAGCCCAAAACATTTACAAAAAGGTCAATTAGAAATTCGCCTTGATATTGTTCCTCATTAGAATTTCGTATATTTTCTTGAATGATTGGATTATGGAAATGGCTTATAAATCTCAAATAAGCTTCATTAACTTTTTCGGACTCTAATCCTTTTAAATATTTGTTTAGAACAGAGTTCTGAAATAAGCTCATAGATGTTTTATGTTTTTCTCAAATTTAATATTATTCCTTGCCTTGGCAAAAAAAACAATATCTGTCTTTTTTAGTCCTCTTTGTTTGTTTTGGATGGCATTTCTTATACACAACTTTATTAATTTAGATCGTTAAAACCATTTATAACAGACGATAAGCGAAGTTATATTTTTTATTTTAGCATTTCTATAACAAAACCATTAAAGTTATTCATTTTTTAAACACAACAGAACTCAAAGAATTTCTCGACTCTAAAGTCAAACAATACAATAATCCAAAATTTATTGACAGCGACCCTATAAAAATACCGCATCAGTTCAGTAAAAAAGAAGATATTGAAATTGCTGCATTTTTAACAGCTACAATTGCCTGGGGAAACCGGAAAAGTATTATTAACAATGCAAAACGGATGATGGAACTAATGGGTAATTCGCCTTATGATTTTGTTATAAATCACGAAGAATCTGACTTGGATAAATTTAATGGTTTTGTTCATAGAACTTTTAATAGTATAGATTTTATTCAATTTATAAAGAGCTTAAAGCACATTTATAAAAATCATCTAGGATTAGAACCTATTTTTTGTAAATACTCAAAAGCAAATTCTTTACAACACTCTATTCATCATTTAAAAAGAGTTTTTTTTGAAATAGACCATTTACCTCGAACCCAAAAACATATTAGCGATCCTTTAAAAAATTCGGCAGCCAAACGTATCAACATGTTTTTACGCTGGATGGTTAGGCAAGATAACGCAGGTGTAGATTTTGGAATTTGGAAACAACTCAGTCCTAATCAATTATCGTGTCCGTTAGATGTGCATTCTGGAAATGTAGCTCGTAAATTGGGCTTGTTACATAGAAAACAAAACGATGCAAAAGCATTATTGGAGCTAGACACATCATTAAGAGCTTTAGATAGTACAGATCCAGTAAAATACGACTTTGCTCTTTTTGGCTTGGGCGTTTTTGAAGGCTTCTAATCGTTAATAACAATTATAAATTATGTTACACTATTATCAATAAAATAGTACCTTAGTTGCATTCTAACAAACCAACAAAATTTTTAATTCATGAAAAAAATAATTACGCTACTTTGCATCATAGGCACTTTAATATCTTATGGGCAACAAACCAGAAAAATCCCTGTTGACACCTTAGTAAAGACAACACATAATACTACTATAAAAGGTGTTAGCCTGTCTTATACAGCCGAAACTGGCACACAGCCTGTTTGGGACACCAATGGTGATCCAATAGCAACACTTTATTATACTTATTATACAAGAAACAATGTAAAAAACAGAGCTTCTAGACCATTAATTATCTCGTTTAATGGAGGTCCAGGATCTGCTTCGGTGTGGATGCATGTGGCTTATACAGGCCCAAGAATCCTTAATATAGATGATGAAGGCTATCCTTTACAACCTTACGGATTTAAAAGCAATCCAAATTCCATCATAGATGTCGCAGATATTGTATTTGTAAACCCTGTAAACACAGGTTATTCGAGAATGGTTTCAGGAAAAGATGGCAAAATGCCAGATAGAAAACAGTTTTTTGGAATTAATGAAGATATTAAATACCTAGCCGAATGGGTTAATACCTTTGTATCTCGTAAAAATCGTTGGGAATCGCCTAAATACATTATTGGCGAAAGTTATGGTGGTACTCGTGTTATGGGGTTATCAAACGAGCTGCAAAGCAACCAATGGATGTATTTAAATGGTGTGATTCTAGTATCTCCAGCCGATTATAATGCTTATAATACCGATGGACAACCAGAATACTCATCTTTAGATTTGCCATATAAAGCAGCTGCTGCTTGGTATCATAAAATGTTGCCTCCTGCTTTACAAAACAAAGACTTGACCGATATTTTACCTGAAGTTGAAAGTTATGCTATCAATACATTAATGCCAGCAATTGCCAAAGGTGGATTTATTAGCGATGATGAACGCAATCGAGTTGCTGAGAAAATGTCTTATTATACTGGTTTGAATAAAAAAGTAATTTTACAGCATAATTTGGTTGTTCCTAACCGTTTTTTCTGGAAAGAATTGTTGCGTGATAAAACTGGCCAAACTATTGGTCGTTTAGATTCTCGTTATTTAGGTATTGACCGAATGGAAGCTGGAATGCAACCAGATTACAGTGCCGAATTAACCTCATGGCTGCATTCGTTTGCTCCAGCAATCAACCACTATATTAAAAACGAACTAAAATTCGATACAGACATTAAATACAACATGTTTGGACCTGTTCATCCTTGGAATGACGATAATAATACCACAAGAGATGATTTACGTAAAGCCATGGCAACAAATCCATATTTACATGTTTTAAACCAATCGGGTTATTACGATGGTGCTACCACCTATTTTACTGCAAAATATACCTTATCACAAATTGATCCTAGCGGAAAATTAAAAGATCGAATGAGCTTTAAAGGCTATAGAAGCGGCCACATGATGTATTTACGAAAAGACGATTTAATTAAAGCTAACGACGATTTAAGAGAATTTATTAAAAAATCATCTGCTAACGGAAAAGCTGCAAAATATTAAAATATGAGACAACTACTATTATTTAGTGCATTACTGTTTACCGTTTATTCTTGTAATAAAAACCCAGAAGAAGTATTAACCTATATAACACCTCCTATTGGTATAAATGGCTCGGAATCGAGCTTGCACAAAAGTGAAGATGGAACTATTTACCTAAGTTGGATAGAAACTGGTGAAAACAAGAATGGTAAATTGCTACTTTCAAAACTCAACGAGGATAACACTTGGTCTGAATCTAAAACCATAGCAACTGGTGATAATTGGTTTATTAATTGGGCAGATTTTCCATCTATAGCATCTTTTGGAAATAACCTTGTTGCACATTATTTAGAAAAAAGCGCAGAAGACACCTATGCTTACAACGTTAAACTTACCATATCTAATGATGATGGTAATAATTGGAATAACGCTTTTACACCTCATACCGACAATACCAATACCGAACATGGTTTTGTTAGCAAAACGCAAATGGACAATAATTCTTTTTTATCGGTTTGGTTAGATGGCAGACAAACGGCTTACGCCGAACAAGATTCAACCATCGCAAAGCAAATGACGTTAAGAGCTGCTTCTTTTAACAATAAAGGCAATACAGAAAATGAATACTTGCTTGATGATCGCGTTTGTGATTGTTGTCAAACTGATGTTGCAATGACCCAAGAAGGTCCAATAGTAATTTATAGAGATCGTTCAGAAAATGAGATAAGAGATATTTACTATGTTAAACAAGTAAATGGTGAATGGACCGAACCACAATCTATTTATAATGATAACTGGAACATAAATGGCTGTCCAGTAAATGGTGCAGCATTATCTACAAAAGGTAAAACTGTGGCTGTGGCTTGGTTTACTGCTGCAAATAATTTACCCTCAGTAAAAGTGGTGTTTTCAAACAATAATGGTACAACATTCAGCACTCCAATTGAAGTTGGAGATGTAGATCCATTAGGCCGCGTAGATATTGAATTACTTACAGATAATTCTGCTTTGGTAAGTTGGATGGATACTGTTGATGGTACAACTAATATACAGTTGCAACGTGTGGATCAAGATGGCACATTGAGCAATATTATGACCTTGACCGAATCATCTGAAAGTCGCTCAAGTGGTTTTCCAAGAATGGCTGTAAAAGACAATAAAGCATATATTACTTGGACCAAAGTTAATGAAGGAAATAGACTCTCTATTGAAACTGCAGTAGTGAACACAGACTTAATTGAATAAAGGTTTTCTAGTACTAGGTAAATTTATAGAAAAAACTTTTCAATAAATTATTAGCAACTCTTTTTATAGACCTCACAGGTTTTATCCCGAAGCGTCGGGACTGTGAGGTCTTGATTAGCCTAAAAATTATGTTTTGAATAGTATTCAAAATAATTTTTTTGTCATGCACTAAAATGTAGCTAAATTTTTATCAAAAAAACACTGTCTATAAAGTAGCAAAGAATTATATTTTGTCATTCTGAGCGCAGTCGAAGAATTTTAATATCTGTCTTAGATATTTCGACTACGCTCAATATGATACTAAAATTTACTTTACAAACAGTGTTGCTTTATTATCAATTCTAGCCTTTTAACCAAGCATTTCTTAATTCTATTTGAGCTGGTGTAGCTTCAGGATTAGCTTGTAATTTTTTTCCAGTAGAGTAGCCTTGTGTCAAAGCAGTTTTTATAACTATTTCTTCTCCGTTTCTGTCTAACTTTACTTCTACTTCTTGTCCAGGTTGCCAACCAAAAACTTGCTGAAAAATTTGATTGGCATTTTGAAGCGTTACTTTCTCACCATTTATTTCTTTAATAACATCGTTGGCTTTCACACCTTGCTCAGCCCAAAAACTATTTTGTTCGGCTAAATTTGTAAAAAAGATGGTTCCTTTTTGCCCATCACCAGATACAATAGGCGTTCCTCCAATTATTATATAGTTGGCTTTAACTTTAGATTCTAAAATCTGCAAACCAACTTTTTTAAAGTATGTATTATAATCTATTGGTGTATTGCCTATAACATGGGCATCAAAAAATTTACGCAACGTTGGGTAGGTCATTGCCACAATTTCATCAATAATCTTATCATCTACAAAAGGTTTGTTTTTACCATATTTTAACGATAACTCTTTCATTAATGATAAAATACCTCTGGTACCATTGCTTCCTTCTCGCATTAAAATATCAATGCTCATACCAATTAAAGCTCCTTTTAGATATACATTATAGTATTGACTTGCATAAGGTTCGTCCAAAACATTTTCACTCATTTCAGTAAAACTCATCGTGTCGTTCAAGCCTTTGGATGTTTGAATTTTACCCATTATTTTTTCATAAAATTCCTCATTAGTAACTAAACCTTGATGTACCTGAAATAAACTTGCAAAATATTCGGTTACACCTTCATACATCCATAAATGTTTTGAAAATGTAGGGTTATTATAATCGAAATAATGCACATCTTCAGAGTGTACACTCAAAGGTGTTACAATATGAAAAAACTCATGCGACACAATATCTACCATTTGTGTTGCTAATGCTGCTTCTGGCATAGATTCAGGCATTACCACAACCGTTGATGTGTGGTGCTCTAATGCGCCAAAACCTTTTGGAGAGTCTTCTTTGCCCTCAGATAAATAGACATAAATATCGTATCTAGAAGTTGTATTGACATCACCCAAATAAGCTTTTTGTCCTTGCATCATCTTGTACATTGTTTCTTTTAAAGAGGCAGCAGAATGTACCTCATTTGGAGAATACACACTTAAAACAATTTTAATATCGCCAACCATAAACTCTTCAACATCCAATTTTCCGTACATCATTGGGTTATCAGTAATATCGAAATATCTAGGTGCCAAATAACTCGAGGTTATTGAGTTTCCATCCTTACTTGTGGTATTCGCAACCTGTTGTAATGCTGAAGTGCGTACAAAATTGGCAGGAGCTGTAACGTCTAATGTGTATTGATTATTTTTTAACGAATCAAAATACCCAATAAAACCATGAAGGTTTAAAACGTAATTGTCTGGTTCAATATTTGTGCCTGATGGCGAAAATGGAGTGTCACCTCCTATTCCTCCAGTCGTTTCAACATCAAACGTATCGTTTACATAATAGGTAACATAGTCTAATTTAGTAGCATCACTAATAACCCAAGTGTTAATATCGCTTTTGCTTGTTGTTAATTCATTTCCATCATAATCAATAGCCTTAAAATCTTCGACATATTTTCCAAAATCACTAACTGCATAAGTGCCTTGAACTACTTTTGGCAATTTGTATGTTACGGTTTCAACAGTAAACCTTCCTGGGTTTATAGTTACTGGTGCTTTGTCTTCAACTACTTTTGTGAGGTCTATTTTAGTAACTATAGCATTACTAATTGCTAAATCGTTTGTTTTTTTAGCAGACCCACAAGCTAGTATTAATCCGCAAACACTTAAAATTAATGTGATTTTTTTCATATTTGTTTTTTTGAGTTAAGCAAAAATAATATTCCATTTTTTTATTTGATGCTAAATACGTGTTAATTTGTGTTGATAACAGAATTATTATCTTCGCATCATGCCATTACCATTAATTAGTATATTAATCCCTTTTAAAAACACATCTAATTATTTAAACGAATGTATAGACTCAATTATTAATCAAACATTCACAAATTGGGAATTGCTAATTGTAGATGATGGCTCTACAGATGATAGTTTCGATATCGTATCAAAATATACTAAAGAAGACAAAAGAATTAAACTATTTAAAAATAAGGGTTCAGGTATCATAGAAGCTTTACGTTTAGGCTTTAAACATAGCTCAGGCACGTTTATTACAAGAATGGACAGTGACGATATCATGACTCCAAACAAATTGGAAGTGATGGTAAATTCATTGCAAAAATATGGCAAAGGTCACATCGCTATTGGTTTGGTGCACTATTTTTCGAAAGAGGGTATTAGCGAAGGTTACTCAAACTATGAACAATGGCTTAATAAGCTAACTAGAAAAGGAGAAAATTACTCCGAAATATATAAAGAATGTGTCGTTCCATCACCTTGCTGGATGACCTCTAAAGAAGATCTTATTAAATGCGAAGCTTTTAAACCAAACCGTTATCCCGAAGATTACGATTTAGCGTTTCGGTTCTACAAATATGGCCTAACATGTATTAAGAGTAATAACATGCTTCACCATTGGCGAGATTACCCAATTAGAACTTCCAGGACACATGAGCATTATGCACAAAATCATTTTATCGAGTTAAAATTGCATTATTTTCTAGAGTTGAATTATGATAATTCCAGACCATTAACTATTTGGGGAGCAGGACATAAAGGAAAAACAGTTGCTAAAGCATTAGTAGAAAAAAACATCCCTTTTTATTGGATTTGCGATAATCCAAAAAAAATAAACAAACATATTTATAACCAACAACTTAAAGAGTTTAAGTATTTAGAGCACTTAAACAATCCGCAAAGTATTATTACTGTTGCAAATACCGAAGCGCAAAAAGAAATAAAATTGTATTTACACAACCAAAATATGAAAACGATGGAAGATTATTTTTTCTTTTGTTAAACGTTAAAATTGTTAGAATGCACCATAGCAATTCACAATTCATTTTCTATCTTTACCCTAATAAATAACACTTACGAATGCAGTTTAAGCACCCAGAAATTCTATACTTTTTATTTTTACTGCTCATTCCCATAATTATTCATCTTTTTCAATTACGTCGTTTTGAAAAAGTACCATTTACCAATGTACAGTTTTTAAAAAACGTTAGCATACAAACACGAAAAAGCTCACAACTTAAAAAGTGGCTTACCCTTATTACGAGATTATTACTTTTTGCAACCATAATTTTTGCCTTTGCACAGCCCTATTTTTCTGATTCTAAAACGTTAAATGTAAAAACGGAAACCGTTGTGTATTTAGATAATTCTTTTAGTATGCAAGCAAAAGGAAGTAAGGGAGAGTTACTTAAACGGAGTGTCCAGGACATTATAAATACTCTTGACAATACTGATGAAATCACCCTATTTACAAACGATAACACGTTTATAAAAGCCACCCGAAAAATACTGTCTAAAGAGTTGTTGCAACTTAATTATTCTCCAAACCAGTTAGGTTATGACGCCGTAATGCTTAAAGGAGAAAAACTGTTTATACAAAATGAAGCATCTGCAAAAAACCTTGTATTGTTGTCTGATTTTCAAGCCAATAAATCTACCCTTAACGATGTTGAAAATAAATTATACACATTAAATTTAGTACAATTACAAGCAGTATCTAATAAAAACATGAGTATTGATAGTGTTTATATTTCTAAAGAAACACCTTCAAATTTTGAGCTTACTGCAATCCTATCTGGTATCGATAGTACTAACAACATGTCAGTTGCCTTATATAATGATAATTTATTATTAGCAAAATCTGCAGTAAGCGATTCTAAAAAAGCCTCGTTTACGCTGCCCACGAATACTGTTATTAATGGAAAAGTCACTATAGAAGATACTGGTTTAAATTTTGACAATGTATTATATTTCAATATCAATAACAGAGAAAAAATACATGTGCTTACTATAAATCCTTCTGAAAATAATTATCTAAAACGCATTTTTACCGAGAACGAATTTAACTATAAAACGACTGCACTAGAGCAACTAAATTATAATGAGATTAGTAATCAAAACTTGGTTGTACTAAATGAGTTGGATAATATTCCTGTGTCTCTAATAAATTCTCTAAATAGTTTTACAACTAATGGTGGGAATATATTAATTATTCCTTCAGGTAATGTTTCGTTAAATTCTTATAATCAATTGTTTAATTATAATTCAGAAATACATAATATTGAAAAAAAGATAACAAGTATTAATTATTCCCATCCACTATTAAATCAAGTATTTGACAAGCAAATAAGTAACTTTCAGTACCCAAAAGTTAATAGTTTTTACGAGTTAGGTTCTGGTTCGAGTATTCTTAAGTTTGAAGATGGAAAACCTTTTTTAAACCAGCAAGGTGCTGTTTTTGCTTTTGCATCTGCTTTAAATACTACTAATTCAAATTTTATAAATTCCCCGCTCGTTGTTCCAGTAATTTACAATATTGGAAAACATAGTTTAAAATTACCAAAACTTTACTATACCATTGGTCAAGAAAATAGTATTGATGTCAATACAATGCTTCAGCAAGATGCTATCTTAAAATTAAAATCTGGTAGTGAAGAAATAATCCCACAACAAAGATCGTATAGCAACAAAGTAAGCGTTTTTACCACTGACTTGCCAACTGTTGCTGGCATATACAGCCTTAATAATGGTGGTGAAACGTTAAAAAAAGTAAGCTATAATTACAACAGAAATGAAAGCTACGCCCAATACATGGATTTATCTAAAATTAAAAACGCTAATGTATCCAATTCAATAGGCCAATTATTCACTTCCATAAAAAATAAATCAAATATCAATGAGCTATGGAAATGGTTTACTATTTTTGCATTAATCTTATTAGTAATAGAGATGCTCATATTAAAATATTTTAAATGAACGTACTTATAAAATCTGCTACAATACTAGATTCCAAAAGCGATTTTCACAATCAGACCCTAGATATTTTAATTGAAAAAGGAAATATTACCAACATTTCCAAACGCATTAAAAACCCCAATAATTATAAAGAAATCCAACTAGATAATTTGCACATTTCTCAAGGATGGTTTGATAGTAGTGTCTGTTTTGGCGAGCCTGGATTTGAAGAAAGAGAGACTATTATTAACGGTCTTAAAACTGCCGCAAAATCAGGCTTTACAAGTGTAGCCCTAAATGCGAACACCTATCCTGTATTAGATACCAACGCAAATATTTCGTTTGTAAAAAACATGGCGAAGAACAATGCCGTATCCTTACACCCTATTGGAGCTTTAACCAAAAATAGTCAAGGTAAAGATTTAGCTGAATTATTTGACATGACCAATGCAGGAGCTGTGGCGTTTGCAGATTATAAAAATTCGATTAGCAATCCTAATTTAATGAAAATAGCATTGCAATATGCTAGTAGTTTTAATGGCTTGGTATGCTCTTTCCCACAAGAAAACAATATTGCAGGTAATGGTGTAATGAATGAAAACATTACAAGCACAACTATTGGACTTAAAGGCATTCCAGCACTTGCTGAAGAATTACATATTGCTAGAGATTTATTTATTTTAGAATATACTGAGGGCAAACTACATATCCCTACAATCTCTACCGCAAAATCTGTAGGGTTGATACGAGAAGCAAAAAAGAAAAAATTAGACCTTAGCTGTAGTGTTGCTATACACAATTTAGTGTTTAGTGACGAGGTTTTAACTGGTTTTGATAGTAATTTTAAAGTATCTCCACCTCTACGTACAAAAGAAGATATTGATGCATTAATTAATGGTGTTAAAGACGGTACTATAGATATGGTAACTAGCGACCATAACCCTTTAGATATAGAACATAAAAAATTAGAATTTGATTTTGCTTTAAATGGTACTATTGGTTTAGAAAGTGCTTTTGGTGCTTTGAATACAATTCTTCCAACAAAAACAACAGTAAAAATACTCACTAAAGGAAAAGAGCGGTTTGGTATTAAAAACACCTCTGTTAATGTTGGAAACAAAGCAGATTTAACGCTCTTTAACCCTGACACTATTTACAAATTTTCTCAAACAGATATAAGTTCAAAATCTAAAAACGCCATTTTTAAAGGACACACGCTAAAAGGAAAAGCTTATGGTATTATAGCTAATAATAAAATAATCTTATAATTATTAATTATGGATAATCAAACAATAGAAGAAGGTCGTACAATTGCAATTATTAGTTATTTAACACTATTTGGAGTCATTATTGCTTTTTTTATGAACAATGAGAAAAAAAACAAATTTGCAGCTTTTCATTTAAGGCAAGCCTTAGGATTATGGTTGACATTTTTTGCTCTAGGGTATTTTGTTGGTCTTTTTGATAATTGGCTTGTAACAATAAGTTTTTGGATGTTCTTTGGTGTATTATTTATCTTTGGTTTTATGACTGCAGTTACTGGTCGTGACCAACCCACGCCAATACTTGGTGAGTTTTATCAACGTATTTTTGCAAGTTTTGGTTAATAAATGAGTCGCTCAAACCTATCTTTGGAACATCTAACAAGACCTTCATCTATAGCAAATAATGCACCTTTAATTATTATGCTTCACGGTTATGGCAGTGATGAAAACGATTTGTTTTCGTTTGCATCAGAACTATCCAATGAGTTTTTTATCATTTCAGCTAAAGCACCTTATGCCATGCAACCGTTTGGAAATGCTTGGTATGCCATAAATTTTGATGCGGAAAAAGGAAAATGGAGTGATAACGAACAAGCCATAAAATCTAGGGATTTAATTGCTGAATTTATTGATGAAGTTTGCAAAACGTATCCTGTAAACAGCAAAAATGTCACATTACTTGGCTTTAGTCAGGGTACCATTTTAAGCTATGCTGTAGCACTCACCTATCCAGAAAAAGTTAAGAATGTAGTTGCTTTAAGTGGTTACATTAATCCAGACATTATCCCTAAAACATTCGATAAAGATAAATTATCCCATTTGGATTTTTATTGTTCTCACGGTAGTGTAGATCAAGTAATTCCAGTTGAATGGGCAAGACAATCGCCAAAAATTTTAGAATCCCTAAATATTAAACACCAATACAGCGAGTTTCCAGTGGGACATGGTGTAGCACCTCAAAATTTTTACGATTTTAAAACTTGGCTCGAAAAACACATCTAATAATTTTGAGGAGGATACAAAAAGTGCTCAACCAATTTATAACTCAGCGATTTATCTTTATTAATTTCATAAGTTAAAAACAATTCTCCCCAATATTTTCCATCGGAGAAATCGGCAATAATCCATTTATGGTTCAGGAACTTGATATTGTTAATCATTATCTTTCCATCAGTCATGGACACATAAGGAACCAAAGGGTGTTCTCCTTTTACTTCGTTAAGCTTATACAGTTCATCTTTAAGAAATGGAATCAAAGAGGATATATCTATTCCTTCGTTTTCAAAATAAGTCAAAGCATCTTCATTATGCTCTAAATTAAAATACATAAGGTCTAAATTTTCGTCCTGTAAGACAGTTATGGAATCTTTATATCTTTCTACTCGTTCTTTAGCAGTGGTAATATCCTTCTCGTATTTTTCTAAAATACTTTTAGAATTAACATACATAAAAAGCACCAACAATAAGGTAAATACAAATAGATACAAATAAATTTTACTTTTCATAACAATTAATTACATGGTTAATTCTAAACTATCGTAAGCCAAAAATACATTTTTCGGTAAGGTTTTTTCAACATCATCGTGAAATCCCAATAATGAACTAATATGCGTTAAATATGCCCTTTTGGGGTTTACCTTTTTAATAAACTGGAGTGCTTCTTTTAGATTAAAATGCGATTCATGAGTTTCATTTCTTAAGGCATTTACAACCAATATTTTAACGCCTTTTAATTTTGCGATTTCTTGTTCTTCAACGGTTTTCATATCTGTTAGATAAGCAAAATCTTTAAACCTAAACCCAAAAACCTGCAATGCATTATGAAATCCATTAATTGGAATGACTGTTAAATCCCCTAAATTAAAAGGCTTGTTTTCAATATGTATTTTCTTGACACTAGGAGCGCCTGGGTATTTGTTTTCGGTCTCAAAAATATAATCAAATCTTCTTTCCAAAGCACTCATAACTCTTTTGTGCGCGTATATTGGTATATCTCCCTGCTTAAAAAAGAAAGGTCTAATATCGTCTAATCCAGCAGTGTGGTCGGCATGTTCGTGGGTAAATAAAATGCCGTCTATTACAGAGACATTAGCGCGAAGCATTTGCTGTCTAAAGTCTGGACCACAATCTATCACGTATGTATAATTATCCCATTCTATTAATACCGAAACACGTAAGCGTTTATCTTTTTTATTCTTACTTAAGCAAACTGGGTGGTTGCTACCTATTACAGGAATGCCTTGAGATGTACCAGTTCCTAAAAATGTAATCTTCAAAACTGCGAAATTTAAAACAAAAGTAAGGTTATTTTTTTCATTACGTCTCTATTTTAATACCTTTGTTAAGCATAATAAAACAATACAATTGCAATGGAAATCACTCTAAAAGGAGATAGCGAAATTGAAAATATTCCTTCACTAAAACAAAAAGCATTACGAATAAATTTAAATGAGCACATTTACGGCACTTTTGCAGAAATTGGTGCTGGTCAAGAAACAGTAAGGCAGTTTTTTAGAGCTGGAGGTGCTTCAAGAACCATTGCAAAGTCAATGTCGGCTTACGATAAAGATTTTAGTGATGCTATTTATGGCATTGAGGATGATAAACGTTATGTTACCGAGTCGAGGTTACGAAAAATGTTATCTCATGAAATTAAGCTTATTGAAGAGCGTATTACAAGGGATAAACACCCAAATAAAATGTTTTTTGCTTATGCAAATACAGTAACCACTATAGACTTTGCAAAAAAATTTAAAGGCCATGGATGGGTTGGTATTAAATATCAAATAGATTCGAAGCAAGAGTATAATGAAATTATCTTGCATTTCAGGTTCAAAGAAAATGATGCACGTTTACAACAAGAAACATTAGGAAAACTTGGCACAAACTTAATTTATGGTGCTTTTTACAAGTATAACGAACCAAAAAAATTATTGCGCTATTTATATGACCACTTAGATAAAGACCAATTAGAAATTGATACCATCAACTTTTCAGGGCCTATTTTTGAAAATGTTGACAATCGTTTGATGAGCTTACAATTGGTTAAAAATGGCATGACAGATGCTGTCATGTTTGATCCTGATGGCCATAATGTATTACCAGCCAGAGTGCTTTATAAAAAAAATATTTTGGCACTTCGAGGCAGTTTTAGACCTGTTACCAAGGTAAATATGGATATGTTTGAAAAATCGTACCAAATGTTTTTACAGGAAAACAGGGTTGACGAGAAAAACACACAAACCCTTTTTGAAATTACTCTATCTAATCTTCGCGCAGAAGGTGAAATCGATGAACAAGATTTTATGGATAGAGCAGATTTACTTTGTTCTTTAGGCCAAACAGTACTGATTTCCAATTTTCAAGAATATTATAAATTAGTAGAATACTTTTCTCAATACACAAAAGCGCGTCTTGGTTTAGCAATGGGAGTGAATAACTTAGTAGATATTTTTGATGAAAAATATTACAGGCATTTAAGTGGAGGTATTTTGGAAGCGTTTGGTAAGCTATTCTTTAAAGATTTAAAAGTGTACCTATATCCAATGGTCGATAAAGCAACTGGAGAATTGATTTCTAGTGAAAACCTAAAGGTACATCCACGTATGAAAGAATTATATAAATTCTTTAAATACAACGGTAAAGTTACTGATGTAAAAGATTATGATCCTGAAACCTTAAATATATTTTCAAGAGAAGTCTTAGAAAAAATTTCTACTGGCAAACGTGGTTGGAGTAATATGCTGCCAGAGGGTGTTGGTGATTTAATCAAGGATTATAGAATGTTTGGTTTTACGAGAAAACCAATTGTTTTAAAGAAGAAAAAAGTAAGAAATGAGTAATCAATAAAAGTGACGTTTGTTAACTAAGCTTGTCGTAGTAAAGTCTTTTTTTACTTTAGTATCTGTTCGGTATGCTCTTTAGTTTTTACCTTGGTAATAACATCCTCAATAACACCATTTTCATCAATTACAAACGTTATACGATGAATACCATCATACTCTCTACCCATAAATTTTTTTGGACCCCAAACTTCAAAAGCATTGATAACTGTTTTATCTTCATCAGCTAACAAAGGATATGGGAAATTATATTTATTCTTAAAATTAGACTGTCTCTTTGCGCTATCTGCACTTACACCAAGGATTTCATAACCCAAAGACTGAAAACGCTGGTAATTATCTCTCAAATTACAAGCTTCTACAGTACACCCTGGAGTACTTGCCTTTGGATAAAAAAACAATACTAGTTTCTTTCCTTTATAATTACTTAAAGAAATAACATTCCCATCTTGATCTGTCGATTGAAAATTTGGTGCCTGATCTCCTATTTTTAAAGTCGTCATATTTAGTATCTTTGATTTTCTTTACAAAGATAAGTCAATGACCAAGCAAGAAAAAGTAGATTTTGTTATAAAAACCTTAAATAAACTCTATCCTGAAATACCTATTCCATTAGACCATAAAGACCCATATACTTTGCTCATTGCAGTACTTATGTCTGCACAAAGTACAGATGTTCGTGTTAACCAAATAACGCCATTATTATTCGAGAAAGCCGATAATCCTTATGATATGGTCAAACTAACAGTGGATGACATACGCGCGATTATTAAACCAGTAGGGTTATCGCCTATGAAAAGCAAAGGCATTCATGGATTGTCTCAAATATTAATAGATAAGCATGATGGGAAAGTACCTCAAAGTTTTAAAGCTTTGGAGGAGTTACCAGCAGTTGGACATAAAACTGCTAGTGTGGTGATGTCGCAAGCATTTGGTGTTCCTGCTTTTCCTGTCGATACACATATTCATAGACTCATGTATCGATGGAATTTTACAAATGGGAAAAATGTGCAACAAACCGAAAAAGATGCCAAACGATTGTTTCCAAAAGAATTATGGAACGAGCTTCATTTACAAATTATTTGGTATGGTCGCCAATATTCACCTGCAAGAGGATGGGATTTAGAAAAAGACATTATTACTAAAACTATTGGTAGAAAAACAGTAATTGACGAGTATAACAAAGCAAAAAAGCCCTAATGGTTAGTTAGGGCTTTTTTTCGCCAAAGTTTAGTTTAAAAGCGCTTCAAACTTTAATTTATTACAACTTATAACACTTAAAGCCTGAGAATAATTCAGAAGAAAATTAACCGTTTCTTCACTCGGTTTTAACGTTTCAAAATGTTTTGAATCTTCAATGTAAAGTTTTTCCATTTGACTAAATTAGTTGTTATTATAATAGTGTAACGTGGCATAACTTTATTTATTGTATTAATTTGTCAAAACAATATTATGTTTATCTATAACCTTTCTTAAATTAATAAGTGCATAACGCATTCTACCTAAAGCAGTATTAATGCTAACGCCAGTGTTTTCAGATATTTCCTTAAAACTCATATCATTATACATACGCATCACCAGTACTTGTTTTTGGTCTTCGGGAAGCTCTTCAATTAAACGTCTCACATCTTGCTGTACTTGTTCTTTAATAATGGATTTTTCTGCATTTAATGAAGAATCACTTAATACCGAAAAAATATTAAACTCCTGGCCATTATCAAATTTCGGCATTCGGCTATTCTTTCTAAAATGGTCTATAACCAAATTATGGGCAATACGCATTACCCAAGGAAGAAACTTACCCTCTTCATTATATTTTCCTAACTTTAATGTTCTAATCACCTTTATAAAAGTGTCCTGAAAAACATCTTCGGTTACATCGCGGTCGTAAACCTTAGAGTAAATAAAACTGTAAATTTTTTGTTTGTGTCTTGTAATTAAAACTGATAAAGCGCTCTCGTCGCCTTTAATGTAGTTACTAACTAATACAGCATCTGTGATAAGTTCTTTTTTCATAATCATTACTTTTATCTCAAAGAAAATACTTCTTTGTTAGGGGTTTAAGATTTAAAAAGTAATGTTATGCTATAAGCTAATAGTTTAATTTGCTGATTAATATGAACCAAATATAACAACAATCATTCCTAAAAAACAAAAAAAATCATCGTTTTTCCAAAAAATTCGATGAAACATCCATTTTAAAAGCTAAGCTAGAAGTAGTATCTTTGCAGGATTATTCTTTAAAAATGCCTATAAACACTAGTATTACAAATGTAAACCCCAAAAAAAACATCATTATTAAAGGTGCAAAACTGCATAATCTTAAAAATATTGATGTTGTTATCCCTAGAAATAAATTAGTGGTAATCACTGGATTATCTGGTTCTGGAAAATCCAGTTTGGCTTTTGATACACTGTATGCCGAAGGTCAACGACGTTATGTTGAAAGTTTATCAAGTTATGCGCGCCAGTTTTTAGGAAGACTTAATAAGCCAAAGGTAGATTATATAAAAGGCATTGCTCCTGCCATTGCCATAGAGCAAAAAGTAAACTCTACAAATCCACGATCTACCGTAGGTACAACTACCGAGATTTACGATTATTTAAAGCTACTATTTGCAAGGATTGGAAAAACTTACTCTCCAAAATCTGGCTTAGAAGTAAAAAAAGATACGGTTTCTCATGTTATTAATTATATAAAATCATTTACTGAAGGCAAAAAACTCTTGCTCCTCACTCCTATTTATCTAGAAGAAGGTAGAACAATGAGCGATAAACTAAAAGTGCTTTATCAACAAGGCTATGCACGAATAAAAGTAAATAGCAACGTAGTACGTATTGAGGAATATATTCAGAAAATTAACAACAAAGACACAATTTATTTAGTCATTGATCGTGTTATAGTTAGACATGATGAAGATTTTTTTAATCGACTTGCCGATGCTATTCAAACTGCTTTTTTTGAAGGAAAAGGGGAATGTTATATAGAATCTTTAAAGGATAAATTTCAACAACACTTTAGCAACAAATTTGAATTGGATGGTATTTGTTTTTTAGAGCCAAACAGTCATCTATTCAGTTTTAACAATCCTTATGGCGCCTGTCCAAAATGTGAAGGTTATGGCGATGTTATTGGTATAGATGAAAACCTAGTTGTTCCAAATACAGGATTGTCTATTTACGAAAATGCTATTTTCCCATGGCGAGGAGAAAGTATGAGTTGGTATCGAGACCAATTGGTAAACAACTCCCATAAATTTAATTTTCCAATCCACAAACCATATTTTGAATTAACCGAAGCACAAAAACAGCTTATTTGGAGAGGAAACGAATACTTTGAAGGTCTAGACAGTTTCTTTGCTGAGCTAGAAGCCAAGGCCTATAAAATACAGAATCGAGTGATGTTATCTCGTTATCGAGGGAAAACAAAATGTACGGTTTGTAAAGGTAAACGTTTACGAATTGAAGCAAATTATGTAAAAATTGACAATGCGACCATTACCGATTTGGTAGAAATGCCAATTAATAAATTAGTTGTGTTTTTTCAGCAATTAGAACTAAACGATTACGACACCAAAATAGCAAAGCGTTTATTAAAGGAAATATCTAATAGATTGTCATTTTTAATCAATGTAGGATTGAGTTATTTAACACTTAACAGAAAATCCAATACGCTCTCTGGTGGTGAAAGCCAGCGTATTAACTTAGCGACATCGCTTGGTAGTAGTTTGGTTGGTTCCATGTATATTTTAGACGAACCAAGTATTGGCTTACATCCTCGTGATACTGAGAGATTAATCACCGTTTTAAAATCCTTACGTGACCTTGGCAACACAGTGATTGTGGTTGAACATGATGAAGATATTATGGCTGCAGCCGATGACATTATTGATATTGGTCCTGAAGCTGGAACGCTTGGTGGAGAAGTTGTTGCCACAGGAACTTATAAAGATATTTTAAACTCTAATTCGCTAACAGCAAAATATTTAAAGGGTTCATATAAAATTGAAGTACCCAAAAAACGTAGAACATCCAAGTATTTTGTAGATATTAAAGGTGCAAGAGAGCATAATTTAAAAAATATTGATGTTACCTTTCCTTTAGGAATGCTAACCGTTGTTACAGGTGTTTCAGGAAGTGGAAAAAGTACTTTGGTTAAAAAAATTCTTCATCAAGCACTAATTAAAGAAATAGGAAGTTATGGTGATAAGCCAGGGGAATTTACCTCTATTTCTGGTAACTTTAGTAATGTAAAGCACATAGAGTTTGTTGACCAAAACCCTATTGGTCGCTCTTCTAGATCTAATCCGGTTACCTATATTAAAGCATACGATGATGTTCGAGCCTTATTTTCAAAACAAAAGTTAAGCACAATTAGAGGTTACCAAGCAAAACACTTTAGTTTTAACGTAGATGGTGGTCGTTGTGAAACTTGTAAAGGCGAAGGCGAAGTGACTATTGAAATGCAATTTATGGCAGATGTGCATTTAGAATGTGAAACTTGTAAAGGTAAACGCTTTAAAAAAGAAGTGCTAGAAGTTACTTTTGAAGGTAAAACCATCGATAATATTTTAAATATGACCATCGATAATGCTATTTCTTTTTTTGAAGAAACAAGTCAGACAAAAATAAAAAGCAAGCTACAACCCTTGCAAGATGTTGGTTTAGGCTACGTCACACTTGGTCAAAGTTCATCTACTTTGTCTGGTGGTGAAGCACAGCGAATTAAGTTGGCAACTTTTTTAGGTAAAGCCAATACTAAAGAAACTGCCCTATTTATTTTTGATGAACCTACAACAGGCTTACACTTTCACGACATTAAAAAGTTACTAAAATCCTTTAACGCTCTTATTGAAAAAGGGCATTCAATTATTGTGGTTGAGCATAATGTAGAACTCATTAAATGTGCCGATTATATTATAGATTTAGGGCCAGAAGGTGGAGAAAATGGAGGACAACTTTTAGCCTCTGGAACTCCTGAAGAAGTAGCTTCAAATAAAGCATCGTTTACTGGTAAGTATTTAAAGACCAAGCTTTAGTATAACAAGAATGACAATACGAGCATAATGATAACTGCCATTGGAGCAACAAGCATCATATACACAAATGTAAGCACAGAAGCCTTTATAGGCGCATTCAGAATTTAGCTAAGTTTTAGAATACACCACAAAAAAATCCAAG
>CAXBFU010000024.1:0-57965 GCA_963975205.1 uncultured Flavobacteriaceae bacterium | reverse complement strand
TTGCGGATACGTTGCTACTGCTGTTGCAGTACTACAACCACCATCAAAAGTTGGTGTATCGAATGTGATACTCGCAGGATTACAACCTAAGTCTTTATCTTGAACGTTAGAAGTTTCTAATGGTGCTTCTGTATCTACTGTCCATTTAAGGGTTTGCGTAACAGTAGTTTCCAATCCAGAACAATCTGTTACTTTCCACGTCTTCGTTTGTGAACGGTTACAACCATCTTCTAACACATTTCCTGTTTGTGGATAGGTTGCTACAGCTGTTACAGCACTACAACCACCATCAAAGGTGGGGGTGTCGAATGTCATACTCGCTGGATTACAACCTAAGTCTTTATCTTGAACGTTAGATGTTTCTAAAGGTGCTGTATCATCAACAATCCATTTAAGTGTTTGGCTAACTGTAGTTTCTAAACCAGAACAATCTGTTACTTTCCACGTTTTGGTTTGTGAACGGTTACAACCATCAACCACGATATCACCAGTTTGAGGATAGGTATCTAAAGCTGTTGCTGCACTACAACCACCATCAAATGTTGGTGCATCGAAATTAATGCTCGTAGGGTTACAACCTAAGTCTTTATCTTGAACGTTAGATGTTTCTAAAGGTGCTGTATCATCAACAATCCATGTATATTTTATACTTACTTGGTCAGCGGGTTCACAACTTGCCGTATAAGTGGCAACCCAAGTTTGAGACCTATTGCAACCATCTTCCACAATATCTCCAGAAGTTACAGTTGGTGTTGCATTTAGATTGCAATTATCAGCAACAGTAAAAGTTGGAGGCACAATGGTTGGGTTACAAGCAAAATCTTGATTATTTGTATCGGTTGTACTTATAACAGGTTTAGGAGCATTTATTTTGATAGTTTGTGGACAGGTTGCAAACGCTACACCGTCAAATTTTAAGGTGTATGTTCTTGTAAAATCGGCACCATCGCCATCGTCACAAACATTAGTATCTCCAATATCATTGTACGTCATAGTTACTGTGGCTCCACAAGCTTCAATACCTGAGAATACATCTGCAGGATCGGTTAATGCTGTTGGAATGTCACAACCTAAGTCATCTATATTTGTTAGATTACAAGTAGCTGCTTGCTCGCAATTATTGCAATTGTCTTCACACTCTTCTGGTCCAGGAACCTCATAATAATAGTTGTTAGGACCTGCTTTAATGGCAAATTGAACTATTCCAGCAGTTTGATTACCATCTACTCTAATATAATAATGTGCAGTACCACTAACAGATTCGTCAAATTTAATTCCACAGATTTGTGAAGTAGGATCCACACCAGAAGCAGGATTGCCTCCAACACTTCTTGTAATTTCACAAGTGTTTTCATCAAGCGTCCAAGTACCTACTGTAATATTATTTTCGTCTAAGCAAGTAACTGCACAATCATGCTCACCAAAGGTAGAGTGACTAATTTGTGGTGACCCTACATTATCTAAACAGTAATAGAAATAGGTTTTACAATTTACATCGTCGTATTCTAAACCTGCAAATGTAATAGTGTGATCTATATTGGGATTTGTAATTGGTATCTTACCGTCACAGGAAATTTCACAACAACCTTCATCAACTTGTCCGTCGCAATTATTATCAATGCCATCACAGATCTCTGTATTTCCAGGAAATTGATTCGGATCAGTATCATCACAATCACCTTGGCATTCAGATACTCCATCTCCATCATTATCTACTTCACTATCTGGAATTACCCCATCACAATCGTTATCTTTTCCGTCACAAAGCTCAGGGGCACTTGGGAAAATTGTAGGATCAGTATCATCGCAATCGCCATCACATTCAGAAAACCCATCGCCATCATTATCTGTTAAATCACTCGGATTAGGGTTAACACATAAATTATTAAACGGAACTAAAGACAAATCTTGACTTGCTTGATAGTTTAAAAAATTTGCTGGTAATTCTAATTTTGTTTTATCTACAAAATCACGAAGATTAGCCGGATTAAAAACATATTCAGTCCTATATGGGCCAACAATATCGTCGGAATCATTAAGGAATCCTTGAATAACTATAGCATCTGAATAATCGCCTATTGGGTTTTGATCTGCTTTCAAATCACCTCCACTTTGAAGTGCAATTTCTCCAGAGCCTGTAAACATTACCGAATATATTTTGGTAACACCGTTCTCAACGTCGTCATCGGTATCTGAATAAGCGTAAATACCATCTCCATTTGTAGCTAAGTTAAAATCTCCACTCGTGAGAGTGGCTTCAGCTGTTCCGCATGAAGCACCACTTGAGCAGGTGACTGTAAAAATATTAATTCCTGTTTCGTTAATAAATACAACGTCTCCTTTGCTTAATCCAGCAGAAGTATATTTAATTACTCCTTCTCCAGTAGGCATGCCATTATAAGTAAAAGCATTACTGACATCGCTATATTCATTATCCGTAAAGTATATAACATCTCCACTTGGTATAACCTCTACAGCAACAAAAGTAAATCCATCATTTGATGCTCCTACCGATAAATGATTCATCCCAATAACAACCACCTTCTGTGAAAATGAAAGCTGAGTTATAAAAAGAACAAAATATAATAGAGTAATTTTTTTCATATTGATATGATTTAATTTCTTGATGGAAAATTGCCACTAAGACAGATTATATAATTTAACCCAAGGTAGGGCTGTATATTGGGTACTGCAGAGTTATTTCCAACATTACTTGAAGTCACACTTCCTAAATATTCATTAGGAGTTGTGTTTGAAGAATAAGCATCATTGCGAGTTGCAAGCATCGCTGTTTGAGATATCATGGTAACAATTCCTGCCAATGTACTAACATTAAAAGATGCAGTGTGCGAATGGGAAGGCATTTGTGGTATGGTTAAAATGTTGTATACTGCACCACCTTTCTCACCCAAGCTACGAGGGGTTAGACCTGGTCCATTTCCAGCATGCATTGGTGCGCGCCCTCTTAGGTCTGGCAAAGCAAATGTAGTACGACCATCGCCTCCATAAGTAGTCCCTAATAGGGAGAAAAGTGCTTGATTTTCATTTATTGGTAATATTTGCCCTTCACATAAAGCCCAACCTCTAGGTGCAAAGTTGCCAGCAAATATTCTAATTTCTCCAAGAGTATTATCTTGTGCTTGTACAGTATTAAAGCCTAAATACAATACCCATACAATACTTAATATAGTTAATAGTTTTTTCATAATTTTTTCAATTTTAATTTCTTAAAGGCAATGTGCCTTGTAGACAGATTATATAGTGTACCGTTAGAAAAGGTTGTAAATTATTTATTGGCTGGTTATTTCCGGTACTCGATACCGTTATACCTCCCAATGAAGCATCTGCAGTAAGAGCAAATCCATTATTGTGCGAAGCAAGGACTCCTGAAGCACTGGATTCTTCCCCAAGAGATGTATTTACATTTAATTGCGGGCTAATAGAATGCCCATGTTCTGGCAATTGAGCTGTATTTAATGTATTAGTTTCTGTTCCAAATCGCTGGCCTAATAATCTTGGGCTTAAACCTCCTCCTTGCCCTTCTCCGATTACTAACCTACCTCTCATATCTGGTAAAGCAAATGTAGTACTACCATCACCACCATAAGTCGCTCCTAGAATACTGAATAATGCCGTGTTTGAAGAAATTGGTAATAATTGCCCATCGCAAAATGCCCACCCAGATGGGGGAAAATTGCCCGAAAACATTCTTATTTCCCCTATAAAACCTTGCTGCCCTTTCGCAGTATTTATGTTAAAAACTGAAAATAAAACGAGGCATGAAATTGTTATATGTTTTTTCATAATCTTTATAGTTTAGTTACGTGAAGGATAAATACCACTAAGAGCAATAATATAATTTATAACTATTGAAGGTTGCATGTTATTGATGGATTGATTCGATCCTGTATTATTTAATAATCCAGTACCAAAGTTAACACCTGGAGTGGATTGCTCTGCAAAAGCACCAGGGTGAGATGCTAAAACACCTGTTGGATTAGCTTGGGTTCCTAAATCGGTATTTATTCCTACGGTTACGGTATGGTTATGTGAAGGAAGATGACTAGTAGTCAATGTGCTTCTTTCTACCCCTCCTCTCGAACCTAAAAAAGAAAACAGACCTGTGCCATTTACAACTTGTATTGGCACTCTTCCTCGTAGGTCTGGCAAAGCAAATGTAGTACGACCATCTCCTCCATAAGTAGTCCCTAATAGGGAGAAAAGTGCTTGATTCTGGTTTATTGGTAAATTTTGTCCTAGACATAAAGTCCAACCTCTAGGAGCAAAGTTACCAGCAAACATCCTTATTTCTCCTAAATATGGTTCTTGAGAATAACTTGTGTTAATAACTCCAAGAGTTATTATAACAAAGCATAGAATAGAAAAATTTGTTTTCATTATGTTTATATTTTTATGGTTTTTAATAAATTATTATGTATTCCTCATCCATAGTTGCCAAAACTATGATGAGGTAATTTCTATTTTTTGATGTTTTAGATAGCAACAATGGCTTGGATATTAGTTAATACCAAACAATAAGCATGCTTAAATATGTAGTGAACTTGTGGCTGATACTGTGCTATTAATCAACCATTTTTTATTTAATAAACTAACTAAATGATTGTATTCATTTAGGAAGAATCTAATTTATTAATGGGATGTTAAAATACAAAACAGGAATACTAAAAGGCTTATTTTTCTGTCAAATGTATGTTTTTTTGTTAAAAGAACAAATTATGTAAGAGAATACTTTCTTATCGTGTTGATATAAGTGAAACTTGTTGTTTTTAAATACATTAATAGTGAATTGTTCTTCCCTTTAAAACTAAATTAAGTTAAGATACTTGAGGTTTATAAGTTGTGGCATTAGGGGATAAAAAGAGGCTGTCTAAAAAGTGCTTTTGTTGTCATCTTGAGCTTAGTCGAAAAATATCAATAATCTATAAATCAACATTTTAATTTTTAAGAGATTCTTCATTTTCATTCAGAATGACACTTTTTAGACAGCCTCTTAATTTTACTAGTGACTGCGACAGGAGTCGAACCTACAACCGCTGGAGCCGAAATCCAGTGCTCTATCCAATTGAGCTACGCAGCCATTTATTACAATAATTTTGACTTAACAATTGTAGATATGGTTTTTCCATCGGCTCTTCCTGCAAGTTCTTTACTTACAATTCCCATGACTTTTCCCATATCTTTCATTCCACTTGCTCCAAGTTTTTCTATGGCTTTTACTACAATTTTTTCTACATCGTCATCGCTCATTGCTTCTGGTAAAAACTGGGTAATCACTTCTGCTTCTGCTAATTCAGGATTTGCTAAATCTTCACGTCCTTGTTCTATAAAAATTGCGGCACTGTCTTTGCGTTGTTTTACTTGTTTTTGAAGTAGTTTTAATTCTTGCTCTTCGGTAAGTTCACTAGTTGCTCCGCTTTCTGTTTTTGCCATTAATATAGCCGATTTCACTGCTCTTAAGGCAGTTAATGCTGTTTGGTTTTTTGCTTTCATTGCTTCCTTCATGGCAACCATGACCTGATCTTGTAAACTCATATAAATAATTATTTAGATGCTGCGAAGATACTAAAAAGTAAGCATCGAATATTTAAGATATTTATAAAATATAAACCCTAAAAACTTGAGGGAAATTTTTAGGGTTTTAAGCTAAATACTAAAATTCTCGCGATTAATTAATCTACATTATCGTGTAAAAATGAATTATTACTTCTTAATTGAACATCGTCGTTATCATCTAAACCAATTGACATTCTTGAGGTATTTGTTTCAGATGAATGTTGTGCTTCATCCAAATTAACACCTTGTCTTTTATAAGCTGGTTCTTTTTCTATATCGTCAATTTTTGCATTATTGAATTTATAATTAAACTCCTTCATTTTTTGACGACGCTCATTAGCTCTTTCTTTTAAAAGTTGAGAGATTGGACTGTTAATTGGGTCTAATTCGTCTCCTAAGCCCTCCTCAGTTTCTTTTTGAACAGTTTTCTTTTCAAAAACCAGGTCTTCTTCAACTTCTAAAGCAAGGTCTTTCTTTTTTTCTTTTTCGTTTAAAGATGATTCTAAAACAATATAATCGTCAAGCGCATACTTGGTTTCACCTTCTTTATTGGCTTCGGTTACTGGAATAAGTTCTATATAATCATTCACCGACATGTCTTTTACTTCATCATCTAACTCGAAAGTAATTTTTTCACTAATAGTTTCTTCTACTTCTTGCTTTGGTGTTGAGAGTGGCAAATCAAAAGTTAACATAATTTGCTCTTCTTGTTCTAGCTCTGGTTCAATAGTTTCTTCGGTAGTTATTTCATTTATAATAAATTCGGTTTCATCATTTATATTTGCTAGCACCTCATTATACACTACATTTATATTTTTAATAATGTCGGTGGTAGGAATCAAGTTCATATCATGACCTTCTTCTGCATCATCAATTAATGTATGTATTACTTTTTCTTCTTTAATTTCTTTTTCTAAAATAATATCAGGTGTAATTATAGCAGGTTCTCTGTCTTTAGATAAATCTTGTTCCATATTTTGATCTTCTTCTAAAGCATGTATTACTTTTTTTGTTTCGGTATTAGAAATTTCATTTTGTTGTTCTACATTAAAACCGGTTGCAATAATAGTTACAGAAATAGCTTCTCCTAATGCTTCATCTTCACCAACTCCCATAATAATATTCGCGCCATAACCAGCTTCGACTTGAATATGATCGTTAATTTCGCCTATTTCATCAATAGTAATTTCCTGAGAACCAGAAACGATAAGCAACAATACGTTTTTGGCACCAGTAATTTTATTGTCGTTTAATAATGGTGAGTCTAGGGCTTTCATAATTGCTTCTTGAGCACGATTGGATCCAGAAGCATTTGAAGATCCCATTATGGCTGTTCCGCTATTACTTAACACAGTTTTTGCATCACGTAAATCGATGTTTTGTGTATAATGATGAGTGATTACCTCTGCAATACCTCTTGATGCTGTAGAGAGTACTTCGTCTGCTTTAGAGAAGCCAGCTTTAAAACCTAAATTACCATAGACTTCCCTTAGTTTATTATTATTAATAACAACTAATGAATCGACATGTGCTCTAAGGGTTTCGACACCTTTTTGTGCTTGAGCATTACGAATTTTTCCTTCGAACTGAAAAGGCATCGTAACAATACCAACGGTTAAAATATCCAGTTCTTTTGCCATTTTCGCAATAATTGGAGCTGCACCAGTTCCTGTTCCTCCTCCCATTCCTGCGGTGATAAATACCATTTTTGTATTGGTATCCAGCATGCGCTTAATATCTTCTAGGCTTTCTACAGCTGCTTGTTCTCCAATTTCTGGATTTGCTCCTGCACCTAACCCTTCGGTAAGGCTTACACCTAATTGAATTTTATTTGGGACACCACTATTGTTAAGGGCTTGGGCATCTGTATTACAAATTACAAAATCTACTCCTTTAATGCCTTGTTGAAACATGTGGTTGATAGCATTGCTACCACCACCTCCAACACCAATTACTTTAATGACGTTGGATTGATTTTTAGGTAAATCGAATGTAATGTTGCCAATGTCTTTGTTGCTGCTCATAAAATTAGTTTTACTGGTTTTGTTTGTTTACTCTGCGTTATCTAAAAAATCTTTAACGCGTTCGGTTAATTTATCAAGAAAAGATTTTCGTTCTTTTCTAGGTTGTTCAATGGTTTTTTCTTGTTCGTTAGTTTCTAGTGTTTTGTTAGCTTCAAGGGCAGCTTGTGCAACACTTTCTATTCTTCTTTTTTCTTGGCGCTTTAGTCCATCCATAACCAGTCCTACTGCTGTTGCAAATAATGGACTTGTTACATCATCGTCACTATCGCCTGCTAAATGTTCGTTAGGATATCCAATTCTAGTATCCATTCCTGTAATATATTCTACTAATTGTTTTAAGTGTTTTAACTGGCTTCCTCCACCTGTTAAAACAATACCAGCAATTAGTTTCTTTTTTTGTTCTTCATGACCATAGTTTTTTATTTCAACATAGACTTGCTCTATGATCTCCACAACTCTTGCATGAATAATTTTTGACAGGTTCTTTAATGTAATTTCTTTTGGTTCTCTTCCTCTAAGTCCTGGTATGGATACAATTTCGTTATCCTTATTTTCTCCAGGCCAAGCAGAACCAAACTTTATTTTAAGTAATTCGGCTTGTTTTTCAATAATTGAGCATCCTTCTTTTATATCTTCGGTAATTACGTTTCCTCCAAAAGGGATTACAGCTGTATGACGAATGATTCCGTCCCTAAAAATGGCTAAATCGGTTGTTCCTCCACCTATGTCTATAAGTGCCACTCCTGCATCTTTTTCGTCTTCACTTAAAACGGCATTCGCAGAAGCTAAAGGCTCTAAGGTGATGCCTTCTAATTCCAACCCTGCACTTTTAACACAACGACCTATATTTCTTATAGAAGATACTTGACCAACCACGACATGGAAATTAGCTTCAAGTCGTCCTCCATACATTCCAATAGGTTCTTTTACTTCGGCTTGACCATCTACTTTATATTCTTGTGGCAATACATGTATAATTTCTTCGCCTGGAAGCATTACTAATTTATGAACCTGATTAATCAATCTATCTATATCATCTTCGTCTATAACAACTTCAGAGTTTGATCTTGTTATATAATCACTATGTTGTAGGCTTCTAATATGTTGTCCAGCGATACCAACAGTTACTTCTTCAATTTTTACACCTGAAGCAGCTTCGGCTTCTTGAACCGCTTGTTGAATGGATTGTATGGTTTGTGTAATATTATTTACTACGCCTCTATGAACACCAAGGCTCTTAGATTTTCCAATACCAAGGATCTCTGCTTTTCCGTATTCATTTTTACGTCCAATCATGGCCACAATTTTTGTGGTTCCAATATCTAGTCCAACCGAAATATTATTACTCTCCATAATTTACTTTTTAGTGCATACAACTTGATTGTCAAACTGCAAATTCACTTTACTATACTTGCTTAGCATATCGTCTTTTCTTGCTTTTTGATAAAATGCTTTCAAATTGCTTATTTTATTTTCTAGATTATCTAAATTCCCTAGCCAAATTTCAAAATCGAAAGCTCTTGTTTTTAAAACAAATGTTTCATCTTGGTTTTGATAAATCTCTACAACGTGCGTCATTAAAAATTGGTCATTAAAAATTTTGTTAGCAATTGTATATACATTGCTTAACTTATTTTTATTAACATGACCTGTTACTAATGGCACACGAGCTGCATGAAACGCAGATAAAGGCATGAACGCACCTTCATCATCTATATAATATGATGCATTTGTGCTTACTCTAGCAATTGGTTTTCGCTGTAAAATATTAGCTCTAACCTCTCCATTAACAGTAAGATGCACTTCTGCGGTTTTGATCATTGGATTAGATTTTAGGACATTCTCTATATCATTCAAATCTAAAATTTCTTTAGCCATGTTTGGAAGGTCTTCGTTATTTTGTATTAACAATTTATTAACCGATGCTTCGGTCATGAATAAATTGTTTTCGCCTAGAAAATTCACTTTAATTTCTTTGATCTTTCTTGTGTTGTTCCTAAATGATGAAAACACGAAAACAAAGCTTACTAAAGCAATTAAACCAAGGCCTTTTATGTAATTCCAGTTAACTCGCAACGCTTAATTTTTCTTTTATATTATTAACTTCAACTCCTATATCTCCAGCGCCAAGGGTAATAATTACTTGTGCACTGCTTTTTTTAATTTCTGAAACAATATTTTCTTTTTTTATTAAAGCTTTGTTTGGGTTATTAATTTTATTTAACAACCAACTTGAATTAACGCCTTCAATTGGCAATTCCCTTGCTGGATAAATCTCTAATAGCAATACGCTGTCGAATTGTGATAAGCTTGAAGCAAATTCATCGATAAAATCCTTTGTTCTACTAAACAAATGTGGTTGAAAAACAACTAACACCTCTTTTGTTGGATACATTTCCCTTACTGCTTGATGTACTGCGTTGATCTCTTCTGGATGATGGGCATAATCGTCTATAAACACAAGTTCATCAGTTTTAATTTGATAAGTAAACCTACGCTTTACACCTTTGTAAGATGCTAATGCGTTGGCAAGGCTATAAGGAGCGCAACCTAATTCTATAGCCATTGCCAGCGCTATTAATGCATTCGACAAATTGTGTCTACCTGGTAGGTTAAATAAAATATCTTTAATATGTTGGCTAGGTGTTTTTACATCAAACACATAGCTTCCCTCTTTAATTCTAATATTTATTGCTGAATAATCTGCAGCTTCATTTACAGCATAAGTAATTCCATTAATTGGCAAGCCTTTTTTTACAAACAGTTTTCCCTTTGGTTTTAATCTTTTTGTGAAATCTTTAAAGGCATCTTGTAAAGTTTCTTTTTTTCCATAGATATCTAAATGATCGGCATCCATTGATGTTATACAAGCTAAATCTGGGGATAATGTTAAAAACGAACGATCAAATTCATCAGCTTCAACTACAGTTACTTTACTCCCTTTTAAAATAAGATTGGAGTTATAGTTTTGTGAAATTCCTCCCAAAAACGCTGTGACTTCCACACCACATTCTGCCAGTAAATGCCCTAAAATGCTTGATGTAGTGGTTTTACCGTGTGTTCCTGCAATTGCTAAGCAATAGGTGTCTTTGGTAATTAAACCCAATACTTGTGAGCGTTTTAAAACTTTAAAATTATTGTTTAAAAAATAGTTTAGCTCACTATGGCCTTTGGGAATTGCAGGCGTATAAACTACGAGCGTTTCTTTAGGATTTAAAAAAGATTGAGAAATGTTATTAATGGTATCTTCAAAATGAATTTCTATCCCTAACGCTTCTAAATTATTAGTAAGTTCTGTTTGGGTTTTATCATAACCAGCAACTTTCTTTCCATTGGCTACAAAATATCTTGCAAGCGCACTCATACCAATGCCACCAATGCCAATAAAATAGATATTATGTGTACTGTTTAAATTCATTAATTTTTTAAAAGTTTTTCTACTTGGTCTGCTATATCTTTAGTTGCATTTACTAATGCTAGTTTTTTTATATTCACACTCAACAGTTCTTGTTTTTCTTTTGAGCTGTTTAACAACGAGAACTTGTTTTCAAAATCGACATCTAGGTCTGCTTCTTTAATCAAAATTGCGCCATCTTTTTCAACAACAGCATTGGCGTTTTTTGTTTGATGATCTTCGGCAACATTTGGCGAAGGAATGAATATTACTGGTTTTGCAACAATACATAACTCAGACACCGAACTAGCGCCTGCTCTAGAAATAATTATATCTGCAGCAGCGTAAGCCATATCCATTCTATTTAAAAACGCATGAACCTGTACATCTTTTATATCGTCATAAATTTTATATTCTTGACTGTACAACTTTCCGCATTGCCAAATAATTTGAACGTTTTGCTCTTGAAAAAAATCAAGTTTTTTTACTATTAACTCATTAATACGTCTTGAACCTAAACTACCACCTAAAACAAGTAATGTAATTTTATTATGTTTTAAATTAAAAAAGTCTTTAGCTTCAATAGATTTGTTATCTAAGCTTAGTAAATCTTGTCTTACAGGATTTCCTGTTTTAACTATTTTATGCTTAGGAAAAAATCGTTCTAAACCATCATAAGCCACACAAATTTTATTCGCTTTTTTAGATAGTATTTTATTGGTAATTCCTGGATAGGAATTCTGCTCTTGTATGAGACTTGGAATACCTTTTGAAATTGCAACTTGCAACAATGGCCCACTAGCAAAACCACCTGTACCAATAACGACATCGGGTTTAAATTGCTTAATTATTTTTCGAGATTTTAACAAACTACTAATGAGCTTAAATGGAAATGATAGATTTTTTAAAGTCAATTTTCGTTGAATTCCAGAAATCCATAACCCTTCAATATTATATCCTGCTTGAGGCACTTTTTCCATTTCCATTTTATCTTTTGCGCCAACAAATAAAAACACAGCATTTGGATAACGCTGTTTTAACTCGTTGGCAATAGAAATGGCAGGATAAATATGTCCTCCTGTACCACCTCCAGATAATATGATTTTATAGTTGCTCATTTATAGTGTTTCACTTAAAATTTCAAGTGGGTTGTCTTCTCGTTCTTCTTGTTCTTTTATTTCTTGCCTTCGTGCGCTTACGCTAAGTATTATTCCAATGGCCAAACTGGTAATCCAAATAGAAGTTCCTCCACTACTTATTAATGGGAGTGTTTGGCCAGTAACCGGAAACAGTTCTACAGCCACAGCCATATTTATTAATGCTTGAAATACTATTGGAATCCCAACTCCTATTACTAAAAGTTTGCCAAAAATGGTGTCGGCTTTATGTGATGCTATCACTATTCTAAACAACAGTAGTAAGTACAATGTCATTAAAAAAAGTCCTCCTATCAAACCATACTCTTCTACTATGATGGCAAAAATAAAATCGGAAGAAGACTGTGGCAAAAAGTTTTTTTGGTTACTTTTTCCAGGACCCAAACCTTGTATTCCGCCTGAGGCAATAGCCATTTTAGCTTTTTCAATTTGATAGTCGGCCTCTGTATCTTCGCCATTTGCGAAATTTTCTATTCTACTTGTCCAAGTATCTACACGATTTGGCATTGCATCGGGAAATGCCTTTGCTATTAAAACAAATACTGCAAAAGCTACAATTCCTGACAATAAAATCAATACCAAATATTTAATAGGGTAACCTCCCATAAAAGCCAAGGCCATAACCATTGTAAAAATAATTGCGGTAGTTGAAAAATTGGCAGGCAGTATTAATACCAGCACCAAAAATACTGGAAACCAAAGCGGTAAAATGGTTTCTTTAAATGTCACTTTTTTATCTTTAATTTTAGACAGATATCTTGCCACATACACCATTAACACTACAGATGCTAAGGTTGAAGGCTGAAAGGTAAAACCAACAATTGGTACTTTTATCCACCGTTTGGCATTGGTTAAACTTTCGGTGGTTTCTGGTTGAAACATTGTAGCAGTTAACAGTACCAATACCACAGGAATCATTACCATGGACAGCCCTCGAAAATATCTATAGGGCACTTTATGTACACCATATATTATTGCAAAACCTAGAAACAGATGCACAAAATGTTTAACAAAATAATTGAAGGTGTTTCCGTCGCCACTTATATACGCCAAATTACTGGCAGCACTATAAACAGGAAGGAATGAGAATATAGCGAGCAACGCTGCAATAGCCCAAATTAACCGATCTCCTTTTAAATTGTTAACTATTAATTGCATTATAGTTTTCTTACTGCATTTTTAAATTGACGTCCTCTATCTTCATAGTTTTCAAATAAATCGAAGCTTGCACATGCTGGTGACAACAATACATTATCGCCAGATTCAGCAATTTTATATGCAATTTTAACTGCTTCGCTCATAAATTGTGTTTCTACAATAACATCAACCATATTACCAAATGCCTCATAAAGCTTAGTGTTGTTTACCCCTAGACATATAATAGCTTTTACTTTTTCATTTACAAACGGAAAAAGTTGGTTATAATCGTTTCCTTTATCTTCTCCTCCTACAATCCATACAGTTGGTGCTTCCATACTTTCTAATGCAAAATATGTTGCATTTACATTGGTTGCTTTTGAATCGTTTATATATTGCACTTTATTAATTCGCAATACATTCTCTAAACGATGCTCTGCGCCTTGAAAATTTTCAAGGCTTTCACGCAAGGTGTTGCTTCTAATTTTAAGCAAGTGTGCAACTGTTGAAGCTGCCATTGCATTTTTAATATTGTGTTTTCCCTCTAAAGCTATGTTTGCTGTTGGCATAATTATTTGGCTATTATCTATTGTTATTTTTATGTTATTGTTTTCTAAATAAGTTCCTTGCTCCAGTTTCTTTGTTAATGAAAATGGCAATAATGTGGATTGAACTTGATGTGTTTCTAGATAGTTTACGATTTCTTCGTCATCGGCATCATAAATCAAGTAATCGTCTTTAGTTTGGTTCATTGCTATCCTAAACTTTGAAGCGATATAGTTTTCAAACTTATAATCGTATCTATCTAAATGATCAGGTGAAATGTTTGTAATAATGGCAATGTGTGGTCTAAATGTTTTAATACCGTCCAGTTGAAAACTACTAAGCTCCAAAACAAAATGCTGGTAATTTGTATTTAACACTAGTTTTGCAAAACTATCACCAATGTTTCCAGCCATCGCAACCATTAAACCTCCTTGTTTGAGGATGTGATGCGTCCACATTGTTGTAGTTGTTTTACCATTGCTTCCTGTTATTCCAATAATATTTGCTTTAGTAAATTGTGATGCGAACTCAATTTCAGAAATGACCAAAATGTTGTTTGCTATAAGCTTTTTAACTAAAGCCGCTTTATCTGGAATTCCAGGGCTTTTCATTACGACATCTGCATTTAGAATCTTAGACTCGGTATGCGCTCCTTCTTCCCATTCAATCTCATTATGTATAAGAACTTCTTTATATTTTTGTTTTAATGTTCCTTTATCTGAAACAAATACTTCGTATCCTTTCGCCTTTCCTAAAAGAGCAGTTCCTACTCCACTTTCTCCTGCTCCAAGAATGACTAATCTTCTCATTTATCTAATCTTCAATGTCACTATCGATAATATGGCTAGTAATATTCCCACAATCCAAAATCGCGTTACAATTTTACTTTCATGATATCCTGATTTTTGATAATGGTGATGTAAAGGCGACATCTTAAAAATGCGCTTTCCTTCACCAAATTTTTTCTTTGTGTACTTGAAATAACTTACTTGCAACATCACTGATACATTTTCGGCCAAAAAGATGCCGCACAACAATGGAATAAGCCACTCTTTACGAACTGCAATAGCTATTACAGCTATAATCCCTCCAATGGTCAAGCTTCCTGTATCGCCCATAAAGACTTGAGCTGGATAGGTATTGTACCATAAAAAGCCAATTAATGCTCCAACAAATGCTGCAATATATATGGTAATTTCCTCTACTCGAGGTATGTACATAATGTTGAGATAATCTGAGAAAATAATATTACCAGAAACCCAGGCAAAAATGCCAAGAGTTAGTACTATAATTGCTGATGTGCCAGCAGCAAGCCCATCGATTCCATCGGTAAGATTTGCGCCATTGGATACGGCTGCAATTATTAAAATTGCCGCAAGAATAAAAATTACCCAAGCATAAGGTTTTAAAGCAGGGCTTATCCAAGTTATTAAACTGGCATAGTCAAACTCGTTCCCTTTAACAAAAGGAATGGTTGTTTTTGTTGATTTTATTTCATCTTCAAAAAGTTTGGCTGGAGCTATATTTGGGTTTTCGGCCAATAATTCTTGCTGTTGCGCTATTGGAAGTTTTTCTTTAATAGTGACATCATTATTAAAATACAACGTTGTTCCAACTATAATACCTAGTCCAACTTGACCCAAAATTTTAAATCTTCCTTTTAACCCTTCTTTATCGTTTTTAAATTTTTTAATATAATCATCGATAAACCCAATAATTCCCATCCAAACTGTTGTAATTAACAATAAGATGATATAAATGTTATCAAGTTTAGCTAATAATAATACAGGAATTAAAGTGGCTAATATTATTATTAATCCTCCCATTGTTGGCGTTCCTGCTTTTTGTGCCTGACCCTCAAGACCTAAATCCCTAATGGTTTCTCCAACCTGCTTTTTTTGCAAAAACTTAATGATTCGTTTTCCATAAATAGTAGAAATTAACAACGACAAAATAATTGCCACAGCTGCCCTAAAGGATAAATACCCAAATAAGGAGGCTCCAGGAAACTGAAATTCTTTTTCTAAATATTCAAATAGGTAGTATAACATTTAATTGTTTTATTGAAATTCTTCGACTACGCTTAGAATGACATCTATTTTTGTAATTGTTTTAAAAATTCTTCAACTATTTTATAATCATCAAAATTGGTTCTCACACCATTTACTTCTTGATAGGTTTCATGCCCTTTTCCTGCTATTAGAATAATATCGTTAGCATTGGCAAGCTGGCAAGCTGTTTTAATTGCTTGGTTTCTATCTACTATAGACATTGTTTTTTTAAAGTTTTGTGGTTGCACACCCACTTCCATATCTTTTATGATTTGCTCAGGGTTTTCGGTTCTTGGGTTGTCGCTTGTAAAAATGACCTTATCACTTAAAGCAGAGGCGATATGCGCCATTATTGGGCGTTTGGTTTTATCTCTATCACCACCGCAACCTACTACAGTAATGAGCTTTTCGTTTTTTGTACGAATGCTGTTTACGGTTTCCAATACATTTTTTAATGCATCTGGTGTATGCGCATAATCTACAATGGCTGTTATTTTTTCTTCGGAAATTAAATACTGAAACCTTCCGCTAACACTATCCAATTCGCTTATTAATCGCAATACTTCCACACTTTCTAATCCCAACAAATCGGCGGTTCCATAAATAGCTAATAAGTTGTATGCATTGAAATTTCCTATTAATTTTGTCCAAACTTCATTATCATTAATTTTTAAGAAAAGACCGTTTAATTGATTTTCTAAAATTTGTGCTCTATAATCGGCATAGCTTTTTAGCGCATAAGTGTATTTTTTAGATACTGTATTTTGTAACATTACCGCACCATTTTTATCATCAATATTTACAAGTGAAAATGCTGATTTAGGAAGGTTATCGAAAAATGATTTTTTTACATCGCGATATTCGGCAAAGGTCTCATGATAATCTAAATGATCGTGAGTAAGGTTTGTGAAAATTGCGCCTTCAAAATAAAGCCCTTCGGTACGTGATTGATGTATGCCATGAGAACTCACTTCCATAAAGCAAAACTCAACACCTTCATTATTCATTTCACTTAAATACTTATTTATAGTTAATGAATCTGGAGTTGTATGTGTTGCTTTGTATTCTTTTTGGTCAACAAATATTTTAACTGTTGATAACAAACCAACCTTATAACCTGCTTTTTTAAAAAGCTGATATAATAATGATGCAATAGTTGTTTTGCCATTAGTTCCTGTAACACCAACTAAACGTAAATTCTCGGATGGTACACCATAATAATTGGATGCCATTATAGCCAAAGCCTTCGACGTATTATCGACCTTAACATAAGTCACGCCTTCTATAGTAATTTTAGGAATCTCTTCACATACAACTGAATTTGCCCCTTTTTCTATAACCTGTTCAATAAAATCGTGTCCATCTACCTTAGTTCCTTTTATAGCTACAAACACATCGCCACTTACAATTTTTCTAGAGTCGAATTGAATGTTGTTAATAGACACACTTGTATCTCCCACAACAGCGTCGAGGGTTACTTTATACAATATGTTTTTTAACTCTATCACGATAATTCTAAGACTATAGTTTGTTTTGGTTTTAGTTTTACTCCTGAAGACACCGATTGTTTTGTAACTTTTCCAGTGCCTTGCAACCGTACTTTCATTCCCATATTCTCAAGTAGCACAAGCGCATCCATTGCTGGCATTCCTTTTAAATTTGGCATGATTGTTTTATAAGTTTGCGCTACATTATAATAGGTTTCAAAACTTCTTTCTACCGAAACATGTTTCTCTTCTAAATTTTCAACAGCATCAATAATTGGTGTGTCGGTATATATTTTTTGAGCAATTTTTTTGAATACAGGACCAGATACATCTGCTCCATAATAGCCAAGGTCTTTATCTGGCTCATGTATCACAACGATACACGAATATTCAGGGTTTTCAACTGGAAAATAGCCAACAAATGAAGATATATAATTGAGTTTATCTTTATCTGCATAATCCTTTTGGCACGTACCTGTCTTGCCTGCCATTGAAAAATTTACAGCATACAAACCATTACCAGTGCCATGTTTCTTTTCAACCACATTAGTTAAAAGTTTTTGCAGTTTAACAACTGTTTCTTTAGAGCATATTTGTTTATTGATGACTTCTTTGTTAAACGTTTCAATAGTGTTCCCATACTCTTTTACTTCCTTAATAAATCTAGGTCGTACCATTTCGCCATCATTAGCAATCGCATTATAAAATGCCAATGTTTGCAAAGGTGTAAAAGACACACCATAACCATAAGCCATCCATTCAAGTGCAATACCACTCCAACGGTTATTTTTAATTCTAGGGTCTGGAATAATAGGTTTTCCTTCACCAATTATTGGTAAATTCAAAGTATTTTTAAGGTTCATATCGTATAAACCATCTACAAATTTTTTAGGATTGTCTTTATAACTATTGTGAATTGCTTTTACAATTCCAGTATTTGAGGACACTTCAAACGCTTTAGCAACACTAATTTTGCCATAGCCACCATTTTTAGAATCCCTAACTTTTTTACCATAAAATGTTAGGATACCATTTTCGGTATCAACTATTGTAGAAGTATCAATAACTTTATCATCTAAAGCTACTGCCAGAGCCATTAGCTTGAATGTTGACCCTGGTTCGTGTGATTCTCCAACTGCATAGTTTAAACGCTCGTAATAGTTTCCATCTTTATTCCTTCCTAAGTTAGAAATGGCTTTTATCTCGCCTGTTTTAGTTTCCATAACCACCACAGAACCATGATCTGCCTTATACTTTTCTAACTGCTCCAATAAGGCATGATGAGCGATGTCTTGAATATTTACATCTAAGGTTGTATATAGGTCATATCCATCTTGCGGCTCTACCTCATTAGCATCACTCACAGGTTTCCATTGGCCTTTGCCAATTTGCTGTTTTAGTCTTCTGCCGTTAGTTCCTCTTAAATACTGTTCTCCAAAAGCACCATCAATTCCTGGTCGTGTTACATTACCCTCTTCGTCCCATCTTTCGTAACCAATGGTACGTTCGGCAATTCCACCCATTGGGTGCTCTCGTTTTGTTTTTTGCTCAACAATTAATCCGCCTTTAAAAGCTCCTAAATTGAGTAATGGAAAGTTTCTAAATCTCAAATATTCAGAATATCCAAGATTACGTGCTAAAAGAAAGTATCTATTCTTATCTTGTCTAGCCTTTCGGATTGTTTTTTGGTAATATCCAGACGTTTTACCATGGAATTTTGCCAACGAATCCGCTAAAGGATTTAGGTGTTTTTTGAAGTTTTTAGCCGAAGGTGTTAAGGCATCAATCCTAATATCGTATTTAGGAACCGAAGTTGCTAACAAGCTTCCATCAGCTGAATACAGATTACCTCTATTGGCTGGAATATCTACTGTCTTTAAAGTTCTTTTTTCTGCCAAACCTCTATATTGTTCTCCTTGCACAAACTGTATATTGATAAGCTTGAACACCACCAAGAGAGCGAAGATGAACATACCTCCTGCTACAAAATATAATCGTTTCAATATGTTCTTCTCGGTTACTGCCAAAGCTGAACTTTTAATCTTGAGATTTAACTTTTATTTTTTTTGGTGGCTCTGTGGAAGGCAACACCTCTTTGCTTACTAATTTTTCCCTAATGGTCGATTCCATTTTTAACTCCATTAATATGGAGCGTCCATCTATAAAGGCTGAACGGTATTCCTTTACCTCTTCCCCAAGTCGTGCAATTTCATGCACTTTTCTATCAGCACTATGCGAACTCGCTATCATTACAATGGCGAGAAACGACAAAAAGATGATCATTCTCCAGTTCTTGAACGAATCATCACTTACCAAAAAAGTGCCCTTTAAAATGTTATGTAATTTCTTTTTTGCCATTCACATCTGTCTCTACGAGACGTCTTCCCTAAAGGAAGAATTAATTAAACATTATTATTTGCTATTAAATTTTTTCAGCTATTCTAAGTTTTGCGCTTCTTGCTCTATTATTTACTTTTATTTCTTCGTGAGTTGGAACAATAAGTTTCCCTATTCTTTTTAAAGGCACCTCAACATTTCCAAATACATCTTTCTCTGGTTCTCCCTCGAACATTCCACTTCTAATAAATCTCTTTACCAATCTATCTTCAAGTGAATGATAGGAGATAAAACTTAAACGCCCTTTAGGGTTTAATAATTCTGGAACTTGTATTAAAAACTCCTTTAATGCTTCAATTTCTTGATTCACTTCTATTCTAATAGCTTGATATATTTGGGCAAGAATCTTATTTTCTTTTCTTGGTGGCAAATATTTTTTCAGCACGTTTTTTAATTGTTCTGTCGTTTCAATTTGATGGTTTTTTCTTTCAGCAACAATCGTTCTAGCCAAAGCTGGAGCTTGTCTTAACTCGCCATATTCCCAAAACATTTTCCGCAAAGCGACTTCATCATAATCATTAATCACATGAAAGGCCGATAATTTATCTTGTTGATTCATTCGCATATCCAATTTTGCGTCGAACCGAATAGAAAATCCTCTATCGGCTTCATCAAATTGATGTGATGACACTCCAAAATCGGCTAAAATCCCATCTACTTTCTTTACGCCATGAAACCTCAGAAACCTCTTGAGGTATCTGAAGTTTTCATTTATAAGCGTAAATCTGCTATCAATTATTGTATTTAAAAGAGCGTCTTGATCTTGATCGAATGCTATTAATTGTCCTTTTTTTCCTAAGTACTTTAAAATTTCACGACTGTGACCTCCGCCTCCAAAAGTGACATCTACGTAAACACCATCTTCTTTAATGTTTAAACCATCAACAGTTTCTTTAAGTAAAACCGGGTTATGATATTCCATCTTCATCTTGTCCCATAACATCTTCGGCTAAATCTGCAAAATCCACAACAGCATCATCAATAGCCTTTTCGTAATTGTCTTTATCCCAAATTTCAAGTATATCTCCCACCGAAGTCACCACAAGCTCTTTTGACATTCCAGCAAATGCAATTAAATCTTTTGCCACCAACAACCTTCCCGAAGCATCCAATTCAACATATTTCACACCTGCAGTAAAACGACGAATAAAATCGTTGTTCTTTTTCTTGAAGCGATTTAGCTTATTAACCTTTTGCATCAACACTTCCCATTTGTCCATTGGATAGAGTTCTATACAAGATTGAAACACAGCACGTTTTAAAACAAACCCGTTCTGCATCACCGAAGACAGCTGTTTCTTAAAAGCCGATGGCAGCATCAATCTCCCTTTTGAGTCGATTTTACATTCGTATGTTCCAATGAGTGAATTCAAGCCTTTTTCTTTGTTTTTATATATAAGTATCAAATCTAATAAAAATTTCTCCACTATTTACCACTTTATGACACTTTGTTGATAAATTTTCGATAAACGACAAAAAAGGTGTTGAAATTATTAAAGTATTATACTTTACACTTTCTGAAAATCAAACAATTATAATCTGTAATAATTTAATTAACATCGCTTGTTTTTAAACAAACAGAAAGCCCTTTTGGAGATAGATTTTGTTTATTCGCTTTTCATATGTTCCTATCTATTGTTTTTTTAACTGTCACTTGTAACATCCATAAAATCATTACCCTGTGTAACTAAATTATAGGTGTGGATGTTTCTTTATCTTAAAATAAATTTATGTAGATTTGCCATTAAGAGAAACCACAACTATAACATGACTCACACTTTAAAAAAGGAAGGCAATTATAGCTATATTGAAGTAGGAGAAGGCACTCCAATTATTATTTTACATGGACTTATGGGTGGCTTGAGTAATTTTGATGGAGTTACTGATTTTTTTAGTCAAAATGGGTATAAAATCGTGATTCCAGAGCTTCCAATTTACACCATGTCATTACTAAAAACCAATGTTAAGAGTTTTGCTAAATATTTAAAGGATTTTATAGAGTTTAAAGGTTATGAGCAAGTAATATTACTAGGAAACTCATTAGGTGGTCATATTGGTTTATACCATACTAAGCTATACCATGAAAAAGTAAAAGCGCTCGTTATTACCGGAAGTTCTGGATTGTATGAAAGCGCCATGGGAGGCGGTTATACCAAGCGTAGTGACTATGAGGTTATCAAGAAAAAAGCACAAGATGTTTTTTACGATCCTGCGGTTGCAACCAAAGACATTGTTGATGAAGTTTATGCAACAGTAAATGACAGAAACAAACTTATAAAAACTCTGGCCATTGCAAAAAGTGCCATACGCCACAATATGGCAAAAGACCTACCAAAAATGCATACACCAACATGCATTATTTGGGGAAAAAATGATACCGTGACACCACCTGAAGTTGCTGTGGAATTTGATGACCTATTACCAGATTCTGATTTGTTTTGGATAGATAAATGTGGGCACGCTGCCATGATGGAACATCCAGATGCCTTTAATAAACTTCTTTTTGATTGGCTAAAGAAAAGAGCGTTTTAAATTTAAAGACTCCCATTTTTCAAGGGAAATAAATATGAAAATAAAATCGGCAGAATTTGTTGTTAGCAATCAAGATGTTGCAAAGTGTCCAAATAACAGTATTCCGGAATATGCTTTTATTGGTAGAAGTAATGTTGGGAAGTCTTCTTTAATAAACCTGCTTACTGAAAGAAAAAGTTTGGCTAAAACATCAGGAAGACCTGGTAAAACACAACTCATCAATCATTTTATTATTAACGATAATTGGTATTTGGTGGATTTACCTGGCTATGGTTACGCTAGAGTTTCAAAGTCTGCAAAAAAAGTATTTCAAAAATTTATAACGGCCTATTTTGAAAAACGTGAGCAATTAGTATCTGCTTTTGTATTAGTAGATATTAGGCATACTCCTCAACCAATAGATTTAGAGTTTATGCAATGGTTGGGAGAAAACAGGATTCCTTTTTCAATCATTTTTACCAAAGTTGACAAGTTAAAACCAAAAGCAATTAAAAACCACATTGAAGCTTATAAAAACATTCTTTTGGAAACATGGGAAGAGATGCCAAATTACTTTGTGACCTCAGCTTCAAAAAGCATTGGTAGAGACTCCTTATTAGAATACATTGATTCTATTAATACAGAATTAAACCAGAGTAAGAATTAGTCTTGTTCCAAAGCCGATTTAATAGGCAAACCAATGTTCCCATTTGGAAAACTTATCCCTAATAACGATGAAATGGTTGGTGCAATATCTACAATATCTGTTCGCTCAACAGTACTTCCTTTGTTGATTCCATTTCCATAAAACAACAATGGTACGTGTGTATCGTAACTCATTCCGCTACCATGTGTAGATCCAGTAAGACTGTACGATATTGTTGCTGGATCGTACACATAAATTACATCTCCTGAGCGTTTTTGGCTAAAACCATTTTGAAGTAATTTTTCTATTCCGCTGCTATAAGATGTGTTGGACATTGCATAAGCAGTATAAGCTTTATCAATATTTCTATAATTAATTATTTCATTAACAATAGCATCTTGTACCTTATGCAAATCCAAACCAAGTTGTTTAATTTTTTCTCTATTTAAAAACACTTGGTTATTGCTTACACTTTCCACTAACTCATCGTTATTATACTTTTCTTTTAAAAACGCTTTAAATTTTAACTTAGTTTGTGTAGAACTCACATAACCTGCTGGTATTTTTACGCTTTTTAAATAGGAAGGTACGTGCACAGCACCATGATCTGCAGTTAAAAAAACTGTGTAATTCCCTTTACCTACTTTAGTGTCTAAAGCATTGAATAAGCGTTCCAAATCTTTATCTAAACGAATATAAGTGTCTTGAACTTCTTTAGAATTCACTCCAAAATTATGACCAATATAATCGGGACTGGAAAAACTTACAGCAAGCACATCGGTAATATTATCTTGACCCAATTGTTCGCCATCTATAGCTGCTATAGCAAAATCTGTCACAATACTATTCCCAAAAGGTGTCGATTTAAGAATATCGAACCCTCCATTTTCGGCACTTAGAGCTTTTAAATCGTATGGGAATGTTGCTGTTTCTTTTCCTATAAAACCTCCTTCAAATTCGTTTAAATCATTACCACTTTCAACATATGTTGAAATATCATAAAGTGTATTCCATACTTTCATGTATTTTGACACACTATTACTTTTATTATATGTTTTTACCCAATTTGGTAATTCGTTCATATAATGAGTACTTGTAATAAAATTGCCTTCTAATTTACCCTGAAACCAATATGCTGCATTTGCCGTATGTCCTGCTGGTAAAATTGCGCCTCTATCTTTAATTGAAATCCCAATAGTTTTTCCCCTCAATTGGGTAAACAATCTGTTTTCATCAGCAAAGGTTGTTGTTTTCATTCTATGTGGTGACATTTGTCCTGCGTTACTTTCTGTTCCAACTGAGGTTACTGAGTCGTCGCCTGCACAGTACACGTTTTTTTTGGTTTCTTTGTCGTACCAGCCATTAGCTATTACGCCGTGATATTTTGGTGTAGTTCCTGTAAATATTGACGCATGTCCAGGCCCTGTATATGTTGGCACATAATTATAATGGTTGTTTTTACAGTTATACCCATCATTGATCATTCTCATAAAACCGCCTTGCCCAAATCTTTTTTGAAACCTAGTTAAATATTCATAACGCATTTGATCTACCACAATACCAACAACCAATTTGGTTTTTGTATTATCAACTTTAGCCGTTTGTTTTTGCGCCAAACATGATAAACTAAGTGTAACACATATAATAAATAACAATAAATTCTTCATCATAATTAAATTAAATCTAAAGTATCAAAAATACGTTTTTTAATAATTCTTATGTTGTTTAGACGTTAAATAATATTGTATTTTTTACTTTAGCGGTAACAAAATTTAATATGACGTATCTAAGTAATATTGGCCTTTATTTTTTAATGATAAAGGAAATGTTTCGTAAGCCTACAAAGTGGTCGGTTATGAAAGGTTTAATTCTAAAAGATATTGATGACCTTGTTATTGGATCGTTAGGTATTGTTGCTTTTATATCATTTTTTGTTGGTGGTGTTATTACCATACAAACAGCTTTGAATATTACCAATCCATTAATTCCAAAATACTTAGTAGGTTTTGCTACCAGGCAATCTGTAATATTAGAGTTTGCACCAACATTCACCTCTATTATTATGGCTGGTAAAGTAGGTTCGTTTATTACATCAAGCATAGGAACCATGAGAGTTACAGAGCAAATTGACGCACTAGAAGTTATGGGAATAAACTCCTTAAACTACTTAGTTTTTCCTAAAACTGTTGCTATGATGTTGTATCCATTTGCTATAGCAATTGGAATGTTTTTAGGTATTTTAGGCGGTATGGCTGCATGTGTTTACGGAGGCTATACGAGTCTTGAAGATTATATTACTGGCATACAAATGGATTTTGATGGTTTCCACATGACATATTCTTTTCTTAAAACTTTTGTATTTGCATTTATTTTGGCTACCATCCCATCTTTTCATGGTTTTTATATGAAAGGTGGCGCTTTAGAGGTTGGTAAAGCAAGTACCACTTCGTTTGTATGGACTAGTGTGGTCATCATCTTAATAAACTATATATTAACTGATATGCTTTTAGGATAATGATAGAGGTAAAGGGTTTACATAAATGGTTTGGAGAGGCACATATTTTAAAAGGCATAGATGCGCATTTTGAAAAAGGCGAAACGAGCTTAGTTATTGGGCAAAGTGGTTCCGGAAAAACAGTATTTATAAAGTGTCTTTTAGGATTGTTTCCTTATGATGAAGGTACTATATCGTATGATGGGAAAATTTATTCTAAATTATCAGAAAATCAAAAAAGAAACTTGAGAGCAGAAATAGGTATGGTTTTTCAGGGCAGTGCTTTATTTGATTCCATGACTATACAAGAGAATGTTATGTTCCCGCTGCGCATGTTTACAAAAATGAGTAAAAGCGAAATGGAGGATCGAGCCGATGTAGTTTTAAAACGTGTTAATTTAGATGATGCTCATAACAAAATGCCTAGTGAAGCTTCGGGTGGTATGCAAAAACGTGTTGCTATTGCTAGAGCCATTGTGAATAATCCAAAATATTTGTTTTGTGATGAGCCCAACTCTGGGCTAGATCCAAAAACTGCTATTGTTATAGATAACCTTATTCAAGAGATAACCGATGAGTATCAAATAGTGACTGTTATTAATTCCCACGACATGAATTCTGTTATGGAAATTGGAGAAAAAATAATATTTCTACAACACGGTCATAAAGAATGGGAAGGCTCAAAAGACACTATTTTTAAAACCGACAATAAAGCTGTTACCGATTTTGTATATTCTTCGGAGCTGTTTAAAAAAGTACGTAAGATGTACCTTGAGGGCACTAATTGATTTTTGGACGATTTCTTATCAATAAAGTATCCAATTCTAGTTTTTTTCTAAGCCATTTTGACAATCTTAAATTATCATCAGCTATAGATGTTGGTGTCGCCAAAGAATCATTCCATTTAACAGTAAAAACAGCTAAAGAATCTACGGTTTTAAAATTAGTAGTTACTTCATTGGAATAAGTAAATTCAGACATTTTATCAAACAAAGCTTGCGCTTCTTCATAAACTTCTTTAAACGGTATTTGATCTTTCTCTAGCTTAGAAAGTTGTGCTACTTTATCTTCAAGAAAAATGATTTTTTGTTGTTGTGACATTAAATCCAAAGAATCGCGATAGCGCAGTTCTTCCATGTATTCCAGATTATTAATTACCCTATTTGTTGCTTGATTTACTTCTAATTTCGCATTGTTAAGTGCCGAATAATTTGAAAACCGTTGTTGTAAAATATCGATTGTTGTTTGTGGAATTTCGTCGGCTCCAAAAGAGGTCAATTCTATTTTTGACCCTAGTTGAGGGTTATAGGTAAAAACTGCGTTTTTCTTTATATAATTTTTATTTGGTAGTGCTTCAAGTTCTCTAGCTATAAATTTTTTGGCATCGTTGTTAAATTGGCTTTCTTTTAATACATTAACAAAAGTAAAACCTGCAGGAATCATGGCTGCAATTGCTAAAACGGTTGCTACTCTTGCTATAAACTTTCTTCGTTTGGAGTTAGCATATTTTATCATTGGAAAGCGCAATAATTTTAACACTAAAAAGGTAGCAAGTGCTATAAATATTGTATTAATAGTAAATAAGTACATTGCTCCCCTAGCATAATCCAACCCTGTAACAATTTCGCCCTTTAAATTAATAGCAGTTTCACCGCCAAGTGCTTTTGCCAAACCATAACCAGCAGTAGATAAAGGAGGCATCAAGGCAGTAGCAATGGCAACTCCAAAAATCACAGATGCTATGGTTCCTTTTTTTGTTCTTGCAATAATCAATGCCAATCCACCAAAAAAGGCAATTAACACATCTCGAATATCTGGGCTTGTTCTTCCTAAAAGTTCTGAGGTATCTTCACTTAAAGGAAACAAATAGAAAAATAAAAATGCCGTTATTAAACTTAACACAATCATGGTAACTAAGTTTATTAACGACCGTCTCAAGGTGTCTATATCGTTAATCGCTATGGCCATTCCAATACCTAAAATAGGACCCATTAAAGGTGAAATTAACATGGCTCCAATAACTACAGCTGTCGAGTTTGCATTTAAACCAATAGAGGCCACGAATATGGAACAAATTAAAATCCAAGCTGTTGCGCCTTTAAATGGCACGTCGTTTTTTATTGCTTCAATAGTAGCATCTCGGTCAGTATCTTGGCGAAAATCCAACAACTCCACCATAAAAACCTTAATGCTCAACCACAGGCCTCTGGCACCTCGTTTAACTGCTTCCTTGGACTCTTCAACTGTTGGTTGCTTATTGTCTTCTTCAGTAAAATTGAACTTATTTTCTTCCATACTTATAGATACTTGTTCCCAAATTTTTCACTAACTCGTTGCCTTAGCGTTTTTATGTCTTGTTCTTTCTCTTTTGGAAAGATAAGTAAAACTTCATCCTTATCGACAATAATATAATCGTTTAGTCCTTCTACGACAACTACCTTGCCTTTTTTTGAACGTATCATGTTACCAGATGCGTCTTTAATAAAAGTACTCGCATTAACAACAGCATTTCCTCCTTTTCCTTGATCTATTTTATCGTAAAGACTTCCCCAAGTTCCTAGATCGTTCCAATCAAAAGTTGCAGGCAGCACAAATACATTATCGCTCTTTTCCATAATAGCATAGTCAACTGAAATATTTTCGGCTTTGCCATAATTGTCTCTTATAAAATCATCTTCAAAGTCGGTATTATACACGGTCATACCTTTTTCAAATAAGCTATAAAGTTCTGGTTGATTACTTTTAAAAGCTTCTACAACGCTTTTGGCACTCCACATAAAAATACCTGCATTCCACAAAAAATTTCCTTGTTCTAAAAAAGACTTTGCAGTTTCATAATCTGGTTTTTCCCTAAATTGATTCACGCTTTTTATTTCTTTATTTGAAGATTTATTGTACTCGATATATCCATAGCCTGTATTTGGAAATGTTGGTTTTATTCCTAAGGTCATCAACGCATTTTTTGTAGCACAAAAATCAAAAGCTTGTTGTACGTTTTCGGTGAAAGCGGCTTCATCTTCTATCCAATGGTCACTTGGCGCCACAATCATTACTGCATTTGGGTTTTCTTTTTGAATTTTTAACGCTGCAAACAAAATACATGGTGCAGTATTGCGCATTGCAGGTTCCAATACTACTTGTCGTTTAGTAATGTTTGGTAACTGCTTAAAGACTAAATCGTTATAACGCTCGTTTGTAAGAATAAAGATGTTTTCTTCAGGAATTATTTTAGACAAACGACTAAAGGTTTTTTGAATCAAGGTTTCTCCAGTACCTAACATATCGTGGAACTGTTTTGGGAATTCTTGGGTACTCACAGGCCAAAATCTAGAACCTACTCCTCCTGCCATTAATATGGCGTAATTGTTTTTATTCATATTTTTTGTCACTCCCATAAATATGGAAATTTATTTTTAGTTAACTCAATTTATAACTAAGACCTTTCTACTGCATTTCGACTGCGCTCAATGTGACACACTCAGGCGACAATTAGTTTTTTTATGAGATTCCCTCTTTCGAAGGAATTGAGTTATGTAATAATTCCACCTCTGCATTTGGATTGAAAAGATACAACTTTCCTGAATTAACCTCAACACATTCAAAACGTTTTATGCGCTTATTTCCTTTTTTAAATATTCTTTTATTATGCAACTTAAAAGTGCTTCCAAAAGGCACTTCAAATACAAAGGTTTTATTGTTTGGTGCATCAAATTGTTTTAATGCTAAAGCCAAATGAATATCAGTATCACTACTTGCTTTTGGGTTTTTAAAGTGTTTTGCAAGCAATGGCAGTAATTCTTTAGGAAAAATATCTGGGTTTAAAAACGGTAACATTAGATGCTGAAAAGTTAATTTCCACTCATTACCATGAGGCTTAATAAATTTGCCATAGGCTTTATATGTTTCAAAATGAGCAACTTCATGAATTAAGGTTATTAAAAAACGATACTGATTTAAATTGGAATTTATAGTAATTTGATGTTTTCCGCTTGGCAATCGTTTATAGTCTCCATGGCGTGTTTTACGTTCGTTCTTAATTTTTACAACCAAATGATCATGCTCTAACAGCCTAAGGACCTTTGGTAGCGCATTATCTGGAATGTAATCTTTTAACTTGTCTCTCATAAAACAAAAATAGAAATAATCACTATATTCACTTAAAGATTTAACGAATGATTATCAAACCAACCTTATTATTAGATGAAACTAAATGTAAAATCAACATTGCATTTATGGCAGACAAAGCTAAAACACATAATGTTAAACTGAGACCACATTTTAAAACGCACCAGTCGTTAGAAATTGGTAGATGGTTTAAAGATGCAGGTGTTACTAAAATTACAGTCTCTTCGTTAGATATGGCCAACTATTTTGCTAAAGAATGGAATGATATAACGGTAGCGTTTCCTGTAAATATTCTAGAAATTGAAACCATTAACGATTTAGCGAGTGGAATTACTTTGAACTTATTAATTGAATCTAAAACAAGTATAAACTTTCTTGAAAAGCACTTGAAACATCCTGTTAATTTTTATATTAAAATAAATATTGGAAACAACAGAGCTGGTTTATTACATTACGATACCGAAAGTATTGATGCGTTATTAGAAACTTCAAAAAACAGCACTAAATTAAATTTTATTGGTTTTCTAGGTCATGCAGGACAAACATATAAATGCCGAAGTAAAAGTGATATTATAAGTGTACACGAAGAAGCCCGAAAGAAGTTAGTGACCTTAAAAAATCAGTACGTAACAAACTATCCAAATATCATTGCTTCGTATGGCGATACTCCTAGCTGTAGTGTTGCTGAAAATTTTGAAGGTATAGACGAAATACGTCCTGGAAATTATGTTTTTTATGATATGATGCAAGTACAAATTGGCTCTTGTAAAGTCAATGATATTGCTGTAGCTTTAGAATGTCCAATTGTTGCCATACACCCTAAACAAAGTGAAGTGGTTATTTATGGTGGAGGGATTCACTTATCTAAAGACCGAATGGAAGATAGCACCTTTGGAGCAATTTATGGCAACGTAGCGCAAAAAACAAGTAATGGTTGGAATGACATTATTGCCAACACTTATGTTCGTGGCATTTCACAAGAACATGGTATTGTAAAAGTGCCTGAAAGCGATTTACCAAATTATAAAGTTGGTGATACACTCTTGGTATTGCCTGTACATAGTTGTATGACTGCCGATTTGATGAAGCGGTATAAAACCTTAGATGACGTAGAAATTACCATGATGTTAAATCGTTAAAATTTAAATACGACTGATTTAAAGAATATCTAAACTGTTTTTGAATACTGAGAAAAGTTATATCTTACACTTGAATTTCCTAAAAAAAATTATCGAAATTCGTTTAACGTGTGATATAAGTCATTATAAAGGACGTCATATCACTTAAGATGAGAACACATTAGCCAGAGGCGAACTTTTAAAAAAAAAATATGAAAAAACTGTATTTGATTTTAGTTTCTATTCTAATAACCACAATTACATATGCTCAAAAAGAAGCTGTAAATTTTGCAAACGCAAGTACTCCTTATCATAATATTGATAAAGACAGTTTAGCATTAAACGGATTTGACCCAACAGAATACTTTATAAATAATAGAGCATCAAGAGGCTCAAGTAAATACCTGTACAAGTATCAAGGAATTAAATATTATTTTCTTAACGAAAAAAACAAGTCGCTTTTTATAGAAAACCCTAAAAAATATTTACCTGAATTCGGAGGATATTGTGCATATGGATTAGGTATGGAATCTGGTCTTGGTCTAAATGGAAATCCGCCAGGAAAATATCCTGTAAACCCAGAAACCTTTAAAATTATAGACAATAAACTATACCTGTTTTATAACGATTACGGATACAATTTTTTGGAAGTTTGGGAATCGAATGAAAAGGCAAATTTAGAAAGAGCAAAAATGAGGTGGGAAGTCATAAATAAAAAGAATTAATAAAACGATTTCTCAAATTATAAAGTTGGTAATACACTTTTAGTATTACTAGTACATAGCTGTATGACTACCGATTTGATGAAACGGTAAAAACCTTAGAAGACCTAGAAGTTACGATGATGGTAAATCGTTAAAATTTGAATACTACAAATTTAAAGCATGTCTATACTGCTTGGATACCGATAAAAACTAAATCTTATACTTGGCTTTCTTAATAAAATAGTCGAAATTCGTTTAACGTGTGATATAAGTCTTTAAAAACGGTGCCATATCACTGAAGTTATGCGTCACTTGAGTACATTATTAATATAAAAAAGGAATTAATGGAAAATTACTATAGAATACTCTTAATCTTATTATTTACTATTATTTCAAATGGAAATGTACAATCACAATCTAAATCCAAACCTGTTTATGTTTGGGTACATGGAATGACAGCAGGTGGATGGGCATATAAAAATATCGACTCAATGCTTACAGCTTCTGGCAACATTTTTTATCGACCGACACTCACTGGACTTGGTGACCGGGTTCATTTAACTCCATCAAATATTACTTTGAACACTCATATTTTGGACATTGTAAATACTATTTTATACGAAGAATTAAATGATGTAATCTTGATTGGGCATAGCTATGGAGGAATGGTTGTTACAGGAGTAGCAGATAGCATTCCAAATAGAATAAAAAAACTCATTTATATAGATGCCTTTCTACCTGAAGATGGTGAAAGTGTACTTTCTATAAGTGGCAATACGATTGAACCTTCTACAAAAGTTGAAAATGGTCTTTTATACCCTGATTGGCTCCCTAAAGGTCAAGACCCTCCTAAGGGTGTACCACATCCAGTTCTAACATTTATAGATGATATTAGACTTAATAATCCAAAGAGATTGGAAATTTCCAGCACTTATATTCTTACGGTAGAAAAAGGTAAGAGTCCAGAAGATGATGGCTTCTTTACTCACGCCGAGCGTGCTACTAAAAAAGGATGGCCTGTTTTACAGTTGGAAGCCGATCATACCCCTGATCGATCTGCACCACTTGAGCTTATTAAAATGCTGCAAGAAATAGTAAATAAATAAGCGAACACACAGCAAAGATAGCTGTAGGTAATTGCTTGTTCTCGCCTACTTATAAAAATCCTCTCATCTACTCATAGTAAGACCGTTAAACAAAACTCAAAAATCAAGGTGTCGTAATAGACACTTGCAATAATTTTCCATTATAAAATTGGTGTCCAGTTAAAGCAAAATCTAAAATATATTGTGCCATTTCCAAAGCTGTTGCTGGAGCTTGATATCCTGGAAAGGCTTCGGCTAACATTTTGGTTTGTACTGCACCTAGTGCTAATACGTTAAATGATATTCCTGACTCTTTGTATTCTTCAGCCAATAATTCAGTTAATGTAATCACTGCTCCTTTACTAGAGCTATAAGCAGCCAATCCAGGGAATTTCATGCTGCCTTGAACGCCTCCCATGGAGCTTATTGTTACAACATGACTATTGTTATTCATAAAAGGCAATACAACTCGTGTGAGTTCAGCAACACCAAAGACGTTGGTTTTATAGATATACTCAAAATCCTGCATTGTGGTTTCAGCAAAAGGCTTGTTCAATAAGACTCCAGCGTTATTAATTAAAATATCGACGTGTTGCCAATTGTCCTTTATAAAACTGTTTACTTTAGAGTACGATGTTGCATTTCCAAGGTCGAAAGACCAAGCGGTTACGTTTTTTAAACCTAAATCATTAACTGGCTTATCATTTCTAGACAAAGCCAATACATTATGACCTTGAGCAGCAAAAAGCTTAACCAACTCAAAACCAATACCTCGACTTGTTCCTGTTACTATTATATGTTTCATCATGTATCTTTAAATGAAGTTTTAAAGATAAAAAAATTGTAAGGTATGCCCTTGCTTTTTTAACCTTAGTTTATGAGAATTGGAAGTAATTATTAGGTTTAGTATAATTCGCTTAAAATCATTAAATTGTATGAAGTTAAATTCAATTGTATGTCTTCAGCTAAAACGTTATCATATATCATGGTTATTGAAACCAGTGATTTTTTGCATCGACTTGAAGCCAATCAGTTTAACTTATTCACTCAAAAACTACATAATGGTATTTCCAATTTGCTTGAGAAGTTTAAAGGAACTATTCTAAAACACAATGACAATACTTATGAAGTGGCTTTTGATTCGGTCACCAATGCCGTTTTATGTGGTTTGAAACTGAAAGCTAATTTTAAATACATTACACCTAAGTTTGATAAATCCATTCGTGATTTAAAACTAGGAATTGCTGAAGGGAAATCAGCTAAATCAAAAATATTGGCTACAAGAATGTGCGAAATTGTGGTAAAGGACAAATTTGTGATTTCTGAGTCAGTAAAAAAGCATTATGAACAAGACAATCGCAACAGCTTTATAAATAGGGATGACATAAAAGTTTTAAAACAAACCGAAGCTGAATTTCTGACACAATTAATGAACTTTGTTGAAACGATTTGGAATGACTCCAGTTTTAATGTTACAAGTTTTAACAAGAGCCTAAGTTTAAGTAGTTCGCAATTCTACAGAAGGCTTAAAAAGTTAACTGGAAAATCGCCAAGTATATTTTTGAGAGACTTTAGGCTTAAACGAGCTATGATTATGCTACATTACAGAAAAGGAAACATTACTGAAATTGCTGCTAGAACAGGATTTAATAGTCCTGCATATTTCTCCAAATGCTTTAAGGAAGCTTTTAACATTTTACCTTCCAAATATTTGCAACAGCATGCATAAAAAACCTGCTTCAAGCAAATGAAACAGGTTTCTACTTTATATTAAGACCCTTCGTTAAGCTTCGCTCGCTACCTTCAAAACAAAACACATTTTGTTTTTCGGTAATGCTCAGGATGACAATCTAAACTAACATCGTTACTGGATTTTCAATATAGCCTTTTAATGTTTGTAAGAACAAAGAACCTGTAGCTCCATCAACAGTTCTGTGGTCACAGGCTAAACATAGCTTCATTGTATTTCCTGGTACTACTTGCCCATTTTTAACAACAGGTTTTTGCACTATGGCTCCAACTGATAATATAGCAGAATTTGGTTGATTGATAATTGAGGTGAAACTCTCAATGCCAAACATTCCAAGGTTAGAAATAGTAAAGGTACTGCCTTCCATTTCTTCAAGCGTCAGTTTTTTATTTCTTGCTCTACCCGCAAAATCTTTTACTGCAACATTAATTTGAGGTAAGGATTGCTCATTGGCAAATTTAACCACAGGAACTACTAAACCATCTGGAACAGCTACAGCGACACCAATATGCACATGATTGTTCATACGCATTTTATCGTCAAACCATTGAGAATTAACTTGAGGATGTTGTTTTAATGCCAAGGCACAGGCTTTAACCACCATATCGTTGAACGATATTTTGGTATCTGGCAAACTGTTATATTGCTCACGGAAAGCAATGGCATTATCCATATCAAACTCCACATTTAGGTAATAATGTGGTGCTGTAAACTTAGACTTGGCTAGGTTTTTAGCAATTGCCTTACGCATGTTTGAATTTGGAACTTCATCAAAATCTTCTTGACCAGAAGGCACAAATTTACCAACTGATGCTGTAGAGGATGAAGGCGTATAGTTTTCAATATCGCGTTTGATAATTCGACCGTTTTCACCAGAACCCTGTACTTGTGATAAGTTTATGCCCTTTTCTTCTGCTAATTTTTTAGCCAAAGGAGATACAAATATTCTTCCGTTAGAAGTTGAAGCTGAACTTGAAGATTGAGATTTCTTGTCGCTACGCTCTGTCGAAATGACATTATCTTTCTTTTTGGACTCTGTTTCTTTTTGTGGTTCTGTTTCTAAGGGAGCTGAGCCTGTCGAAGCTTTAAAATTTTTAGCAATATTTGAAATATCAGTTCCTTTTGGACCAATAATAGCCAATAATGCATCAACTTTTGCAGATTCTCCCTCGTTCAACCCAACGTGCAATAAGGTTCCTGATTGAAACGATTCAAATTCCATAGTAGCTTTGTCTGTTTCAATTTCGGCAAGAATATCGCCTTCTTCAACGTTGTCTCCAACATTTTTAAGCCATGTAGCTACTGTTCCTTCTTCCATGGTATCGCTTAAACGTGGCATTGTTACCACTGTAACACCTTCAGGTATTTCTACTTCCTCTTTCACTGAAGTTTCATCATTGTTTTGAGGTTCTTCACCGCTCTGCTCTGTAGAAATGACATCGTTATCCTCTTTGGAATTTTGAATTTCTCCATTGGAATTTTCGAGAATACTCGAAATATCTTCACCTTCCTCTCCAATAATCGCTAGTAATTTATCAACTTCTGTAGTTTCACCTTCCTTAACACCAATATGTAACAAGGTTCCTTCATGAAACGATTCAAACTCCATCGTTGCCTTGTCTGTTTCAATTTCAGCTAGAATATCTCCTTCCTCCACTTTGTCTCCAACTTTTTTAAGCCAAGAAGCTACTGTTCCTTCTTCCATTGTATCGCTCAATCGAGGCATATTTATAATTTCTGCCATAGCTTATAATTTATGTTGTAAAAATGGATAATCTTCTTGTTCGTAAACAGCGTCGTACATTAAGTTCTTTTCTGGATAAGGAGATTCATCAGCAAATTTTTCGCATTCACTAACTAGTTCCTTAACACGTTTCTCGATAGCTTTTAAGTCAGCCTCAGTTGCATATTTCTTTTCTAAAATAATATCTTTTACTTGTGTAATTGGGTCTATTTTCTTGTACTCTTGTACTTCATCTTTTGTTCTATAATGTTGAGCATCACTCATAGAATGGCCACGATAACGGTAGGTTTTCATTTCTAAAAATGTTGGACCATCACCACGACGTGCTCTTTCTATGGCTTCGTGTATTGCTTCGGCAACCTTTACTGGATTCATACCATCAACTGGACCACAAGGCATTTCGTAACCCAATCCCAATTTCCAAATATCAGTATGGTTTGCTGTACGTTCAACCGATGTTCCCATCGCGTACCCATTGTTTTCGCAAATAAAAACAACTGGTAATTTCCAAAGCATTGCCATATTAAAGGTTTCATGTAGTGAGCCTTGGCGTACAGCACCATCTCCCATGTAACATAAAGTTACAGCTCCTGTTTCATGATATTTATCTCCAAAAGCCATTCCAGCTCCTAAAGGTATTTGCCCACCAACTATTCCATGACCTCCATAAAAGCCTTTTTCTTTTGAAAAAATATGCATAGAACCACCTAGTCCTTGAGACGTTCCTGTTGCTTTACCGTAAAGCTCTGCCATAACGCGTTTTGGATCTACTCCCATCCCAATAGGCTGTACGTGATTTCGGTAAGCGGTTATCATTTTATCTTTAGACAAATCCATAGCATGTAGTGCACCTGCTAATACTGCTTCCTGACCATTATATAAATGAAGGAATCCTCTAACTTTTTGTTGAATATATACGGCAGCTAATTTATCTTCGAACTTTCTCCAAAACAGCATGTCTTCATACCATTTTACGTATGTTTTTTTAGTGATTTTTTGCATCGACTAATTTTAGTTTTAATTAAGCGAATTACAAAAGTAATACTTTAGTTATTAACGTAAAAACTGAAAGTAGTTAATTTTAAACGAAAACGTTAGAGAACAGACTTATCGAATACTAAGGGCAATAAGTTTTTAAGTGAGTTTGATTTTACAACTTTACCTGTTTCTCCCATAAAATAAATTTCGATTGGAGATTTTTGGTTTATTTCATACTCCACAATAACCTGCCTACATGCTCCACAAGGCGGAATTGGTGATGTTGTTTTATTAATTTGGGAGCTTGCAGTGATTACCATTTTTAAAATTTTAGCATCAGGGTATTTTGCTCCTTTATAAAAAATAACTGTTCTTTCGGCACAAAGCCCAGAAGGATAGGAGGCATTTTCTTGGTTACTCCCAATAACCACTTCACCATTATCAAGGAGCAAGGCGGCACCTACATTAAATTTTGAATATGGTGCATAGGCTTTATTGCGTGCCTCTGCCGCTTTACTCATTAAATCTTGAACTGCTTCTGGCAATTCTTTTAAAGAATTATAAACATAAAGTGTCGATTCAATTTTTACTTCTTTCATCAATAACTGTTTTACACAAAAAAACTACTGTAAAATACAATAGTTTTTTTTAAAAATCTTATACACTTAATACAATATTCTAATATTCATTATACTCTCCATCTCCAAAATTAAAGGTCAAAGAAAAACGCAATGTATTTTCTAAAGGACTTTGTACTTTAGATGCTGAAAACAGATAAGACATATCTACGTTTATGGTAGTATATTTAAACCCTGCACCTAGTGCAAAGAATTTCCTAGCTCCTTTTTCTTCGGCTTCATTAAAGAAACCAGCTCTTAAAGCAAAGGAGTCTTGGTATTGATACTCGGCTCCTAAAGCCCACGTAAACTCTTTAAGCTCTTCGCTAAACCCTCCTGGAGCATCTCCAAAAGATTGGAACACACCTGAAATAAAACTCACATCGGTAGATTTACCTGAGACAATTACGTTATCTGTTTCGCTAATTAAAGTATCTGTGCCTTCATCGTAAGTACCGTTATTATTCGTGTCTTCAAACTCTACTTCTCTACCCAAAATTGGTGGTGTTGGCACTAATAATTTTGTAAACTCGGCAGTTACAGCCAATGTATTATACTGGTCGAAAATAAAATCGAATCCTCCACCAATTCTTAAGTTTGTTGGAATAAAGTTTTCACGACCTGCATCATCGTATTTTATTTTTGGTCCTAAATTTTGTATGGCAAATCCACCTCTCCAACGACCATTAAAGTCGCTATAAGCTTCTTCTTCACTTTGATAGTACCCAGAAATATCAACACCAATGGTACTTGCAGGTGCTGGGTTCTCATCTACTCCAATAATTTTTAAATCGGAACGTAAATAACGTAATGCAACTCCCATTGCAAATTGATCAGCCAAACGTAATGTATAGGATAAATCCATTGTCATTTCGTTAGGTTTTGCAATTCTTGGTGTATCGTTTGGACCATCGACCAGTTCAATTTCACCAAGACTAAAATATTTGAAACTTCCTGCAAATGCGCTTCGTTCATTAAGTCTGTTAAAATAGGTTAACTGACCTATAGAAATATCGTTGACCAGCTTACTCAAGTAAGGTGTATAACTTACACCTATTCCAGATTTTGCTGTTGAAAAGACATATTTTGAAGGGTTCCATTGTTGTGAGTACGCATCGGCAGAGGTAGCAACTCCCATATCTCCCATACCTGCTGCTCTTGCATCGGCTGCAATAAGTAAAAATGGGACTCCTGTTGTAATAACTCTACTATCTCCTGAATAGGGAATAATTTCGGTTAATGTTTGTGCATTACCTTGAACGAAAAAACCTATTGTGATTAGGGCTAAAATGTAGTTTTTCATAAGTAAATGTTGATTTAAGTTGCTGTTTTAACAGCCATAATATGTTGGCAAATATAATTATTATTATAGTATTACAAGCTTTTCAAACTTTTCCACTTGTTTATTTAGTTGATTTGAACGTACTGTTAGTTTGTATACATATACGCCTTTTCCAATTTTTTCTCCAAAATCGTCCCTACCATCCCATACAATATCTTTAGATACTGAGCTTGTGGCTTTAATACCTCCACTGGTTTGTCCATTTAAGGTCCTAACGAGTTTTCCGGAAACTGTGAATACTTGTACTGAAACGTCCAAAACCTCCGAACTATTGTGATTGAACCAAAATTCTGTGTAATTAACAAAAGGATTTGGATAATTCAACACATTATCGATAACAAGTGACTCATTTTCGTCGTACACCACAAATTGTATCTCGGAAGTCGATGAATTGTTATAAACATCCCATGCTTTAAGTGTTAGGGTATGCAACCCAGGCTCTAAGTCTCTAAACGGATACGTAACTGTTCCGTTTTGATAGTCGTCAACTTCGGTTGTATAATAATCGTTTAACTTAAACGGGTTTGTTTCATCACCATCAAGTATTGCTATAATATCGTGCCCTATTCCGCTTGCTGTATTAATACCATTTTCATCTTCTAATTTTGCCAATAATGTTGGGGATTCATTGGTAATGCCTCCCGATACAAAGCTTTCATCGTTCATAAACAAATTGATGATTGGACCTTGATTATCTTCTGGTGCATTATTATTGATACCTCCAATTTGGATATCGAAATTTGCTCCTGCATGATCTTGCAAAGGGTTGTTGTTTTTTGCGTAAAAGCTAATTTTACCGTTTCCAACTGGAACGCCAATATCCCTTGGCACTACAAAGTCGAACTCAAAAACGCCATTGGTGATGGTCGCTTGACCTCTAAATATGGTTTCTCCAAGTGTTTTAAAATCTAAAATAACTCTTTGTCCAGAATTAAAAATACCATCATTAGATAATGTTTGTCTATCTATTTCCTTATCAAAAATTGTTGCTGTAAGGACACCGTTATAATTGGTCAATATATTTCCCGACTCGTTTACAACTTCTCCCTTTATTTTTGCACGACTTAGGGCTTGTAATACATCAATATTTCCAGTTATGGGCATATCATTTACCTCGGTAAGTCTAACACTTGGTTTTGGAAATGCTAATTTCATGGCTGGATCACCAATAAAAAATACTAATCGTCTTTGACTTACTCCAGAAATACGAGGGTCGTTTTTTGTTAAGCGCAACGCTTCGGCCATAGTTGGGTAATCATTTGTGCCAAAGGCAAACAAATATTCTTCTAAAACAACATTAATTGCCACGCCTACACTTACAAATATTTGTCGTGTTGTGGTTATTAATCCAATTGCGCCACCTTTTTTATTCCAATATAGAAATTCTCCTGCTGTTTGTCTTAAAGGGTTGTCAAATTTTGTGTACTCGCATGTTATTGTTACAAAGCAATTAAGTTTGCATATATTTTTAACCTCTTGGGCGTTTATTTTATCAAAAATTCGTTCGCCAGCTAAACCATCTTCACCACCATGACCAAAATAATTAACTACTAGAGTTCCAACTTCTATATTATCAAAAATTGCTTTATTAACAGATGGGTACCTTTCACCACCTGCAGTTGATTCTTGGACAAATGCATCAGAATGTACTTTAATTGCATTAATAAATGGTTTGTTTAGTGTGACAACATCGGCAATATCATTGGTGGTTTCTTGCAAAATCCCTTCCCAAGAATCATCGACATCATCAGAAATTACCATGAAATTATTCCTCCAGTTGCCATAAGCTTCTTCTTGATAATACGATTCTATTTTATCGACAAGCTCTCTAGCTCTTTGAGGTGTGTCGGCTAAAATTCTTCCTACAGCTATATCTAATTTATTTGAAGGATGCATGTTTCCTTCATTTAGATCCATCATGCCAAAAAAGTCATCCGACACAAAAGAACTTGTCAAACTAAAACTATTTAACAAATGCCACGATGGGACTATATTGGTGTTGTTTGGCACTCTATCTTTATAATCGAAAGATGAATCACCAAATAAGCAAAGATACTTTATACGTTTATCTGGAGCGCTTGCATTATCGTAAACATATTTCACAAGATTCCGTATTCCTGATACGTCTTGGTTTCCAGAACTAAACTCATTATATATTTTTTGCAATGTATAGACCTTAACATTTAATTTATTTTGATCTCTATTTATTTGCGCCAAACGTTCTGCTTGGTTAAGCATATCTTCGCGAGCAATAATAATATAATCTACATCTTCAAACTCGCCTTGGGCGTTCTCAAAAACAGTCCCTTTTATATTTTGATTTTCAACTCTAGAATTTGATTCACTTTTAGGTGCATAAAAATCTGAAGCATCAAGTGCTATATATTTTTTTTCTTCACCTAATTGTGCTTTAAAACTCAGTGTAGTTAAAGCATCGTTATTTTGTATGGCAGTAATGTTGTACTTATCGGTTACATCCCAGATTTCAGAAATATTTGAAGCGTTAGATATATTGTACTCTGCAATTCCAGATAGTAACGGAACATTATTGTTCTTAAAAAGAAATTGCTCGTTAACTCCTGTTAAATTCCTTGTTGCTTCAATAGATATATAATCTAGATAACCTTGGGATGTTGGATTTCCATTATTATCATAAGTAAGATTTACTGAAATATTACTAGAAGTGACATTAATATCCCCATCAAAAGAATCTTGAGTTGCTAGAATTGGATCATTAATCGCTGGAAATGTAAAATTATCTATATCTGTACCGTTTACCCTTAGTCGCATATTTGTTTGCACTATACTAACCGCAGCGGTATAAACTTTTAAGGCTACTGGCTCAGATGTTACAATGTTTGGTACTTCAAAATCAAAAACTTTATCTAGATCAAAATCGAATCTATCTCCAAACCATCGTCTTCCCAATTTAACAAGATTGTATTCGTCCAGCTCATGAAATTGATAATCATGAAATGTATCAATAGTTGTATTCGCAGTTCCTAAGGGCTCAATATAATCCTGAACTTGTTTTGCATTGCCTCCAGAATTTACATTTATAAAGTAATACGCCTTATCGGTATATGCATTAATATGTGTATTGCTTTCGCTATTATAACCAGTTGGACCTTCTCCATAAAATAATATGTAGTCGTTATTATTAAAGCGACCATCTTCGCCACCAACTACTTTCACAGGGTTCTCGGTTAAATCTAATGGATAAAACACTGCGTTTTCCAATGGAAGCATATTACCTCCTTGTCCATATACCTTGATAGTTCTTGGGTCTATATTGTTAGTGCTAATCCCTAAACCGCTTAAAAAGCTTTTTGTTAATTTAAACACGCCTGTTTTATCGATATAAAATTTGTACCAATCACCTTGATTTAAAACCGAATTGACAATAACCCTGTTTGAAGACACATTTCTACTTACTTGACTATTATTGTAGGATATAGTGAAGCTTTTAACTTTTTTAAAGGTTCCTTTATCATTTATTATAGGTGAGATTTCAAAATATACGGCTCGTTTACCTCTACTGTTAGTGTTTTTTATTAATGATTTAATTTTTTTAGGAATTGTTTCAAGCCCTAGACCTCTTAATTCATTTTTTGAAATAGTTATATACGATATATTGGATATTTTCAAGGAGCTTTCATTTATTAAATCGTAAACTTCCCATTGAGCTATGTATTTTAAACCACTTATATGGTCAAAGCTAAAATTAGGATCATTAAATGAAGGCACTTCCACTTTTGAAGACCAAGTAGAGAGCGTTCTCGTTCCATCCCAATCAATTGTAAATTGTTTTTGTTGAGAATAACTAATTAATGTGGCTAATAAAATAACTGAAAAAAAGACTTTCTTCATAAAAGAATTAACGTTGGTTATTTGAGGATAGTATAGCAATGGTAATTTTGTTCAAAGTTACAATAATAAATCATGTTAAACTGCGTTTTAGAGTAACAAAATTTGATTGAAATAGAGTGAAAAATCCGATATTCTGTATAAAAAATAGGATGAAATGCATATTTTTTTACAAAAAACCTTGTGTTATTATCTTTAATTACTATATTGCAAGACCAAATATTAAACTGACTTACTTAAAAAGTATGGATATGAAAAACGCCGCAACACTAAGAATAATGCTAGTTCTAGCATTTTCACTAGCAATGTTTAGTTGTAAAAAATCATCAGATTCTAAGAACACTTCTAGAGGAACTGGATGGGCAATTAACTCCAAAGATGGAGGATTTCAATACAATACAAGCTTTAAAGAGCAGGCAACTGCTCCTGGTTTAGCATTTATTGAAGGAGGAACTTTTACCATGGGAAAAGTTCAAGACGATGTAATGCACGATTGGAACAACACTCCTAATCAGCAACACGTACAATCGTTCTATATGGATGAAACCGAAGTTACCAATATGATGTACATGGAGTACTTAGATTGGATTAAAAGGGTTTATCCACCAGAAGACCCAAATTTTAAAGCTATCTATAATGGTGCGCTTCCAGATACATTAGTTTGGAGAAACCGTTTAGGATACAATGAAATGATGACCAACGAATATTTGCGTCATCCTGGATATGCCGAATACCCTGTAGTTGGTGTTAGCTGGATTCAAGCCGTAGAATATGCAAACTGGAGAACCGATAGAGTTAACGAAATGTACCTTGAAGAATCAGGTTACCTCGTACGTGGTGCTCGTAATACAGCTACTGCCGATGCCAACTTTAATACCGATACATATATTAACGCTCCCAAGTTAACTTATGGTGGTAATGATAGTATTACTAAACCAAATAGCAGAAGAGGTAATAGAATCCAAACCAATGTAGCGGGTGATACTATAAATGTGTACGCCAACAGAGGCACAGGAGTTTTATCGCCTAAATATAGACTACCAACCGAAGTTGAATGGGAATATGCAGCGTTAGGCTTAACCGAGTTAAGAAGCTATAATGTATATAGAGGACGTAAAAAATACCCTTGGGATGGACAATACACGCGTTCTGGAAGCCGTAAAGTTCGTGGTGACCAATTAGCTAACTTTAAACAAGGTAAAGGTGACTATGGTGGAATTTCAGGATGGTCTGATGATGGTGCAGATATTACTGCTCAAGTAAAATCGTACGAACCAAACGATCATGGCTTATATGATATGGCAGGAAATGTTGCCGAATGGGTTGCAGATGTTTACAGACCTATTGTAGATGACGAGTTTAATGATTTTAACTACTATCGTGGCAATGTTTATACTAAAAATGCCATAAACGATGATGGAACAGTTAAAATAGTAACAGCCAACGATATTGTTTATGATACCTTAAGTAACGGTAAAGTAATTGCCAGAAACTTACCTGGTGAAATTGCTCAAGTTGCAGTTGATGAAAACGAAACGTATTTAAGAAATAATTTTGATACTAGTGACAACCGTAATTTTAGAGATGGTGACAAACGTTCATCTCGTTACTTCGAAAGTTTTAATGACAGAGAAGAAGGTGAAGATGCTTCAACTACCAAGAAAATGTATAATGCTCCAAGGCATAATGTAGAAGTGGATTCGGCTGGAAACCTAATTAGAGAATATGACAAGACCAATAATAGAACCTCTTTAATTAGTGATGAAGTGCGTGTCTATAAAGGTGGCTCATGGAGAGATAGAGCTTATTGGCTAGATCCTGCACAACGCCGTTACTTCCCACAAGATATGGCCACAGACTATATTGGATTTAGATGTGCAATGTCAAGAATTGGATCAAAATCCAAACAAAAGAACAAAAAGAAAAATTAAGCTTTTAAAGCTATAAAAATGAAAGTCCTAACGTATTTGTTAGGACTTTTTTATTACATTTAATCAATGAAAATTGAAGCACTACACAAACTCTACTTAAAACATCCCGATGTTTGTACAGATACCCGAAAAATCACTAAAAACTGTTTGTTTTTTGCATTAAAAGGTACTAATTTCAATGGTAATACATTTGCGACAGATGCTTTAATAAAAGGTGCTAAATATGCCATTGTAGATGATAAGCAAGTAGCTTTAAATAGTAATTATGTTCTTGTAGATAATGTACTCAAAACGCTTCAAGAGTTAGCAAAATACCATCGTAATTATTTAGGGTTAAAAATAATTGCACTCACTGGAAGTAATGGAAAAACCACCACTAAAGAACTTATTAATTCTGTATTATCAAAAAAGTACAAAACCATGGCTACTGTTGGCAATTTAAACAATCACATTGGTGTGCCTTTAACATTGCTCTCAATGAATAACACCACCGAAATTGGTATTGTAGAAATGGGAGCCAATCATTTAAAAGAAATTGCGTTTTTGTGTAATATTGCTGCACCAGACTATGGTTACATTACCAATTTTGGTAAAGCGCACCTAGAAGGTTTTGGAGGTATTAAAGGTGTTATAAAAGGCAAAAGTGAGTTATATGATTATTTAAAAGCCAATAACAAACTAATTTTTGTAAATGCTAATGATGGCATTCAGTTAAAACAATTAAAAGGCCACAATAGGTATTATTCCTTTGGCTCTAACAATGAAGCTAATTGTGCCATTGAATTAGTTGAAGCTAACCCTTTCGTAATAGCTAAGTATGATAGCTCAAACATAGAAAGTCAATTAATTGGGACTTATAACTTTAATAACATATCGGCAGCCATAACCATTGGTAACTATTTTAATGTGCAGACTAATAAAATTAAAGAAGCTATTGAAAGTTATGTCCCAAAAAATAACCGTTCGCAAATAATCAATAAAGGGTCTAACCGAATTATACTTGATGCTTACAATGCGAATCCAACAAGTATGAAAGCGGCTTTGGAAAATTTTGAAAAACAAAAAGACATCTTTAAAATAGCCATTCTAGGTGATATGTTTGAATTAGGCACAGTTGCTAAAAAAGAACATCAATACATAGTAGATTTAGCATCGACTATGCCTTTTAACCACCTCATCTTAATTGGAGAAAACTTCAATAAAACCAAGATTGTTTCTCCAAAAGTTTCAGCGTTCAAATCATTTCAAGATTTTAAAACTAACTTTGATTTTTCACAACTTGACAATGCTACCTTTCTAGTTAAAGGCTCAAGAGGGATGGCTTTAGAGCGTATTTTGGAAATACTTTAACTTGACTTTGAAACAAAAAACAGCTACCTTAGTTCACCATTGCTAAATTTGTTTCAGCAACAATTATAATGCTTAAGTAAAACAAGCCATATCAAGGTCTTGTGTTTCCGCTGAAAAATATGATAAATAGATGATAATGAAAAAACTAAAATTAAATTTGATGCGACTTATAATAATGCTAGTTGTCTCGATTTTTATATCGAGTTGTGGGCAAAAAATAAAGGAAAAGGAGTTGAATATTGAAACTGATTTATCAACGCTTGAAAAAGAAATTGAATTACGCCTTCGGGAATACGAAAATCATTTACAAAATGGTGACTCGACTGCTTTAGGAAATATGTATATGGAGGATGCAGAAATAATTCCTTCTACTGTTGGTAGGGAAAATATTATTAAGGTTTTTGGAAGTATGATTCGAGATAGTATTATTGGTAGTTTTAAAACCACAAAATTATGGGGAAATAATCAATTACTTGTAGAAGACGGAATGGGAACTTGGTCTCATTCAAATGGAACTGTAGTTAATCGAGGAAGATATTTATTGGTTTGGAAAAAAGATGACGGCAAATGGAAAATATTACGTGATACTTGGTTTTCAGAAAAGACGAAGTAAATCATTTTACAAATAAAAAATCCACACTAAAGTAAGTGTGGGTCTTCTATTTGTTGTGGACGCAGAGGGATTGTATATTCCAAAACGAAACCGCTTATGCAAATACAATTCCAACGCCATCGCACACCTTGAATTTTCATTTCATAAAACACTTCGAGCTAGCTCAGTATTTCTCAGAAAAAAAATTCCGATTTGAAAAAATCAAATCGGAATTGATGTGGGCGCGAAGGGATTCGAACCCCTGACCCCTTGGGTGTAAACCAAGTGCTCTGAACCAACTGAGCTACGCGCCCTATAATAGACCCAATAACTATCGGGATGCAAATATAAGTCAGTTTTTTAATCTAACAAATATTTTTAAACAAAATTCTAAATAATTTCAGCGACTACAAAAGTGCTTCCACCAACATAAATAAGGTCATTACTTTTTGCCTGTTTTTTAGCAAATACAAACGCTTCATTTACCGATTTATAAGCGTTTCCTTTATAGCCTTTTTCAGCAAAATATTGTTTTAAAATTTCAGCATCTAAACCTCTTGGAATATCTGGTTTACAAAAATAATACGTAGCTTTTTTTGGAAATAAATCTAAAACACTATCTATATTTTTATCGTTAACCATACCAATAACCATGTGCAACTTTTTAAAAGTTTCTTTTTCTAATTGTCGTATCACATAGCTTAGTCCTTCTTTATTATGCGCTGTATCACAAATAATTTTAGGATCATATTGCAATGTTTGCCAACGACCTAATAATCCTGTGTTTTTTACAACATTTTTTAGACCTTTTATAATTTGTTTTTCAGAGGTTTTAAAACCCAATGGTTGTAAAACAGTTAAAGTTTGTGCAACCGTTTTTATGTTTTTTGCTTGGTAGCTTCCTTTTAAATCGGACTCGTAAGTTTTTATAATAGTTTGGTCTGCAAAATAAATTGGAGTGTTATTCTCTTTGGCTATTCTTCTAAAAATAGGCCTTGTTTCCTTCTGTGTTTCGCCTATAACAACTGGAACATTTGGTTTAATTATGCCTGCTTTTTCATGAGCTATTAGTTCTAAAGTATCACCCAAAAATTGCGTATGATCTAGTCCTATATTTGTAATTACTGAGACTTCAGGAGTAATAATATTGGTAGAATCTAATCGACCTCCCAAACCAACTTCAATAATAGCAATATCAACCTTTTGTTTTGCAAAATAATCGAATGCCATACCAACCGTCATTTCAAAAAAAGACAAACTACGGTTTTCTAAAAACATCTTGTTTCGTTTAATAAATTGAATAACAAATTGCTTGCTAACAACATTACCGTTTACTTTAATACGCTCTCTAAAATCTTTTAAATGAGGTGATGTGTATAATCCAACTTTATAACCTGCTTCTTGTAAAACCGAAGCAATCATGTGGCTGGTTGACCCTTTGCCGTTGGTTCCAGCTACATGAATTGATTTAATTTTTTTTTCAGGATTATTAAGATGATTTGAAAGCGCATAAGTATTAGTTAAATCCTTTTTAAAAGCAACCTTCCCTTTGTTTTGATACATTGGCAATTGGTTGAACATCCAGTTGATAGTATCCAGATAGTTCATTTATTGACTCAAACTAAAATCAATTACAATAAATCCAATTTGCTGGTTTGGTGCTTTTGAATCTTTTGGCCATTTATATGACATTGCTGTTTTCTTTGCTGGATTTAATAAACATGATGCGCTATTAGTAGTGCCTCTAACTCCAGGTTCTGCTTTAATTACGCTTCCATTTCTGTCAACTATAATTTTAACAACAACTCTACCTTCTTCATTACAATCTTGTTTTTCAACTTTTTTGGAGGGTCTTCCTCTACCACGCAGTCCATAACCACTTCCTCCTCCACCTGCTCCAGGTTCGCCAAAATAACTTGGCGCATAAGGGTCGCCATTTAATTGTCCTTTATCTCCTGCTCTATTATCATCGCCTTCGCTACCAGAATCTGTTCCGTCAGATTTTCCAATACCACCAATTAAATCATCTAATCGTTTCTTTTTGGCTTCTTTTTCTTTCCGTTCTTTTTCGATACGTTCGGTTTCTTTTTTAGCTTTAGCATCAGCTTCGGCTTTTTTTCTAGCCTCTTCTACTTTTTGCTTTTTAATGGCGATAGCTTCAGCGTCTTCACTCGTTAAAACTTCTTCCTTAACTTCTTTAGGTTCTGAAGGTATTGGTTTAGATTCTTCGACTTTTTGAGGCGGCTTTACTGCTTCTTTTTCGGCTTTAATAGGCTTTTTAGGTTGAATGCGACCGCTACCAAAATCAGTAGTTCCAAAATTTACAGCAACACCATATTCCATTGGTGGATCCATGTATTTAGGCCCAACTATAAATATCAGCAAAATTAAAATCACAGCAAATAAAGCTGTGATTCTAGCTGAATCTTTTTCATGTTTGGTTTTAAAATACGATTTCATCTAACCTAAATATTAATTATTCGGTTTTACTGCTAGTATCACTTTAAACTTATTTCTATTGGCAATATCCATAACCTTTACTACATTATCTACTGGCACCGATTTTTCGGCTCTTAAAACAATAGTAGGCGATTCTTCACCAGATAATGCAGCAAGTAATTGGCTTTCTAGAACACTTTCACCAACACGTTTCTGGTCAATATAATATGTCAAATCTTTCTTTATACTAACAGATACTGACTTTTTATTTTGCGTTTTACCGCTTGCCTTTGGCAATAAAATATCAATGGCACTAGTGGTTACTAAAGTAGATGCTAGCATAAAAAATATTAATAACAAGAATACAATATCTGTCATTGACGACATATTGAATTCTGGTGTTATCTTATTTCTTCCTCTTATATCCATATATTAAATTGGTTCGTTTAGAAGGTCTAAAAATTCAACCGAATTAGCTTCCATTTGATGAATAACCTTATTCGTTCTGGCTACTAAATGATTAAAACATATATAACTTACAATACCTACTATTAAACCAGCTACAGTAGTGGTCATAGCTGTATATAAACCACTAGCAAGAACATCCATTTGAATGGTCCCTCCTGCATTGGCAAGCTCGAATATTGCTAGTATCATTCCAACAACTGTACCAAGAAATCCAATCATTGGTGCAGCACCAGAAATAGTTGCGAGTACACTCACATTTTTTTCGAGCCCGTAAACTTCTAAACGCCCTGCATTTTCAATGGCAGTATTAATATCTTCCAATGGTTTGCCTATTCTAGAAATCCCTTTACTAATAAGTCGAGATACTGGAGAATTGACTTGCGCACATAATACTTGAGCCGAATCTATTTTACCATTAGACACATGGTCTTTAATTTGATTCATGAAATTTGTATCTACTCTAGATGCCGATTTAATAGCAAACAAGCGTTCAAAATAAATATAGCTGGCAACCAGCAGCAATACAAACAATAACAAAATTATAACTTGTCCTGCAGTTCCGCCACTTTTTATAAGCTCTATAATAGATAGGGTTTTTTCGGTAGATTCGCCATCAGTAATTAGTTCTGCTCCTTCTTGAACAGTATTTAGAATTGCTGTGTATAACATATATTTGTCTTGTTAGATTTTGAATAATAACGGTTGTTTTCTATATAAAGTATTTTAAAACAGAGTTCTTGTAAAAAAGAAAACTGCAGCTCCTGCTAAAAAACCTAAAGCAGCTAACCAAGCTATCTTTTTTAAATACCAGAAAAAATCTATTTTTTCCATCCCCATAGCTACAACACCAGCTGCAGAACCTATGATTAACATACTACCTCCAGTTCCGGCAGAATAGGCAATAAAGTGCCATAGCTCATTATCCATTGGTTCCGAGAACATGCCCAAACTGGCTGCAACCAATGGCACATTATCGATAACCGCAGAACCTACACCCAAAGCTAAAATCACTAAATCTGAGACGCCCTCGCCATTTAATTCGGTTCCTAACATAGGTGTTGTTTCTTTTAAAGTTATTGCGAAATCGAATAAAATTCCAAGAGACTCCAACGCTGCTACAGCCATTAAAATACCTAAGAAAAATAAGATGCTTGGTAATTCTATTTTTGATAAAGAATGGTGTACAGGACTGTGGTGTGCATGGTCTGCACTTTCTTTATTGTCTATAACAGTTAAACTAAATTTAGAATTACTATATACTTCAGCAAAAATGGCCACAACACCTAAAGCTAACATCATACCAACATAAGGTGGTAAATGTGTGACTACCTTAAATATTGGCACAGAAACTATAGCAGCTAAACCTAAAAACAACATGGTTGGACCAAATTTACTTTTGGGAGCATCGTTATCGTTTTCTTCAATTTCGAGATATCCCTTAAAAGCAGGTAAAAACGATGCAATTAATGTTGGCACTGCCATACAAACAAACGATGGCAATAATAAGTAACCTATTAAATATCCTGTACTAACCTTGTTACCAATCCATAACATGGTTGTTGTAACATCTCCAATTGGCGACCATGCTCCTCCTGCATTTGCTGCAATAATTATTAAGCCTGCATACCATATACGAACACTTCTGTCCTTTACTATTTTTTGTAAAATTGAAATAAGTACAATTGTAGCTGTAAGGTTATCTATAATTGCAGATAGGATAAAAGCTAAAATGGCAAATATCCAAAGGATTTTTGTTTTCTTTTTTGTTTTAATGAAACTTTTAATGGTTGAAAAACCATCAAAGTAATCTATTATTTCAACAATAGTCATTGCGCCTAATAAGAACACTAAAATTTCGGCTGTTTTACCTAAATGATGCAATAATGTATTTTCCATCAGTAGTGTTTTTGAGTTTACCTCTCCACCATGTTCAGGGATTATGGTTTCAAGTGGTAAATCCATAAACCCATTTACTAAGCCATGATTTTCAGAATCGAACCATTGGGTAAAGCTATCAAGCCCCAAAGAAATTAAAGCCCAACTGACAGCCATCATGACTAGAGCTGGAATGAGTTTGTCAATTTTTATATTATGTTCTAATGTTATGGCTAAATAGCCTACTACAAATACAATGATAATTACTGCTTCCATGTGTTGTTAGTTTTTAATTATATAAGTTCACTTAGTGCTAAAGTGAAGGCGGTTTTACTTAACTCGGTTTTATAATGGTTGTGGTTATATATGTTTTGAATTGCAGACCTAATTATATTTGATGTATCATCAAAAATTGCGTCATCTGTCATCTCTACTCGTCGTTCCATGAAGTAGGCAAATACACGAGCCATTCCACAGTTTGAAATAAAATCAGGAATAAGGCTCACCTTACTATCTGTAAATTCCATAATAGATCCAAAGAAAATTTCTTTATCGGCAAATGGTACGTTGGCTCCACAAGAAATAACTTCCAAACCACTTTCTATCATAGTGTCAATTTGTTCTTTTGTTATTAATCTAGATGCGGCACAAGGTGCAAATATTTCGGTTTCCAGTGACCAAATTTTTTCATTGGTTTCTTTAAATGGAATTAGATTTTCACTTTCAAGGGTATTTCCTGTTTTTTCAAGAAAGAGACCAGTAATTTCTTCAAAAGTAAATCCATCTTCATTTATTAATCCTCCAACGGCATCTATAATCCCAACTACATTGGCTCCCATTTGTGCTAAATAGAAAGCGGCTGCGGCACCAACATTACCAAAACCTTGTACAACTGCTCGTTTTCCAACTATGGAACCTCCATAAATATCATAATAGTGTTTAACTGCTATAGCAACACCAAATCCTGTAATCATATCTGCAATTGTGTATTTTCTTGACACATCTGGAGAGTAGTATTGATTTTCAATCACTTTTATAACACCATGCCGTAATTGACCAATGCGGTTTATTTTGTCGGCTTCGGTTGGTTTAAAATGACCATTAAAAACACCTTCTTGAGGATGCCATACTCCAGATTCTTCAGTAATTGGAATCACTTCATGAATTTCATCAACATTTAAGTCACCTCCTGTACCGTAATAACTTTTCAATAATGGTGAAACGGCTTTGTACCAACGCTCTAAAACGCCTTTTTTACGAGGATCTTTGGGGTCGAAATTTATGCCAGATTTTGCGCCTCCAATAGCTGGTCCAGAAACAGTAAACTTAATTTCCATGGTTTTTGCTAATGATAGCACCTCATTCATATCTAGACCTTTTCGCATTCTAGTGCCTCCTCCAGCAGCACCACCTCGTAATGAGTTTATAACTGTCCAGCCCTCAGCTTCGGTTTCTGGATCTTTCCAATTAAATACTATTTCTGGTGTTTTATTTTCGTACTTCTGAAGTAATTCTTTCATCAATATTAGTTAGGGAGATGATTATAAACAAATATAAAAAACTAAATATGTTTTACTTTAAAATAATAATAAATTTAAGGATTATAGATTTTTCCAGAACTGTGGTCTCTCTTTGCGCCAGTGACACTACTTAAACAGTTGTTCTCTCCTCGTAATTTAAGAACTCCAAGCAAGCCAAAAATTAAAGCTTCTTTATACTCAATTAAATCTCTTGATGGTAAAATAATTTTATTATCTGTCAATTTTTTTATTCTATTAATTAGAAACAAGTTATAAGCACCTCCTCCAGTAACAAGAACATTGGCCCTTTTTGTTTTGTTTACTTCTGTTGCAATTTGAAAAGCCGAATGCTCTACAAAAGTCCTTAAAACATCTTTAATACTTAAATGATAAAAACTAATTAAAGGAAAAATAGTTTTGTTAACCCATTCTAAGCCCAGAGATTTTGGAGGGCTTGATTTGTAAAACTCTAATTGATTTAAGGCCTTTAACAATTGGCTATTAATGTTTCCTGAAGCTGCTATTTTTCCATTTTCATCAAAATTATATCCAAATTTTATTGCATAATGGTTCAATACAATATTTAGTGGACAAATATCATAAGCTATTCTAGCAGAATTTATTGTAGTTGAAATATTAGCAAAACCACCAAGGTTTATGCAATAATCATACTTAGAAAACAGGAGTTTATCTCCAATGGGTACTAAAGGTGCTCCTTGCCCTCCAAGTTCAACGTCCTGAACTCGAAAATCACAAATCACTTTTTTTTCAATTAACTTACTCAGTTCACTTAGGTTTCCTATTTGATAGGTTAGTTTTTTACTAGGTTGGTGTAATGCTGTATGACCATGAGAACAAATAGCGTCCAACTCAACTATCTTATTTTTTTTTATAAAATTATTGATTATTGAAGCCAAATAAATGGTGTAATCTTTATCTATTTTCTCTAATTCATCGAATGAGTTTAGAACTAGGTTCTTTAGAATTTCACCCCATTTATTTGGGTAACCAATCGTTTCTGCCTTAATTATTTTAAAAGACCAAGAATTATCAAAACTAAATTCAATATACGCTAAATCTAAACCATCTAGAGATGTTCCAGACATCACACCAATAACCTTGTATTTAGATTTTATCATATACTGTAAAAATATGTATTCAAATTGAAAAAAATGCAATAAAACTTTATCTTTGCATACATTTCTTATCAATTAAGCAATAACATATAATAATGAATTTTAGCCTTACTGAAGAACATATCATGGTTCGTGATGCAGCAAGAGATTTTGCTCAAACAGAATTACTCCCAGGCGTTATAGAGCGCGATGAAAAACAAAAATTTCCAGATGAATTAGTAAAAAAAATGGGCGAACTTGGTTTTTTAGGAATTATGGTTGACCCAAAATATGGAGGAAGTGGTATGGATGCTATTTCCTATGTGTTGATTATGGAAGAATTATCAAAAATCGATGCATCAGCATCAGTAATCGTTTCGGTAAATAATTCTCTGGTATGCTATGGGTTGGAAGCTTTTGGAAGTGAAGAACAAAAACAAAAATACTTAACAAAATTGGCAACTGGTGAATTTGTTGGAGCCTTTTGTTTAAGTGAGCCAGAAGCTGGAAGTGATGCGACTTCACAAAAAACCACTGCTATTGACAATGGTGATTATTATGTGCTAAATGGTACCAAAAACTGGATTACAAATGGTGGAAGAAGTGATGTTTATTTGGTAATAGCTCAAACAGATAAAGATAAAGGTCATAAAGGCATCAATGCATTTATTGTTGAAAAAGGCATGGAAGGATTTGATATTGGGCCAAAAGAAGATAAACTAGGAATTAGAGGAAGCGACACGCATACACTTCAGTTTAACGATGTAAAAGTGCCTAAAGAAAATAGGATTGGTGACGATGGTTTTGGTTTTAAATTCGCCATGAAAACATTATCAGGTGGACGAATTGGTATTGCCGCTCAAGCTTTAGGGATTGCTTCGGGAGCTTATGAGTTGGCTTTAAAATATTCTAAAGAACGTAAAGCTTTTGGCACAGAAATTTGCAACCATCAAGCTATCGCTTTTAAGCTTGCAGATATGCATACTGAAATTGAGGCTGCAAGAATGCTTGTAATGAAAGCAGCTTGGGATAAAGACCAGGGAAATAATTATGATATGTCCAGCGCCATGGCAAAATTATATGCATCGAAAGTTGCCATGGAACATACTGTTGAAGCTGTACAAATACATGGTGGAAATGGTTTCGTTAAAGAATACCATGTGGAACGCATGATGCGAGACGCTAAGATTACTCAAATTTATGAAGGCACTTCTGAGATTCAGAAAATTGTAATTTCGAGAGGCGTTATTAAAGGATAAACTTAGAAATAAGGAGATAATTAAAGACTTTATTACTTCGCTTTTAAAGTCTTTTTTAGGTCTTTAAATCTTCTAAAACCAAGCGAATTTCGCCATAAGAATATTTATCATCCAGTTGATTTTTTAAATCGGATAGACTTTCAAATTGTTTTTTAGGGATGATTTTTTTGAGTTCATTATAGCTTTCCTCAGAAATCAAATCGGTAACTTTTACTTCACCTGAAGGGATAAAACTCGCCAAATGACCAGCAATGGTGTTGGTTGTTAGGTCGCGTTCGTTTGCAATTTCAAGAACGGATTTCCCTGATTTGAATAGTTTTAACGAAGTTTTCTTTGTATATCCTTTTTGTTTTTTAGATTTTAAATCTTCAAATATTGGTGTACTATTAGTGGCTTCAATATCATTCTCATCACAGTATTCTACTATAATTTTTAATATTTCAGATCCATATTTTTTAATTCTAGTTTTGCCCATTCCGTGAATAGCCTTCAATTCCTGTTTTGTAGTGGGCAACATTTCACACATGGCATAGAGCGATTTTTGGGTGAATATTTGATAATGTACTAAATCTTCACGGTTAGCAATTTGGTTTCTTAATTCCCTTAGCAGTTCAAAGAGCTCAATATTTGTAGTACCTTCAATAATTGTTTTGCGTTGTTTTGTTGGTTTATCCTTTGCTAAGAAAACGGCGTTTGCCCTCAGAGCCAAAAACTGGTCTGTACTGAACCCTTTTTTTAAACCTTCAAAATAGGACAGCTTCGTTTCCAATAATTCTTCCAACGTGTCCAATTGTTTGTCAATGTCTTTTTGAAGTGCTTTATTATCGGTTGAAAAACTAAGATTTTTTAATGGCTCTTCTATGGTTGCCTTTGTCTGTTCGTTAAAATAGGTAACGGCTTTTGTAAAGCGGTCTTGTAGTGGTTTGCTGGTTTCTGGAGTTTCCATATTGCCAACCAATGCTTGTAGTTGAGATTTAAAACTAGTACTGATTTTAAGTAGATTGGTCGTGCTTTCCTTGATTGAATTTAATGACTGCTCAATGGAGCCCTCTATACTTCCCCTGTTTTTGTAGTAGATGTCTAAAATTCGCCTTGAAGGATACAGAAATTTGTAAAAATTGAACACTTCTGAAATCAAATCAAGTTGAAACGCTCGCTTTGATTGTTGTAAAATGTCTTCATTGGGTTGGTTGGCTTCAGCATTTTTATTGAAGTCCATCACATGTTGGTCGTTAATGATCTGGTTGGGTTTAATTTTGCTTTTTAAAACCAATCCCTCTAGAGACTTACAACGGCTTAGTGCTACATAAGTCTGTCCGTGAGCAAAGGCATCATGCGAATCAATAATGGCCTTTTCAAAAGTCAAGCCTTGACTTTTATGGATAGTGATGGACCACGCCAAACGTAATGGTATTTGAGAAAAGCTTCCAATTTTATCTTCCGTGATGGCTTTTGTTTCAGGGTCTATTATATATTTTATATTCTCCCAAGTTTCAATTTTGGTTACAATGTTGAAGTTGTCATCTGGACAATTCACAATAACTTCGCCCTTTTCCAACAAAATCACTTTACCAATCTTACCATTAAAATAACGTTTTTCGGGAGAACTATCGTTTTTAATAAACATAACTTGCGCACCAACTTTTAATTTTAATTCTTCTTTGTTGGGATATGTGTGTTCTGGAAAATTGCCTTCTATAGTTGCTCTATAAATGTGTTCCCTTCCCTCTAATTTTTCCAGTTCTTCTTTGTTGGACTGTTGCGCTTTATTATTGTGAGTCGTCAATGAAATATAACCATCCTTTTTATTTGGTTCAAAATCCGGAAGACATCTCTTATTTAATTCTTTAGCTGAAGATACGCTTAAGGTATTGTCTCTTATTTCGTTTAGTATATTTATGAATAAAGGATTGTCTTGTCTATAAATATGTTTGAGTTCAAGAGTTAACGGATTGCAATTTTGATATGCTTGGCTACTAAAGAAAAATGCGTTTTTATAAAAGGGTTGTAGTAATCGCCATTCATGTTCCTTAATTACTGGAGATAATTGCTGTAAGTCACCAATCATCAATAATTGTACACCACCAAAAACTAGGTTTCTATTTTTATAGCGTCTTAAGGTCTTATCAATACCGTCTAACAAATCTGTTCTAACCATACTAATCTCATCTATAATTAAAAGGTCTAAAGATTTAATTATATTGATTTTAGTTTTACTGAATCTCCTATTGAAATTTGAAGAAGTACCTAAGTCATTATTTGGTAGAATCGGTCCAAAAGGCAATTGAAAAAAAGAATGGATGGTAACCCCCTTTGCGTTTATAGCTGCAACACCTGTTGGTGCAACAACCACCATACGCTTTTGCAATTGAAGCTTTAATTTATGTAAAAATGTAGTTTTGCCTGTACCTGCTTTGCCTGTTAAGAAAATATTTCTATTTGTATTCTTAACAAAATTCCAAGCTAAATCAAGCTCTCTGTTCACCAATTTAGTTATAATTAATAATAGTAATTCAATATACTAAATTGAAGAATAATTATAGTGAGTATGCAAGAAAATGTTTAAACGTTTTTTTAGATTATATAAAAGACTAGCTAATAGACAAATCATTCAAAATAAGTAATTAGGTTGAATAAAAAAATTATTGATGTATTAGTCTAATAATTC
>CAXBFU010000023.1:0-63933 GCA_963975205.1 uncultured Flavobacteriaceae bacterium | reverse complement strand
ATTTACAACAAAACCCTCGTATTTACAAGGGTTTTGCAATATTATGAATGCGCCACACAGAACTAGCAATTAATTATATGCGTTTGTTGTGCTTACGTTATTTGTTTTTAGAAGCTAAAAGATTTAAAACCAATTCGGTTTGTTGTAATACATTTTCTGTTAATTCTATATACCTTGAAATGGTGTAACGTTCTTGGTTCAAATGATTGACTATATCTTTTGGTAAGTCATTTACTTTTACATTTTTCCATAAGAGTTGGTGTGTTGTATTTTTATTAAGAGGATTTCCAATGACTGGATATTTGTTTCCAAGGTTTAGCATATAGTCTAAAAGGAGATCTTTATTACCATTTTGTGTAATTTTTTCAAAAGATTGAAGTCGATTTAATTCCATAAGTTCTTTTCTTAAGTCTTTATCGAACAAATCTATTTTCCCACTAGATATGAGTAAATTAAAACTATTGGTATTGTAAACATTGGTGACTCTAATGCCAACAAATTCATTATTAAAGAGTTTATAATAACTTTCCAGATTATTATAATGCCCATTTACAATACTATCACCAATTGAGTTAATCCTTTCAATTCTGAGATTATTTCTTAAAAGCCGAGCATTAATTTGAATCGTATCTTTTGTGTAATCATTAATTAAGGCTGTTTTGTATTCGTTTTTTAGAGTTTCTTTTTTTCTGTTTTCATTCCAATTATTAATGCTTAATGCAATTAAAATCCCAATAACTACCAAAACAATTTCTCCAATAGCATATTTAAAATATTTTCCAGTTTTGTTTTCCATAAGTAAGTTCTGGCGAATTTTTCTAAAGAATTTTATCATTGGTTAGTTGTTTCTCGAAAGTTAGTATAATTATTTTATTCCGTTCGAGTGAGAATAATGAAGCACAACTACTAATATAAAAGCATTAAATCGTTGCATATCATTGTATTTTAAACGAACCCACTAATTTAAACTCGCTAAACTCGCTTTTAAGGTTTCAATTTTTGCCAAAGCATCAGCTTCTTTTTTACGCTCACTAGCAACTACCTGTTCTGGTGCTCCAGCAACAAAACGCTCATTAGCTAACTTTTTCTGTACAGATTTTAAAAACCCTTGGGTATAATTGAGCTCTTCAGTAAGTTTTGCTTTTTCGGCTTCAACATCTATACTGCCTTGCATTGGTACAAAATATTCGTTAGACTTTACTCTAAAGGTTAAAGCACCATCTACTTTTTCTGAGGTATAACTTAAATTAGAAATATTACCTAGTTTTGAAATTACAACATCAAACGTTGTTGATGCTTTATCATTATTTAATACAAAACACTCTATAGCATCTTTAAATGCAATGTTTTTTTGTTTTCTAATAGTGCGTATTCCTGAAATTACCTCAGCAGCAAAATCAAACTCTTTAATTAAAGCTTCATTTATAGGTTTACTTTCTGGCCATTTTGCAATAATTAATGCTTCCTCTGGAGAGCGTTCAGCAATATGTTGCCAAATCTCCTCAGATAAGAAAGGCATAAAAGGATGTAATATTTTTAAGTTATTTTCTAAAATGGTGATAATTGAATCATAGGTTGTTTTGTCTATTGGTTGCTGGTATGCTGGTTTTACCATTTCTAATAACCATGAGCAGAAGTCGTTCCAGATTAACTTATAGGTTTCCATTAAAGCATCACTTAAACGATACTTTTCAAAATGATCTTCTATAACAGCTAAAGTCTGTTGGAATTTATTTTGGTACCAATCAATAGCAATTTTTGCATATTCTGGTTGTTCTATATCTGCTACTTCCCAACCATCTATTAATCTAAAGGCGTTCCAAATTTTATTAGCGAAAGCCTTTCCTTGTTGGCATAAAGACTCATCAAACGGTAAATCGTTTCCAGCAGGAGAGCACATAAGCATTCCAACACGAACACCATCAGCGCCATATTGCTCCATTAATTTTATAGGGTCTGGTGAGTTCCCAAGGGATTTACTCATTTTACGGCCTTGTTTATCACGAACAATTCCTGTGTAATACACATTTTTAAATGGTAATTCTCCTCTATATTCGTAACCAGCAATAATCATTCGTGCTACCCAAAAAAACATAATTTCTGGTGCTGTTACTAAATCGTTGGTTGGATAATAGTAACTTATTTCTTCATTATCTGGATTTAGAATACCATCAAACACCGAAATTGGCCATAACCAAGATGAAAACCAAGTATCAACGACATCGGATTCTTGTCTTAAATTCTCTATTTTTAGTTTTTTGTTCCCAGTTTTATCTTGTGCCAATGGTAGGGCTTCTTCTATGGTTTTTGCTACTACAAAATCATTAACGCCTTCTCCAAAGAAATACGCTGGAATTTGGTGTCCCCAATATAACTGGCGTGAAATATTCCAATCTCTCACATTTTCCATCCAATTTCTGTACGAATTCTTAAACTTTGATGGATGAAACTTAATTGTATCATTCATTACATTATCTAAAGCTGGTTTTGCAAGGTCTTTCATTTTTAAAAACCACTGCGCCGAAATTTTAGGTTCAATAACAGCTTTTGTGCGCTCGCTTGTACCAACTTTGTGTGTGTAATCTTCTGTTTTTACCAAAACACCTAAAGCATCTAGTTCTTTAGCCGCTTCATTACGAGCAAGTTCACGATCCATTCCTTGGTAATGTAAACCAAAGTGGTTTAATGTTCCATCGTCATTTAAAATATCTATTACCTCTAGGTTATGGCGTTCTCCAATATCTTTATCATTTACATCATGAGCAGGTGTGATTTTTAAACAACCTGTACCAAATTCCATATCTACATAATCATCCTGAATTATTGGAACTACTCTATTGCAAATAGGAACAATTACGTTTTTACCTTTTAAGTGCGTAAAGCGTTTGTCGTTAGGGTTTACACAAACTGCTGTATCTCCTAAAATAGTTTCAGGACGCGTTGTTGCAATGGTAACAAAACCTTCATCCCCTTCTATTTTATACGTAACGTAGTACAATTTATCTGTACGTTCTATATGATTTACTTCTTCATCGGACAAAGTTGTTTGTGCTTGAGGATCCCAATTTACCATTCTGTACCCTCGATAAATCAGTCCTTTCTCATACAAATCCAGAAATACATCAATTACAGATTCAGACAGGTCTTCGTCCATAGTAAACTTAGTACGCTCCCAATCGCAAGAGCATCCCAATTTTTTAAGTTGTTCTAAAATAATACCTCCATGCTTATGTGTCCAGTCCCAGGCGTGATTAATAAATTCCGTTCTGCTAATGTCGGTTTTGTTAATACCGTCATTTTTTAACTTTTCAACCACTTTCGCTTCAGTAGCGATAGAGGCATGGTCGGTTCCAGGTACCCAACAGGCATTATATCCTTTTAGTCTTGCACGACGGATTAGCACATCTTGTAGTGTGTTATTAAGCATGTGTCCCATGTGCAGCACTCCAGTAACATTTGGTGGTGGAATTACAATAGTATAAGGCTCTCTTTCATCTGGTTCTGAATGAAAATAATTGTGTTTCATCCAGTAATCGTACCACTTGTTTTCTACTTTATTTGCATCATATTGAGATGGAATAGGCATACTTTGGAATAATTTTTGAATACTAATGTGCAAAAGTAGGTATATTTTGTTTTCTGAGAAATTAAATATCTTAATAATATCCTTTTGGATAAGCAGAATGCATAAATCAAGAATGCATTACGTCTAATATTTTTGTTGATTGATGAAAATGTATGTATGTTTACAATGATTTAAAACTGAAATGATGAAAAAAATAGTAATCTTATTATTTGTTGGAATGATTGGTTTTGCAGTATCTGCACAGGAAAAAGTTGCTAAAATCAAGTTTGAAACTGAAACCATTGATTATGGTACTATAGAAAAAGGAGCCAACGGTGTTCGTGTATTTGAATTTACAAATATTGGAGACGCTCCATTGGTTATAACAAAAGTTAAATCTACTTGTGGTTGTACTGTTCCTTCATGGCCAAAAGCACCTGTTATGCCTGGGGAAACCGGACAGATTGAAGTAAAGTATGACACAAAACGGCTGGATGTTTTTATTAAAACTATTTTAGTCACATCTAACGCCCAAAGACCAAGTATTGCTTTAAAAATTAAAGGAAATGTTATAGACCCTAGTAAAAGTAGTGTTCTTGATAAAAAAAGCAAAAGTGTTCTAGAGCAAAAACAATAAAAACTTTAAATATTTTTATTAAAATCCTCCATAATGGAGGATTTTTTTTTTAGAAAAGACTTTCCAGTTGAAAAGAAAACTTCATTAACACACCATTTCTATCAATAATTAATTTAATGCGTTTGCCGTTCTCACCATAAAATAATTGCGTGACCTGTTGGATGGTATAATGATGCGTATCTTTATTGTTAACTTTTATTATCACATCGTCTAATTTTAAACCAGCCCTCTCAGCAGGAGACCCTTTGCGTAACTCTATAATTGCAAATGATGGAGTCAAAACATATTTAAAAAATTTAGACGTTGTTACTGTGTTTTGTTGGCTACTTCTCCCAGCACCCACATTCCCGTAACCTGTGTTAATTATCCAATCATTTCCCACTTTTAAAATTCGCATGCCACTATGTTCCAATGATATACCACTTTTATTATAATTAAATGGCTTTTTAAAATTACTATTCTTACGCAATGTGATTTTTCTTTTTTGATAATCAAATATCACGTTAAAGCGCTTTAAAATTTCGCCTCCCAAGCTCCCATTTCTTTCTTTGAATTTTTTGGCAAAACTAATTGATGAAGAATCTGGAAAAGCGGTATTTACGTTTTCTAACGAAAAACCACCTATAGAAAATCTATTAATTTTTGAACGTTTGCCATATACACTTCCACTAAGTCCTCTTCCTAGAAAATCTATAAAGAACTTATCAGGAACTGTAATGTTTTTTTCTTTATCGTTAAATAACCATAATGCATCACTTCCTCCTGTGTCAATTAAAAGTTTTACTGAAACAGACGGTTCATTGCCTACAACCTTAGCACTTCCATCTATAAATGGCTTATTGTTTGAAAACTCTAAGGCAAAAGTCTCGCATTTTCTACATGATTTTGGTGTATAAAACTCAGGATCGTGCAAAACTATTTGCTTTTTTGAATAGTTGATTTCTACAACGAAATCTTTCAGTAAGTCATAGCCAATAATACCATGAACAGGTACTCCTAGTTGAGGCGTAAAATTTAACGACGGATCAAAAATCGCAAAAATATCTTGCCCAATGCTAACAGCTTTACCTATTTTTAATATATTGTTTTTTGATTTTAGTGCTTCAATTGAATCGCCTTCACCTAATCCTCTTAAAAAAATTGGCTCAGTTTGATTAATTCTCAGTTCATTGGATAAGTTTACAAAATTGAAAATTATAGGTTTACTAACTCCTGTGTCCAACAAAAAAGATAACTTAACTCCATTAACTTCCACAGGAATAATAATAAGGTTGTTTAATAACTTAAAACTAATCTTATCCTTAACTCCATCTTGTAATAAAAATTTACCTTGGGCAAACCCAGATAAATTCAATATAAACACTATTGAAAAAATCAAACAACCCTTTTTCATGCTATTTATTATAGGCTATTTCCAATTTACAAATCTTTTTACTAAATACTTTCTAAAGCACCTTTTTTTAAATAAACTTTAAGATAATTTTTTGCTATTTTGCAGTCCTAAAAAAGTACCATAATGCCAACTATATCCAACAAAGGGAAAGCGATGCCTCAATCACCAATTAGAAAATTGGTGCCATTTGCCGAAAATGCCTATAAGCAAGGAAAAACGGTCTATCATTTAAATATTGGGCAGCCCGATATAAAAACACCACAAATAGCTTTAGACGCAGTTAAAGTACATTCGTTAAGCATTTTAGCTTACACACGTTCTGAAGGTTCCGAAGGTTATAGAAAAAAAATAGCAGATTATTATTCTAAAAACGACATTCATGTTAATCATGATGACATAATAGTGACCACAGGTGGAAGTGAAGCTTTGCTTTTTGCTTTTGGAAGTATTATGGATACGGATGATGAAATTATAATCCCAGAACCTTTTTATGCCAACTATAATGGTTTTTCTACTGCCTCGGGAGTAAAAGTCGTCCCTGTAATTTCTAAAATTGAAGATAATTTTGCTTTACCTCCTATTGAAGAATTTGAAAAACTTATAACACCAAAAACAAAAGCTATTTTAATTTGTAATCCTGGAAACCCAACAGGTTATTTATATAGCAAAGAAGAAATTAAACAGTTAGCTGCCATTGTTAAAAAGCATGATTTATTTTTAATTGCAGACGAGGTTTACCGTGAATTTGTCTATGATGGTGCGACACATTACTCGATTATGCAAGAAGTAGGTTTAGATCAACACGCCATTATCATTGATTCCGTTTCAAAACGTTATAGTATGTGTGGCGCAAGAATAGGATGCCTTGTTTCAAAAAACAAGGAGGTTATCCAAACCGCTCTAAAATTTGCACAAGCTCGTTTAAGCCCTCCAACATTAGCGCAAATAGCCAGTGAAGCTGCTTTAGCAACGCCTCAAAGTTATTTTGATGAAGTAATAACCGAATACGTAGAAAGGCGCAACACACTTATTGAAGAATTGCAAAAAATAGATGGTGTAAAAGTTGCTAAGCCCAAAGGTGCTTTTTACTGTATTGCAGAATTGCCAATAAATGATGCCGATGCTTTTGCACAATGGCTACTGGAAAAGTTTGACATTGACGGGGAGACTGTTATGGTTGCTCCTGCTGCAGGGTTTTACTCTACTCCTGGAGTTGGTTTTAACCAAATAAGAATTGCTTACGTATTAAACAAAGAAAGTTTAGTCAAAGCTGTAACTATTTTAAAAGAGGCACTAAAAGTTTATAAAGATTAGTGAACATTCAAAAAAACATATCACTAAAACCTTATAACACTTTTGATATAGATGTTAGTGCCAAACATTTTGTTAGTGTAAATAGCATTAGAGAGCTGCAAGAAGTTTTAAAATTACAAGACTATCCAAATAAATTTATTTTAGGAGGTGGTAGTAATATGTTACTTACTAAAGATATTGAAGCATTAGTTCTTCATATAAATTTAAAAGGCATAAGCATTATCTCTGAAGCTGAATCTAAAATTCTAATAAAGGCAAATGCAGGCGAAAATTGGCACGAATTTGTACTTTGGTGCATACAACACGATTTTGGAGGCATTGAAAATCTGTCTTTAATTCCAGGTAATGTTGGCACTGCTCCAATACAAAATATTGGTGCTTATGGTGTAGAATTAAAAGATGTTTTTAAATCTTGCGAAGCTTTACATATAAAATCTGGAACTATAAAAACATTTACAAAAAAGGATTGCAAATTTGATTATAGACATTCCATTTTTAAAAACGAGCTTAAAGGACAATACATTATTTTAAATGTAACCTTTAAACTTACTACAAAGCAGCATACTATTAAAACAGATTATGGTGCGATAGGTAATGAATTAGAAAAACAAAACATTAATAAGCCAACCATAAAAGATGTATCAAATGCTGTTATTTCCATTAGGTCTTCAAAGCTTCCAGATCCAAAAAAAATAGGCAATAGTGGTAGTTTTTTTAAAAACCCTATTATTTCAAAAACAAAACTTACCATTCTAAAACAAAATTTCCCTGAAATACCTAGTTATAATATTTCGGATAAGTTAGTTAAAATCCCAGCAGGATGGTTGATTGAACATGTTGGTTTTAAAGGGAAAAGATTTAATAATTATGGCGTTCATAAAAATCAAGCATTGGTATTGGTAAACTATGGTAATGCTAGTGGAAAAGATATTTTAAACTTATCTAAACTTATTCAAAAAACTATAAAACGTATTTTTGACATTAATTTAGAGGCTGAAGTAAATATTATTTAACATTTAGCGTTAGTCTCAATAGAATCTCAAGAAAAACAACAAGTTACACTTTTAATTAACCAGTATAATTGTTTATCTTGTTTTAATAAATATATACGCATTTGGTTTCACAATTAGAACTACATATAGTTAGTCTTTTAAAGGAAGGAGATAAAAGAGCCATTCCAATAATCTATGAAAACTATTCAGGGGCTTTGTTGGGAGTTATTCAAAAAATAATAAGAGATGAAGATATGGCTCAAGATGTTCTTCAAGAAACCTTCATAAAAGTTTGGAGATATTCGAAAAAATATGACGAGAATAAAGCTAAATTATTTACTTGGCTGTATCGCATCGCTAGAAACGCTGCAATTGATAAATTACGAAGTCATAACCTGAAATTCGAAAAAGAAATCCAAATTGCCGATTCTAACGTATATAAAATATCAACAGCAGGATTAAATCAAGACACAATCGATTTACAAAAGCATGTTGCAACATTGGACGTTAAGTACCAAATAGTGTTAAAAGCTTTATTTTTTGAAGGCATGACACAACAGGAAGCAAGTGATGAACTAGATATTCCGTTAGGTACCATTAAGTCCAGATTAAAAATTGGATTAAGAGAATTAAAAAAAATATATAGTCCATAAAATATTACAGTCATGGAAAAAAAAGTACAAACATTTTTAAAATCTGGTTTACTGGATAAGTACTTGATTGGAGCTACTACAGCTTCAGAAACTGTAGCAGTAGAATCATTTATGTTAAAGCATCCCGAGGTAAAGGAAGAATACAATTTGTTACAAGACCAACTTGAACTAGCAGCAAAAACACAAGCTGTAAAACCGCCTTCATATACTCTAGATGCAATTTTAGATACTATAAACGAAAAGCCTGTAATTCGTTTACAGTCTCAACGTAAAGTATCCGTTTGGTTTAGCATAGCTGCAAGCGTTGCTGCGCTAATATTTGCTGGAACTTCATACATACTCTATAATAATAATCAAAATCTTTCAAACGAAAACAATACAATAGCAGAAGAAATTTTTGATTTAAGAGATGATATTCAAGAAAACAACAACAAACTTGATGAAGTTATGAGACAATTCATGAAGTTAAACAATCCTGAAACAGAAAAGTATGTTTTAAGAGGAAATAATAGAGCTCAAGATTTAAAAACTGTAGCATATATTAATCCTATCGAGAAATCGTCTTTAATAGACGTTGTATCACTTCCCGAAATTTCCCAAGAGCAATCTTACCAATTATGGGCGCAAATGCAGGACAAAATGGTGAATTTAGGAATTTTGGATATTGAAGACCGCAAACTTAAATCGGTGCCTTACATAGAAGATGCTTTAAGTTTAAACATCACTATCGAGCCTAAAGGCGGAAACAGTAACGCATCTTTAGAAAATTCGGTTGCCGAAATTTCTTTAAAAAAGAACAACAATTAACGCATTATACCTAGTTAAAAAAAAAGAGCCTTCATAATTTAAAGGCTCTTTTTTTTAACTAGATTACTCTGAGAAAATGAATAGATAATTACATTAATATTTTACAAGAATGAATTATCTTTGTATAAACATTTTTACTCATGAAAATTCTTTTAATTACATTAGTCTTATTAGCCATAGCAATTGCCGGAATTGCCATTAAACTTTGGGCAAAGAAAGATGGGAAATTTGCAGGGACTTGTGCTAGCCAAAACCCTATGCTCAATAAAGAAGGTGAAGCTTGTGGTTTTTGTGGAAAAACACCAGACCAATTTAAAGACTGCAACGAAACCGAGCATTCATAGGTGTTTATGAGTGTTTTAGATGTGTTATTTTACACCTTTATAGCCGTAGTCTTTATTCAGTTATTTTTTTATGGTATTGTTTTTTCGAAATTTAGTTTTCATAAGCATCAAAATAAAAAACAAAAAAATATTCCTGTTTCAGTATTGGTTTGCGCAAAAAATGAAGCAGAAAATTTAAAAGAATTTATCCCGTTAATTTTAGAACAAAATTACCCATCATTTGAACTTGTGCTTATTAATGACAATTCCAATGATGCCACACTTGATGTCATGAAATCTTTTCTGGCTTCCAACAAAAATATAAAAATAGTCGATGTAAAACCCATTGAAGCTTTTTGGGGAAATAAAAAATACGCATTAACACTTGGCATTAAGGCATCAACAAATAACTTTCTACTTTTTACTGATGCCGATTGCAAACCGCTTTCAAAAAATTGGATAAAAGAAATGAGCAGCCATTTTACCAATAAAAAAACGATTGTTTTAGGTTATGGTGCTTATAAAAAAACCAAAGGATTACTTAATAAACTTATTCGCTTTGAGACCTTGTTTACCGCAATCCAATACTTTTCTTATACAAAAATAGGCATGCCTTATATGGCTGTTGGAAGAAACTTAGCCTATAGAAAAGAAGTGTTTTTTAAAGCGAATGGATTTATGAGCCACATGACTATTCGCTCTGGAGATGACGATTTGTTTATAAACCAAGTTGCCAATACATCCAATACAGTAATTTGTGCATCAAAAAAAAGTTTTACCCAATCGGTTCCCGAAACATCGTTATCTAATTGGTTCACACAAAAAAAACGCCATGTTTCTACATCTAAGTTCTATAAAACAAGGCATAAACTGCTTCTAGCTTTGTTTTATCTTTCACAATTTCTTTTTTGGTTTTTAAGTATAATTTTATTGTTAACTCTTTTTAAATGGCAGATAGTCTTAGGTTTAGTTCTTTTAAGGCTTAGTGTGCAATTTATTATTATTGGCATCTCTGCAAAAAAATTAAATGAACAAGACACAATTTTGCTACTTCCTTTTCTTGAATTATTTTTAATTGTCTCTCAATTGGCTATATTTATATCCAATATTACTTCAAAACAAGGTCGTTGGAAATAAAAGATGCCATTAAAAAAGCAAAAGAAAACAATCAAATTGCTTTCAATTTTTTGTTAGATACCTTTTGGAACGACGTGTATGGTTTTTTGTTAAAACGTACCCAAAACGAGAATGATGCTGAAGACTTTACCATTCAAACCTTTTCCAGAGCTTTCGATAAAATAAGCACATATAATGAAACATATAAGTTTAAAACATGGCTCATTACGATTGCTAAAAACATTCACATAGATTTTTTAAGGCTTAAAAAAGCATCAATTATCAACGAGAGGAGTCATGACCACGATGAGCGCGTTAAAGAAATTATAGATGAATCGCCCACACCAGAAGACACTATTATTACAGAGCAAAATTTAGCAAAACTGCTTCGCGATATAAAAAAATTAAAACCTCATTACCAAGAAGTAATTAATTTGAGGTATTTTCAAGAACTAAGTTATCAAGAAATATCAAATGCACTCAAAGAGCCTATGAGCAATATAAAGGTCAAACTACTTAGAGCCAAAAAGCTATTAGCAGAAATTATTCAGAAAAAATAATGAAATTCAGTATTAAAAACCTAGGACCAGGACTATTGTTTGCTGGAGCAGCTATAGGTGTATCGCACTTAGTACAGTCCACAAGAGCTGGAGCCGATTTTGGCTTAGGCCTGCTTTGGGCTTTATTATTAGTAAATATTTTTAAGTACCCTTTTTTTCAATTTGGTCCTAGATATGCATCTGCAACTGGAGAAAGTTTATTGGATGGATACAAAAAAATGGGCAATGGCATTTTAATTGCCTATTACGTTTTAACCTTTGGGACAATGTTTGCCATTCAAACAGCAGTAACCATTGTTACAGCAGGCTTAGCTTCTTCTCTATTTGGAAATTTAGGTTTTAACCCTGAATTGGCTATTAAAATTTGGACGGTTATTATATTATCAATATGCCTTTTATTACTTATTGTTGGCAAATACAAATTACTAGATGGTTTAATGAAATTTATCATTATTACTCTATCCATAAGTACAGTTGTTGCCGTTATAGTTGCCTTGATCAATAATACAGAGCCTGTTTCGTTGACTCAAATATTGCCTAAAGAAACATTGGAAATTGGTTTTTTAATTGCTTTCATGGGTTGGATGCCTGCGCCTTTGGATATTTCGATATGGCACTCGCTTTGGGCTGTTGAAAAAAGAAAAGACGATAAGGAATTTAATGCAAAATCTGCTTTGTTTGACTTTAATGTAGGTTACATAAGTACCATTATTTTAGGCATTGGTTTTATTCTTTTAGGTTGTCTGGTTATGTATAATAGCGGTGAAACCTTTAGTAGTGCAGCTGGCGAATTTTCTAATCAATTAATAGAAATGTACACCTCCAGTTTAGGTGATTGGTCGTACATAATTATTGGCATTGCAGCTTTTACTACCATGTTTAGTACAACACTTACCACTTTAGATGCTTCACCAAGAGCCATGCATAGATCAACACAGCTACTTTTTAAAGGAACATTTAAAAACGGATTCTTAACTTGGATATTTATTCTTGCTTTGGGGACTGTAATTATATTTTTTGTTTTTGCTTCTGAAATGGGCTTACTTGTTAAAATAGCGACCATACTATCCTTTTTAACAGCTCCTTTCTACGCCATAATAAATTACAAACTAATTAGCAGCAAACATACTCCTAAAAATGCAAGACCTTCATTAACAATGCATGTTTTAAGTTGGTTAGGCATCATCTTTTTAATAGGGTTTAGTATTTATTATCTAACTACTTTATAAACCGTTTTTAATTCTATACTTCGTATCTTTGCAAGCATATTTATAAAACATGAGTACCAAATCAATTACAACTGAGCGTCAACCAAAACCAAAATGGCTTAGGGTAAAACTACCCACAGGTAAAAAGTATACCGAATTAAGAGGATTGGTAGACAAGTACAAGTTAAACACTATTTGCACCTCTGGAAGCTGTCCTAATATGGGAGAATGTTGGGGAGAAGGGACTGCTACATTTATGATTCTTGGTAATATTTGCACACGTTCTTGTGGTTTTTGTGGTGTAAAAACTGGGAGACCTGAGCTAGTAGATTGGGATGAACCTGAAAAAGTGGCGCGTTCTATAAAAATCATGAACATTAAGCATGCCGTTTTAACAAGTGTAGATAGAGACGATTTAAAAGATATGGGAAGTATTATGTGGGCAGAAACTGTAAAAGCTGTTCGTAGGATGAATCCTAAAACCACAATGGAAGCTCTAATTCCAGATTTTCAAGGAATTGAACAGCATTTAGACAGGGTTTTAGAAGTTGCTCCCGAAGTTATTTCTCATAACATGGAAACCGTTCGTCGTTTAACACGAGAAGTACGCATACAAGCTAAATACGATAGGAGTTTAAATGTTTTAAAATACTTAAAAAACAATGGACAACGCAGAACTAAAACAGGCATTATGCTTGGTCTAGGAGAAAAGCGTGAAGAAGTTATAGAAACGCTTCATGAGTTAAAAGAAGCCAAAGTAGATGTTGTAACCATTGGGCAATATTTACAACCTAGCAAAAAACATTTGCCTGTAAAGCAATTTATTACACCAGACCAATTTCAAGAATACAAAGAAATAGGATTAAGTCTTGGTTTCCGTCATGTAGAAAGTAGTGCTTTGGTGAGGTCATCATACAAAGCTCAAAAACATATTAATTAAGCATGATTAATGTTGCTATAAACGGTTTTGGTAGAATTGGAAGACGTGTTTTTAGATTACTACTAAACAATCCTAACATTAAAGTAGTTGCGATTAATGATCTTGCCGATAGCAAAACACTTAGTCATCTACTTAAATATGATAGCATACACGGTGTTTTACCCAACAATATCTCTTTTGAAAATGACCATATTATTATAGACGACAACAAAATAAATCTACAGAATAAAGAGCATCCAAAACTAATTAATTGGAACCCTTTTAATGTTGATGTTGTTATTGAAGCTACAGGAAAATTTAAATCTGTAAACGATTTAAACCATCATATAAACAATGGTGCTACTAAGGTTATTTTATCAGTTCCTCCAACAAACGATTCCATAAAAACAGTAGTTTTAGGTGTTAATGAAAATATTTTAAGTAAAACTGATGTGATAATTTCCAATGCTTCATGTACAACTAATAATGCGGCTCCAATGATAGATATTATTAATAACCTATGCGGTATTAAACAAGCATACATCACCACCATACACTCTTACACAACAGACCAAAGCCTACACGACCAACCTCATCGTGATTTACGACGTGCAAGAGCAGCAGGGCAATCAATAGTACCAACAACTACTGGAGCAGCAAAAGCGTTAACAAAAATTTTTCCAGAATTATCAGAAGTTATTGGAGGTTGTGGCATTAGAGTACCTGTTGCAAATGGATCCCTTACAGACATTACCTTTAATGTAAAGAAAAACGTAACTGTAAATGAAGTTAATGAGGCATTTGAAAAAGCAGCCAAATTTAAATACAAAGGCATCTTGGAATATACTCAAGACCCAATAGTATCTATAGATATTGTTGGCAATACGCACTCTTGTATTTTCGATTCGCTCATGACATCTGTTATAGGTAATATGGTTAAAATTATTGGTTGGTACGATAACGAAACTGGATATTCAAGCAGAATTATCGATTTAATCTCTAAATTGGAAGACTATTAATTTATCGATTAAAAGCATATTTTTTTTTAAAAAGTGCATTTTGTCGAATAAATTGTTATATTTGTCGATAAAACGACTTAAAAATGTCCCAAATCAAATATTACATATTTGTTTTTTTAGTCTTATTAACAACTAATTTTTACCCTCAAGATAGAATTGAGGACGATGTTGCTTTAGAACAAAATACAATTGAATTCTACTTAGACGAAGCCGATAAAGAAACTCAGCAATCCAGTTATTATAAAGCCATTACTATTCTTGAAAAAGCACTGGTTATTGCAGAAAAAATTGAGAGCGATAAATTTCAAGGTATTATATACTCTAAAATTGCAAACTTATATTTTAATTTAGAAAAATATAAAGAAGCCAATTTTACCATTATCAAGGCAATGACTATTCAAAGTAGAATTGACGACAAAGTCAATCTTGCCGTATCTCGATATACTTGTGGAATTATTTATTTAGCACAAGGAGATTATACTAACGCTTTAGATTATTTTAAATCTGCCAAAACAATCTTTGAAGAAGAAAATTATAATGAGCTTGTAGCAAAAGTTACACTTAACGAAGCAAAAGCGCATATTGCTCAAGACCATCTCTCCGAAGCCAATGCATTGGTAGATAAAGCTATTATTTTGTCAAAACAATACAAGTTACCAGTCATACAAGGCTCTGCACTAATTAAAAGTGCAACTATTGCTTGTAAAGAAGGTAAACACAATAGAGCTCTGGCACAAGCAACTGAGGGATCTAATCTTGCAAAAGCCAATGGAAACCTTGATGTTTTAAATGAAAGCTATAAAGTATTAAGTAGTATTTATGAAGAAACTGGCAATTATCAATTAGCCAATAAAAATTTAAACCTTTTTATTAACCTTAACGATTCTATTATAAATATTAGAAAGGAGCATTTAATTGCCGAAAAAGAAATTATCGACGCAGATAAAGACACCTTAATACAAACACAAAAAGAACAGATTAAAGAAAAGAACGAAGCTGACAGTTTAAACAGGCTAACAACCATTTTAAGTGTTGGATTAATAACAATCCTGTCGTTACTTACTTTGTCATTATACAAAAACAACAATATTAGGTTAAAAACCAATAATATGTTGTATCGTAAAAATGAAGAACTATTAACCGAAAAAGAAAGAGCCGAAATTGCGGCTAAGACCAAAACAAATTTCTTATCCACAGTTACACACGAGCTAAGAACACCTTTATATGCAGTTACTGGTTTAACTAATATGCTATTAGAAGAAAACCCAAGACCAGAGCAAATGCAACATTTAAAATCGCTTAAATTTTCTGGTGATTACTTATTGACCTTTATTAATGATATCCTTCAAATAAATAAAATTGAAGCCAACAAAGTAGAGCTGGACCCAGAGATTTTCAATCTAAAAAACAAGGTAGAAAATGTTATTGCCGCATTAAATAATTCTGCTCTAGACAATAATATTTTTATTCATTTTGAATACGATAAAAAGCTACCTGAAATATATAATGGTGACCAATTAAAAATTTCGCAAATCCTTATCAATCTTATTGGTAATGCCATTAAATTCACTAAAGATGGAGATATTTGGGTAAAAATGACACAATTGGGAGTTAAGGGTAAAAAGCACTCCATTCGCCTAGAAATTGAAGATAACGGTATTGGAATTACTAAAGAAAAACAAGAAAGTATGTTTGAAAGTTTTTCACAAGGATCTGTTCAAATTAATCGAAAATACGGTGGAACTGGTTTAGGGCTTTCAATTGTAAAAGGATTGGTAAAAATATTAAATGGTAAAATTTATTTAAAAAGTGAATTGGGTAAAGGAACAAGCTTTTTTGTAGAAATACCTTTAGAAGAAGCTAAAGAAGTAACCAATATAAATAAGAGAGATTACGCAAAAGATTTAAATAACCTAGATTTAGAAAACGTGAGAATTTTAGTAGTAGAAGACAACAAAATCAATCAAATGATCACTAAAAAAATCTTGAACAAGATGAACTTAGTTTGTGATTTGGTTGACAACGGTGAAGACGCCGTTGAAAAAGTAAAAGAAGTGGAATATGATGTAGTTCTAATGGACATTCATATGCCAGGAATTAGTGGTTTAGAAGCCACTAAACAAATACGTGCGTTCGACAAAGAGCTTACTGTTTTTGCTCTTACAGCTGTAACACTTGAAGATAAAATGCCTGAGTTTGAAGAAGCTGGATTTAACGATATTATATCAAAACCGTTTAAGCAAGAAGACTTTGAGAAAAAATTATATGAAGCATTAAAAGAAAACAAAACTTCAGCTTCTGCTTAATGTTTTGCACAAAAACCCAATAGTATATTATTGAACTTTTCATGCTCAAAAACATGAGTTTCAATTGGTAAGTAATAAAGTTTAGTATTAGATAACCTACCTCTTAATTTTGTAAAATCCTTTTCTGTAGTAACTATTAATTCTTTTTTATTTAAAGTTTCAATATCTTTATTATTAAAAACATGATGGTCTTTAAAATTAAGATGTTCAAATTTGTAGTTTCCATCCTTCAAAAAATTCACTAACGGTGTTGCATTAGCAATTCCAGTCACTAGAGTAAAATTAGTAAGCCTCAACTTGCTTAAGTCAATACTTCCTTTATTTGAGTAAATACGCTTAGAATAGTCAATAATGCTAAAAAAAACTTCTTGATTTGGCTTTGGTTTTAATCTCTTCTTAATACTCTCACGCTCCTCGATTGTAATAGCTTCAGGACATTTTGTTACCACAATAATATTCGCTCTTTTGGCGCCACCTTTTGGCTCACGTAAATCTCCTGTTGGCAAGGTTATATCGTCAATGTATAACTTACTGTAAGACGTTAATAAAATATTTAATCCTGCTTCAACTTTTCTATGTTGAAAAGCATCATCTAATAATATAACATCAGGATTTTTTAAACTTTGCAATTTTAAAATACCCTGTTGCCTATTAGCATCAACACATACAGTAATATCTTTAAATTTCTTGTAGAATTGATAAGGCTCATCTCCTATAGTTTCAGCATTTGAGGTTGTATCTGCAATTTGAAAACCACGCGTTGAGCGCTTATAACCTCTACTTAAAGTTGCAATTTTATATTCATTCGTTAAAAGCCTTATTAAATACTCTATCATTGGTGTTTTTCCCGTACCACCAACGCTTAAATTTCCAACGCAAATTATTGGAAAGTCAAAGTTTTTAGATTTATATATACCTTTATCATAGCATACATTTCGCAACCAAGTAATTGCATAGTAAACAGGAACAATTGGAAACAGTATTTTTCTTAATAATTTCACAGTTACAAAATCGGGATAATTTTTTAAAATGAGTTGCCAAGATAATCAATTTATATATCATTAATAATTACACAAGACCTTTTAAAAACAATAAAAACAAACTTGTGAATGTAATTATTTATCTTTGAGCTAAACAACTTTTTTTTATGATTGTACAAGACATAATTAACTACTTAGAAGAATTTGCTCCATTATCCTATGCCGAAGATTTTGATAATGTTGGCTTGCTGGTTGGCAATAAAAATGCTGAAGTTTCAGGGATTTTGGTAACACTAGACACCATTGAAGCTGTTGTTGATGAAGCCATTGAAAAAAACTGCAACCTCATTGTTAGTTTTCACCCAATCATCTTCAAGGGTTTAAAGCAACTTACTGGTAAAAGTTATGTAGAGCGTGTTGTAATGAAAGCCATTAAAAATGATATTTCCATTTTCGCAATTCATACCGCTTTAGACAATGCACTGCAAGGCGTAAATGATAAAATTTGTGAAAAAATAGGGCTTATAAATAGACAAATACTGATTCCTCAAATTGGAACCATCAAGAAATTGACTACGTATATTCCATTAAATAAAGTTGAAAAACTACGTGAAGCATTATTTACCGCTGGAGCTGGCTCCATTGGTAATTACAATAACTGCAGTTTTAATGTAAAAGGTATTGGCACATTTAACGGAAATGAAAACTCCAACCCAACCATAGGAGAAAAAGGCATTACACAACAAGAAGAAGAAATAAAACTAACAGTAACTTTCCAAAAACATTTAGAGTCTAAAATATTACAGACACTTTTTAAAAATCATCCTTACGAAGAAGTTGCCTATGAAGTAACGACTCTCGAAAATAAAAACCAAGATATTGGAATGGGAATGATAGGTGAGTTTGAAAATGCCATGACTGAAATTAGTTTTTTACAGCATTTAAAATCTACAATGCAAACTAAATATGTACGCCATTCTAAATTATTAAGCAAACCTATTAAAAAGGTAGCTGTTCTAGGCGGCTCAGGTAGCTTTGCAATTAATTCCGCAAAAGCCTTAGGTGCAGATGTTTATGTAACAGCCGATTTAAAATACCACGACTTTTTTACTGCCGAAAATAAGCTTCTACTTATAGACATTGGACACTATGAAAGTGAACAATACACAAAAAACCTTTTAGTAGCGTATCTTACAAAAAAAATTCCTAATTTTGCAGTCGTTTTATCAAACACAAATACCAATCCTGTAAAGTATTTATAAACATGGCTAAAAAGAAAGAAGTTACCGTAGAAGAACGATTAAGAGCACTATACGATTTGCAATTAATCGATTCGCGCGTTGACGAAATTAGAAATGTAAGAGGAGAACTTCCTTTAGAAGTACGTGATTTAGAAGATGACGTTGAAGGGTTAAAAACCAGACTTCAAAAATTAGACGATAGTCTTCAAGATTTAGGCGAGCAAATTAAGTCTAAAAAAAACTTGATTGAAGAAGCTAAAGCACTCATAAAAAAGTACTCCGAGCAACAAAAAAATGTTAGAAATAACCGAGAATATAACTCGTTAACTAAAGAAACCGAATTTCAAGAATTAGAAATTCAATTGGCCGAAAAGCACATTAAAGAATTTAATGCTCAAATTGAGCAGAAAAAAGAAGTTATAGACGAAACCAAATCTCGTTTAAAAGAAAGAGAAACTCATTTAAAACACAAAAAAAGTGAATTAAATGCGATTCTTTCTGAAACCGAAAAAGAAGAACAAGCTCTTTTAAAGAAAAGTGAAGAATACAAATCTTCAATCGAAGAAAGACTCGTAATTGCTTATTCAAGGATTCGTCAAAATGTAAAAAATGGTCTTGCAGTTGTACCAATTGAAAGAGGCGCTTCTGGAGGATCTTTCTTTACAATTCCACCACAAGTACAAGCCGAAATTGCTTCTCGTAAAAAAATTATTACCGATGAGCACAGTGGTCGTATTTTAGTAGATGAAGCTTTAGCCAATGAGCAAAAAGCCAAAATGGAAAAAATGTTTTCCAAACTATAAGGTAAATTCAAAAAAGCTTACTAAGCCTTTAACAAGTTGTTAAAGGCTTTTTTTATTGAATTTATTCTGTAATTATATTAATTACTTCACGACATATAAAAGAAAAATATGAAGTCATTAATCTTAACACTTTCAATTGCACTATTATTTAGCTGTCATAACAATGCACAGCAAAAAACAGTAAAAAATTCAAACAAAAGTAAGATAGAACAAGGGTTAATGACTGCTAAACCGGTTGAAGTCCCATTACAAAATGGAATGGCAAAAGCTTATTTTGCAAGCGGTTGCTTTTGGTGTGTCGAAGCTGTTTACGAAAGTGTAAAAGGTGTTGATGAAGTCATCAATGGATACTCTGGAGGACATACATTAAACCCAACTTATCAATCTAGTAATACAGGAAGAACTGGTCATGCCGAAGCTGTTGAAGTTATATACAATCCTGAAGTTGTAAGTTTTTCCACATTGGTCGATGTATATTTTGGATCACAGAATCCAGTTCAAGAAAATGGTCAAGGTCCAGATATAGGCTCACAATATCGCTCTATACTCTTTTACCAAAATGAAAAGCAAAAACAAATCGTTACAGAAAAAAAAGAAGCATTAGCTAAAAAACTGAATAAACGTATCGCTGCTGAAATTATGCCTTTTCAAAAATTTTGGCGAGGCGAAGATTACCATCAAGATTACGAACGGTTAAATCCAAACAATCCTTATATACAACGTATTTCCATACCTAGATTAAATCGATTTAAGCAGAAGTTTCCACATCTACTAAAAGAGAATCATTAAATTCCTGTGAAAACAGGAATCTGTTTCAACGGCAATACCTCAGCTCATATGGTAGCTATTTTGTTTTTTTAATATTGATTTTGTCAGAAAAAACATCTAACTTCGTTTAACAGCTGATATAAACAATTAAAAAAGTTCATATCATTACGTTGTGCTTCATTCCCCACATCACGGAAAACCGAGATTAATTTCTACTGCTAACGTTGAAAAAAAATATGTAAATTGAGACGATTTTGTAGAAATTTCACAAAATCATAAACAACTGAATATCAACATTATAATTTGACGTTAGTCAGAATTATCAGAAACCGCTAATCAATGATAAAATTCTTTAGAAAAATTAGACAAAAAATGCTGACTGAAAATAAGTTTAGCAAGTATATGCTTTATGCCATTGGAGAAATTATTCTTGTAGTTATTGGAATTTTAATTGCGCTACAAATCAATAATTGGAATAGTAACAGAATAGAAAAAGAATCAGACTCACAATTGATTGGAGCATTAATTATTGATTTAAAATTAAAAAATGAAGAACTTATTTCTGATTTAGAATACGGTAAATCACTAATTAAAAATACTGATAACATCATTGAATTTTGGGCAAAAACGAAAAGAATTGACACTCTAAATCTTAAATACTCAATCAATAGACTTGGAGACGACAGAGGATTTCTTAATGAAAAATCACAAGTATTAGAAGGTCTAACAAATTCTGGCTTATGGAAACGATTACCAGATAGTTTAACTAGGGAAATTAATGATGTTTATAGATTTAAACTTGGAGCAGTTAAAGCATCATTTGAAAAAACAACTGAATATGCGTCACATTACAAACTAAATTTTCTTGTACCAAATGGACTGGCAGACACAAAATTAAATACATTCGAAATCCATTCTATAGTTACTGAAAAAAATATAGAATTTATTTCAAGTTTAGAAGTATTTAGAGGTGGAATTTATCTCTTAAATTATAGATTTGAAGACGCCTCGAAAGGAATAATTAAATTAACAGAAAATTTAAACAATTATCAATCTGAATTATAAAAAAATAACGAAAGCACAACAATGGCTATAAGTAATTGCTTGTTCTCGCCTACTTTGGAAATTCCTGCGAAATTTCCAACTTGGTGTGTACTTGCAAAGTTAATCGCTAATCCACGCAACTACTCATAGCCGGTAACGTTAAACGAACTTCTCAAATTTTAGTAGCCTTTAGCTCAAAAATCAAAGGATACAATTGGTCTTTTGTAACATACATTCCAGATTTTTCTTTAACTAAATCTGGTAATACATCATAAGGGCTTTCATGATACTCACTAAGATAGTCTATATGCAAGCCTGCTTCAGCAAGAGCATTAACCACTTCACTTAATCCATGGTTCCAACCATATTCTTTGCTTATCATTTTTGAATCTTGATTGGCATAAGTACCTTCATATTCTTCATAAATCACCTCATCTTGCATGTAACCGTATTTCATGTAAGGTTTTCCATTTACATAATCAAACATCCAAACAATTGGGTGAAACTCTACCATATAAAATACACCTCCTTTTTTAAGTCGTTCAGCAATCATTTGTCCCCAAGGTTTTAAATCTGGCAACCAACCTATCACACCATAACTCGTAAAAACTATATCGAAAGTAGTAGTTACATGTTTTGATGTATCGAGCACATTGCAACACACAAATTCTGCATCTAAGCTTAACTCTCCATTTAATTGTTTTGCCAACTTTATACCTTCATCACTCAAATCTACACCAACACATTTAGCTCCTAGCCTGCTCCAACTTAAAGTGTCTTGCCCAAAATGACATTGCAAATGCAACAACGACTTTTCTTTAACATCTCCCAAAGCCATAAGTTCATAAGGCATCAAGGAAGTTTGTCCTTTTTTAAAAGCCTCTAAATCATACATAGCGCTTTTAGCATGAACTTTTACCTTCTCGTTCCAAGTATTTTTGTTGGTTTTAAAATAGTTTTTATGAGTTGCCATTTGTTATAATTCGACTTCTAAAATAATATTTCTAAATTAATTGTGTTGAGTTTCTTATTTTTGATAAAAATCCAGCCGCATGCAAAAGTTACTCCTCCTATCGTTTTTAATTATTATTACTTCTTGTAAACAAGCTGAAGAAAAAAAAGAAGAACCTATAAAAGAGCTAACCTCTGCTGAGAAAATAGCCAATGCTCATGGTTTTGAAAACTGGAAAAACGTAAAGACTTTTGCATTTACTTTTGGAGGTAGCATAGACGACCCAAATAGTGGTCGTGCTTGGGTTTGGAATCCTAAAACTAGTGACATTATACTGACACGAAATGGTGAAGTCACAGAATACAATAGAAACAGCATGGATTCTCTTGCCTTAAAAGCTGATAGAGGGTTTATAAATGACAAATTTTGGGCGCTAATTCCATTTCAATTAGTTTGGGATGATGGCTTAACCATTTCAGAACCTGAAAAAGCAACATCACCTGTAAAACAAGAAGAACTTAATAAAATTACATTAACCTATTCTAACGAAGGTGGTTATACTCCTGGAGATGCTTACGACATCTATTATGATGATAATTTTATTATTAGGGAATGGAGCTATAGACGAGGCAATGCTCCAGAACCATCAATGTCTAATACTTTCGAAAATTATAGTGATTATAATGGGATTAAGGTTGCTCAGGATCATAAGAGAAGGGAGAGTGACAGAAATCTTTTAATCAGAAATGTCGAGGTGGTTTTAGAAGAATAATTAACTCGCTAGTCTAGCTAAAAATCTTTCAAATTTTTATATTTTTGAGAGAAACCAAAACAAAATAATTTGTCTGATTATAAACTAGGTCTTGAATACGCTAAACAACAAGACCAAAAAGACGATTTAAAACATTATCGCAACCAGTTTTATATTCCTAAAGACAATCAAGGAAATGATTGGCTATACTTTACAGGAAACTCTTTAGGACTACAACCAAAATCCACAAAAGAGTACATTAATCAAGAACTTAAAGATTGGGCTAATTTAGGTGTAGAAGGGCATTTTGATGCTAAAAACCCATGGATGCCTTACCATGAATTCCTAACCAATTCTATGGCGAAAATTGTGGGCGCAAAACCCATTGAAGTGGTCATCATGAACACGCTTACGACAAACCTTCATTTGTTAATGGTGTCGTTTTATCAACCAACAAAAACCAAATATAAAATTGTTATAGAGAGTGACGCCTTCCCTTCAGATAGATATGCTGTACAAACCCAATTGGAATTTCATGATTTTGATGCCAATGAAGGGTTGATTGAATGGAAACCAAGACAAGGTGAAGAATTATTACGAATTGAAGACCTTGAAAATATTCTTGAAGAACAAGGTGACGAAATAGCATTACTTTTAATTGGAGGTGTCAATTATTACACAGGACAATATTTAAACTTAAAACGTATTGCAGAACTTGGTCATTCTAAAAACTGTATGGTTGGTATCGATTTGGCACATGGCGCAGGGAATATTATACCAAAATTACATGATTCAGGAGTAGATTTTGCGGCTTGGTGTACTTATAAATATTTAAACTCAGGTCCAGGAAGTTTAGGAGGTTTATTTGTACACGAAAAACATGCTCATAATGCCGATTTGAAACGTTTTGCTGGTTGGTGGAGTCATAACAAATCGACGCGATTTAATATGCGACAGCCTCTAGATATTATTCCTGGTGCCGAAGGTTGGCAATTAAGCAATCCACCCATCCTATCCATGGCTGCTATTAAAGCATCCCTTGATATGTTTAATGACGTTGGAATGGATGCTTTAAGAAAGAAATCAATCAAACTAACTGGTTATTTTGAATTTTTGATTAATGAAATTAAAAACGACAAAATAAAAATTATCACACCTTCTAATCCAAATGAACGAGGGTGTCAGCTTTCCATACAAGTAAAAGATGCTGATAAAAGTTTGCACCAAAAATTAACAGATGCACATATTATAACCGATTGGCGCGAACCAGATGTTATAAGGTGCGCTCCAGTACCTTTATATAATACTTTTGAAGATGTATATAGAATGGTTGAAAAATTAAAAGAGATATTACAAGCCCATCCTAACCTTCCCTTTGGGAAGGAACATAAATACCGAAAAGAATGAAAGATAACACAAAGAAAGTCTTCCCCTTTGAGGAAGATTTAGATGAGGCTCAAAACATACTAATCATTGGTGCAGGACTCTGCGGAAGTTTACTTGCATTGCGTTTAGGACAAAGAGGTTACAACGTAAACGTTTACGAAATGCGTCCAGATTTACGTAAAACTGATATTTCTGCTGGTCGCTCCATTAACTTAGCGTTTTCAGATCGTGGCAACAAAGCCATGAAACTTGTTGGAATTCAGGATGAAGTTGAAAAATTATGTATTCCAATGAATGGTCGCATGCTCCATGATAAAGAAGGCAACACGTTTTTATCAAATTACAGCGGACGTGACCATGAATATATAAATTCTATTTCAAGAGGCGGACTTAACGCTTTACTTTTAGATGAAGCCGAAAAATACGAAAACGTAAAGATTCATTTCAATAAAAAATGTAAATCGGTCGATTTTGAAAAAACCACAGCCTTATTTAAAGATTATCATACTAAAGATGAATTTGTTGAAGATGCCGATGTCATCATTGCAACTGATGGCGCTGGTTCTGCTATGCGGAAAAGTTACTATTTAGGCAAAAAGTTCTTGTTCAGTTTTTCACAAGATTATTTAACACATGGTTATAAAGAGTTAAGCATTTTACCAACCAACCAAGGTGGTTATAAAACTTATAAAAATGCTTTACATATATGGCCTCGTGGCGATTTTATGCTTATAGCATTGCCAAATTTGGATGGTAGTTTTACTGTGACTCTATTTTTACATCACAGTGAAGGTGAATACCATTTTGGTAATTTAAACACACCTGAAATAGTCACAGAATTTTTTGAAAAAGAATTCCCTGATGCTTTAGAGCTTATGCCTAATCTGGTTGATGATTTCTTTGAAAACCCAACAGCAGCCTTAGGAACCGTTAAATGTTCGCCTTGGCATTTTAAAGGCAATACACTTTTAATGGGAGATGCTGCACACGCCATTGTACCCTTTTATGGCCAAGGAATGAACGCTTCTTTTGAAGATGTTGTAGAATTTGATAAAGTGCTTGATCAAAACCTAGAAAATTGGGAAGCAGTGTTTACAGCTTACGAAAAATCCCGCAAACCAGATACTGATGCCATTGCAGATTTGGCTATTGATAATTTTCATGAAATGAAGGACCATGTAGCCAACCCAATGTTTCAAGAAAAAAGGAAGATTGAAATGGCATTAGAGCAAAATTTCCCTGAGGAATATTCTTCAAAATACTCCCTAGTTACCTTTAATGAAAATATTGGATACCGAGAAGCTATGCTAAGAGGACGCGCACAAGACAAAGCTATTTTAAATATGCTAGCTGATGGAGAGGTCTCGACTGCGCTCGACCTGACAAACAAAACCGTTATAAAGAATATTTTATATAGAGTAAAAACCGAAACCGAAGCTATTCTTGAAGATGATAGAATTGCTGGATTATAGCCCATCCTAACCCTCCCAAAGGGAAGGAATTAGTTTGGTATTAATATTAATAATAACTCAAATTCCCGCTTTGAGTTTCTCCCCGAGCTTGTATTGAGCGCAGTCGAAATGGGGAGATTAAGAGGGGCTTTCATTATGAGTAATGTAACACCAAGAGGTGCCTATCCACACACAAAACGTGCTGGCGATTTTATTTTTGTATCAGGAACTAGTTCCAGACGAGCAGACAATACCATTGCTGGTGTTGATATCATAGACGACATGGGAACCAAGCGATTAAACATTGAAGTCCAAACACGTGAAGTACTGCAAAACATTGAAAAGAATTTAATTAAAGCTGGTGCTGAAATGAGCGATGTGGTAGATGTGACGTCTTTTTTAGTAAACATGAATGATTTCGCAGGTTACAATAAAGCTTATGCAGAATTCTTTAATGCTGAAACAGGTCCAGCAAGAACTACTGTGGCTGTACACCAATTACCGCATCCAGATTTGGTTGTGGAAATTAAAGTCATGGCTTATAAACCAGAATAGAGAAAAAAGAATAAAGACTTCCTTACTTTTACAAAACAGCTTAGGAAAATAAATCCATGTAAAGAATAAAAAACATCACTAATTAAAAGAATTACTTAACTTTAAAAAGTCCAATTCCCTCCCTTTGGGAAGGTTAGGGTGGGCTAACCTCAAACCAACCTTTACTTAATCACTTTTTAATTTAAAAATGTGATTAAATTTTTTAGAAAAATTCGTCAACAACTTCTAACTGAAAACAAATTCAGCAAATACCTGCTGTATGCCATTGGTGAGATTGCTTTGGTAATGATTGGTATTCTATTGGCACTTCAAGTAAATAACTGGAATGAAAGAAAGAATGAAGAAAAAAAGCTTCAAACTATTTATAATATCATTACAAAAGATTTAGAAAGTGATTTAGTTAAAATTAAAGACATCTTAGAGGAATACAAAAAAAGGGAAGCTTATTATAAACATATCCTTGATGGCAATCTAACAGAAATGAATTATACCGATTCTACTTATTTTTATTTAATTACTAGTTCACCAGATATTTTGGTTTCAAAAAGAGGATATAATTTGTTTACAAGTTCTACTAACGACCATGCAGTTAAAGATAGTTTACAACTTAATATATCAGAATTTTATACGGAAAAAATAAGTAGATTTGAGTTTCTAAGAAACTATATCATTACTGATATTGAAGATAATTTCTCACATTGGAAGAAAAATTTTGAATGGTATCCAGATTATATAATGCGTAAAAATTTAGATCAATTTATTGACTACACAATAAAAAATCCAGATTACAAAAATAGAGTCGCTAATTATTACTTCGTTAATTATCAAGTTGCTATTAGATATTTAGAAGATTTTATAGAAAATGCCAATAATATTCTTAAAGAACTAAAGTAACATGATTAAATTCTTCCGTCATATCCGTCAAAACTTAATTATGGAAAACAACATGGGAAAATATTTTAAATACACCATAGGCGAAATTCTGCTCGTCGTTATTGGCATTCTCATTGCACTACAAATCAATAATTGGAATGAGGTCAGAAAATCAGAAAACAATAAGCAAAAACTTATGATTGCTCTGAAAAAAGAATTTCTAATTAATAAAAAAACCCTTGAAAAGCATTCACTCGGGCTTCATAAAAACAATTCTCAATTAAATAAGGTTATTAATTATTCCGCTGGAACTATAGATCTACCAATTGACAGTCTTAGATTATATGCTTCTAATTTGACTTATGAAACAAGATTATCTATGTTAAATTCGGTTTTAGAAGAAGCGATATCTCCTAGTAAATTTGAGATGTTAAGTGATAGCTTAAAACAAACGCTTTCCCTATTAAAAGATTTTCTAACATCAAGAAATGACCTCAGCAAAATAGGAGTTGATATATTATATAACAAAAACGGTCTGAATACCGATTTTATGCTAACTATAAATGCTTTTAAAGAAAACAATAATGAAAGATTTTATGTACAACCACCTATATCAATGCATCCAGATTTTATAAAAAGTGATGTCGAATTCATCAACTATATCAAATCCTCAAAAACCTACGAAAAATTACATCAAGCTTATTATTTTAGTAAGTTAGACGAAGTATGGATTACATTTGGTCTATTAGGATTAACGAATCAAACTATTAACTTACTTGAAAGAGAACTAAAAGATAATGATTAAATTCTTTAGACATATTCGTCAAAACTTAATTATGGAAAACAACATGGGAAAATACTTTAAATACGCCATTGGCGAAATTGTTCTTGTGGTGATAGGTATACTTATTGCCTTAAGCATTAATAATTGGAATGAAAAAAAAAAGTTGCGAAAAGAAGAAACAAAACTTTTAATTACACTTCAAAATGAAATAGAAGCAAATTTGGAAACTAATGCTCAAACTATTTCGAGCAACGACACCATTTTTAATCAATCATCTAGATTCTTAAAAAAAAACAAGCCAAATGAAAAATATGATTACAACATAGGAGAGATTATTAGTGCTCTTGGTTATAACACCAATAAATTCGATACTTCAATATTAAACGAGATTTTAGGTACTAATTCAAGAGCACTAATCTCTGATGACAAACTTTTACATCAACTAAGAGAATTAAAACGGGCTTACGATAATTCAAACAAAACTCAGTTCTACGTTGATGAATTCTGGAATAACAAGGTCACAGATTTCTTTACAAAATCTGGGTTAGGAATCTATATTGCTAATATAAAAATTGACACCAACTACGACTTAAATTTAGAATTAAATAAAGAATTTTTTGCTTTATTAGGTATAATGAACGGTTATCAGCGCTCATTAAAATATAGCCGAGAAGATTTAAAACAAACTTTAAATGAAACATTAGTCTTAATTAAATCTAAAATTTAAAAATGATTAAATTCTTCCGTCATATACGTCAAAACTTAATTATGGAAAACAAAACAGGTAAATACTTTAAATACGCCATTGGTGAAATTATTCTTGTGGTAATTGGGATTTTGATTGCATTGCAAATCAATAACTGGAACGAGCAACGTAAAACTAGAAATGCAGAAATTAGTTACGTAAACTCTATTAAAAACGATCTTGATGGTGACAGAGAAACAATAAATTACATTATTAACAATACATTAGATAGAATAAAGGCACATGAAATGATTGTGGATCAATTGAAATCTTTTGATACAATCTCAGATTCAAGACCACTATTTAAATTAATGCGTAATAATGTTGGGTTTACAGATTTAAAGGTTCAAGATTACACCATAGAAACACTAAAAAATAGTGGAAACATTGAAATAATCCGTTCAGAACTAATTCGTGCAGCTATTCAAAACTACTATGATACCGTTGAAATAATATATGTTCAGCAAAATGTTATGAACAACTATGTGACTAACAATGACTTGGAAAAATTATTCAATTATCTTGATAACCAAAAAGGTATTGAAAACAACACCAAGGTACCATTTGATAATCGATCGAGAAAAAATCTACCTAATGCCTATGCGTTTTTAAGTCATTGGGTATCTAATTTAAAAGGCTATGTTAATTTACTCAATAATTTAGATAGAAAAAACACTGCATTAATAGATTTAATAAATACTAATTATCCAAAAAAGTAACATGATCAAATTCTTCCGCAAAATACGCTATAACCTTATGGAACAAAACAAAACTGGCAAATACTTTAAATACGCTATAGGTGAAATATTACTAGTGGTAATTGGAATTTTAATTGCGCTTCAAATTAATAACTGGAATGAAAACAGAAAAGATAGAGTTCAAGAAATAGCTACATTAAATAAGTTTTTGCAAGATTTAAAAGCAGATTCTATTTATTATCAGTCAAACCTTAAAACTATTAAGGATATAAATAAGCTTCATAAAGATATATATGCTGTTGGATTTCAGAATAAAAGTGACATTGTTTTTATAAAACCAGCATATATAAGAAGAGCTTTAATGTATTATCCAATAGCCAAAGATAATGACCCAAACATTACCAATAAAATTAATAATGAAGGCTTACGCGAATATATTCAAGCGTATTACAGGGAAATGAAAGGAGTCTTAGAGGCTAACAACGAGTTCGAAGCTGTTGTTTTTGAAATAAGAGCTTTCTTAAGAAAACTTAAAATACTTCGTTTAGATGCTTGGTTTGATAGTGATATGGATTTGGGAAAAGAAAGTACATTAAATAATGAAATAATTACTTCAGAAGACTTAATAAAAGTATCTAAAAACGAAGATTTTCAACAGTTATTATTCGAATCTTCTTTAAAGTTGAATGACATAAGAGAAAGCTTAGAAAAACACGTAAAGAGCAATTCTATATTAATAACTAAGATTAAAATGTTTACTCAGATTAATGATTAAATTCTTCCGTCAAATACGCAAACAACTCGTTATAAGCGTTCTGTCATTCCGACAGAGCAAAGCGACGAGGAATCTCATAATAGGATTTCTCACATATGTTAGAAATGACAAAATTTTTAAACTATGATTGAATTTAAAAAAAACACGCTACACTTTCCCCTCCTGGGAGGGGATTAAGGGGTGGGTTTCCTCCAAGGAGGAGAAAAACAAATAATTATGATTAAATTTTTCAGAAAAATATGATTAAGTTTTTTAGACAAATTAGATATCAATTTATGAGTGAAAACAAAACAGGCAAATACTTTAAATACGCTATTGGTGAAATACTGCTTGTAGTTATTGGAATTCTCATCGCATTACAAATCAACACTTGGAACGAAAATAGAAAAGTAAAGGTTCAATTAAAATCTGCGCTTCAATCGGTCTATAATGATATGGTCTCTGACAGTCTTTTAGTGTATCGAGCAATACCATTAGTTAATTCTCGAGATAGCATAATCAAAAGTTTAATACGTCGCTCTTATGCTACAGAAACAAATTTGGATACATTAATAACAATTATGCAAAATGAGTTTCCAGTGCGATGGTATAGTTCTCCTGCATATAATACCAATACGTTTGATAATTTAAAAAGTACAGGAGCGTTTGACATTCTTCCTAACGATATAAAACTTTCATTATCTGATTATTACACTACTGTTAACTCCAATGAAAATCTAATTGACAAGCTCTTAGATCAGTATCGCATACATTTAGACGACTTTGTAAAACATTACAATATTATAGGGAGGTTATATGATGATAATTATAAAAACAGCTATATGTACAATAGTACCTGGACCAATGTTGATGATAAAGATTTTACACCAAGAGTGGCTGTATTACTCGCTGCATATAATGTTTTATACCGAAATGCTAAAGGTGAGTTAGAAACCAATCTCAAAAATATCAGAAATATTCTACCTAAACTAAAACCCTATCTAGATCAATAATACAATGATTAAATTCTTTAGACATATTCGTAAAAACTTGCTTATGGAAAACAAAACATCCAAATACTTTAAATATGCTATTGGTGAAATTATACTTGTTGTTATTGGAATTTTAATCGCACTACAAATTAATAATTGGAATGAATTACGAAAATCAAATATAGAAAAACTAAATTTTTGAATAATACAATTTTACTTTTATAATAGCAAATTTTATATTATTTTTGCTACTATAAACGTATTTTTATGATCATTAAGCGTCATTTAACACCAATAATCAACAACAAACTTCAAGACACAAAGACAATAGTACTTCTTGGTCCAAGACAAGTAGGCAAAACAACCTTGTTTGCAACAAATTTTGTCAACCAAAAAACCTTAATACTCAATGGCGACGATTCAGATGTACGTTTACAGTTAGGTGATGCATCCAGTACTTACTTAAAACAACTTATAGGTAACAAGACAAGGCTAATTATTGATGAAGCTCAACGGATTGAAAACATTGGTTTGCTACTAAAAATACTACACGATCAATTACCAAATATAAAAGTGCTAGCAACAGGTTCATCGGCATTTGAGTTAGCAAACCAAATAAACGAACCACTTACAGGCAGAAAATGGGAATATAAATTATACCCAATTAGTATAAACGAAATGATACAACATCATTCGTTAATTGAAGAATCTCGTCTATTACAACATCGCCTTATTTATGGATGGTATCCAGATGTTATAAACAATCCAGGAAATGAAAAAGAAATTTTGGCACAACTGTCTGACAGTTATTTGTATAAAGATATTTTAACTTGGGAAGACATTAAAAAACCGCAAAAGCTTGAAACTTTAGTACAAGCTTTGGCATTTCAAATCGGTAATCAAGTGTCGTATCACGAATTAGGAAAAATAGTAGGCTTAAATAATGAAACTGTAGAGCGTTATATTAATCTGCTCGAAAAAGCTTTTATTGTTTTTAGATTACCTTCATTAAGTCGAAACCTTCGTAACGAACTCAAAAAAAGCCGCAAAATATATTTTTACGATGTTGGTATTAGAAATGCTGTTATAAAAAACTGGAATCCTGTTAACCTACGTCAAGATATTGGTGCACTTTGGGAAAACTTTTTAATTGTAGAACGGCTTAAATACAAGGCAAATACACAATTACTTACCAACGATTATTTTTGGCGCAATCAAGCACAACAAGAAATAGATTATGTAGAAGACTATAATGGCATTTTACATGCTTACGAGTTTAAATGGAATGCAAACAAAAAAGCATACTTTAGTAAATCATTTATAAAAGCATATCCTAATCATCAACTTATGATAGTAAATAGCAGTAATTATTTAGAGTTTATTACACATGATTAAATTCTTCCGAAAAATACGCTATAACCTTATGGAAACAGGAAAAACATCCAAATACTTTAAATATGCCATTGGTGAAATATTACTAGTAGTAATAGGTATTCTCATAGCACTAAGTATTAATAATTGGAATGAAGAACGAAAAAACAGAATTAGAGAACAATCCATCTTGAAAAATCTACAATCAGATTTTAAAGCCAACATTGACAATGTTGATAAAACCTATAATAGTTTTTTAGAAGCCTATGAAGCATCAGTAAATTTACTTGAAATTATTAGTTCTGATGACACCATTGACGGTTCTGAGATTGAACATTTATTAGATGAAATTATTAATAAAACTATGTCTCTTGACATCAATACTGGATCAATAAATGAAATGCTTAATACTGGATCCATTAACTTAATAAGAGATACCAACTTAAAAAAGCAATTATCCAATTGGTCCTATTATCAAACAGATACACAAGACGATATTGTAATTTATAGAGATTATTTATTTGATTTTTTTATTCCGTCTTTAACTAACAAATCTATATTAAGAAATATGGAGGTTCCAGCTTTTTTTGAAGAGGATCTTAAATTACAAATAATTTCTAAGTCAAATTTCAAAATAGATTACAACAAAACCATCAGAACTATCGAGTTTGAAAATGAGCTTTACAATAACACTTTAAATTATATTTATACTTTAAATTCTTATAAGGTGTTTAAGAATTATCTAACTGATACTCTAAAACTTATTGAATCCAATTTAGATGATTAATTTTTTTAAATGTTAATTATTCTCTTCCTTTAAAAACAAGCAAATAGTTTAAATTTACAAAATGAACATCCAAAACTACATTAATGGCAACTTTCACAATCCAATACTAGATAATTGGTTAGATAACTATAACCCTTCTAATGGAGAAGTATATAGCCAAATTCCAAATTCTACAAGTGAAGATGTAGAAAACGCATACATAGCTGCAAAATCTGCCTTTCCATCTTGGTCGCAAACCACTTTAGAAGAACGTAGCAGAATCATGCTTAAAATTTCTGAACTCATTGAAGCCAATCTGGATAAATTGGCCGAAGCCGAAAGCAAAGACAATGGAAAACCCTTTTGGTTAGCCAAAGCAGTAGATATACCCAGAGCATCTAGTAATTTTAGGTTTTTTGCAAATGCCATTACACAATTTGCAAGTGAAAGCCATGAAAGTGTTGGTCAACAAGCTATTAATTATACTCTAAGACAACCAATTGGAGTTGTTGGTTGTATTTCTCCTTGGAACCTTCCACTCTATTTGTTTACATGGAAAATCGCTCCAGCCATTGCAGCTGGAAATTGTGTAGTTGCAAAACCAAGCGAAGTCACACCAATGACGGCATATTTGTTAAGTGATATACTTAAAGAGGCTGGCCTCCCAAAAGGTGTGCTAAATATTGTTCATGGATTAGGAACATCAACAGGACAAGCCATTGTTGAGCATCCAGACATTAAAGCCATTAGTTTTACAGGAGGAACAGCAACTGGAGCGCATATTGCCAGTACTGCTGCGCCTATGTTTAAAAAATTATCCTTGGAATTGGGAGGAAAAAACCCAAACATAATTTTTGCAGATTGCGATTATGATGATATGTTAAAAACAACCGTTCGTTCTTCGTTTGCTAATCAAGGGCAAATTTGCTTATGCGGAAGCCGTATATTTGTGGAAGCCTCCATTTACGAACAATTTAAAACTGATTTTGTAGAGCGAGTTAAACACATGAAAGTTGGTCATCCATCAGATGATATAACTAAAATTGGTGCATTGGTATCTCAAGCTCATTTAGAAAAAGTGTTGAGTTATGTTGACATAGCAAAAGAAGAAGGTGGAACTGTTTTATGTGGTGGAAACAAAGTAACCATTGAAGGTTATGAAAATGGTTACTATATGCAACCAACCGTTATTGAAGTTAAAACTGATGAATGCAGAGTTAATCAAGAAGAAATTTTTGGTCCTGTAGTCACCATAATGCCTTTTAAAACTGAAGATGAAGTATTACAAATGGCAAACAAAGTTGAGTATGGTCTATCAGCAACACTTTGGACTAATGATTTAAAACGAACCATGCGAATAACAAACCAATTACAAGCTGGAATTATCTGGGTAAATACGTGGCTATTGCGCGATTTAAGAACACCTTTTGGTGGTGTAAAAGATTCTGGTGTTGGTCGCGAAGGTGGTTTTGAAGCGTTGCGCTTTTTTACCGAAGCTAAGAATGTGTGTATAAAGCATTAAAGCCCACCCCAACCCTCCCAAAGGGAGGGAGTGAGCATTAAATAATATTATTTTTAACTAACTCAATGAACCCATTAAGAGTTCCTCCCCTTTGGGGAGGTTAGGAGGGGCTTATTATGAATCTAAACCTAAACAATAAATACGCATTAGTTTGCGGAAGCACTGCAGGAATTGGTAAAGCAACTGCTATGTCTTTAGCTGCCGAAGGTGTTCAAGTAACGCTTATCGCAAGAAATGAAAACAAACTAAAAACCGTTTTAGCCGAATTACCTAAACAAAGACAACACGATTATATTGTAGCAGACTTCTCTAATCCAGAAGAATTAAAACAAAAAGTTTTAAACTATATCTCTAATAATCATGGTTTCCATATTCTCGTCAATAACACTGGTGGTCCAAAAGGAGGTCTTGTTTTTTCAGCAGAATTAAGTGAATTTGAAACCGCCTTTACACAACATTTAAAATGTAATCATGTATTAGCACAAGCTGCAGTTCCTTTTATGAAACAAGAAGGGTTTGGTAGAATCATTAATGTTATATCCACTTCAGTAAAACAACCTTTAGATGGTTTAGGTGTAAGCAATACAATTCGTGGTGCTGTGGCTAATTGGAGCAAAACGTTAGCCAATGAGTTAGGTCAGTTTGGTATTACAGTAAACAATGTATTACCTGGAGCTACAGGAACTGAACGCCTAACAGAAATTATTAAAAACAAATCCGCCAAAACTGGAAGCTCTGAAGAAGATACTGCTAATGCAATGAAAAATGCGGTTCCAGCAAAACGTTTTGCCAAACCGGAAGAATTAGCAGCAGCTATAACTTTTTTAGCAAGTAAAGCTGCCAGTTATATTAACGGAATTAATCTTCCTGTTGATGGTGGACGCACAAAATCTCTTTAAGCCCATCCCTAACCCTTCCTAAAGAGAAGTGAATTATTATCGTAAATTATATTATCTTTAAATTATATTAATTGTCTAACAATTACTCTTATCCGCCCGAGTAAGAGTTCCTTCCCTTTGGGAAGGCTAGGATGGGCTTCTTATCATGAAAAAATTAGTAACTCCAATAAATTTTAAACAATGGATTGAAGAAAACCGTCATTTATTAAAACCTCCTGTTGGCAACAAAGTGGTCTGGAAAAATGGCTCTTATATTGTGATGGTTGTTGGTGGCCCAAACAGTAGAAAGGATTATCATTATAACGAAACGCCTGAATTTTTCTATCAAGTAGAAGGCGATATGGTATTAAAAATTATGAATAATGGTACTCCGGAAGATGTTCATATTAAGGAAGGTGATATTTATTTGTTACCTCCAAAAGTACCGCATTCACCACAACGTAGTGCCGATACGGTTGGATTGGTGATTGAATATCCAAGAAAGAAAAAAATGAAGGATGCGCTTGAATGGTATTGCGAAAAGTGTAATGAGCCGTTATATCGTAAAAAATTCAAATTGGATGATATAGAAACAGATATGCCGAAGATTTTTGATAAGTTTTATAGTAATGAGAAAAAACGAAGCTGTAAAAAATGTGGTGCTGTAATGGAGCCACCAAAAAAACTGTAGCCTAAAGTATAAATTGTTAAATTATTGTTTTATTAACCCAATCTGTAAAATAAAAACCTATTGATGAAGACCTTAATTAAAGAATACAAAGCAAATCCGGATTTGGTATATCATACCTGGTTTATAAACAATGAAGAACGCCTAAAAGCATTTCGCTCTATACGACGTGGTGTAATTCAGGTTATAAATGATATTAAGGAAGGCACATTCCCCAACGATTTTAAAGGCAGTTCATTAGAATTTGTCCTATCGTGCATTACAGAACAAAAACAAGTATTTGAAGGCGCTTCTCACCCATTTTATTGGAAACCCAAATTAAGAATTCCGGATATTTACGAAAATCAGGAACACAAACAATATTTTGGACAGTTTCTGGAAAATTGTTTAAACGCATCCAACGAAAATACGCTCTTAACAGAACTAATTAAGTTAGACTCAAAGCGCATAAAAGGCCTTGGGCCAGCTGTTGCTAGCATTTTATATTTTTTGCACCCAACTATCATTCCGCCTTGCAATACAGCAATTGTAAACGGTTTTAATATTTTGTTCGATGAGAAAGTTAAGCTGGGCTCATGGACAGAATATTTAAGGATGCGAGAACTTATCATACAGCAGAACACAAAATACAAACAAGATTTTTCAACAGATTTAGGAGCCATTAGTGGTTTGCTATATGAAATAGGAAAGAAGAATATTTTAACGAAAAATACAGCTGAATTAACCGATAAGGACCGTGAAAAGATTTTAAAACAGCTAAAAAAAAGGCATCAAAAAGTTGAAGATGAAAAGCAGGAAGATCAGTTGCATTCCGAAATGCAGTACCATTTATTAAAAATTGGAAAAGCCCTGAATTACGATGTGATTGCCGCATCAAACGATCGCTCTAAAACGTACAACGGAAATAAATTTTCGTTTATGGGAGTTGATAAATTTCCGGATATAAATGTGACATCTGACACCTTAAACACCATAAAGTTAATCGACCTTATCTGGTTTGAAAAGGGAACAGACAGAATTGTTTGTGCCTTTGAGGTGGAAAAAAGCACCTCCATTTATTCAGGTATATTACGCCTTACCGATTTATCATTTTCATTACCTTCACACCAATCCAAACTGTATATTGTAATTCCAAACAACAGGGAAAAAGAAGTAAAAATGCAATTAAACAGGCCATCCATACAAAACAGTGAGTTGGAAATAATGTATATCTTAACATCCGATTTAAGAACACATTGTGATGCCTTATGTAAATTTGGCGACAGCCACCATATTTTGGAAAAAATCGCAAAAAAGGTGGCGTATGCCACATAAAAAAACAGGTAAATTAAGTCCCTTTGCCCTACGGACATTTACCCAAAAGGGAAGAAACCAAAACTAAACATGAAAAAAAAGAGCGAAAATAATTCTTCCCCTTTGGGGAAGCCAGAAGGGGCTAAACTACGCATCAACGGTCACTCGCACCTTCTTCCTTATCCTGAGGAAATTCCTCAGTTCATGAAGGACAAAGGGATTTTTTGGGTAGATAAAGACCGAAAATACATGCTCCAAAAAGATTGGAGTCGTCCTGTAACCGACTCCAGTTTTTTTCTGAATGAAAAACTGGAATGGATGGAGCGTTTTAATATTGACCATGCAGTTGTATTAAACTTATCCCAATTGTATGGTAACGGTTTACGCGTTGAGGAAATGAAACAAGCCTTACGTTTTCAAAACGATTTTAATGCTCGCATTCAGCATGAAAATCCGAGTAAATTTACATGCGGATTTGTGGTTCATCCAGGATTTGTAAAAGGTGCTTGTTGGGAGATTGAGCGTTGTGTCGAGGAACTGGGACTTCAACTTTTATGTTTACCAACACACTACATGGACACAATTGGTACTTGGCGTTGCATTTTTGATGAAGAAAACGAACCCATTTTTGAGCTGGCAAGCAAATATAATTTAGCTGTAGAAATCCACCCTTATGATGGTGAGAAGTTCATAAAATTAGAAAATACCTCTTGGCGTTTTCATCTAATCTGGATGCTGGCTCAATGTGCTGATGCCTATCATTTTTTAACCTTAAACGGTTACCAAGATAAGTATCCAAATATGCGAACTTGTTTTGCACATGGAGGCCAATTGGCTCAAATTAATCTAGGCAGACGTATCCAAGGCTTTGATGGAAGACCAGATTTGTTTGAAGGTAAAAGCCATCCAAGAAAAGCCGTTGGGCACAAAAATATCTTTTTTGACACTTTAGTACATGATACTGGTGGATTACAGTTATTGATTAAAAATCAAGGCTCAAAGCAAGTGCTTATGGGATTGGACGACCCTTATCCGCTTGGTGAAATGGAAAGTGAAAAACAAAGTTCTTATCCTGGAAAAATTTTAGATTTGGCAATAGAGCAAAACATTATAAATGAAACCGAACGTGATGCCATTTGGGAAGACAACGTCATACAATGGTTATGTGGTGATGATGAAAAGGCTAAAAAAGAATTGGTTAAAAGGATATTAAATACTTAATATAGATCTCACAGATTTTAAAACCTGTGAGGTCTTTTTTATAGTGAACATTTTAAATAGGTCTCGATTTTAGCTTGTCTTGAGCGACAGTCGAAAGGCTCGAACAGACAAAAAAAATGAATTTTTTACCCGAAAATATAGATAAATATGTTGTAAAACATTCTGAGGACGAACCAGAATTACTACAACAACTTACTCGAGAAACCTATCAAAAAATACTGCAACCGCGTATGTTGAGTGGTCATTATCAAGGTCGTGTTTTAAGTATGATTTCAAAGCTAGTTAATCCAAAAAAAATCTTAGAAATTGGAACTTATACAGGCTATTCTGCTATTTGCTTAGCTGAAGGCATGCAAGAGTCTGGAGAATTACACACTATAGATATTAATGAAGAATTGTTTGGTTTTCAACGAAAATATTTTGATAAATCAGGTTATGGAGAACAAATAATTCAACATTTAGGGAATGCTTTAGATATCATTCCAAAATTGGATCAAACTTTTGATTTGGTGTTTATTGATGCCGATAAAGAAAACTATACCAATTATTTTAAAGCTATTATTGATAAATTAAATTCCGGAGGAATCATATTATCTGATAATGTGTTGTGGAGTGGTAAAGTTTTAGAAACCAAATTTAAAAAAGAAGATACCTCAACACCAGCTCTAATTGAATATAATAAATTATTAAAGGAAGATTCGCGAATTGAAACAGTTTTACTTCCTATTCGAGATGGATTGACTATTTCAAGAAAATTATAAGAATTATAATTTACGTTTTACAGAGCCTGTAAAGTCATCTATTTCATCTTTAACTTTAGAAATCTCCTCGTTAATACTGCTAGCAACATCAGTATCAATACCATGTTTGTCGGCACTTTTGGCTATTTCGTGCTTAATATCGTTGGTAGCATCTTTAAGAGTTCGCATACCTTTACCAAGGCCTCGAGCGATTTCAGGAATTTTATCGGCACCAAACACCATCACCACTATAAATAGGATAAATGCAATTTCGGCACCACTTATAAATAAAAAAGTTGCTTGCTGTAACATGTTACAAATATAATGAGTAAGTATAAAAAAACCGACTTAAAAAAGTCGGTTTTAATATTTTATTATGAATTATTTTTAGTTCTTGCTCTTAAATTTATCAAACATACTTTGTTTAACCTCTTTTGGCCAAGAATTGTTAGTTGTATCAATATCTGCAGTTTCCAAATCTGGATCTACTTTAATGGATACTATTTCTTTTTCAGATGCAATAGATTTACTTACCTCATTATCGTTATGTCTCCATATTTCAGCAGGGTAAGTTTCACGTTTTAAAGTTCCATCGGCATATTGGTACTCAACAATAATTGGCATCACCAAACCTCCTGGTTTGTTGAATGTCACGTTATAAATGTACTTAGGGGATTTAATGTTTTTACGCTCTTGGGCAGTAAAATTATCCATTAAGTACTCGTTTAAAGTTGGTGCATTCTCTAAGGTTGACTTGTTTTTTAAAGCTTCAGTAAATTCCTCGCTACCTTCTTCTACCATATATACCAATGGTGGCAAATCTTCAACCTTCATCCCATTTCTACTTGCAATATTTTCAACAATATTCTTAGGCGCATCGGTAACATACATTTTCTTTACTTCTTTTATACCAATATCGGTATAATCAGTTGTATAGAACCATCCTCTCCAAAACCAATCTAGATCCATTGCTGATGCATCTTCCATTGTTCTAAAGAAATCTTCAGGGGTTGGATGCTTAAATTTCCAACGATTAGCATATTCTTTAAAAGCATAATCAAATAACTCACGACCCATAATAGTCTCACGTAACATATTTAACCCTGTAGCTGGTTTAGCATAAGCATTATTACCAAACTGATAAGTGTTTAATCCTTTACTCATAATAGGAGCCAAATAATCCTGATCTGCACTCATATATGGTACAATTTTATGAGCAGGACCTCGTCTTGCAGGAAAATCTGTATCACCTTCGGCTAATGCGTCTGGATACAGTTTAGCAAAATCACGTTCGGCAACATACTGTACAAAGGTATTTAACCCTTCATCCATCCATGTCCATTGGCGCTCATCGCTATTTACAATCATAGGGAAAAAGTTATGCCCAACTTCGTGAATAATTACCCCTTGCATACCATATCTTACTCTTTTAGAAATATTTCCATCTGCATCAGGACGACCAAAATTATAACAAATCATTGGGTACTCCATTCCCATTGGTGCACTTACTGAAATTGCTTTATGGTATGGATAATCAAATGTCATTCTTGAATAAGAAATTAACGTACTTGCCACAGTTTTTGTAGACCAATCTCCCCAAAGTGGATTAGCTTCTGGTGGATAAAGTGATACAGCCATTACATTTTTATTTCCAATTTTTACAGCCATCATGTCCCAAATATGCATACGAGAAGAAGTCCATCCAAAATCACGTACGTTTTCAGCATATAATTTCCAAGTTTTTTTCAGCTTGCTTTTTTTCTTTGCAGCTGCTTCAGCTTCTTTTTGAGTCACAATTTCTACTGGTTCATCAAACGACTTTTTAGCTTTTTCGAAACGTTTCATCATATCTTTGCTAAACACTTCGCTTCTATTCATTAAACGTCCAGTACCATCTAATACGTGATCTGCAGGAACAGTTATATTTACTTCAAAGTTACCAAATGGCAATGCAAATTCATCACGCCCAAAGAACTGTGAATTTTGCCATCCCTCTACATCGTTATATACAGCCATTCTAGGGTAGAATTGTGCCATTACATAAATTCTATTGTCTGTGTCTGGAAAGTATTCAAATCCTGAACGGCCTCCATCTTTTACGTGATTATTTATGTTGTACCACCACTTAATTTGAAAAGAAAATTTATCTCCAGTTTTCATTGGTTTAGGCAATTCAACACGCATCATTGTGCCATTTATCATGTGTGGTAAAGGTTTACCACTAACATCGCTAACTTGTTGAATATTGAAACCTCCATCGAAAGTTTCTTCCATATAACTTTTGGAAAAACTTGATGCTGGTTGTAATTTTTGAGTACCACTGCTTTCAATTAAAGGGGTTTTTGAATCTTTAGCTCTCATATTTTGATCTAATTGCACCCATAAAAACTTTAATTGATCTGGTGAATTATTTGTGTAAGTAATAGTTTCGAAACCTGACAATATTGCTTTATCATCATTTAATTCTATATCCATTTTATAATCAGCTTGTTGCTGATAATATGCAGATCCCGGAGCTCCAGATCCTGTTCTAAACATATTAGGTGTAGCAAACTCATCATACAATTGTCTAAATTTATTAATGTTTACATGACCTGGTTTACGATCAGGTTTTTCTTGCTCTTGGGCAAAAACGCCTACCGATACAAATAAAGCTGAAAGCAGGAAATACTTAAATTTTTTCATTAGTGACTATTTAATTGTTTAAAAAATTGAAAATTATTGGTTTAAGTCTAGTTGTAGGTAAAAATTACTATGGTTGTTTAAAATTTTAGTTGCTGAATTTAACAAATTTTGAATAGTTTTTAGTACTCTAATTAAAGTTTAACACTCCTTTATCATTTTGAGGGATGAGCATAAAACTCTTACGCTTAGAATTGATTTTTGTCTTTACTAAATTTTGTTGGTCATCAAAAATATCGAAGAGTACTTGGTTAACGATTTCGAAAGTGTTTACCTCTAAAACATCTGTTATTTCTAGATAGCAAAATAGGATATCGTCATCGTATTCTTTTCCTATAAATTCGAATTGTTTCTTTGTATCGTTAATCGATATTTGAAGTTTATTGTTTAAATACTTTTGAACATAAGTATTTATTTGAGTTTCATCTTTTCCATTATTTAGGGTGATGTTTTGATTGTATCTTTCTCGCAGCATTTTTTCAAAATCATCAATAAAGATTCTCATAATTATTTGTACCGATTGTTGTTCTTTAACATACTCGACCTCAGTGACGCTCACATAGTACTTATGCGCTATGGTAAACGACATTAAAGGTATTGCTATTAAAAAAACCAATACTCTATTTATTTTCATCGCTATTTTCTTTTTAAATGCTTTTAACAAATGTACTTATTTTGTGTTATCATTTGCTAGTGTTTACTTCTCAAAAAGTGTTCCATAATAAAATTAATTATCCTTTGATTTTAAATTGTTTTTATAGGCAGTCATTTTTTTTGCCAAAAATTCAAAAACCTCAATATTGCTTTTGTTTTTACAACGTTTTTCAAAATTTTCATCTTCGGAGCAAAAATAGAAAAAGTCTGTTCGTAGTGATTCATCTAAGGGATAAGTGATGAAAAAATCTTCTGCCAAATTTGCTTTTATTTTATCTAAAAGAACCTCGTTATGTTCTTTTCTAACCCGTTCCTTGAGTTTTTTTGTTCTTCCTGTAACTTTGTTTAAGATTTTATTTAAGTTTAAACTAACTCCCAAACTAATAGTAACATATTTACCAGCATCAGCTTCGTATAACCTACGTTCGCTTTGGGTTTTCGTTTTTCCTGTATAACCAGGTATGCCAACATCATAAAAATCTATAGGTCGCTCTGCGTCGGAGTTTTTAATGTCCGAGTCTAAACTGCCTGTGAGTATTTTGCCTACAACAACTTCGCCTAACTTATTGACTTTCTGTTCTAAAAAAACAATCATTTCTTTTTCAGTAATAATTTTAAATGTCACTAAAACCGATTTTAAATTATATTGTATTGAAGAAAATACTAAAGTATCTGACAATTTTACCGGAATGGTAAATGCGCCTAACATATTTGTAGTAGTAAATTTATTGGATGTTTTATTTATTACATGAATATTTTCGACATCAGCATTTCCAGCAATGATGCCGTCTATTTCAACTGTTTGCGAATAAATTGAGGAGAAAATAAAAGAGAAAACAACTAAAAAAAATACTTTAGTTTTTATCATTTTTAATTTTGATAAACTTTTTTTCTTGTTGTTTAATATAGGATATAAATTCTAATTCCTTTCTTGTGTCTAATAAAGAACGGTCAAAGTTATTCTCTTCGACATAATAAATAAACTTTACAACATCTTCATCTTTAATGCTTAGTACATTGGATAAATATTCTTTTGAATATACTTCTAGAATGCCTCTCTTTTTAAAGGTTGGAGCTTCTGTTTTGGCTTTATTGGATTTAAAAATTGGGATTAATAATTTTCCAAAAACATTTACAACATCAATACCGTTTACCAATCTAGTTTCATTTATGGCTATATTTTCAATTTCAGAAATATGGTCAGCTGTAAACTCGAATTTTTCAACACTTCCCAATCCAAAATACAGTGCATCCAAATTAGGGTTCATTAATTCAATATTACTCGCATCAAAAGATAAGTCCCCAGTTAAATTATATGGTAAAATAAGCACCTCATCTAATTTATTGATTTGCTCTATCAAAAACACAGTAATCTCTTTAACATCAATCATTTGCTTTGTTATTGTAACTGTAAAATCTTCAAACTGTAATGCAGAAAACTCAATGCGATCGTTTAAAGCAACCTCAATGCTAAACTTTCCATCATTATCGGTAATGGTTCCTTCACCTGATGAGCTGTTAAATACAGTCACACCTTCTTTATCGTTTCTATCAACAACAATAGTTCCTTTAATTTCAGTACGGTTTGTAACTTGAGAAAAAGTAATCGTGCTTGTTAAGCATATAAATAGTAAAATGGTCAAATTAGTTTTCATAGCATAAAGTAAGTGATTACTTATCTTAATTAAATGTAAATAGCTTTTAAACTTTTGTTAAAAAAAGTATTTACATAAATTTACAACAATATTTAATCAAATGAAAGAAATTTTTATTGCTAGCACTTCTACAGTTCATGGAAGTGGTTTTTTAGACTATTTATTACCTGATTTAGAAGAACTATTTAAGGGTACTACTGAAATACTTTTTATTCCCTATGCCAGACCTGGCGGCATAAGTCATAAAGATTATACAAAAAAAACCCAAGATGCTTTTAACAAAATAAACAAAACTGTAAGAGGTTTACACGAGTTTGCGAATCCAAAGGATGCATTGAATAATGCTAAGGGTATTTTTGTTGGAGGTGGCAATACGTTTGTATTGGTTAATCAGCTATATAAAAATGATTTAATAAGCACACTCCAAAAAGTGGTCTTAAATGGCACACCATATCTAGGAACCAGTGCGGGAAGTAATATTTGCGGCTTAACCATGTGTACAACCAACGATATGCCAATTGTATATCCTCCAAGTTTTAAAACATTAGGTTTTGTACCTTTTAATATTAATCCACATTATTTAGATGCAGATCCATCAAGTACACACATGGGTGAAACTAGGGAAACTAGAATACAAGAATTTCATAAATTCAATACACAACCTGTAATTGGTTTAAGAGAAGGTAGTTTTTTAAAAGTTACAAATGAAGAGATTGTTTTAAAAGGTCCTTTATCGGCAAGGGTTTTTGTGTTTGGTAAAGAACCCTATGAAATAGACACAAATACTAATCTTAACTTTTTAAGATAGAATATTCTATAAAAAAACCTCATCGATTAAAATAAGGTTTTTGAGCGGGAGACCGGGTTCACTTCGACTGCGCTCAGTATAAACTTCTCACCCTAATTGTTTTCTAGCAAATGGTTTTATCCATAAAAAAAACCTCATCGATTAAAATAAGGTTTTTGAGCTGGAGACCGGGTTCACTTCGACTGCGCTCAGTATAAACTTCTCACCCTAATTGTTTTCTAGCAAATGGTTTTATCCATAAAAAAAACCTCATCGATTAAAATAAGGTTTTTGAGCGGGAGACCGGGTTCGAACCGGCGACATTCAGCTTGGAAGGCTGACGCTCTACCAACTGAGCTACTCCCGCAATACATTTGCAAATATATATAGAAAGTGCCATTTAGAGAAAAGAAAAATACATTTTTAAGTTTTTTATACACGTGACTTTATTAAGGCTAAAGTGTCAAAATTTTGATATAGTTTAAACTTTTGTATTTTTAGGATACATAAAACATTAACCATGAGAGGTAATCGTAAAGTAAGATTATTAATTGGAGTAGGAATCATAATTTTCGCTGTTATTAAATACTGTTCTAGTGCTGAAACAAATCCATATACAGGTGAAAAACAACATATCGCCTTAAATGAAGCACAAGAAATTGCAATGGGATTACAAGCGGCTCCACAAATGGCACAACAACATGGAGGATTATATCCAAATGAAAATTATCAAACTTTTGTAGATCAAGTTGGAAATCGCTTAGTGAATAATAGTATTGCAAAACAAACTGGTTATAAATATGACTTTCACTTATTAGCCGATAAAAACACTATTAATGCTTTTGCGCTTCCAGGAGGACAAATTTTTATTACTTATGCGCTTTTTTCAAAACTTGAAAATGAAGATCAATTAGCTGGTGTTTTAGGTCATGAAATTGGGCACGTAGTTGGTAGGCATTCTGCCGAAAGAATAGCCAATCAAGGGTTAATGCAAGGCGTTTTAAATGGTGTTGCAGTAGGCATCGACCCAAATACAGCACAAGGTGCAGCAGCCATTGGACAAATGCTAAACATGAGCTACGGTAGAGATGACGAATTACAAAGTGATGACCTAGGCGTAAAGTTTATGATTAAGTCCAATTATAACCCTGAAGAAATGATTGGTGTTATGGAAATTCTAAAAGCTGCAGCCGGACCAAATAGGACTCCTGAGCGTATGAGCACACATCCAGATCCAGAAAACCGTGTTGAAAAAATTAAAGAAGCTATCAAAAAATATAGCAGGCAATAGCGCAAACGTTATCGTATTTTATTAATAAACCATGCTAAAAACAATTCCAATTCGTCGGAATTGTTTTTATCTTTGAAGAGTAATTAATATACCATGAACAAAAAAGTAATCTTGATGATTTTAGACGGTTGGGGAAAATCTCCAGACCCAAAAGTTTCAGCAATTGATAATGCTCGTACACCTTTTATAGATAGTCTTTACACTAAATATTCAAATGCCAGTTTACGTACTGATGGATTATATGTTGGCTTGCCAGAAGGTCAAATGGGAAATAGTGAAGTTGGGCACATGAATCTAGGTGCTGGACGTATTGTATATCAAGATTTAGTTAAAGTAAATCTAGCAGTAAAAAACAAAACACTACAAAACGAACCAATGCTTATTGACGCTTTTACTAATGCGAAAGCACATAATAAAAACGTCCATTTTTTAGGGCTTGTAAGTGATGGAGGCGTACATTCTCATATAAATCATTTGTTTGGACTCATTGATGCAGCCAACGAATTTGGTTTAGAAAATACATTTATTCATGCTTTTACCGATGGTCGCGATGTGGATCCAAAATCTGGTTATGGCTTTATTACCGAGCTAGAAAAGCATATTGAGAATACACCTACCCAACTTGCTTCGGTTACTGGCCGTTATTATGCAATGGATAGGGACAACCGTTGGGAACGCATTAAACTGGCTTACGACGCTTTAGTTTATGGAAAAGGAGAACCATCAAATAACATCCCAAAATCGATCCATAAAAGTTATGAAAACGATATTACTGACGAGTTTATTAAACCAATTATAAAAGTAGATAACAATAATAAACCTATTGCTCCTATTTCTGAAGGTGATGTGGTTATTTTCTTTAATTTTAGAACAGATCGTGGCAGACAACTCACACAGGCTTTAACGCAAGAAGATTTTCATGAGTATAACATGCATAAATTAAACCTACACTATGTGACACTCACCAACTACGACGAAACTTTTAAAGGTATTAATGTTGTTTTTAAAAAAGATAATCTTAAAGATACCTTAGGTGAAATATTAGAAAAACATCATAAAAAACAACTACGAATTGCTGAAACAGAAAAATACCCTCATGTTACCTTTTTCTTTTCTGGCGGAAGAGAAGCACCTTTTAAAGGTGAGCAAAGAATTTTATGTAATTCACCAAAAGTAGCAACTTACGATTTAAAACCAGAAATGAGTGCTTTTGAATTAAAAGATGCACTTATTCCAGAACTTGAAAAAAGTGAGGTAGATTTTGTATGTTTGAATTTTGCAAATGGCGATATGGTTGGCCATACTGGAGTTATGGAAGCAGCAATAAAAGCCTGTGAATCTGTAGATAAATGTGTTGAAGAAGTTGTTAATTCTGCACTTAAAAACAACTACACAACTTTACTTATTGCCGACCATGGAAATTGTGAAACTATGGTTAATCCAGATGGTACACCACACACATCTCATACCACCAACCCTGTTCCAGTAATTTTAATTGATAAAGATTTAAAAAATATTAAAGATGGTATTTTAGGTGATATTGCTCCAACCATTTTAGATTTGATTGGAATTGAGAAACCTAAGGCAATGACGCAAAATTCATTACTTTAGTCAAAATTTTCAGTTAAAATGAAACTTTATAACCGTTTAACAATAGCTATAGATTTTGATGGCACCATCGTTGAAGATGATTATCCTGATATTGGTAAATCTAGGATTTTTGCATTCGAAACCTTAAAAAAACTACAAGAAGATGGTCATAGGTTAATTTTATGGACTTATAGAAGTGGTCTAAAACTAGAAGATGCAGTGCAATTTTGCAAAGACAATGGCATTGAGTTTTATGCAGTCAATAAAAGCTTTCCTGAGGAACAGTTCGATTATACCAAAAGCCGTAAAATACATGCCGATATTTTTATTGATGATCGAAATCTAGGAGGTATTTTAGGTTGGGGAGAAATATACCAAAAGCTCACTAACAAATCTCCTGAATTTTCAGGTTCAAAAAAGAAAAAAGGGTTTTTTAGTTTTTTTAAATAACTAGCTTCTTACCAAATCAAAATATTGTCTATCAATAGATTCTTTAAAATCGGGATGAGCAATCTCAGTTAATGCTTTTACACGTTGTTTTATAGTTTTCCCATATAAATTTGCCACACCATATTCGGTAACTACGTAATGTACGTGTGAGCGTGTTGTTACAACACCTGCTCCTGGTTTAAGTGAAGGTACTATTCTACTAATTCCTTTATTGGTAATTGATGGCAGTGCAATAATCGCTTTTCCTCCTTCACTCAAAGATGCAGCCCTAATAAAGTCCATTTGCCCTCCAACTCCAGAATACATTTTTGCTCCAATAGAATCGGCACAAACTTGACCAGTGACATCTACCTCTATGGCCGAATTAATTGCCACCATTTTTTTATTTTGTTGTATAATAGACACATTATTTACATAATCTGATGCTCGCATCTCGATAAATGGGTTATCATCCACATAATCGTACAATCGCTTAGAACCCATTAAGAATGTAGCCAAAGCTCTTCCTCTGTTAATCCCTTTGTAATTGCCATTAATAACATCATTTAATATTAAATCGATAACGCCATCAGAAAACATTTCGGTATGCAAGCCTAAATCTTTGTGGTTGGAAAGTCTTGATAGTACTGCATTAGGGATGTTACCAATTCCCATTTGTAAAGTGCTTCTATCTTCAATTAATTCTGCTACGTGGTTTCCAATTTTATTTTCAATTTCGGTAGGTTCAGTCATACCATGAACTGGCAAAGGCTCATCGCACTCAACAAAAGCATTTACTTCCGACACATGAATAATACCAGCTCCATGAGTTCTGGGCATTTGTTTATTTACTTGTGCAATCACGTAATCTGCATTATCAATGGCAGCCAAAGTTGCCTCTACCGAAACACCTAAAGAACAATAACCATGTTTATCTGGAACGGACACATGAATTAACGCCACTTGTAAATCGATAATATTTCGTTTAAACAGCAAGGGCAACTCACTTAAAAACACTGGTGTATATGAACCGTTGCCTGCCTTTAACGTGTGTCGTATGTTTTTACCAACAAAAAAAGAATTGACATGAAAACTATCTCGCAATTCAGGGTTTGCATAAGGCGCATCACCCTCGGTGTGTAATTGGCATATTTCTACATTTCTCAATTCTTCATGACGCTCGGTCATAGCATTAATTAACAATTGAGGCACTGCAGCCGCTGCTTGTAGGTAAACTTTATCGTTCGATTTTATTATTTTAACTGCTTCTTGGGCACTTACTGCTTTATATTTCATAACTCATTTTATTGCACAAAATTATTGATAAACCTACTGCAAAAAGCTGTCAAATGTCATAAAAAAGGAAAAAATATTTACAGCTTAATTTTAGTATCTTTGCCATTATTTTTTTAATATGATTATAGTAAAAACCAAAGAAGAAATTGAACTAATGCGTGAAAGTGCTTTGGTAGTTTCTAGAACCCTAGGCATGTTAGCCAAAGAGGTTAAACCAGGCGTTACCACATTACAATTAGATAAATTGGCCGAAGATTATATACGCTCACAAGATGCTGTTCCTGGGTTTTTAGGTTTGTATGATTTTCCAAATACGCTGTGTATGAGCCCAAACGAGCAAGTGGTACATGGCTTTCCAACAAATGAACCTTTAAAAGAAGGTGACATTATCTCAATTGATTGTGGTGCCATTAAAAACGATTTTTATGGCGATCATGCCTATACCTTTGCTGTTGGTGAAATAGATACTGAAACTAAAAAACTATTACAAGTAACCAAAGAATCTCTCTATGTTGGCATTAGAGAATTTAAAGCTAACAATAGAGTTGGCGATGTTGGTTATGCCATTCAACAGTATTGTGAATCTCATGGTTATGGCGTGGTTAGAGAGCTTGTTGGTCATGGTATTGGGCAAAAAATGCATGAAGATCCTGAAATGCCAAATTATGGTCGTAGAGGTCGTGGGAAAAAATTTATTGAAGGTATGGTAGTTGCTATTGAGCCAATGATAAATATGGGTACACATCGTATTAAACAACATCGCGATGGCTGGACCATTACCACTTTAGATGGTAAACCAAGTGCACACTTTGAACATGATGTTGCTATTGTCGATGGTAAACCAGAGTTGCTTTCAACATTTGCTTATATTTATGAAGCCTTAGGCATTGAAAGTGACGAAGAAAATGAATTTAGAAAACAACCAATGGTTTTATAATTATGTCAAAACAAATAGCTGAAATTAAACAACAAGAATTGTTTCCAGGAATTAAAGCACAATTTGTACATACAATAAACAATACTATTGGATTTGTAGAATTAGAACAAGGAGCTATATTACCCACCCATTCACATATACACGAACAAACTACACATGTTATAGAAGGATTGTTGGAATTAACAATAAATGGCAATGTAACTATTTTAACCTCTGGCATGATCGTTACCATACCATCTAATATACCACACTCTGCTAGGGCAATATCCTTTTGTAAAGTAACAGATATATTTTTTCCAGTACGAGAGGATTACTTATAAATATAGTTTGAAGCATGATTAAGTTTTTTAGAAAAATACGTTACACTCTTATGGAACAAAACAAAACATCCAAGTACATCAAATATGCCATTGGTGAAATATTTCTTGTAGTTATTGGCATTTTAATTGCTTTACAAATTAACAACTGGAACGAATATAGAAAAGACCGTATTCTAGAAAAAGAATATCTCACCAGAATAAAAAGTGATATAGAATTTGATCAAGTGTTGCTTAAGCAATCTACTCTCGATCGATACAAACGTAAAGTAGAATGTCTTGAAAAGGGCAAAGCCTATTACCAAGGTAATTATATTATTAAAGATACATTACAATTTTTAAATGATATTGGTTATGGAGGTGTTTTTGGAAATGTAAATTGGAGTCTTAATATAAACACTTACAACGAGCTTATAAGCACAGGTAATTTAAGAAATATTAAAAGTGACAGTTTAAGAAATGATATTACTAATTATTATGAAACCAGTAATGCATTTCAAGTTTCCATAAAAGATTATGTTAGTGGTTATATCAATTTCGTAAATTCTCTCAAACCTTTTAACCGGGAAAAACCAGATTTAGAAGCTGAATTTGATCAGAAGCTTATGTTAAAACACTTAAAAAGTGAAGAATATTATCGATTGGCCAATTTAGAACTTACACTTGCACATCGTGTAAACAACTATGCAAAAAGGTTAACTAAACAATCTAAAGAATTAGCTAGTAAAATTGATGATGAATTAGAAAACTAATTTTGTTATTTCACAAAGGTTCCCAGAGAAACACAAAGATACGCCGAGAAAAAATACTAAATTTGATAAAACATTATTAAGAAAAGCATAACTTAATAAACCTTAACCAACTCTGTAATCTCTTCAAAAAACTCTGTGTATCTTTGTGAAATAACATGAAAACTGAATTAACTCAAACAATTATTGGTTGTGCTATTAAAGTCCATAAAGCACTTGGTCCTGTATTATTAGAATCTGCCTATCAAGAATGTTTGCTTTTTGAACTGAAATCTAAAGATTTAAACGTAAAAAAAGAAATTGCGCTTCCTATTATCTATAAAGATATTAATTTAGATCATGGTTACAGAATAGATTTGCTTGTAGAAAACAAAATTGTAATAGAACTTAAAACAGTTGAGTATTTTACAGATGTTCATTTTGCTCAAATACTAACATATTTAAAATTAGGAAATTACCCATTAGGATTACTTATAAATTTTCATACAAAACTTTTAAAAAACGGAATAAAACGATTTATAAACACACCTCAATGAAACACAAAAAACATCTCTGTGAATCTCTGCGAAAACTCTGTGAATCTCAGTGAAACAACTCTTTAAATTCATATTAAACTTTTTACCTAGACCTTTTTTAATAAGGTTAAGCTATACAGCGCGTCCTTTTTTAGCCTTCTTCTTAAAAGGAAATACTTATACCGATCCTATTGACAGGAAATCTTTTAAAAACTTTTTACCCTATGGCTATGGTAAGCAACGTGAAAATGCCCTGTCACCCTCTACTCTTTCTTTAGAACGCCATAGATTGTTATGGTTATATCTTCAAAACGAAACCAATTTCTTTACAGCTAAATTAAAAGTATTGCATTTTGCGCCAGAGCAATGTTTTTTGAAACATTTTAAAGATTTAGAAAATTTAGATTATACAACTACCGATTTAGAGTCGCCAATTGCAGATGTTAAGGCAGATATTTGCAATCTCCCTTTTAAAGATAATTGCTACGATGTTATTTTATGCAATCATGTTTTGGAACACATTCCTGATGATACCAAAGCTATGCAAGAATTATATCGTGTCTTAAAACCAGGAGGTATGGGAATATTTCAAATCCCGCAAGATTTAAATCGAGAGACTACTTTTGAAGATGATAATATAATTGACAAAAAAGAACGTGCCAACATATTTGGTCAATACGACCATGTACGTATTTATGGTCGTGATTATTTTAACAAACTACGCTCCATTGGTTTTAAAGTAAATGAAGTTGATTATACCGCAACCCTTTCCGAAGAAGAAATTACAAAGTATTGTTTAGCAAAAGGCGAGATTATTCCGGTGTGTTTTAAATAATTGTCTTTCTGAACAGAGTGAAGAATCTAAAATGAGATGCTTCGACATGCGCAGCATGACATTACATTAACTTTATCACTCATCAGGAAACCCATTTAAAGATAGTGTCTCTAATTGCTTATTATCATTTTCAAATATCACGAACACTTTCAGTTCTGGATGTGTCTTTAAAAACTCTGTTATTTTTTTAATTCCCATTGCCTGAAAAGCTGTTGCATAAGCATCAGCAGTCATACAATCTTCAGCAATAACAGATACACTTAGCAAATTAGTTTTACTAGGATACCCTGTTTTTGTATTGATAATATGTGCAAAACGGTCGCCATTTTCGTCCACCTTAAATTTTCTATATGTTCCTGATGTTGCCATAGATTCATTGGTTAGTGATATCGCTTTCATTATAGTTTGTGTGCCATTAAAATTTGGGTTTTCTATACCAATTTTCCATTGATTTCCACTTGAGGCATTAATTCCTTTTGCCCTTATCTCTCCTCCAATTTCAACTAAATAGTTTTCAATATTTTGAGTATCTAAAAAATTGGCAATAACATCCACGCCATAACCTTTTGCTATGGCATTAAAATCCAATATAGTATTCACATTTTGTTTAACAATAAAATCTCCTTTTCGTACTACTTTATCAAAACCAACTGTAAGCATGAGGCTATCTATTTTATTGGCATCCAAATTCTTTAAAGCACCTTCTGGTCCAAAATCCCAGGCATTTACCAATACTCCAATAGTTGGATCGAAAGCGCCATTGGCATGTTTATAGATCTCTTTTGAAGCATCAAAAACTTTTCTAAAATGTGAATCGATAGACACTTCTTCATTTCTATTTATTTTAGAAATAATGGAATTAACTTGATAAGTTGACATCGATTTGTTTATAATATAAAACAACTTATCAAACTGTTCTTGAAATTTAACATTAGTCTCATAAGCAGCATATTGTACTGAATAAGAAGTGCCAAAAACATTACCTACAAGGCGTTTATGTTGCATATCATCTTTACAAGACGTGATTACTAAAACCAATAATAAATACTTAACTATGTTTTTCATTTTAATTAAAATTAGTTTCTATAAACTGAATACCATTATACTCACACAAATATTCTTCATTTAAATAAACTGGTAATTCCTCTCCATCAGGGTTACCAAGTGCAACGCCAGCATAAAGTACTTTAGCATCTTTCTCGCGAGCATGTTTTTTAAAGGTTTCCATCCAAACCACGTCGTAATTGTTTGGGTTTTCCGGAAGTTTTACAGCGCGTACAATTACAAAAAAGTACTGATTCGTTTTATCGATACACACAAACTGTGGATGCTTTTTAAGTTTACTATTTACTGCAATAAACTCAAAACCACGTTTTTCTAAATCTTTACCAACAAGATTCATGGCTAGATTATGCAATTCTTGTTCTGTTAATACTATGCTCATGTTGCAAAAATAAGAAATGAATAATGACTGGCTATGTTTAATTTGAGATTCACAGCTTCGTGAGAATAAAAAATTGTTTAACTTTAAATGCTATTACCAACCAAAACTACTTTTACTAAAACTGCTTACATATATTGTAAGTACATGATTAAATTCCTCAGGCGCATTCGTCTACAATTAATTTCTGAGAACAAAACTGGTAAATACCTTAAATACGCTATTGGTGAAATCGTGCTTGTGGTGATTGGTATTCTAATTGCATTAAGTATTAATAATTGGAATGAGAATAGAAAACTACAAAATGAAGAACTAAAACTACTTTTTGATATTAAAACAAATCTTGAAACTAACTTATTCAACTTTGAAAACGACACATTGTTAAATCATCAAGATGTTAAGCAATATCTTAAAATTGAAGAGTATATTAATAACAACCTTCCATATAACAACGAACTAGATGATGCTTTTGGTCGATTGACATTTTGGGGTGGTCCATTCATAACATCTACTGCTTATAACTCTTTACAATCCAAAGGTTTAGATATTATTAGTAACGAAACTCTCAAAAATGCAATTGTAGATATGCATGAAGTAAAATTCTCCATTCTTGTAAATGACTATGACAAAAGTGAATGGAATCTAAATCAAACTGTAGTAACACCTTTTTTCTCAAAACATATCAGGCGATTACACCACGAATCCTTATTTCTTTCAAGGCCTAATGATTTTGAAAATCTAAAGCAAAATGAAGAATTTAAGAATTTATTGAGCATGATTATTAGACAGCGCAAAAGAGGCTTTGAATTTTATAAAGCCATAATGAATTCAATTAAAAATCTAATACAAGACATCGATATAGAATTACAATCAAGACAATAAATAAACTAACCAATACAAAGAGAAACCATGGGAATATTTTGGGATTTAATACAACAAGACGAATTAGAAAAACAACAAAAACAAGCCAACAGCTTAGAAGATCGTGTTGAGCAACTTGAAAAAGATTTAAGCGCAACACGCACCTTACTTAAAAAAACTTTGGTCGCTCTTGAAACACATATTGTTCAAGACATTGATGGAGATGGCAAAATGGGATAATTAATAAAACACATATAAACAACAGAAATAAACACACATGAAAAAATTAGCATTATTATTTTCGCTTGTTAGCGTATTTGCGTTAACAGCACAAACCGAAATTGAAAAAGTAAAAGAAACCGTTAGTAAAAGTGATATCGAAGGTCATATTTATTTTCTAGCAGACGATGCCCTTAAAGGGAGAGCAACTGGCACACCAGAACTTAAAATAGCTGCATCATATTTAGCAAATACGCTTCGTGGTTATGGTGTGAAACCAAACCCAAAAACAGAAACCTATTACCAAGAAGTAAAACTAAAACGTGTGTCTCCACCAAAAGAGGCTTCAATTAACATTAACAATCAAGCCATATCAAATTTTGTTTTTCTTGATGTCTCTGCAATGACATCAAATACTAATGCCATCTATTTAAACTATGGTCTGGTAGATGATTATACTAACAAAGACTTAAATGGCAAAGTGATTGTGATAAAAGCTGGAAGCTCTGAAACCAACGACACCAGAGCTGCCTTTGGTTTACGAAGACAAAAACAAAAGTTAGCTAAAGAACATGGTGTGGCCGCAATTATAGAACTCTTGAATACCGATGATAATATGTGGAGCTTTATTGACCATAATTTTAATGAACCAAGCTTATCTGTTGACTTAGGAGAAAGTGATAACAATAGCAATGACCTTACCTACGTTTGGGCGTTGGATATAGAAGGTAAAATAGCAGAACAACTAAGCACACTTAAAACCATTAGCTCCAAAATAACTATTGGTGAAAAACTGGAAGAGCCAGTTATATCTCAAAACGTCATTGGTGTTGTAGAAGGTACTGACCCAAAACTTAAAAACGAATATATTATTTACTCAGCTCATTATGACCATGTTGGCATTGGTGCTCCAGACGAAACTGGTGATACTATTTATAATGGAGCTAGAGACAATGCAGTTGGAACAACAACGGTTTTAGCAATGGCTGAAAATTTAGCAAAATACCCAACAAAACGTTCTGCGCTCTTTATTTTATTTACTGGAGAAGAAAAAGGGCTTTTAGGAAGTCAATACTATGTTGAAAATCCTGTATTACCTCTTAACCAAATGGTATATTGCTTTAATAGTGATAACGCTGGATATAACGATACATCATTAATCTCTGTTATAGGTTTGACAAGAACCACTGCCGAAAACAATATTTTTAGCGCTGCTGAAACTTTTGGGCTAAAAGCCATTGAAGATCCTGCAAAAGAACAAGGCTTATTTGATAGAAGTGATAATGTAAACTTTGCTAAAAAAGGCATTCCTGCACCAACATTCTCTTTAGGTTTTACTGCATTTAATGGCGATGTAACTAAATATTATCACAGACCAGGAGACGAAGCACATACTTTAGATTATGATTATCTCTTAAAGTTTTTTAGAGCTTACATACTGGCTGGACGAAACATTGCCAACGATTTAGCAACTCCTGTTTGGAATAATGGTGATAAGTACGAAGAAGCTTCCAAAGAATTATACCAAAGAGAAGCCATAAAAAACTAGTTTTAGCAAATTATGGAAACCAAAACCATCATATATGTTGTGGCTGTAGCTTTAATTTTACGAGTGATTATAAAAGTTGTGGCTCGCTATTTAAAGGAACAAAAAAACACTAACAATGTTGATGAGCAATGATAAAATTCTTTAGAAAAATTAGATACAACCTTATGGAACAAAGCAAAACATTTTGTCATTCCACACATGATGCGGAATCCACAATTAATGAGATCCTGAATCAAGTTCAGGATGACAATACATTATTCTATGATTAAATTCTTTAGAAAAATACAATACATTTTCCCCTCTTGGGAGGGGATTAAGGGGTGGGTGAAAAACATACAAACATGATTAAATTCTTTCGTAAAATACGATACAATCTTATGGAAACAGGAAAAACAGGCAAATACTTTAAATACGCTATTGGTGAAATACTTCTGGTCATGGTAGGAATTTTATTAGCGCTTCAAGTGAATAATTGGAATGAAGAAAGGAAGACAAAGATTAAATCTCAAGTATATATAGACCAAATTATAAATGATCTTGTTAAGGACACATTAAACATCAATGAATTAATTATAAAAACTGAAACAGACAGTGCCAATATTTCAAACTATTTAAGTTTTTTTAATCAAGGTAATACTATTGATAAATTAATTGATAGTTCTAAAAATACCGAATCATACTTTTATAGGTATTTTCCTGTAAACCATACATTTTTAGACATGAAAACTTCAGGCAATTCTAATTTATTAACTAGTAAACAACGAAATATATTAATTCAACTCGAATCTGAACAAGAGCAACTAGTCATAATTATAGAAAAAGTAGTTAGCAAGTCAATTGCAGAAGGTGTTGAAAAAGATAAGTATTTGGGATATCCAGATGATTTTTATCAAAAAATTGGTAGGTCTGCAAATGAGAATGATAAGATAAATTGGTTAATACACCAAAATTTAAAGTTTAAAAACAATTTTGAGCTCTATCATTTTATAAAAATAAGAGGTAAAAGGATAAAAAAAATGTCTGGAAAGGCGATTGAAATTTTAATAGGTGAACAAACAAATGATTAAATTTTTTAGAAAAATACGATACAACCTTATGGAGCAAAACAAAACAGGTAAATACCTTAAATACGCCATTGGTGAAATATTTCTAGTAATGATTGGTATTTTACTAGCATTACAAATAAATAGTTGGAATCAAAAACGATTAGATAGAATTGAAGAAAAAACCATTTTATCAAATTTGCATGACGAGTTTCTAGAAAACAAAACACTTTCAACTACAAATATAACCACCATTAAAGGCGCTATGAAAGCTAATAAGGCAATAATGGCCTTAATGGGTAGTGACGTTAACGAATTACAAAAACACAATTTAGATAGTATATTTTACAAATCTCTACCAGCAGCACAGTTTACTTCTTCGTCGCAAAGTATTTTAAATATCACACAAGGTGGACGTTTGAATATTATTAGAGATAAAGATATCATTAAACTATTATATCAATGGCAAGCGCAATTAGACGCTGTAAATATAAGAGAGCGTGCTTTAGACAATTGGAGCTACGACAAAATTTTACCCATCATGTCTAAATACATCTCACTAAAAGAAATGGATATAAATGGTAATTATGAATGGACTGGAAAATCTAAATTAAAAAAGCCATATGATCCATTATTCCAATCATTAGAATACGAAAATTTGTTGGACAACTTTTTATTCTTGCACCAAATGAATTTTCAAGAAATTGAAAAGGCAGATGTCTTAATAGACCAAATTATAGAAATAACGAAAGCATATACCGAATGATTAAATTCTTTCGTCATATTCGTAAATCTCTCCTTATGGAAAATAAAACTGGCAAATACCTTAAATACGCCATTGGTGAAATTGTACTGGTGGTTATAGGGATTTTAATTGCTTTGAGCATTAACAATTGGAATGAATTACAAAAAACGCAACAACAAGAGCAAGAATTGTATGTGAAATTATTAGAAAATTTAGATAGTGAATTAAACCTCATACATAAAGTTGATAGTGTTTTTAGAATACATGAAGACATCCATTATAATCTTTACAATACCATGATAGGTAAGGCTACTTACGACCCAAATATTCGTTATGGCATCTTTAGGTGGTCCGTTAATTTTGACCCCACATTTAAAGATAATTATCAAAATAAAGTAGATGGGATTTCAAATGATATAATAAGAGAGGCTATTATTGATTATTTTAAAGAAGAAGAAAAGGCAGAGCGAATTGTAGGTTTTTTTGAAAAACTTAAAGCAGATATGGTTAGGCCATACATTACACGAAATAATCTAATGAACTTAGAAGATGTATATGTAGAAAAACGATATCAAGAAGTAGATACCAGAAATTCTATTAATTATGAAGCATTAGCAAAACAATTTAATACACCAGAGTTTGAGCAAATATTATATGAACTTAGGATAAAGATATCTGCTGGGTTTCAAAATTTAAGAGCACTGACTGAAGCTAATCATAAACTTAGAAAAATCCTTAAAGCAGAATTGAAACAATGATTAAATTCTTTAGAAAAATACATTACATTTTCCCCTCTTGGGAGGGGATTAAGGGGTGGGGCAAAAACATACAAACATGATAAAGTTTTTTAGAAAAATACGATACAACCTCATGGAAACTGGAAAAACAGGCAAATACTTTAAATATGCTATTGGCGAAATAGTACTCGTGGTTATTGGTATTCTTATTGCGTTAAGCATCAACAATTGGAACGAACAAAAAAAAGAAAATAATACGGCAACTATATTAGCTAAATCACTGATTGAAGATTTAAATAAAGATGTTGATTTTTTAAAAACCGCACTAACCTTTAGTAAAGAAAAAATAAGAAGTTGCGACACCTTATTAACTTTAATATCTCAGCCTAAGGAGCAGTGGGATAATAAACGTATTTATGAAAGCTTCAATATTGTTGGGCAATCTAATCCCTTTTTTCCAACAACAGGCACCTACCAACAAATCGTAACCTCTGGATCTTTAAAATTATTTGATCAATCGCTTGCAAATCAGCTCAATGCTTATGACATGCAATTAAAAAAAATTACTTATTGGTCTAATGCCGAAGATGAAACCTCTTGGCTAATGGCGAATATTATTTGGAAAGGGATGAACGTTGAAGCTATGGCTAATATTAGATTTAATTTACCTTTAAACCAGGAACTATTCTTAAAGATTCCTGAAGATTCAACTATTGAATTAAAAAATTTAATTGCAGGAATAAAAATGTACAGATTAAAAACAGAAGCCGAATATATAGAACAACTAAGATTAGCAGAAAACTTAATAACCTCATTAAACAATGCTTATAATTTAAACATCTTACCTGATTAAATTCATTAAAATAACACATTACATTTTCCCCTCTTGGGAGGGGATTAAGGGGTGGGTCAAAAACATACAAACATGATTGACTTCTTTAGAAAAATACCGTTGGTATAATGAAAAATAAACACCTATATATTTTATTAGCGATTGATACGCATTTAATCTAAATACTTCCTTTTATAATCTTCGGTAAATTGCTTTGCTCTTCTATTTTCGCTATTAAGTTGTAATGCTATTTTATAATTATTATGGGCTTGAAGACTATCACCGCTCCTTACATAAGCATCGGCCAAACTATCGTAAACATTACTGCTTTCAGGGTATAGTGCAACATTTATCTTAAAGACACCAATAGCATCGTCATACTTTTTATCTCTTAAAAATTGATATCCTCGACTATTAAAAGACCCTTCTTCAATTAAAAAACTTGTAGAATCTTGTTTCTGAATTTCTAAATAACCTAGAAGTGCTTGATTATATTCCTTATCCTTAATATGCATGCTTGGTGTTTTAAAAGAATCTGCTACTTTTATATAATCGTATGAAATGAGATTTTCATTTTCCTTAGGAATTTTAGCAAGATATCGTTCTTGCGTTTCAGTGTGTTGCAAAAAACGGAACTTTTGATTCATCTCGATTAAAATAAATGTTTTTTCATCCAAAACTACTGGGCTTATTTTTTCGGCACCTCGCCATTTAAAATACATTTTATTATTTTCATAATAAACTTCAATAATATCGTCTTGATTATACAAATAACGTCCAGAAGTGTTATCCATATATTCTTGTGAATAATTAACGCTTTTAGAACAGCTTAAAAAAGTGAGTACAAAGAGTAAAGAATAAAAAATAGTTTTGGTTTTCATAACGGTTAGTTAATGTTCAAAATATAAAAAAAGTCTCATTACAAATGAGACGATAATTTTAATTATTTGTTACGCTTTTTTTTTAAAGGCTTGAGTCGCTAAATAAAATTGAAATAATACTAAGTATTAAATAAAGAAAATGACGTTTTTAAATATAAAACAGCTAAAAACCCAACACTTTCGTATTGGGTTTTAAAATTCCTGCGAAGGCAGGAATCTATATTTAGTTTCAGATTTTCTATCGTGAAATTCCTGCCTTCACAGGAATTCTAACCTCCAAAATCATCAAATCTAATATGCTCGTCTGGAATACCAAAATCTTCACCCATTTTTTGAACTGCCTGGTTCATTAATGGAGGTCCACAGAAATATAATTCTATATCTTCTGGAGACTCGTGGTGATTCAAATAATTATCTATCACACAATTATGAATAAAGCCAACAAAACCATCACCAGACTCATCATTAATATCTGTTTTAACTTTCCAATTATCTTCAGGTAAAGGTTCAGATAATGCTAAGTAAAATTTAAAGTTTGGAAAATCTTTTTCTAAATCACGGAAGTGCTCTAAATAGAACAATTCACGTTTAGAACGTCCTCCATACCAATAGGTTACTTTTCTACCGGTTTTTAAGGTTTTAAATAAATGATACAAGTGTGAACGCATTGGCGCCATACCTGCACCACCACCTACATAAAGCATTTCTGAATCTGACTCATTGATAAAGAACTCACCGTAAGGTCCTGAAATAGTCACTTTATCGCCTGGTTTTTGAGCAAAAATATAAGATGATGCTATACCTGGGTTTACGTCCATCCAGCCATTTTTATTTCTGTCCCAAGGTGGCGTCGCAATACGAACGTTGAGCATAATCTCACGCCCTTCAGCTGGATAAGAAGCCATTGAGTAGGCTCTCTCTACTGTTTCATCGTTCTTCATCACTAATGGCCAAAGACCAAATTTATCCCATTCGGCTTGAAATTTATCTGGTGTTTCATGTTCTTCGGGATGTGCCGTAATATCCATATCGGAATATTTTATTTCACATGGTGGAATTTCAATTTGAATGTATCCTCCAGCTTTGTAGCCCATATCCTCAGGGATTTCAACAACAAATTCTTTAATGAATGATGCTACGTTATAGTTACGTACAACAGTTGCTTCCCATTTCTTGATTCCAAAAACTTCTTCAGGAATGGTAATTTCCATGTCCTGCTTTACCTTAACCTGGCAAGCCAATCGTACACCGTGTTGTAGTTCTTTACGTGTAAAGTGAGGTGTTTCGGTTGGTAAAGCCTCTCCTCCACCTTCTAACACATGGCATTCACACTGTATGCAAGTTCCACCACCTCCACAAGCTGATGGCAAGAATATTTTTTGTGCGCTTAAAGTTGTTAATAAAGTATCTCCCGAGGCGACTTCAATTTCACGTTCATCATTTATCTTGATCTTTACGGGACCTGATGGTGATAATTTTTGTTTAACGACCAATAACAATATTACTAATAATAACGTAACAACTAAAAACGCAATTATAGTTGCTATTACAGTCCCTAAAGTACTTGCGGCTAATATCATGCTATTCATTTACTTTTATATTGTTAGCTAACTCCTCCTTGTTGGCATCCTTAATTACAGTGTCAACTTGGGCTGTTTTTTCTTCTTTTGCTTCTTCATCGTCTCCAGTTAACATACCTCCAAAACTCATGAATCCAATGGCCATTAAACCAGTAATAATAAATGTAATCCCTAAACCTCTTAATGCTGGTGGTACATTAGAATATCTAATTTTTTCACGAATGGCTGCAATTGTTAGAA